>CAZIUI010000003.1:0-177918 GCA_964542585.1 uncultured Sphingobacteriales bacterium | reverse complement strand
TATCCATCCACTCTAAAAGACGACCCCCCATAAGATTATCCATGGTGTTGGTATCATTCGGCAGAACTAAATTGTTCATGACCGTAAGGGAATCGGAAGGGCGTTTAACGGTTTTTTCGCTCATAAAATTATTAGATTTACAGCAAAGGTATGATTAAGGACAAGCTTAAAGCAAAAAATAAATGGTTGGCCTTAATCCTGGTCTAGCTAATTGATTGGCCACCGATAAAGCTCATCCTCGAAAGGAAGCTATCAGATTAACAAAAAGAATTATTTTTATATCGAAAATTTACTTTCATAATAATTTAGCTAAAAAGAAAGGGTACTTTTGTTCTTGAGTACTTAGATCATGAAACGACTTTTTAAGCAAGTCGGAAGCCACAAAAATTTCAGCAATGAAAACCTCTTTACCTATAATTCCTGTCTTGGCATTAGGCCTTTTTTTCCTCTTTTCCTCAAATTCGGCGCATGCTTCTCACTTGGTAGGAGGGGATCTTCACGTAGATAAAGTCGATAGTAATAGCTACGAAATAACGCTTAATTATTTTTTCGATTGTGATGGCAATCGAGCAGCGTTTAGTGATACCCAGCAGGTGGATTACAGTTCAACTAAATGTAATATCAATAAGAGTGTAACCCTTGATACTGTAGCCGGAACTGGAAAAGACATTGCTCCAGTGTGCAATTCCCGAACTTCAAGTTGTAATGGTGGCAGCACAAAAGGAATTGAACGCTATATATTTAAGGATACCGTAACCTTATCGCAATGTAGTGATTGGGTGTTTAGTTGGAGTAGCACAGCAAGGAACGATGCTATCACCACGCTTCAACAGCCCCTTATTGGGGGATTAACGCTATACTTAGAAGCTGAGCTCAACAACAAAAAATTCCCGGATAATAATGTTCCTAAGTTTACTAACAGGCCATTAGCTTTTGTTTGCAAAGGGCAGGATTTTGTTTACAACCAAGGCGCTGTAGATCCGGATGGGGATTCCCTAAAGTATAGTTTATATACACCCAAAACCGGTGCAAACAGTACGGTTACTTATAAAAGTGGCTTTTCAGCTTCTCAACCTTTAAAATCCTCCACACCTTTCACCATTGATTCAGCCACCGGGGATATTTCCTTTAATGCTTCGCAAATAGATGTTTCGGTAATCGGTGTTAAAGTTGAAGAGTTTGATACGTCTGGTACCCTAAAAAGCGTGATTTTAAGGGATATTCAGCTTATTGTGAATAATTGTAGTTCTCCCAATGCACCGCAGTTACCAGGTTTAAGCAATAGCAAAGGTTCCTTCGACTCCACCAATAAAAATTTTGATACAACGGTGTGTCCTGGCCAGCCTGTCACTTTTTATGTAAATGCCTCCGATCCGGATCCAAACGATTCGTTGTTCATGACCTGGAATGGTGCGATCTCTGGAGCAAATTTTTCCGTTATTGACGATACTACTAATTCTCCCACAGGCAAGTTTACATGGACCCCACCTAATCCTTCGGCGGGACAGGGAATTGAGCGTAATACTTTCACCATTAATTTACGGGATAACAACTGTCCCTATTTTACCACCATATCACGCGGTTATGTGGTTAATGTGGTTCCTTCCAAGACCGTGGAGCTTGGCGATACGGCTTATGTTGCCTGCGATGATTCCTTGAAGCTAAAGCCCACTGTACAGGGTGCAAGTGCAGACTCAAACCTGACCTATGACTGGAGTACAGGGGATAAGGGAGACTCTATTTACATCCAGGAACCAGGGGCTTATGCTGTAACAGTAAAGGATAGTGGCAACTGCCCGATAACAGATAGCATAAGGGTGTTACCAAGCTTAAATCCCAGTTATCGAATAACATCATCATTTGCAGCCAATCGTGGCTGTGTGCTGGATAGCGTACAGTTTACGGATTCTTCCAGAAGTGAAAAAGCTATAGTTAATAAATGGGATTGGGATTTTGGAGATGGTGACACTTCAGACTTACAGAATCCGAAACATAAGTTCGGCGATACCGGTAATTACCCTGTTCAGCTAATCATTACCGATACCAACGGTTGTAAAGACACCTTAAATCAAACGATAGCCATTGATTCAAAGCCTAAAGCTAAGTTTAGCGCTGTACCCGCTTGCAGCCGGGATTCATCGGAGTTTATCAACTCATCTACTGTAAACAAAGGCTCAATCATACAAAACAAATGGGAGTTCGGTGATAGTGATTCCAGCAGCCTGAAAAACCCTAAACATGTTTATGACACGGGTCGAAAATATACAGCTACCCTAACGGTGAATACACGTGGCGCATGCACGGATTCTTCCAAACAAAGCTTCCGCATAAACCCTAAGCCGGTAGCGGATTTTACTACTAATAATACCTGTAAGGGATTGCAAACTTCTTTTACTGAGACTGCTACGATTGAGCCTGAGGGTTCCATTGCCAGTTACGACTGGAAACTGAAGCCTGGCGTCAGTTCCTCAAAACCTAATCCGTCTTTTACTTACAATAATGCTAAGGCTTATACTGTCAGTCTTACCGTAAATTCATCCAGCAACTGTAAGGATAGCCTCCAAAGAACGGTGGATATCGATCCTAAGCCAAAACTTAACACCCTTAGCGACTCCACTTTTTGTAAGGGAGACAGCGTAAGATTGAAAACTACTATTAGTCCTGATACGGCCCAGGTTTTAATAGAGGATAACTTTAATGGAGGATTTAAGAGTGCGTCATGGAGAAGCATTAGCTTAGGCACGGCTGGTAGTACTTGTGGTACGCAAAACGGAAGTGGTGCGCTTTATTTTGATGGAGACGGAACAGATCGAAAAGCTGTCACTAAGGATCTTGATACCCGGAAAGCGGATACGCTTAGTTTTTATTTCAGGTATGGAACCGGGTCAAATAATCTTTTAAATCCGAGTGGTTGCGATGCTATAGAAAGTGGTGAAACTGTTAGTGTGGACTATTCCACAGATGGAGGTGCCACCTGGACCACGCTACAGACGTTAGCCAACTCTACGTATTCTCAAAGTGGCTTTAAGGAGGTGAAAATAGCTATTCCAAAGGGTGCAAAAGCTTCATCAACTCGCTTTCGCTGGAAACAAAGCACCTATGATAATTGTCAGTCAGGAATTTTTGGTACCGTAACTTGGTGCTTGGATAATTGGGCTATGGATGCCGTAAAGATTACCAATAAAGTAGATTACCAGTTATCCTGGATGCCTGTTTCGGGCTTAAGTGACACCTCCGTTCTGAGTCCAAAAGTGAAAACCAACACCGCTAATACCTACACGATAACAGCCACGGACACAGCCTTTAACTGCAAGGTAAAAGACTCGGTACAAATAACGCCCCAGACCGTAACAGCGGCATTCAAAAGTTCCGCTCCGGTATGTGAGTATGAGAAAGCACAATACACCGATCAGAGTACTATCCAGAACGGTGTGCTATCTGTCTCAAACTGGAGTTTTGGAGATGGGGATAATTCCAATAATGTTAATCCCGATCACCGCTTTCCCTCTACCGGCAACTACAACGTGCAGTTATTCAGGGAATCTCAGATTGGTTGCAAGGATTCCATCACGCAGGCCGACTCCGTATTCAAACAGCCTACTGCTGATTTTACTTTTGATACCGCCTGCCTAGGAGATGCTACCAATTTTACAGACCAAGCTTTTGTTTCAACGGATACGGTGAGTCAATACAATTGGAAATTTGGTAGTGCCGGCTCCAGCTCCAAAGCTAACCCGAGTTTTACTTTTGGGAATGCCGATAGTTTTGAAGTTACACAAGTGGCGGGTTCAAGCAGGGGTTGTGAAGATACGGCTAGGAAGTTTGTGGATGTGGGAGGCGTTCCCAATGCTGACTTTCAACTAAGCCCTGTATGTGAAAAAGCAATTAAACCTTTCAATGACCGTAGTAGTGTTAGTTATGACAGTTTAGTCAAGTGGAAATGGCAGTTTGGCGATGGCAGTACCGCAATAACTCCTAACCCCGACCACAGGTATGATAGTAATGGCAACTATCAAGTAGAACTTACGGTAACTTCCAATTTTCAGTGTAAGGATAGTGTTATCAAAACGCAGCCTGTTAATCCCAATCCTGTTTCCAGTTTTGATGTGCCTGATTCAGCTCAGTGCTTAAGGAGTAATCGCTTTAAGCTTCTTAATAATACTACCATTGATAGTGGTAAGTTGGATTTTTCCTGGAATTTTGGAGATACCAATACAAGTACTAAGCCGGCTCCAAAACATACCTACAGTGATACCGGCACCTATGCGATTGCCCTGCGTGTTAAATCAAACCCCGGGTGTACGGATACCAGTCGCGGAAAAGTGAGGGTGCAACCGATGCCTCAAGCAGAATTTTCAGTGAAGGATGGCGCCCAGTGCCTATCTGGGAACCAGTTTCAGTTTACCGGGAATAGCAATATTTCTAAAGGTGGGCTAACAGAAAAGTGGTTTTTCGGTGATGGGGATTCTGCATCTAAGAATTCTCCAACCCATACTTACCAATCTTCTGGGACGTACCAATTACAGCTAGTGGCAACTTCCAATAAAGGTTGTCGGGATACCGCTAAAGATCCGATCAGGGTAAACCCCAAGCCTGAACCTTCATTTGCTTACAGCCAGGATTCAGCCCAATGTTTAAAGCGTAATCGTTACCTTTTTACTAGTACAAGTTCAATAAATACGGGGAATCTGAACTTTAAATGGTTTTTTGATGATGGAAGTCAGCAAATGGGAGATTCTGTGGTGAACCGCTATGCCAATATGGGGACGTACCGTGTGAAATTAAGGGCCAGATCTGATAGTGGATGCCGGGACTCGGCTTTTCGTAAAGTTACGGTTCATCCGATGCCAGATGCCGCCATTGGTATGAAGGATAGTGCCCAATGCCTGGATGTGAACCGTTTTAAGTTACAGAATACGTCAAGCATTTTAAAGGGTAACCTTAGTTATCAATGGGAATTTGGCAACAATTCCAAAGCTTCCGCCATATCACCTAAGGTAGTGTATGACACAGCTAGTGATTTCACCATCAGAATGGTGGCGCGCTCTAACAAAGGATGTTTTGATACGGCTTATCAAGGCGTGACTGTACATCCTGAACCCACAGCAGCCTTTGAAGTCAAGGATCCAGCCCAATGCCTTGGAAATAATAACTTTAATCTTACCGATAAAACTAAGCTCAGGAATGGCGTCCTCAACTATAAGTGGGATTTTGGAGATAGTTCATCAAGTACCAAGGCCAACCCGAACCACCGTTATCAACAGGTTGATACCTTCCCGGTAACGCAAATCGTTAAAACTGGGAAAGGATGTCTGGATACCACTAAAAATAACCTTTATACCGATCCAATGCCAAATTCCCGTGTAGCGGTAAATGATTCCAAGCAATGCCTGGATCCAAATCTTTTCAACTTTACCAATAACTCCAATATTTCCACGGGTACCTTAAATTATAATTGGTTTTTTGACGATACCACTTCTAGCAATAAAAAGGCCCCGAAACACAGGTATTCCAAGCCAGGTAGTTATGAACCTCAAATGGTAGCAGTCTCAGATAGCGGTTGCCGTGATACAGCTTTACTGCAGCTTACTGTTGCGCCCCAAACCAATGTGGCGTTCAGCGTTAATGATTCGCTCCAATGCAAGCGTGGTCATTTGTTTGAATTTACCAATAAAAGTAATCAGCCTACGTCCAATATGGAATATTTCTGGTTTTTTGGTGATGGGAACATGGGTCGATCAGAAACAGCTAGCCATCAGTATGATACAACCGGTAGTTTTAAGGTAAGGTTAGCCACTACCACTGCAGATGGTTGTAAGGATACGCTACAAAAAACTATGGTCGTTAAGCCGCATCCTGATGGGCAATTTTCAGCCGATCGGGGTTGTGTTGGTCAGGAACTTACTTTTCAGGATGAATCAAGTATTATTGAAGACAGTATTTCAACTTGGAATTACAAATTTGATGATGGTAGCCAAGCTTCAAAACCGAATCCGACCCACACTTTCGCATCAGGCGGCTCCTATAACGTACAACTAAAAGTTACCAGTTCATTTAGCTGTTCAGATACCTTTAGTCAAAAGGTCATTATTTATGGTGAGCCTTCAGTCACCCCCGTTGTGAAAGCTAGTACAACACCTGATGGGCGGAATGTTTTAACCTGGAAGCCTGCTAATTCGGCCATCCCCAAGTTTTACCGGCTACAGCGGTCTAAAGGTGATAACCCTTTCAAAAAGCTGGCTTTAGTAGATCATACGGTTCAAAGGTTTGCGGATACAGCTGTTAATGTGGATTCCCACAAATACAGTTACCAAATACAGCTAGTTGATAGCTGCGGCAATGAAGGCCCGTTTAATCAGCCGGCCCACCGCCCCATTCAACTTGATGCTAATGAGGGTGATGGCGATCCGATTTTAAACTGGTCTGGCTATCGGGGCTGGCCGGTAAGGTATTACCAGGTACAGCTTTCGAAAGCAAATGGGGAAGGATTTAGAACTATTAGGAGCTTTGATGATCTGTTCCCTAGTCGCCGGCAATTAATTGATACCCTTTCAACCCTGAATTTGGGACAGTTGTGTTACCGGATAGCAGGTGTTAAATCAGATCCTGATACAACTGTCCGGACGTTTTCTAATGTAAGCTGCATTGACCCAACCGTTCGGATATTCGTACCGGATGCCTTCTCCCCCAATGGTGATGGATACAATGATAGTTTTTACGTAAAAGGAACTTATTTCACAAATGTTAAGATCCGGGTTTATAATCGTTGGGGTGAGCAAGTTTTTGAAGGAGATGGAAAGCAGGATGCCTGGCATGGGCTTTACAATGGAGAAAAATTGCCTACAGGAAGCTATACCTATGTCATTACAGCTAAGGGCGCAGATGGAAGGTTTATAAAGCGGGATGGGCAGGTCATGCTTATTCGCTAGCTTAATGAGCATGGTGTAAGCTCTTTAGTTTAAAGCGATTTCGTCATTTTGGTCAACAAATGATAAAAAACCTGTTGAAAGAAAGGGCTACAGCCCTTTCGCCTGTGCCTTAAGAAAGCCTAAAACTGTAACGGGAGCTTCTCCCATTGCTGTCTGGGCTTTTCGATAAGCGCTGAAGGCTGTATGCTGCTCAATTATAGCCTCAATGAGCTTTTCTGCAAACTGATAGTGGAAATGAACCTGTTCGGAAAATACGGTTGGTGGATTGATATTACCGATGGGATAATCTTGCTGAACTGCTCCCGTTTGATGACAACCTTTTAATTTTTGATAAAGGTCGGGTACCAGCCATTCAAACCATTGAGCTCCTTTATTGACCCCATAATCGGCATATTGATTGAAACGCTCCTCAAAAACTCCAACTGGATCAGGATCATCCACTTGTTTTCTGTGGCTCTTTGACAAATATTTAAAAACATCTGACAAGAAACCCTGCCGGAGTTCATCAGGTATCTGCTGTTTATTTAATAAGTAATCAAAGATGAAAAGCAGTGCAATAAAGGACTCTAAGCGCTCTGGAGGCCTATTTTGGGAGTTTTTCATGTTTTCATTGTATGATAAATCATTATAAAACCTGCGGGCCAAAGCAATCAAAGTGGTAACCAAATGGTATCGGGTTCGCTTATAGCCCTTCATACGGTTTATCTAGCTTCTTGTTCGGGCTGAAGTTCGTGGGTTTCTACCTGCTCAAGTAACCTCCCGTAGATTTTGTTTTGGCTAAGCATGTTGGCGTTTCCGACCATGATTAGTTTACGGCGAGCACGGGTCAAAGCCACATTCAGGCGCCTGTAATCGGTTAAGAAACCCAACTCGCCCTTTTTATTTGATCGGACAAAGGATAAAAGAATAACCGTTTTTTCCCTTCCCTGAAAACCATCAACTGTTTTGACTTCCGGGTTGCTTGGATGGCCAAATAAATCTTTTAGGAGTCGCACCTGCTCTTGATAAGGCGATATAATACCCAATTCCTGAGGGGGTAATCCTGCAGTAATCAAAGCCTCGCCCAGTTGATGAAGGGCTGATGCTTCTGTTGGATTCCTGTAGGAATAGGAGCGAGGGGCTTGCTCCTCTATACCTGCATCTTTCGTATTTAGGAAAAGACTGACGGGGGAAGGTTGGATGGCGCTTACTACCCATGCAGGAAGGGCGTCATGGTGTTTTTTAAACTCGTAGGATTCCAGGGAATGGTTGGCCACTGAAGGGTGAGCCTTTAGTTGAGTATCGTAAAAGGCTTGATTCGGGAATGCCATGATGGCTTCATGCATCCTGTATTGGACAGTCAGCATGCCATTCATTTCAGTGCTGTATTGAGCTCGGAGCCGCTCAAACAGGGTTATTTGAAGCGATTGTTGGGCCTCTCGGTTAAGAACTGTGGGAGGTAATTGCTGATGATCGCCAGCCATGATGTAGCACCAACCTTTAACCATGGGTACTAAGGTGGCAGGCTCAATACTCTGGGTAGCTTCATCAATTACCACCGTATCAAATCTGTAATCCTCTAAAATGGAGGCCCCGGCTGTAGCGTTAGTAGCACAAACAACCGTTGCTTCGTCCAGTAACTTTCGTGTTGCCTGCTGTTCAAGTTTTAAAGCTTCGTCAGCTTTCTCGCTGACCTTTTCTTGTAAATCGAGCCATCGGGCCATACTCTGGATTTTTCCCGGCGGGATGCCCCTTGATGTCTTACCCTCAGCAGCCAATTCGCGAATTTGTTTGTCTCTAAGCCCCCTTCTACTTTGCCCCGTTGCGGCTATAAATTGTTTCTGCTGCTCTTTGAGTTCATCAATGTTTTCCCAAGCTTTCTGGGCTTGCTGGTAGTCGGTTTCATCCTGTAGCTGGTAATCCAATGAGTAAGTGATCAAATCCTGGTTGATCCGCGCAGGGTTACCTATGCGAATTACTTTTACATTCTGCTCGACCAGTTTCGATACAAGGTTATCCACGGCAGTATTGGAGTCAGCCGTTGCAAGAATGTGCTCGCCCTGTTTCGCTGATTGCTGAATAGCCTCTACTACAGTCGTGGTTTTACCCGTACCAGGTGGACCATGAATCAGAAAAGCCGGTCGAGCGCGAACTGCGCTTTGTGCCGCAAGTTGTTGAGTTTCGTTAAGTTGAGGGTTGAAAAACGCCCTTTTAAAGCCATCATTGAAGTAAAAAGGATACTTCCCCAGGAGCAGGTTCAATAGGACATCGTGACGCTTGACCTCCTTTAGCGCTTCTAGCATCCGCTGGTAAACAATGTCATTGGCGAAGAGGTCCAACCGCAGTCCTCGCTTGTAAGCGTAGGGCGGGGGTTTGCTATTAAAAGCAACTGTTACAGCGAAGTTTGTCTTCTCAGTTACAGTTGCTTGGGGTTCCTTTCCGTTAGGCTGACCAGTGCTTAGGATTACCAAGTCTCCTACACTGATTTCATTGTACGGGAGGCGAATTTGGCTGACCAGCTTTACCAAATGGGCTCCACCTAAACCATGCCCTGCGTTTCGGCCTTTTAGGTTTAAAATAGCCCTTCCGGCTTCCGCGCGCCTGGCAGCACTCATCTGCTTGATCTCATCCAGATGCCGGTCAATTTCTTCCCGGCGCTCTAATTGAACAAGTTCCTCAAAGTGCTGCTTATACTTCTTGTAGTGGTAAAATTGAGGGAAATTCAATTTTTGGAACGTGTCCATGGTGGCAAATGCACAATATTGGCATTTGTGCAGTTCTTAGATCGGATAATCAAACCTAAAAATATTTAAGAAGCCGGCTTTTCAGGAAGCCATTGCTTGATCAATTCCTGGTGATTAGAGCACCACTGCTCGGCTGCTTTTTCCCAGTTATCAGATTGGGCGAACACCTCCATTAGGTTGCTTAGCTGGAAAGTGTTCATTTGAAATTTTTTCAGGAAGGCAATAGCTTTTGGATGATCCTTTTCCATCCCTTTCCGGGTAAGGGTGTGAATGTTTTTGCGCGAACCAAAGATCTTTTTGGGGTCATCAAGAAATTTGAGGTCGTAGCGACCGAACTTCCAATGCGGACGCCAGCCAGTAACAATAATCGGGTTTTTATCCTTGATATGTTGCTGCAACTCACGTATCATAGCAGGGCCACTACTAACGATTAATTCGTAGTCAAGATCGTAGGCTTTGATTGCTTTTGTGGTCTTATGCATGACATCAGCGCCTTGGTCTATGCCAATGATCTCTTGCTGTGTTTTTTTATAGTTTTTAAGGTCAGAGATGCTTTCAACTGGCATATATTCAGGTACAACTAATCCCATGCAAGCATTGCGGTAATTGATGTTGACGTCATTAAAATCAGCCATCTCATCCAAGGAAGAGTCAGCTGCTAACCAGTGATCCAGAAAGATATCATGGCTTCCCATTGCAAGTGAATCCAACACTTGTCCTACATAACCTTTTTGTTTCCTGACTTTTAAGCCAAGTTCTTCTTCCAGAATTGCTTCCACAATATGAGTCATGGCAATACCCTCAGTCCAATTTACGTATCCAATTGTTATAACGCCGGTGTCGGGCGTCATCATTTTACCACCCCTTGTGGCAGGTTGTTTGGGTTTGGGGTAACTATGACTACGGGTTTCGCTGGAAGTGGTAGTTTCTTCTTTGTTTGCCTGTCCTTTTCCATTTTGGGTTGAGGAGTCCTGGCATCCAGTTAAGGATAACAAACCTATAGATACCAAAATTAAACTCACCCAACTGCTGGGTTCTTTTTTCATAAAGCAAGTGTTGGTTAAGTGTAAATCTACAAAACGTTCGATTCTATACAAGGTTTTTTCTAAATAGTTACCCAACCTCCTTAAAAGTAATGATGGAGCGTAAAGATCTAACGGTTCAATAGAACGTCTAGTAGCCCATAGTTTTCATCTTTATCCTTGAATATTAACAGAGGAATGGTTTTATCATAGGCCGTCAGTTTTTCAGCCGCACTACCGATAAGGTAGGATGCTGCATCTGTAAGCCCTTTTGATCCTATCACGATCAGGTCTGAGCCCTCTCCAATTGCAAGGTCATAGATTCGTTGAGATATATCAGCCCCTTCGTCCTTCATAAATACGCAGCGGATATTGGGTTTAGGTCGCGCCACTTTTTTGAGAAACTTCTCATACTCTTGTTTAGCGTGCTTCTCAATTGGCTTATCTATCTTTTGAGTGGGTGTAATATAGGGGTAATAGTGGGTGGGAATGGAGTAAATATGCTGAGCTACAATTTCAGAATCGAAAACTTTCGAAATGCTAAGAGCTTGTCTCAAAGCCATTTGAGAAAATTTAGAAAAGTCAACCGGGACTTGAATTTTCTGCAACTGAAGCCTCGTAGATTCCGGTAAGATCAGGATTGAACAGTGGATGAGCCGAGCGATCTTCCCTGTAAGGATACCTTTACCCTTAAATCCGGTTTTCTTGCCCATCACCACCAAATCAGTACCAATGCGATCAGCCTCTTTTAATATAACATTGGTAGGATTACCCTCCATGACTTGAACATGAACATCCGTTTGGTCTCTACCTTCGTAAAAATCTTCTATTTCCTGGTTTAATTCCTTTTTGATTATTTCTTCAATTGGTTCATCCAGGTCCTCAAAAAAATCTTGTACTTCATTAGGAAGGTTATAGCTCTCAATGACATGGATAAAAGTAATGGCATCTGGCTTAAGTTTTTGAGCCAGGAAGGATGCATACTTTATAACCAGCGTATCCATACTGGTCAGGTCCAGGGGTATTATGATTTGCCGGAATGTTGTGCTCATATTGATTTAGGGGTTTGGCGATGGGCGGCCATGTTTAGAATTTTTTATTTGCTTTGTTCTCTTCGCTTTTTTCCTTTCCGGACCGCTGTCCGCGGTGTTTAGATACCAGATTTTGTAGCAGGTCGTAGTAGGACTGCCTTTCATCAGCAGCGGCCTTTTCTTGTTCTTCAGCATATTCTTTTTCCAACCCTTTATAAAGGCTAATGCACATCACAATAAGGATTAATGCAAATGGCAACCCTGTTGTGATTACTGCGGTCTGTAGAGCGCTAAGCCCTCCCCCGTATAAAAGCACAGCCGCTACCGCACCTTCCGTATTGGCCCAGAAAATTCGCTGACCAACGGGGGCATCAATTTTTCCGCCAGATGTTAAGCTATCAACTACCAGGGAGCCCGAATCTGAGGAGGTTACAAAAAAGCTCGCCACCAAGATAACTCCTAAAGCTGAAGTAATGGTACTCAGAGGAAATTTTTCCAACAAGACAAAAAGGGCTGTTGAATAATTCTCATTGGCTGGTTGCGCTACACCTCCCTCCCCAAACAATTCGAGGTAAACAGCAGAACCACCAAAAGCTGATAGCCATAAGAAAGTGATAATGGTAGGCACTAGTAAAACGCCGAAAACAAACTCCTTGATGGTACGCCCCTTTGAAACACGAGCAATAAAAGTCCCTACGAATGGCGACCATGCGATCCACCAGGACCAGTAGAATACCGTCCAGCCATTCTGCCAAGTAGTATTTTGGTAAGATTCGGTCCAGAATCCCGTTTCCAGTATACCAGCCAAATAAGCACCGATGTTTTGGGTTAAGCTGTCAAGTATGAAGAGGGAAGGTCCAATGATGATCAGGAACAACAGCAAAATAGCGCCAATGCGGATGTTTTGTTCACTAAGGAATTTGACGCCCTTATCAATCCCGGATACAACCGATAAAGTTGCTACGGCCGTTATACCGGCAATTAGCAGAATTTCGACCAGCTTGGTGGGCTCCATGATCGTAGCAGTTTCACCTAAAATCTTGAGGCCTCCTTGACTCCCAAATAGGTATCCTAGCCCTGAATTGATTTGCTGGACGCCAATGCCCAGGGAAGTTGCCAAACCAAAAAGGGTAGATAAAACAGCCAGAATATCTATCAAATCACCCCAGGCTCCGTAAACCCGAGTTCCTAAGATAGGATGGAAGAGGGATCTTATGGAAAGCGGTAGCCCACGGTTATAGCAGAAGAATGCTAAGGATAAGGCTACCAATGCATAAATAGCCCAGGCATGCAAACCCCAATGTAAAAAGGTGAAACGCATGGCTTCGACTGCCGCCTCTTCCGTACCACCGGTAGCGGTGGGTGGGTTGAGGTAATGGATCATGGGCTCCGCTACGCTGTAAAATATAAGCCCAATACCCATTCCGGCACTAAATAGCATGGAAAACCACGCAGTGGTGCTAAATTCAGGTCTTGCGTTATTACCACCTAAGCGAATCTTCCCGAACTTGCTAAAACCCAGGATGAAAATGAAAACCATGAAAAAATTAACCGTAAGGATAAAAAACCATCCTGCTGCATCACTAATACTGGTTTGTAGCTTACTGAAAATGCTGGACATCTGCTCGCCACCAACAACAATGGTGGTTACGATGAATATCAAAGCGAGAATAGCGGCCGTCCAGAAAACGGGCGGGTGAACGTCAAAGTGTTTATTGCTATTAATAGAGTTAGGCTTAGCAGCAAATCGGTTATACTTCCTAAACATGCGGTCTAGCTGACTACTGTGCTCTTCATTTGCCATACATCATGAAATTTCTTTTGCTAGAATGCTGCCTCTTAAAGGGAGTTCAAAGCTTACAATTGTACGCATTATCACAAATCCTTCAAAAGTTTGAGGGGTTTCGGCTAAGACTATGATTGTGAAATAAAGGAAGGCATCAGGGTTTAGCCATTACCATCAAAAATAGTAGCCGATATTCATGTTAAAGCGAGTCGCCCATTCTGGAGCAGGTTCACGTGCGGAAGCATCAACAGACGTTCCTCTGGATAAAGCCTCAGACCAGGCAGGACCTATCCATGGATGATTGTTTCCGCTAGCCACATCAAAATAGGCGTAAATAGGGCCAGCTTCAACCATCATACCTGCGACATTCATTTTGGAATTGGTATAGCCAGATACCGTTTTATCAAAAAAAGTGAAATCGTTATAAAATGTTAAACTCTCTAAAGGACCCCAGCTTAGAGGAAGCTGGTAACTTATCCCGCCAACATACATTTGTCCTTTCTTGGCTACTTGATAAGGAGCATCATAAGCTCCCATTAAAATAAAATCATCCGAACCGGTAGCTTTGTCCGGGGAATACTCGTAATGAATGGCCTCGGCTTTTATGTTCCATCGATTAAGTTGGCCTTCTGCGTGTATGGCTCCAGCTCCATGCCACCCCATTTCCTGTGTTGATTTATTATAAAGTTGACTATACTGCGCGGATGCACCGATCTCCCATTGATTTAGCTGGTAAGCTACCCTGATATTCCCTTGATTTACTTCCTCATTTTCTCCAACTACATCGTAGGAAAATCGAGAGCTGTTTTCGCTACTACCTGTAAAAGAACTCTCAGCATTTTTGAAAAACGCAGCCCTGAAATCCAACGGTCCGGTTTGATGGATAAGCTTTAATCCTAGATCATAATCATCCTCTAAACCTACGTAATAAGGTATCATCTCAAACCAATTGTGAGAAGCATACGGTAATAAACCAAAAGGGACCTTAGTAAGTCCCGCTTCAAGGTGTGTATTCCTGGAAAAGTCGTAACTCAACCACCCATGTTTTAGGAAGCTATAACCAGCGTAAAATCGATATTCGGTATTGATCTTCACACCTTCAATCTGACCCTTTACGTTAATGCGCCAAGTATCAAATTTGATTTCGCCACCCTTATTGCGGTTATCTACTTCTCCCTCCCAGTTTTTGTAAAAAAAGTTCAACCGGAAAGCCCCTCCAAAGTCTAAATAAGTGGTGTCCTTTTGAGCGGAAGCACTGTCCCAATAGGAAAAAGCAATACTTAGCAACCCCACCATGGGTAATAATTGTCTGATTTTCGTCATAATGCCATAGGACTCACAAAAAGTACCTTTGTGGCTACCAAAAAAAACAATAAATGTTTAAGGAGCAAAAAAAGTATTTATCGACCCTATTGATAGCACTATTGGTTGCGGGGTGTGGAAAAAGTGGTAATGATCAGTCTCAGGAATCTGCTGAAGGGGATTCGACTTTAAAAGTTTTGCAGGACCTTGAAGCTGAAACCATGGCTGTTCATGACAGTATAATGCCCGAAATGGATAGCTTATTAAGCCTGAAAAAGCAACTTGAGCAGCAATTAAAAACTGCCGACACCTCTAAATCTAAGCGTGCTGTTGAAAACCAAATTGACAGCCTGAAAGCGGCCAAAGAAAAAATGATGAGCTGGATGAGCAGGTACACAAAAAAGTATAAACGCATGCCGGACTCGATTCCTTTAGATCGGAAGGCAGTTAAGCTGGATTCTCTTCATAATGATATAAAGGCATTAAAAAAATACTGGGATCAAACGCTAAAGCGTAGTTCTGAGTTAGTCAAAGTAAAGAGCAACGCAGGAGACCCCAAAAAGTAATACTAATGCAATTCCTCAATAAGACATTTATGTATCTTCTTATCCTTTTGCTTCTACAAGGATGCTCGCAAAATGGTAAAAAGGCAAATGATAAGGATAATTCCCTTCCCGTAATAGGTAAAAAGCGAGTAGTTGAAAAACAGGTAGGTGGTGAAACTATAAAGGATACAGTCCAGCACCGGATTCCATCTTTTCGGTTTATAGATCAGGATAGTACAGTTGTTACGGAAGAGACGTTTGATGGGTCCATTTATGTAGCCGATTTCTTTTTTACCTCTTGCCCTACTATCTGCCCTACCATGACGGAAAATATGCACAAGATCTACAAAGCTTTCGAGGACAATGACAAAGTAAAGTTTCTTTCTCACACTGTTGACCCTAAGCGTGATACTCCGGCTACACTGAAGAATTATGCCCATAAGTTAGAGGTAAGTAGTGATAAATGGAAATTTGTCACCGGTTCGATGGATTCTATTTATCAGGTTGGGAAAGAGGGATACTTAGCCTCTATGCAGGAAGATGAAAGCGCTCCGGGTGGTTTTTTACATAGTGGGCAATTTTTTTTGGTAGATGACCAAAGACGCATCCGAGGGATATATCGTGGCACAAAAGATAAATCAGTAAAAAAATTGAAGCAAGATATACGGACCCTTCTCAAGCAGGACAAGGGGTCAGGTTCTTAATGCAAAAAAGCTGTTTTCAAATCACTTACTTTTTCTTGCTAGCTTTTCTAGCCGCATTAGCAGCTTCCAGTGGATGCTCCGGAGACGATAATCAGCGCAAGCGTCAGGATTTTGCCAGGGGTAAGCTTCTGTATCAGAAACATTGTCAGAATTGCCACAAGGCAGATGGGAAGGGCTTTAAGCGATTGTATCCTCCTTTAAAAGCAGTCCCTTACATGAAGCAAAACCCCGGGCTTGTAGCCTGTATTATCAAGTACGGGATGAAAGGACCTGTAAACATTAAAGGGAAGGAATACAACCTTTACATGCCCGGAAATACAAAGCTTTCGAATTATGGCTTAGCTCAGATTATGACGTATATCTACAATGCCTGGGGCAATAATCACGAACGGTTTTCTCAGGAATACATCGAGAATAGCTTAGAACGATGTGATACGACTATTCAAGTCAATAAGTAAATAACGGGGCTTTTTTGATCGGCAATACCTACTTTTCATCTTTATAAGGATAAAAGATAAAATTTCCCCCCTTTTCACTGATCAAAAAAATACAAATGTGTTCTTGCGGATTTTTATAGACCTTCTTGAACTCCTCTTGCTTATCCTCTTGGATCACCTGGTTTTCGGTTAACTCTTCAAGCGTAGAGGCACTAATGCTCCAACTCCGGCTGAAATCATCCTTGTCCAAGATCATTTCTCCCAGGCTTATGGGTAGCTCGTGAGCGATAAATACCGGGTATTCTGAAAGTTTGTTCTCTAGCACCTCATCAGCCACTTCTTTAATAGCACTTTTGTAGTATTGAATATCCTTTTCAAGGGAGTCAAGAATAGGATAGGAGGGACGGTTATCGCTGGATTCTTCCATATATCAGTTTTTTAGCTTAAGTAGCACGACATTTTCAACATGGTAAGTATGGGGAAAAAGATCAACGGGCTGGGTAACCATAACTTCATATTGTTCCTGAAGAATGGCTAAATCCCTGGCTTGGGTTGCAGGATTACAACTTACATAAACGATCCTTCCCGGTGAGGCTTCAATAATTTTTTGAACAACTTTTGGATGCATTCCTTCCCGAGGCGGATCAGTGATCAGAACCTCGGGTTTTTCATCAAGGTTAGCTAGCGTTTCGGGTAGTAAAGCCTGCATATCCCCGGCATAAAAAGCTGCATTTCGAATATTGTTAAGTTCAGCATTGGAACGAGCAAAAGTAACAGCCTCCTCCACCGATTCAATTCCCACAACAGCATTTGCTTTTCTAGCTAAATATAAAGCGATGGCCCCTATACCGGTATACAAATCTAAGATTGTTTCATGAGGCTTTACATCCGCTAAGCGATCTACGATATCAAATAGGAGGGATGCGCCTTCGCTGTTGGTCTGATAAAAGGATTTAGGCCCTAGCTGTAAAACAAGGCTACCTAAATTTTCACTGATATAAGGATTACCGGTAAAGGTGTACACCGGGAGGTCAAAAAAAGTATCGTTGGCTTTATTGTTCACCACATAATTAAGCGATGTTACTTCATCAAAATTTGACTGGATGAAATTTAAAAGCTCTTGAATGGCTCCCTCATCATTGCTGGTAACCATCAATATCACCATGACCTCACCTGTGCTGCTGGTACGGATGATGAGTGAGCGCAAAAATCCCTTGTGGCTTATTGGATTGTAAAAAGTAAAGCCCTTCTTTTTAGCGAAAGCTCGTAAGTCGTTTCTCAACTGATTAGAAGGATGATCCTGAAGATAGCAGTGCTGGATATCAACCACCTTATCAAACCGGCCAGGCACATGAAGCCCGATCCCTTTTCGGTCTTCAATGGTTTCACCACTTGCCTTCTCATTTTCCGTAATCCAGCGGCTATCGGTGAAGGCAAAATCCAGACGGTTTCGGTAATATCGTTCAGAAGGGGCTTTTTTAATCGGTAATATGTTTAAATCAGCTACTTGCCCAATCTGCTTTAAGTTGTCCGCGACAAAATACTGTTTGAGCTTTACCTGGGCTTCATACGTTAGGTGTTGGCATTTACAACCACCGCATTCGTCATAGTGTGAACAAAAAGGGGTGGATCTATCAGCGGATAACTCGTGATATTGGACCGGCTTCCCTTCTAAATAGGATTTTTTGCGTTTAATGATTTTCGCATCTAGCCGGTCACCTGGAACAGCCCCTTCGACAAACACCACTAAGCCATCATTTTTAGCAACCCCTTTTCCTTTTTTCCCAATATCAACTACTTGTAAATTAGGAACAATAGCATGCTTTTTTGGTACACTCATGATGCCTGTATCGCCCGAACTTTAAGAAGAGGGGTTAAATTAGCGGCTGCTTTTTTAATAATGCAATGCTTACTTATCCTTGTAAGCTACCATCTTTTTAAGGGTTTTCATAAAAGCTTTTGGGCCTTTATAGCCAGAAACCCCCTGGATTTTACGCTTATCAGGGAAAAGGAAATAGGTGGAGGGATAGCCGCTGTGTTTTCCGTTGGATATAATTTTCAATAATTGTCTACCATTAACTTCTCTTCCATCAATGGTGTAAGTTTTCTTTTCCTCGGGGTTAAATTTTATCGGAACGAAGTGCTGCTCGATCTTATCAATAACTTTTTTGTCACTGTACGTGGTTTTATCCATTTTTTTACACCAGCCACACCAATCCGTGTAAACATCCACTAGGATGGCTTTATCACTATTAAGGCCTTTTTGATACCCTTCATTCCAGGAATTCCAATCGACTGATTGCTTATCAGCTGTAAATGAAAGGAATGACATAAATACTGAAGTCAGCAATATATACCTGAGCCACTTCATCATAACTGATGCTTTTTTATTACCTTTTATAGAACCTTTAATGCAAAGCTCTTGGTTCCATCTAGGAAATTAGATTATTGGCTAACTCCCGCCCCAAATGTGTAAACTAGTTTGCCGCCATACAAGGCTGTTGCAACAACAAAGCTAAGGCAAATCCAATAAAGTGCTGTAAAGGCCTGTCTTTCCCCCTGTAGCATAATTTTTATCCGCATGAAAATCCATATCCACAACATGGTAAAAAGCCATGCAATAACATAACCCAGTGTTTGGTGGATATCAAGGATGTCCTGTCCTTCTTCTGGTATCTCAACCGGTATTTCCAGGTTTCCTGTTAAAATGGCTAATCCCACACCAAGTAATCCTGCCGTATGAAGCCAGAAACCAAGTTCCCAAAAGCGGTATTCTTTACGCCATAGACCTGCAACCCAAGCTATTCCTGCAGTTATCAACAAAGCAACTGGAAAGTGAACAGTGGCTGGATGTAATTCCATAGTAACTGAAAAATAAACAATGTAGAGTCAGAAAAGTGTCTTTTTCTGAAACATCCACAAATTATAAGGGTTTTAGCGACCCTTATAATTGCTTCATTAGGTGCTGATAAAGGGCAACCATGTTGTCCAGGTCATCTTTGTGTATGGTTTCGTTCGGGCGGTGAACGTTCGTCTCCCCTGCTCCTACAAAGCACCAATCAAAAGGATAGGGCGCTCTTTGCAGCTCTAAGCCATCACTTCCACCATCGCCTTCAATTTCTAATTGATAAGGAATCCCTGTCTGCGAAGCTACCGAAAGCACGTTATTGACATAGTTCTGTCTTGGTACTCCTCGATCTTTCAGCGAAATAGCTGGGCCGTGGCCATGGTGAATATCAGACGTTATCCAGGTGATGTCAGCGATCAGGGCTTGTTTAACCCCATAGTATTCATAAATGTAACGCGCTAGATAGCCTACCGATCCTCCGCCATGTTCTTCCCAGCAGGAAAAGCAAATCAATCCATCCTTTAAAGTTTCTGCCACCTTAAGAGCCGCGTAGACGCCAGCCCTGTTATCAATGTAAGGGCTTTGGATATACGCATCAATGTGGTGGAAATTGGGCTGATAGGTTAATACCGTGCCCGGAGATACTGTTCTTTCACCCTCATAATACAGACCAGAAGGAACATTGGCATCCGGTTCTTGGGTGCGTAGTGATACCGTAACTTCACCCTCATTATCGGCACCAACGAGGGTCGCTCCGTCCTCCGCCTGCGGCTTGCCTAGCATTTCTAATTGAGTGTTACGACCTACCATATAGCCTACGGTATCCATATGCGCAAATACGGCAGTTCTGGGCTTACCGAAAGCAAGGATTAAGCAATCCTGAAGATGATCCCCTTCGTGTAGGATTGGTTCCTGTACCCATTTATGAGCATTTTCACGTACATAAGCTTTTATAAATGCTTTGACTTGGGCTTCACCACCGGAAGGTCCCTGAATGGCACTAAGCTGCTTTAAGAGCGACATATGAACAAATGATTTTATTGATCAAACTTACAAAAGGCGCCATGTCCCAAAAGTAAAAAAGGCGGACCCAGAAGGATCCGCCTTTACATTAAGTTCTTTTAAAGCTTCAGTATTTGATCAATTCTCCACTACAAAACGAACAGGGTGAGTTTGACCATCTACATTAACTTGCGCTATGTATAAGCCCGCATCCCATGAGGAAACATTAAAGTTGATACTATTTGACCCCTTTTGAAAATCTCCCATGGTAACCTCTTTCACGGTTTTTCCAACAGTATTCACAACTTTTACATTTACTTGCTGCTGTTGCTTTAGGTCAAAATTTAATTGAATATTTTCAGATGCAGGGTTAGGATAAACCGTGGCATCAACTTTTGCCTTTTTAGCATTCTCAATACCAGTTACATCCCACTTGCTGCCAATTTGTAATTCATCCAAGTAAATGGCATTTCCATTTGTACCAGGTAACGCTAACCTAAGTACTGCTTTACCTTCATCCTTCATGGAAGTGAGATCAAACTCTGCTTGCTTGTAATCACCTGAGGAAGGTGTGAATACATTAGCGCGCTGAGCGTTGGGGTTGAAACTATTGGTTTCCTTTACAGCTTTAGCTCCGACAGTTTTCCAGGTCTTTCCGCAATCTGTTGAGTATTCGAGCTTTATTTCCGGAAGGTTTGAAACACTGCGCTGACCCTTGGAATAGGTGTAATAATAGGTCAAGTAGGGCTTATTAATGTTCTTGAGTTGGGTTTTGCCAAAAATAATGTAACCTTCATTACCGCTATTACTCCTGAACCTTGGATCAACCAGTTGACGAATGGCGCCATTGGAATTTTGGGCACCTACAGGATTGTCACTGCTAGAGACCTTGCTAATGGCCGGATTTTTACTATCATCGATGGCTAAACTATTCGACAGCTCTCCTTCTAAGCTTGTTTTAAAATTAGAGTCCACGGTCACCTCTGGGAAACTAATCCCTGTTTGGAGATCAGGAAAATTGTTATCAAGCTTTTCGTCATAGAGGTCACCACCGTTGAGCGCATCTATCATTTCTAGTTTAAGTGTGTAGGCACCGCCCTCTAACTGTAAGGGTGTACCCCAACTGAAGGTCTTATTTGAACCAGGTTGGATGGTTTTACTGAAAGATTTTTCATACACCTGATCTTGAATACGAAAGCTCAGCTTGAAATCATTAATGGTTTGATTGCCTTGATTTTCAACTTCAAATGTGGGATCAATTTCCTTCGCACAAAGGCCTTTACTAGGGGTGGCGTTACTTACTGAAACGTCTGTAAGATTTTTGCTCGGCAGTTGCACTTTTTGAGTGGTTCCTGATAGGATATTTTCCTTACCTTTCGCTACATAAGCAGCAACTTCCAATTTCGCCAGGTTTACAGGGACGTTCTTGTAATCTTCAGGAACTTGGTAAGTGTAAGTTTTTTCGATTAAATTCCCCTCATAAGGTTTATTGATATCATCACCCCACTGACCAGTTAAGAATTCCCTTAGCATGTGCTCATGCTCATATTCACCGTTTGATAGTACTTTATCTTCATAGAATATCGAGGAAGCAGCTTGATATGCGGGAACATCATTCTGTAACAAGGCTACATTCAACTTATTGGCATTAACAGAACTGCTATCGGTATAGTATACTTCTACGTTGACCGTCAATTCACGGGTGTCAGGGTTGATGTCAGTTTGAACCCCTACATTAACAGGAGATGATTCATTGAGGATTTGTTGAGAAGCCTTTTTCCACTTATCATCTGTTCGGCCAAAGGATTTATTGCCGTTATAGGGTGTACGGTTAACAGATGCGTTAGGATAAGCTCGTACGCCCAAGCGGTTTGCTAAACTACCCCCATACCCACTTCTAAAATCAGGTTGGCCTGGCTCCGGACGCGCGTAACCACCTGTATGGACGTTGATGAGTACGACATCTCCGGGATTGTTGGAACGGATGTTATTAGCGATCTTATGACCATCGGGGCAGAATGGGCAATTCAGACCTGTAAACTCTTCCAAAACAGCATTTTTGTTTTGTGGTGTGGTGTCAACAAAATTTTGAGCTTGGGAGAGGCTTGAGATTGCAACAAACCCTAAAGCCAATCCTATCACCCTAAAAAGGACTGCGTTTAAATATTTCATAAAATTCATATTTTTGAACAAACTTAAAATGTTTTTAACTTAAAAGCAATACCTTAAGTTAGGGTTACTATTTAAAAATTAAACTTATGATGTTCAAGCGCCTTGCAGTTACAATAGGTATGTTGTTAGGATTGACAGGTTGGTCAATATTTAATGGTTTATCAGCCCAAACATTTACAATTAAAAATGATACAAGTACAGCTAAAGCAGAAGCAGGAAAAACAATAGCTCCCAAAACCATAATTATCAACAAAAGCTCTGATACGCTAGATTTTTACTGGAAGCGTAAAGTGTCAAACTTTCCTTCCAAATGGCAAAATCCAGGAGTTTGTGACAAAAATGCTTGCTACAATTCCGCGGACAGTGCAACCTTCAGCCTGGCTCCTGATACAAGTGGTCAGTTAAAGATTAATTTTTATTCACGTGACACTGGTTTAAATCCTGTTGAAGGGAAGGGTAGCATTACTATAAAGGTTGGTCTATTAAGTAGTGGTTTCCCCAATGTAGATCCCAAAACAAGTTATTTTGAAGCTACCACAAGGGGCTATGTTGGATTACCCCAGGCAAAGTATAATTCTTCATTTTCCCTTAAAACCTATCCAAATCCCGTGAAAGATCAACTAAATGTAAGCTTTACAGGTCAAGCTAAACTCAACTTAAAGGTTTTTAATGTCGTTGGAAAGCAAGTAATTCAAAAGGTTTTATCCAATGGTAATGGTGCAGTTAATACCCAAAGTTTAGAAGATGGCGTTTACCTTTTAAAATACCGGACTAAACAAGGTGATAAAGGTGTAAAACGATTTTATAAAGAGTAGTTTACCATTGATAAGTGCCAGTAAGCATGAAATGAGAACGCCGAACCCTTTCTTGTATTTGTGGGTTATCATCTGTAACTGAATAGGGCTCGACAAAACGATAGAGGGTTTTTGATTGGAATGCAAGGTCAATTGTAAAACTGTTCATGTTAACTCCAAATCCGGCGCTGTAAAGGTATCCCCGGCCATCACGCTTAAAAGTGGTGATATTTTCTTGAAAGGGGCTGCTAAAAAATCCATACCCTCCTCGCAAACTGAAAAGGCCTAATCTTACTTCACTGCCAATTCTTAGCTGATGAGTTGGCTCGTAGAGGTCATCCACTAATTCATTAACTTCCCCAAAACTGAAGTTGTCGGAGCTGATTTGGCCGTTTCGGAGATTCTGGTATTGGTAGTCTATCGATAAAAACCCCCTTTGCCCAAGAAAAAAAGCTAAACTGGTATTTACCCGGTATGGTGTGGTAATGTTGTAGTCGAAGTTGCCTTTGGGAGTACTTATTTCGCCATTGTAAGTACCAGGAATGTCCAATACCTCGGCACTCATAGTGTATTTATACTCATCTTCCAGGTTGTAAAAAGTAGGGGAATAGATACTAGCGCCAATTCTCATGAAGTCAAATGGGCGGTAAATAGCTCCCAATCCCCCATAAAAACCGCTGCCAGTAGTTTCAAGGCTTCGCTCAAATTCCAGGGATCGGAAATTTGGAAAGGAATCGTTTAAGTTAGCTTGATCCAGGTTATTATTGGTTTCTTTTACAATAGCTTCTTTTTCATAATTAACAATTGGAAAGCCAAGGGTTATACCTAGATAAAGGCTATTACTGTAATTAGCTCCAAATGATAGGTAAAGATCGCTTACCCCTCCTTCACTAGTAAAATTTCGCCCTTGGCTTACATTAGGGTTACCAGGTTCGGTGGAAGGGAAGTAACTTGTGGAATCATCCCCGGCAAATGGGGTAATCAAAAAGTTTTGATAAGCAAGTCCTTCAATGGTTTGCGTTCCTAAATTTGAAGGAAAGCGTCCCTCCGCTCTTTTGGTAAAACCTTGCAAAATGGAATTACGCGTATTGTTACCCTCAGCAAGTCCCCTGCGTTCAAATCCACGTCTACGATTTAGTCCCAATGAAAATGTATAGGCCGCCCATCCTTCTTGTTTCGGCTTTCCCAAACGCGTTTCTACATTATTAAGAACCACGCTGAATTGGTTTATGCTAAAATTAGGCGCATTGATATCATTACTAGTGCCCAGGAAGCTGGACTTGGTGTTAGCAACTTCCAAAGCTGGTGTAAAATTGACTTCTGATTGCCGGTAAAGACCTAGACCAGCTGGATTCAAGGTTGGGGATAGCGAATTAGCCCCAACAGCCCCAAAAGCGTTAGCAGCACCGGCTGCACGGGCATTAGTAGGAAAAAATTGCCTGGAATAGCGCAAAATATCTGACTGATCCTGGCTTATCGCTTGGTGGGTAGTTGTAAGAAATGCTATGCAAGTCAGGAATCCTTTTAGCCATTTGCTTACCATGGCACTATTGGATTTGGTGGGATAAATTTATAGGGAATACTATCAACGTCTGCGGCGGTTTGGCGTGTTATCCCTTCTATTATTACCACCCCTATCGCGGTCATTGGTGTTCGGATTTCTCTGCTTTCTTCTCTCAAAATCAGACTGATCCTTACGATCAAAACGGTCCCTCTGGCGGTTTAAGTCAGGTTGTCTCTGGTCCAAATCAGGTCTTCTCCCCGGCTTTGATTGTCTTCTTCTATTTTGCTCATTCCGGTTTTGTCTGTTAATGGAAGGATTTGAACGATCTTCCCGGTTTCGAGTGCGAGGAGTCTTTCGCTTTTGAGGTTCAGATTTATTGCGTTTTTGTTGAGGTTGGTAATAATTATAGCCCTCATTGCGGGATCTGTCACTTTCATCCGTTTCAAAGTCCTGACTCTTCTGGCGGCGCTGTAAATTCCTCCCTTGCTGCTGCCTGCTATCTTTATCTGGCGTTTTATCTGTATTGTAATTAGAACCTAGAGGATCGCGGGGGCGGCTCATGGTGCGCTCATTGTTGGATTGGTCATTACTATTATCGCCTGAATTGTAGGGATGGTATCCACCAAAACCACCGCGGTAAGAGCTGTACCTGTATCCTAAAATGGGATCATAAAAACTACACCTTCCGCCATAAAACCTGTTTCGAAAACTTTGCCGGTAATTCAAGGGATTATCAAAATATCTGTAGCCCCATTGTCCCAACCGGTTGTAACGGTTGTAAAAAGGTGTATTGCCAGAACTAATACGGAGGGAAAAACCATCCCTGTAACGGAAGGGCCTTTGGTAGTAAGGATTACTTCCAAAACCCTGGCCATAGTAAAAGGGATCAAAGTAGCTAAAACTTGGATCGCTGTTAAAATGCCTTATCTGGGTCGTGTACTTGTAAGCACGGTCACTAGGGCCTGGTTCGTATACATCGTTTGATGCAGCCCGGCTTTCTGGATAGTAATCAAAGTCCTGCCCTTGTTGCCCCTCGTAAGTTTCTTTATTTTGATGGTCTTCGTTTCTATAAGTGGTTTTACTGTCGGGGTTAACCACTTCCGGCTGTTGCTTTTGCTGTTTTGATTGCGAAGTATTTACACTAGCCTTTTCTTTATCGCTGTTATTGGTTGAGGATTTGCTGCTTGAAGCCTTTTGAGCTTTATTGCCTGGATGGTAATAAGCACCACTCCCTTGTTGTGTTTGGTTAATACTATTACAGCTACCCAGAATAATAACTATCGTAAGTTGAAGGGTAAACCAGTTCATTATATTCTGTAAAACCCTAACCATAAGCATTCCTTTTAATAAAAAACCTTAGCCACATAAGCCTGAGGTTTGTTGTAATTTTGAAGTTAATAAACTACAAATTTTACTCCAAAACAGGCTAAGAATCAATGGCGGAGAAAATAACTCCACAATCAATCGATTATTCACAGTGGTACAATGACATCATAAAAACGGCAGATTTAGCCGAGCATTCCTCTGTTAAAGGGTGTATGGTAATAAAACCATATGGCTTTGCTTTTTGGGAGGCTATACAAGCAGAGCTGGATAAGCGGTTCAAAGCTACCGGTCATCAAAATGCCTATTTCCCCCTTTTCGTCCCAAAGGGATTTTTTAGCCAGGAGGCTGAACACGTAGAAGGGTTTGCCAAAGAAGCAGCTGTGGTTACACACTACCGGTTACGTGCTAGCGAAGAAGGTGGAGTTGAAGTGGACCCTGATGCTAAGCTCGATGAGGAGCTTGTTGTTCGTCCCACTTCCGAAACAATTATCTGGAATGCCTACAAGGATTGGATCCAGTCTTATCGTGACTTACCGCTGCTCATCAATCAGTGGGCTAATGTGGTAAGGTGGGAGATGCGTACAAGGCTATTCCTTCGCACTTCTGAATTCCTTTGGCAGGAAGGGCATACCGCACATGCTACCAAAGAGGAGGCCATTGAGGAAGCTGAAAGGATGTTGGAGGTCTATCGTTCTTTTGTAGAGGATCACATGGCCATCCCTCTTTTAACGGGAACCAAAGGGGAAAATGAGAAATTTGCCGGGGCTGAAACAACCTATTGCATGGAAGCGCTCATGCAGGATGGCAAGGCATTGCAAACCGGTACTTCTCACTTCCTGGGCCAGAATTTTGCTAAAGCTTTTAACGTTACCTATGCTACGCCTGAAGGGCATGATGCTTATGTTTGGGCGACTTCATGGGGCGTTTCTACGCGGTTGATCGGTGGTCTTATAATGACTCACTCTGATGATCAGGGGTTGGTTTTACCTCCTAAACTTGCCCCCTTACAGATCGTTATCGTACCTATTTACAGAGATCAAGCGCAATTTGAAAAGATAGATCAGCAGGCCAGATCCATCCGTCAGAAGCTTCAGGAACTTGGATACAGCGTGAAATACGATGATGATGATAAGCAAAAACCGGGTTGGAAGTTTTCAGCGTATGAGGTGAAAGGAATTCCAGTTAGAATTGCTATAGGTCCCAAGGACCTTGAAAACGAACAGGTTGAAGTTGCCAGAAGGGATACGCTTGAAAAGACTTACAAGCCTATTCATTCAATTGAGGAAAGTATACCCAACTTGATAGAAGACATCCAAAAGAACCTTTATCAACGTGCTTTAGCTTTTAGAGAAGGCCATACCCACATTGTAGACGATTATGACACTTTCAAGCGCATTATTGAAGAGTCCGGTGGATTCGTGTATGCTCATTGGGACGGGAGTGTAGAAACAGAAGAGCAAATTAAAGCTGAAACTAAATCTACTATCCGACTCATACCTTTTGAAAAGAGTGAACCTGGGCAATGTATTTACACCGGTAACTACTCCCCCTATCGCGTTGTCTTTGCTAAGGCGTATTAGGCAGGCTGATCTACCCGCTCGTAGGTGTAGAAAGTAAAAGGAAAATCATGCTTTTCATCAGTGGGTATAGGGGTTTTTTCCGTAACCTGCCATTCTTCTGGGTCAAATTCAGGAAAAAACGTATCCCCATCTATTTGGGTGTGAACGATTGTCAAGTAAATACGCTCAGCAAAAGGAAGGGCTTGCCGATATATTTCTCCGCCACCAATGACAAAAGGTTCAGGATCATTTGTCCTACCTACATATTGTAAAGCTTCATGTAAACTGCCCACCACAGTACTGTTAGGAGATTGGTAGTTTCTCTGACGGGTAATGATGATATTGGTCCTTTTAGGCAAGGGTTTTCCCCCAAGCGATTCAAAAGTTTTTCTTCCCATGATGATATTATGCCCCTTGGTATGGTCTTTAAACCGCTGAAAATCCTTAGGCAGGTGCCAGGGGAGGTCATTGCGGGACCCTATTACCCGGTTTTCAGCCATAGCCACCATTAATGATAAAGTCTGATGCGGGGCTAGCATAATTGGAATTGTTTTAGCTTCTTTAAACAGCTACCGGGGCTTTTATGTGCGGATAGGGCTTGTATCCTTCAAGGTCAAAGTGCTGAACATCAAAATCATCAATAGATCGAATTTCCTTATCAATGCGAAGTGATGGCAGTTGTTGAGGTTGCCTTTTTAGTTGGGTCTCAACCTGTTCCAAGTGATTTGAGTAAATATGAGCATCTCCGAACGTGTGAATAAACTTGCCAACCTGCAAACCACAAACCTGAGCTACCATATGGGTTAGCAAAGCATAAGAAGCGATGTTAAATGGGACCCCAATAAAGAGGTCTGCACTGCGCTGGTAAAGCTGACAAGAAAGCTTACCATTAGCTACATAAAATTGGAACAAACAATGGCACGGACTCAAGGCCATTTCAGGGAGATCTGCAGGATTCCAAGCACTTACCACTAACCGGCGGGAATCCGGATTGTTTTGGATGGAATCAATGACTTGTTTCAATTGATCGATTGACCGACCTTGTTTATCAGGCCAGGACCGCCACTGTTTGCCATAGATTGGACCTAGATCACCGTTTTCATCAGCCCATGAATCCCAAATATGAACCTTACGATCGTGTAGAAAAGCAATGTTTGTCATACCCCGTATGAACCAAATCAATTCACCCAGGACGGCTTTGAATGGTACTTTTTTAGTTGTTATTAGGGGGAACCCTGCCTCTAGATCAAAGTGTAGTTGATGGCCAAAACTACTGATGGTACCTGTCCCCGTCCTATCACTTTTAGCTACTCCGTAATCCCGAACATGGGCTAATAGATCAAGGTATGCTTGCATGGAGTTTTCAGCAAAAATACCAAAAAATGAGCTTAGGGGTTAAGAAAGTTATTATTACCGTTTTTCCGTGCCCGAATTACCTTGAATGCTTTATTTTTGTACTCAAACCAGGAGTTACACGATTCTTACTAAATAAAAACAAACTTGTATGGCTGAAGTAATCACCATGCCACGCCTAAGTGACACCATGGAAGAAGGAACCATTGTAGAATGGTTTAAGCAGGTGGGTGATGAAATTGCTCAAGGCGATATTTTGGCTGAGGTGGAAACCGATAAAGCTAACATGGAGCTTGAAAGTTTTTATGAGGGAAAGCTTTTGTACGTAGGTGTTGAACAAGGAGATGTTGTGCCGGTTGATAAAGTGATTGCAGTAGTGGGAGAAGAGGGAGAAGATTATAAAGAAGCATTAAAATCAGCCACAGCCGGAGAAAATACTATCGAACAAACCCAAGAAGAGTCAAAACCTGAGGCCTCCGCTGTTACAACTAATAGCACTGAAGCTAAAAATGCTGCCGATAACGAGAAACCAGCTGAAGCGCAATCCCATGCAGAAGAGGATACCACAAGGATAAAAGCTTCCCCATTGGCTAAAAAGCTGGCAGCTGAAAAAGGAATTGAGCTCCAAAGCTTAAAAGGTACGGGAGACAATGGCAGGATTATAAAGCGGGATATTGAAGAGGCTGAAAGGCAGGGAGTAACCCCTCAAAAACAGCAGCCTACAGAACCCACCGCCCCTCAAACCAAAGCTCCTGAGGTTCCAGAGCCCCCTCAGAATGGACAAGCTGAAGCATCTTATGAGGATGTACCCCTTTCTCAGATGCGTAAAACCATTGCTAAGCGCTTAGCGGAAAGCAAGTTTACCGCTCCGCATTTTTATTTGACCGTGGATATCAACATGGATCAAGCAATTACCGCAAGAAAACGGATTAATGAAATATCCGATGTGAAAACATCTTTTAATGACCTAATTACCAAAGCTGCTTCGGTTGCTTTAAAGCGTAATCCAAAAGCAAATGCCTCTTGGTTGGGTGACAGTATTCGGTATTACCATCACGTGAATACTGGTGTGGCTATAGCTGTAGAGGAAGGACTTGTAGTGCCAGTCATAAATAATGCTGATCAGAAAGGTATTAGTGACATTGCTAAAGAAACCCAGGAATTCGCTGAAAAAGCGCACAACAAACAACTTCAGCCGCAGGATTTTGAGGGCAATACCTTTACCGTATCAAATCTTGGAATGTACGGCATTGATAATTTTACTGCCATCATTAATCCACCGGATTCGTGTATTCTGGCTATCGGTGCCATAAAACAACAGCCTAGTCTTGTAGGAGGGGAATGGCAAGCGACCAATATGATGAGGGTTACTTTGTCTTGTGATCACCGTGTGGTAGATGGAGCCATTGGAGCACAATTTCTGAAAACCTTCAGGGAATATTTAGAGGATCCATTTCGTATCTTAGTTTGAAAACCAAATTGGCGTTGGCTAGTTTTATTTACTCGAATGCTAATTGTGTAAGATTCTTTAATTTTGAACCATTAAACTTAAGCGAACGCAAACCAAGACTTATATTTAAGGGTTAAATGATTAAAGGTTCATTATACCAAAAATTTAACTTTAACTATTAATTAGTTGTATCTCCAATCCACAGTACTACAATTGTTCACTATATAGAAATAGTACCTTTTAAGATGATATTCCTGCTTTAAAAAGGGGTTTTTGTGAGAAAGTTTTTTTCAAGGCTTATTATCCAGTCAGCAACCACAAATATTGTAATTGTCAATCTATGACATTTGTATGCAATCCCTAGTAAAGGTGAGCTAATTGAATACTACAAAGATGTTAAAGTAACCTTCAAAATTGTAAATTTAATATAACAATATGTACGATTTTCATGAGCTGAGTGCGATGGAGAAATCCAATCTGGATAAGGTGGCCAAAGAATTGAATATACCGAAATACAGGCATTATGCCAGAACAGACCTTATCGAGCTCATAATGGAGTACCAAATAGAGCTTGAGAGTAAGGGGCTTACTGTGGGCAAAGTTGAAGATTTACCAGATGATGATCCGCAATCTAAAGATTTATCTAACAAGGATTCTAATCAACAAGGTTCAAAATCCGCTATCCAAGAAGATACATCAGCTCAATCTAAAAGTTCAGACCAGACTACTGAACAATCAACGCCTGTGGCCAAAGAGCAAACCGCTTCTTCTCAACAGGAAGACGCGTCTAACGCTCAATCGGGCAAAAAATCCGGTAAAGCCGATGCAGATGATGCGATTTCGGCTAAAGGATCAAAAGCAGCAGCGGAAGAAGAGGAAAACTTTGAAAGCGAAGAGGAACAGCAAGAGAAAAAACGCAAGCGAAAACGATTCAACCGCAAAAAGGAGTCTTCAGATGATGATGCCTCTACTTCTGATAAAACTGCTAAGCCTGATAATGTAGCCGATAATGCAGCGCAAAATCGAAAGCAATCCGGTAACAGTGCACCCGTAAAGCCGTCTTCTCAAGCCAAGGCTGAACAAATACAGGTTAATAAGGAAAAAGTAAAAATGCCGCCCCCTAATTTTGACTTTGATGGCGTTGTGGATAACGAAGGCATGCTCGAGGCTATGCAAGAGGGGTATGGATTTTTACGTTCTGCTGATTATAACTACATGTCTTCGCCAGATGATGTTTATGTCTCACCTTCCCAGATCAAATTATTTGGGCTCAAAACAGGAGATACCATTCTGGGCTCCATTCGGCCGCCTAAAGAAGGGGAAAAGTATTTTGCCCTTATCAAATTGCAATCTATCAATGGCCGACCACCGGGTGAAGTCCGTGATCGAAGTGCATTTGAGCATTTAACGCCACTTTTCCCGCAGGAAAAATTTAATATGGAAAGCAGGCCGGATCGGTACTCTACAAGAATCCTGGACCTGTTTGCTCCAATTGGTAAGGGACAGCGAGGCTTAATTGTATCTCAACCCAAGACAGGTAAGACGCTCCTACTGCAGCAAATAGCGAATGTGGTAGCGGACAACCATCCTGAAACTTACATGATCATCCTTTTGATTGATGAACGGCCTGAGGAGGTCACCGATATGGCTCGTAATGTGAATGGGGAGGTCATTTCGTCTACTTTTGACGAGCCGGCCGAGCGACACGTAAAAGTAGCTAATCTGGTTCTGGAAAAGGCCAAGCGGATGGTGGAATCCGGCCACGATGTGATGATTCTGCTTGACTCTATCACCCGACTTGCCAGGGCATTTAACACAGTGGCCCCTGCTTCGGGGAAAGTACTTAGTGGTGGTGTTGATGCGCATGCCCTCCAAAAGCCCAAGCGTTTCTTTGGAGCAGCCCGGAATATGGAAGCCGGCGGCTCGCTAACTATTCTTTCTACGGCTTTGATTGATACCGGATCCCGCATGGATGAAGTAATCTTTGAAGAATTCAAAGGAACGGGTAACATGGAGCTACAGCTGGACCGGAAGCTCTCTAACAAGGGTATTTACCCGGCTATCGATATCCCAGCATCCAGCACAAGAAGGTCAGAATTACTGCAGGATGATTTTACCCAGCGCCGAACCATGATCTTGCGTCATCACCTCTCGGACATGACCTCGGAAGAGGCCGTAAACTTCTTGTTGGACCGACTAAAAGGAACCGAATCCAATTTAGAGTTCATGGAATCCATGAATGGATAAAAAAAGCGGATGTACTTTTGATACATCCGCTTTTCCCTTCAATTCATCTGAACATCAGAAGGTTATTAATAAGTAGCCAGCGACTCATCTACTTCTTCTGCATAAGCCAGGATGCCTCCTTTTAGGTTATAAAGGTTATTGTACCCATATTGCGACTTAAGCTTTTTGATGGCATCAGCACTACGTTTACCACTGCGGCAATGAACCACTACTTCCTGATCTTTGGGAATTTGATCTACGTAAGAATCAATTTGCCCCAAGGGTATCAGCTCTCCATCAATGTTAGCAATTTCGTACTCATGGGGTTCCCGTACATCAATGACTTTTATGGGTGATCCATTATTAAGCCGGTTAGCTAAATATTCTGGTGTAACTTCGGGCACTTCGGATTCTTCTTGTTCATGTGCCGGAGTAATCCCACAGAATTCCTCATAATCAATCAGTCCCGTCTGGCTAGGGTTTTCACCGGTCAAGGGGTTCTCAGGATCTTTTTCAACTTTAAGGGTGCGCGTCTCAAAGTTCAGGGCATCAAAGATGAAAAAGCGACCAGATAAGGGTTCTCCTGCTCCGCTGAGGATCTTGATTACCTCTGTAGCTTGAATACTGCCAATGATGCCAGGAAGAACGCCTAAAACACCACCTTCAGCGCATGAAGGAACCAAACCAGGAGGAGGTGGGCTAGGGTAAAGGTCTCGATAATTGGGACCTGTAACTCCCTGCGAATCGGTGTAATTAAATACCGAAGCTTGGCCTTCAAACCGGAAAATGGAAGCGTAGACGTTTGGAACGCCAGCAAAAACGCTGGCGTCATTCACTAAGTAGCGGGTGGGAAAATTATCCGTCCCATCAGCTACAATGTCATAGCCCCTTAAAATCTCAAGGGCATTATCAGAAGTTAACTGGGTTTCATGGATGTTGATCTGAACATTGGGGTTGAGGTTCTCCAGTTTTTGTTTTGCCACTTCCGTTTTGGGCCGGCCAATATCTTCGGTACCAAATAAAACCTGGCGCTGAAGGTTGCTATCCTCAACTTTGTCAAAATCCACAATTCCAATTTCACCTACTCCTGCAGCTGTTAAATACAGCAGTGCAGGAGCTCCCAATCCGCCGGTACCAATAACTAAAACTTTGCTACGCTTTAAGCGCTCCTGGCCTTCTCTTCCAAACTCAGGGATGGTGACATGGCGGCTGTAACGCGCCAATTCCTTATTAGTAAACAAATTGCTACCATTATTTTGGGTCATAATTCAATGCTTTTTGGTTTATCAAGAATGTTCAGAATAAAACTTAACCCCCAGCAATAGCCGGTATCAAATTGATTGTTTGGTCAGGCTTAACGGAGGTTTGCTCCTTTTCAAGCGACTTAATGTTGGTCTCATCCACGAACACATTGACAAAAGAGCGTATATTACCCTCCTCGTCCAATAGGTTCTCCTTGAGGTCTGGATAGGTATTGATTAAATCGTGTATGGCATCCGCTACAGTTGCCTTATCTGTCTCATATTTGGAATTATTATTCGTAAACTTCCTAAGCGGTGTTGGAATTTGAATAGTTGCCATAAGTTACTTTTTTTCAATGTTTTACAAATTGGGTTGTCTCTCCTCAAGACTTTCTACTGTTTCTTCTTCAAATAGCCCCTGTTTGTTTATGATCCATGACCTTAACTCAGCTTGCTCACCATTTTTAACGCTAATGATGACGTAGGAAAAAACCGGCATGGCTTTCATGAGATCTTTTTGAGAAGGTACCGCAGGATTGTCAGGGTGAGAGTGATAAATGCCAGCTAGCACCATATTAGACTCATCAGCGTATTTTTCCGCTTTCATGTAGTCTTCAGGGGATATTTCAAAATTCCGTTTTCGGCTTTCTTCATCATCGGCATTATCTAACTTCATGGACTCAATGATGACCCTTTCATCGCTGTCAAGTTTAGCGAAAAGGGCACCCGCACATTCCTCCGGATATACGCTTCTGGCATGTTCCCGAATAATCTGCTCAACTTCTTTGTCTAATTGAATAGCCATAATCCTCTTTTTGTCTTTTTATGGTTGATTAAAAATGGTTTGTGCAGCATCACCGTATTTTTCAATACCATCAGGGAAAACTGTCACAACTGTCCCTTCTTCCAATTCGCTTGCTACCTCATAAGCGCCGGCCAGATTAGCAGCTGCTGAAGGGCTAATAAGCAAGCCTTCTTTATCTGCTGCCATTTTTACCCACTCGTAAGCTTCTTCACTACTCACACTTCGGTTTTCATCTGCAAGGTCGGCATCATAAAAAGTTGGCACCTTAGCGGTTTCCAGGTGCTTCCAACCCTCTAAACCATGCATTGCGGTTTCGGGATGAAGACCAACTAGTTTGATATCAGAGCTATAAGCCTTTAATCCGCGGCCTGTTCCAATGAATGTTCCAGTTGTCCCCAGTCCCACGGCTAGGTGGGTCATCTCGTAATTGGTCTGTTCAAGAATCTCCCTGGCTGTTGTTTCGTAGTGACCTCGCCAATTAGCATCATTGCCATATTGGTCCGCATAGTAGTACACATCAGGATATCGTTTTGTTAAAGCCAAAGCTTTCTCCTGTGCTTCATCTGTGGAACCCTGAGCAGGGGTGTAGATCAGATGGGCTCCAAGAGCACTCAGGAATAGCTTACGTTCATCAGATGCATTCTCGGGCATACAAAGTGATAAGCGAAGGCCCATTGACCGTGCAGCAGCTGCATAAGCGATTCCCGTATTACCACTACTGGCATCCAGTAATTCTTTACCACTATGCAGGGAGCCCTCCCTAATGGCCTCTTTCATTATTTGAAATGCAGGCCTTGCCTTTACGCTACCACCTAACTGCTGCCATTCTAGCTTAGCGTAGAAATTGACTTTCGGATTGGGCAGCAAGTTGTGTAAGGGATAAAGTGGCGTATGCCCAATAAAGGGCTCCAGTTTTTTTATTTGAGCTTCCAGGTTTTGATAGGTATCGGTAGCTTTCACACCAGCTATTTTTAACATTCATCTAAAAAAAAGCCCCACCTTAACTTTGGTGGGGCTTTTAAACAATTTCGGAATCATTTTATAAAACAGGCCCCACCTTCATGGCAAATAGCCACAGCAACAACAGCAACAGTTGTTAGCTAGAATTTTGACGAAGGTGTAGGCTAAGTAAACCTGCATTATTAATTTGAAGTTTTCAGCTGACTAAATTTTCTAGCTGTATCATATTTGCTATAAAAAGAAACAGCAAGCATGCCAAAGTGTTTTAGCTTCCACAAATCCTACTTTTGTAATGCTGTCACAAAAGTAGCGCACGCAATCCGAACAGTATGAGCTTATCCATCAAGGACGTTAAAGCACCTATTTCAGCTGAAATGGCCGAGTTTGAAAAGCGGTTTTACGAAGCGATGAAAACTCGTGTACCACTGATCAATCGGGTCATGAACTACATTGTGAAGAACAAGGGCAAGCAAATGCGCCCGATGTTTGTATTCTTAACGGCCGGTACCTGTGGTGAGATTAATGATAAAACTTACAGGGGAGCTTCTTTAGTAGAGCTACTTCATACGGCTACGCTCATCCATGATGATGTTGTAGATGATGCATTTGAACGTAGAGGGTTGCTTTCCATCAATGCCCTATGGAAAAATAAAATTGCCGTTTTGGTAGGGGATTATTTGTTATCAAGAGGGTTGTTGCTTTCCCTGAATAACGAAGACTTCCGTTTACTTCAAATTTCCTCAGATGCTGTGAGGCGAATGAGTGAAGGAGAATTACTGCAGATTGAAAAAAGCAGATCAATGGACATTGGAGAAGACACCTACTACGAGATTATCGGTATGAAAACCGCCTCGTTGATCGCTTCCTGTTGCTCTATTGGTGCTTCTTCTGTAGGAGCTTCCGAGGAAACGGTAGAAAAGATGCGGATATTCGGTGAAAAGATCGGCATGGCCTTTCAAATAAAAGATGACCTTTTTGACTATGGGGATGATAAAATTGGAAAGCCAAAAGGAACGGATATAAAAGAACGAAAGCTAACCTTACCGCTTATTCATGCCCTTTCAAATGTGGAAACCAAGGAACAGCGCAGGGTTAAGCGCATCATTGAAAAGCGAGGTAACAAAAGAAAAGGCGTAAAAGAGATTGTCGAGTTTGTTAAAAGCCATGGGGGTATCGCTTATGCCCGGGATAAAATGTTCAAATACCAGGAAGAGGCCTTCCTTATCCTGGACGAGATGGGTAGTGGTGTGTACGAAGATTCCTTGAAAAACCTGGTGCGCTACACGACCGAACGCAGTAAGTAAGGTTTTCTTTTTTCAAGGTAATGACCTTCATAAATATGGGTTACTTTAAGGAACGAAGCCATAGAAAGCGAAAAGCCAACCGGAACCTTATTATTTACCTGTTCCTGTTTATCCTTGTTATTGTTATTTATGCATACCTTTCTTATCTATCATCATCCACCTAAGCACAGCTGACGCTAACTTTCATGAAGCTATCTACATTTCACAGGAACTTTCTCTAAAGTTTATTCAGGCGGCTAGCTAGAGCGTGATCGGCTAAAACTAAAGCAGTCATGGCCTCAACAATAGGAACACCCCGTGGAACCACACAAGGATCGTGACGGCCTTTCCCTTCTAACATGACCGTGTTTCCTTCGCTATCTACAGTAGACTGGGCTTGGGCAATGGTGGCAACCGGTTTAAAAGCGACTTGAAACTGAAGGGGTTCGCCATTGCTTATCCCTCCAAGGGTACCTCCGGCATGGTTCGTTGTTGTTCTTACATTGTCGTTTTCTTCATCATAGTAGAAAGAGTCATTATGCGCTGATCCCCTCATACCAGATGCCTTGAAACCCTTTCCAATTTCAAATCCCTTACTGGCATTGATACTTATCATGGCAGCTGCCAGATCACTTTCAAGCTTATGAAACACTGGTTCTCCCAAACCTGCCGGTAATGGTCTGACGTCACAGCCAATGGTGCCCCCAACGCTATCTTTTGATTTACGCGCACGCTCAATTTCGGCCACCATCTGTTGGGCTGCTTCCTGATCAGGACACCGTACATACCCATCAGCTGCGTAGCTTAAATCCCAGGAATCCCAATCCGTCCCCAAATGGGCTTGTCCAATTTGAGTTACGAAAGCCCGGATGACTATACCGGGAAATAGCTGTTGAATTAGCTGTTTAGCCACAGCACCTGCTGCCACCCAATTAGCGGTTTCCCTTGCTGAGGATCGTCCGCCTCCTCGATAATCCCTGTTACCATATTTAACGTCATAGGTATAATCTGCATGAGATGGGCGGTAACGGTCTTCAAAACGATGGTAATCTTTGCTTTTAGCATCTTCATTAGGAATGCGGATCGCAATCGGGCCACCCAGGGTCTTGCCTTCATGGATACCGCCCTCCACAGTAAATTCCTCATCTTCCTTTCTCTGGGTTGTCAGTTTGCTTTGCCCCGGCTTGCGCCTGTCAAGCTCCTCTTGAATGGCTTGGTGTTCTAGCGGTAAGCCGGCTGGGCATCCATCGATAATAACCCCAATGCTAGGGCCATGAGATTCCCCGTAAGTGGTCACTTGAAAATACCTTCCGAATGTATTGCTCGCCATGCTATATGCTATTAATTAAGAACTTGAAAACAAGAACCCGGCAGATAATAGTTGCTCCCAAAATCCCGGGTAAGATTTATCTACTACCTCGGGGTCAGCGATGCTTAAAGGAATGTGAGAAGTTGCAAGGATCACACTACTCATAGCTAACCGGTGATCATCGTAAGTCTGAATTAGCAAAGGATCACTGACTAGCTCATCGAATTTTTCAGCATTTAACCCCTCATTGCTGCTCTGAATAGCTGCACCAACTTTGACCATTTCATCGCGCAAAGCTGCCAGGCGGTCCGTTTCTTTATCTCGAAGATGGGCAACGCCCTGCATGGTAAAGGGGACTTTAGCTGCAGTACAAAGTGCTACCAAGGTTGGGACCAAATCAGGATGGTCGGTTAGAAGCCCTTCAAAAAACGTTGGCCTTCCTTCCTTGCTGTTTACAAGTAATCCCTCATCCGTCCTTTTACTCTGAATACCAAAGCCGTGTGTTAAATCTAAAATAGCTTCATCGCCTTGCCAGGAACGCTTGGTTAAGCCTTGAAAGCGTACCTGACTACCGGGTAACAAACCTGCTAAGCCTATCCAATAACTGGCTGAGGTCCAATCGGGTTCAATGGTAAGGTGTTTATTTGGCCATTGCGTTTTGGGGCTAACGGCAACCTCGTTGCTTTTTTGTTGCACCTTGACGTTGAAGTACTGCAACATTTTGATGGTCATGGCAAAGTACGGCCTGGAGACCGGAATACCGGTAAATGTTAATTGAAGGCCTTTTTCCGTAAAAGGAGCAATTAACAGCAATGCGGTTACGAATTGGCTACTTGTACCGGCATCCAATTCCACCTTTCCCCCTTTCAGGGATTGACCCTGGATCATAAGTGGCGGATAGCCATCTTCCCTGGTATAGCTTATCTGGGCACCTAATTGGCGAAGAGCATTCACTAATGGCCCAATTGGCCGCTCATGCATGCGGTTATTACCAGTCAGCTCACGTTTTCCGGCCTTCATCGCTGCGTAGGCTGTTAAGAATCGGAAAGCCGTTCCTGCATTCCCACAATCCCAAATTGCAGGATCTTCTTCTAGGATTGAATGTAGTAAAACCGTATCATTAGCTGCTGATAGGTTATGAATAGCAAAAGAATGCCGGCTGAGCGCCTGAAGGATCAGAGCCCTGTTGCTCAGGCTTTTAGAAGAAGGTAGTGTAATGGTAGTATCAAGCTTTTCCGGTACTCCCTGAATGGTATAGGCGCTTGTCATTCTTAATAACCTTTTGCCTGATAAGCAACACCGCTTTGCACAAATTGATCGATAGCGGAAGTTGAATATTTGAGGCTTTTCGAAAGAATTGTTTTTGTGTGGGAGGCAAATTCAGGAGGGCCAGATAGATTAAGCGGTTGGTAAGCTTTTTTACTGCCGAAAGCAATTCGCCTCAATCCTGTAAGGCTCTGATCAGTCACTTGCATTGCTGCAGCTTCAGGGGTTTCCATTACCTGTTTCATATCTCTTACCTGCCCAACTGGTATACTTGCTTGATGTAGCACTGGGAGCAATTCATCGGCATTCCAGTAAGCGAGCCTTTTGGCTAAGGCTTTCATGAGCCTTTTTCTGTTTTGAACCCTTAGGTGGTTGGTTTGGTACAAGGGATCCTCAGCTATGTCAGAGGCTCCTATTACCTGGCATAATTTGGCAAATTGGCGGTCATTACCGATGGCCAGGACAACGGGGTTATGATCAGCAGTATACAGGATATCGCCATAGGGTGCTATGTTAGGATGCGCTGATCCCATCCTTTGGGGAACTTCCCCACCAACCAGCCAATTGGTGGCTTGGTTTACCAATGCGCTTACACCGGCTTGAAATAAGGAAACGGTTATATAATCCCCCTGACCTGTTAATTGCCTGTTTAACAAAGCAGTGAGTAAGCCCTCTTTTAACTGATGGGCCGCTAGTAAGTCCATTAGGGCTACGGGCATCTTATTAGGTGGGCCATCCGGCTCACCATTTAAGTAGGTAAAGCCTGATTCTGCCTGAATAATGGCATCATAACCCACCCGTGGATCACTGGGTCTGAATCCTGTGACACTCCCGTATATTAACTTATCATTTTGTTCAGCAAGGGCCTCATACGTCAGGCCCATTTTTTCCGCATCTCCGGGTTTAAAACTGGTTAGGACCAAATCCGATAAGGCGGCTAATTCCTTCACAAGGCTCAATCCTTCAACCGTATTAAGGTCTATCGCTAAGGAAGCCTTTCCCCAATTAACAGCTGAAAAATAAGCAGATATGGAGGTTGCCTCACTTTCAGAGGGTAGTTTCCATGCTCGTGTAACGTCACCATTTGTGTGGGGATTCTCTACTTTAATGACGGAGGCCCCTAATTCAGCCAGGAACATGCCTATGGAAGGGCCAGCTAAGACACTAGCTAACTCTAAGACCTGATATCCAGCAAGCAAGCCTTGTTTGTCAAACCCTGATGTCTCGTTTGTCACTGGTTCTTACTAGTTTGCTGTGTTTCCACTGAAATCCAATCGAGGAAATCAGGATTGCCATTCTGTATGGGTAAGGTGACTACGCAGGGACAATCATAACTGTGGTTTTCTTTGACCTTACTAATGAGATCGTCAACAAGTGTGGCTTTTGTTTTAGCAATAACGATAACCTCGCTCTCTTTCTGGAAATCGCCATCCCAAAAAAACATGCTTTCCATTTCTGGAATGATATTGATACAAGCGACTAGTTTTTCCTGTATAAGTACTTTGCCAAGATGCCTTGCCTCTTCCTTATCAGCCGCTGTAATGTAGGCCAGGTAATAGTCCATATATCTCTATTTTTAAACAAATATCGCTGATACCACACATTCCTCGAAATCCCTAGCTAATCAAAGTTTTCGGTTCTTTGTTACCTTAAAACCAAAACTTGCTAATATGAGTGTTTCTCAACGCATTGCAGATCTTAGAAAAGAATATGCCCAGGATGAGCTTGATGTTCATCATGTGCTACAAGATCCCCTGGCCCAGTTCCAGCGGTGGTTTGATGAGGCTTATGCTGCGGAAGTCCCTGAACCCAATGCCATGACGTTAGCTACTGCGAATGAGCGGGGTATTCCTAATGCTCGCATAGTACTTTTGAAAGGTGTAGATGAGGGAGGTTTTGTATTCTACACCAACTATGAAAGCCAGAAAGGACAGGAATTATCCGAAAATCCCCATGCTTCGCTGGTTTTTTATTGGCATGAGCTGGAACGGCAGGTACGGGTAAAAGGCGAAGTAGAACCTGTATCAAGTAAAACCTCCGATGCTTATTTCCAATCCCGTCCATCAGGAAGCCGCCTCGGAGCCTGGGTTTCCCCTCAAAGCAAGCCTATACCAGATAAGCAGGTAATATGGGATAAACTTTCAGAATTAGAAAAAACGTATACTTATGGAGCCATACCAAGGCCCGAGCATTGGGGCGGTTACCTGCTAACCCCTTCTTTTATCGAATTCTGGCAAGGTAGGCCCAACAGGCTCCATGACCGTATAGCCTTTCTTTGGGATAAAGACAGCAATACCTGGCTTGTGCAGCGGCTGGCACCTTAGACGGGTGCACTTGAAGACCGGTAATGGGCCAGAATCTGGTCAATGACCCAGTTCACTTTAGCTGCTGATTGGGGGTTTGGTTCTAGCTGACCGTTTCCGTTTAAAGTTCGGACTAATTCTGCGATCATGGGCATTTGAATGGGATCAGGGGTTTCATAAGGCAGGTGATTGGTTCCTTCTTCATTAACAACGGCTATGGGGTCCGTTCCATGGATGCTGAAATAAATAGCGCCCTTATCGCCACTGATAACCATTTGATCTTCGTGATTGAATCCACTGAAATCCCACTGTCCTATGCCAGTAATCCCGTTATCCAAAGTAAAGATCGCGCTGACGTAGTCTTCAGCCCTTGAAATACCGGAGAAATTCCTAACAACAGATTGAACCTCTACAATGGAACCCAGTAAGTATTCGTAGAGATCAATAGCATGCGGGGCAACATCCATAAAAAGACCACCACCTGATAGCTCAGGCTTCAGGCGCCAGGGTAGTTCGTCTGAGCGGGATAATGCGGGCTTTGGCTTTTGCAGGACCGTTCTAAAGCTATGAATGTTGCCTATAGCCCCATGTTTTATTAACGCCTGTAGCGTTTCAATCTTGGCTAAGGATCGCCTGTAAAAAGCGACATACAAAGGTTGCTTGTGCTCCTCAAAAGCTTGCTGAATGGTCAGCGCTTCATCATAAGTTCGGCCTAAGGGTTTTTCTATGTAAGCAGGTTTACCGGCCTTAGCCGTAGCCAGCGCGGGTTCCACATGTGCACCGGGTGGCGTGGCAATGTAAACAGCGTCAACAATGGGATCATTAACTAGTTCTTCTACCCTGTCATAGGCTTTCCGAATGCCACGCCTGGATGCGAAATCAAGGGCTTTATGATAATTACGACTCATAACTGCTGCAATGGCTGAGCCCATAACATTTTTGAAAGCTGCTCCGCTTTTGCGTTCTACAACATCACCACACCCTATAAACCCCCACCTAAGGAGCGTGTCTGTTTGCTGATTTGGCATAGAATTTTTGCTTTAAGGGTTTCGCGATGGCTTTAGATTTGAACGACTAACCTTCCGGTTATTGGCTGGTTTAAACTCATACCGGCATTTTACCTTTGCTACTTGTAGAGAACCGTTACAAATTGTTGATCAAAATTTAAATAAATGCTGAACGCGCATGAATGATTCCTTTTCAACTTTAGAAGCTGGTTCATTTGAAAATCCGCAATTAGATGAAGCAGCGCTTCCAACGGTCGAGGTGGTTGAATTTAAAAGACACCCTCGCCGGTATTTGACTTATTTGCTTATAACCTCTATTCTACCCATCACCTTTATCCTCCTTGGTGGTTTGATCATGATGTTATTTGGCCTCTTCTGGTGGGGCTTATCAGCTCTAGGGGCCTGGTTCCTCACTATCATTCTTATAAGCCTTGAGGAAATCAAAGGTTTTTCCATTAGGGGATATGCCATTCGCCAACATGATATAACCTACCAGAAAGGGTGGCTTTTCTTTTCCAAAACTACTGTTCCTTTCAACCGGATACAACATGGTGAAATTGTTCAAGGACCCATTGCCCAGCTTTTTGAGTTATCGGAGCTAAGGCTTTTTACCGCAGGGGGCTCCGTTTCTGATTTACCTATCGGCGGTCTGGCTTATGAAGAGGCTCAAAGATTAAGAGAAGCCGTAACCAAATATACCGCCTACCATGACTGAAATTGCCTTTAGAGAGCCGCAGCGACAGAATGGCTTTGCAATTTTTGTTTATTGGTTCGACTTCACGCGGCAATTCTTTTTCCGGGGTATTTATGGGCTTATACCGCTACTCATCAATCCCGACATCTGGTGGCTTTTGTTGATATTACTGGTGCTGGCAATTTTTGCCACTGGCTTTATAGCGTTGCTTTCCTTTTATCATTTTGAATTTTACCTGACGAGTGATGAGCTTGTGATAGAACAAGGCTTATTTAATAAACAAAGAGCTAATATCCCTTTTGATCGTATTCAGACGGTTCACCTTCATCAGAATGTCATCCAGAAGGCGCTAGGTGTTAAGGGGATTAAGGTAGAAACCGCAGGTTCGCAGCAGCAGGAAACTGAAATTAGGGGGCTCTCCGAGGCCTATGCTCAGCAATTAAAGCAGGCCATCAAATCCTCCGCGCCAACCATTGACCTTCAGCCGACCGAAAGTGCTGAAAGTGAGTCAGGTGTTGAATCCCTTGTGAGGCTTAATTTAAAAGACCTGGCGCTTATAGCCCTTACTGACAACCATATTCGTACAGGTGGTGTCATTTTAGCTTTTGTCATAGCAACCGCTTCTCAGTTTTATCCGCAAGCTGCTTCCTTTCAGGATGTGGTTAATGTTACATCTTTTAACTCCTTGATAGGTGCTCATTTGTGGCTTCAAATAGCCTACGGCCTTGGTTTATTCCTCGGGTTAGTGTTACTAGTAGCCTTTGCATGGCATTTTCAGCTTTACTACAACTTCCAGGCTAGCTTATCGGCTGAAGGGTTTCAGACTAAAGGTGGTCTATTGAGACGCAACGAATACACGATCCCATTTCGTAAGATCCAGACCATGAGATGGGCCACTAACTTCATCCGCAAACCCCTGGATATGCAGGCGATTACCTTGTATCCTGCGCAAAGTGCTGGTGGGGAAGCCTTAAGCAATGTAACCATTCCCGGATGCTTTGCCGAGCAGTCCGAGGCCGTAATGAAAGCAGTTTCCCCTGAGCTGAAGGATGCTCAACCTTTAAGTAAAATTCAGCCCAAGCCTATTTTTAAATTCATTCTCCTTGCCCGTAGAATGTTTCTGGGAGTAGTTGTTGCGGCTATCCTGGGGTATTTCTATAACTATGTATGGAGTCTGGGTTTATTCACGCTTTTTGCAGCTTTTCAGACTATTAATGTTTGGCAGTACACTAAAAGCATCAAGCTGGAAGTTTATCAAGAAGGTATCATTTACAGGAGAGGATGGTTATTTCCCGAGGTATCTGTTTTTCCATCCTATAAAATCCAGAATGTTCAAATCCGGCAAAATATCATTCAGCAAAAATTTGATACCTGTGGTTTTGTCATTGGAACAGCAGCAGGCCCTATTGTCATTGGCTTCTTACCTAAATCACAAGTAATGCCGGCTTATGACCGGCTACTTTATAAAACTGAAACGCATCAAGGAGGTTGGATGTGAGTTTTATCGGTTTGGTGGCAATAGGTTACTGTTTGCTCTGGTGCTGTTTTGGGGTTCCCTACTTTTGCAGTAAGCCATTAAGATTTAAAAAAATGTTCCCTTTTTATGCCAAAAGCTAGATATCACGGTCGCTCAAACCTTTTGAGTGCGCTAATAATCATGCTTTCAGGCATCACGCTAGTATTTATCCTGATGGTGGCCAAGGATATCCTTGTGCCGCTTGTCCTTGGCGTTTTTCTAGCTTTATTCATGTTGCCGGCGGCTAATAAACTCGAGCGATGGGGATGGCCACGGATTCTGACCAATTTAGTCCTAATTATTTTCTTTTTTGCGCTTCTGTCGGGGGTTATATTCATAGTAGTTAAACTCTTTTTTAATTTTAGCGAAGATTTACCCTTTATAAAAGCCCAGGTAAAGGAGAAATTGGAGTCTATCCAGCTTTATGTGGAAAAATTGATCGGTTTGCCACCCCCCCAACAAAAAGAACTTTTCTCAGAGCCAACGGGTGTGGTAATGGATACTGCTGGTAAGCTTTTTGCCAATATTTTTACAGCTACAACTGGTACTATATTCAAGATAGGTATATTACCGGTTTTTACCTTTATGTTTTTGTATTACAGGGATAAGTTCCGGAAGTTCCTTTTCAAGATGCTACCCCAGCCTACCCATAACCGCGCTGATAACATTATCCGGGAAATCTGTAATGTAACGCCTTCTTATTTAAAAGGTCTCCTTATTGTTGTTGGTATCCTTGCAGTTATTAATTCTTTTGTCTTTTTTTTAATTGGTGTTCAGCATCCCTTATTCTTTGGAATTGTGGCTGCCCTTTTTAATTTGATTCCTTATCTCGGTACCATTCTGGGTTACCTCGTGGCTCTGATTTTTGTTCTCGGTACTCAGAGTCTGGATGTGGCCATTGCTCTTGCAATTACCTTTTTTGTTGTGCAGTTTTTTGAGAATAACATTCTAACGCCAAATATCACAGGCGTTAATGTTAGCATCAACCCTTTTGTCACCATCCTTATGATTGTTGTCGGGGGGATGATCTGGGGTTTGCCAGGCATGTTTATTGTTATCCCATTAATGTCTATGCTAAAAGTGGCCTGTGAAAACATCCCGAACTTGCAGCCAATTGCTTTTTTGATGGGAGTAGAAGGCACCGAGAAACACGCCTTAACTTTCAAGAAAATTCAAAAAACCTATCAGCGGTTGTTTAAAAGGCAACTTTAGTCCCCGAAAGTCGCTTTTTAACATTTTGGAGCGTAATTGTGCCCAACAGTAGGGCCTTATTTTAGGCTTTATTGAAGCCATGGAACCCCCAAGAAAGCAAAACCGCACCTGAGAGTCCTTAATCAGGTCTGATTGGTAATTATCAAACCCAAATAAGGCCTTTCTGAATAATCCTTTAAGGGACAATTACCGGTATTCGGGGTTCGTTTGGCTGGTATCAGCTCCTGCTTCCCAAACTGAACGCTGGTTACCATGAGCCGGAAATCCATTTTGTTGATGCAGTAATTTGGCCATGTGCATCAGGTTCCATGTCATGAAGGTAGTGTTCCGGTTAGTAAAATCATTTTGAGGTCCTCCTGAACCTTCATCCAGATAGGATGGGCCTGGGCCGGCTTCTCCTATCCAACCGGCATCTGCTTGCGGAGGAATTACGTAGCCTAAGTGCTGTAAAGCATACATGGTATTCATGGCGCAATGTTTCACCCCATCTTCATTGCCGGTAATGATAACACCTCCTGCCCTACCATAATAAAGGTATTGCCCTTCTTCATTCTGGTAGCCACTATAGCCGTAGAGCCGCTCTATTACTTTTGAAGCTACGGAAGAGCGTTCTCCCAACCAGATAGGCGTTCCTATGATGAGGATGTGGGCATCCATAACTTCCTCCTGGAGCCCCGGCCAGTCATCTTTTTCGAAGCCATGGTCTGCCATATCTGGGTACACCCCAGGGGGAATCTGATAATCTACAGGCCTGTGGATCTTAACGGTTACACCGTTGGCCTCCATTATACTTTTTGTTTGGGCTATAAGGCCTTCGGTATGAGATAGCTCTGGGGAAGGCTTTAATGTACAATTAAGGATCACAGCCTTAAGCATGGAAAAATCATAGGGGTTGGTATGGTTCCATTGTTCTTGAAGGGGATTCAGGCTAACATCCATGGTTTTTGTCCTTTATCAAAAGATTTAAAAGTGATTAGTGGCTTTTGTTGTATATTTTAATGCCATTTGAGGTTACCTGTGCATGGGGGCGTTGATGCTTAGGAGGGCCGTTTTCTAAATGCAGGACACCTCTTGGGCATACTTCTTCACACAGTCCACAACCCACACATGCTGCTCTTACGATGTTGTCCCCGCGTTGGGCGTAGGCTTGTACATCAATTCCCATTTCACAGTATTTTGAGCAATTGCCACAGGAAATGCATTGATTGCCATTGGTGGTTATCCTGAAACGGGAAAAGTACCGCTGAAATATACCTAGAATGGCAGCCATTGGGCAACCAAAACGGCACCAAACACGTGAGCCCATGATGGGATAAAATCCAACTCCTATCACGCCTGAGAAGACCGCTCCAATGTAAAAGCCGTACCATTGGGAGAAATAGGTGGAAACCGGCCCTAGAAATGCCCCAGAGGTGCTTTGGTCAATCCATAGAATAATGGTTCCCAAGGTTATCAAAACCAATACGCCATGTATGAGCCAGCGTTCTACCTGCCATGCACTCATGGATTTATCAGATAGGTGGCGGAAGGGATCTCCGGCAGTTTCCGCCAAACCACCGCAGCCACAAACCCAGGAGCAGTACCATCGCTTTCCAAAGAAATAGGTAAGGGTAGGGGTGGCGATAAACGTCATCATGGCGCCCCAGAAAACCATAAATGTTCCTAAAGCACCTTCTTGGCTGAGGGTTGAAACTTTGGATGGGAATAGGTAGGATTGCTCCAGAGGCCAGAAATAGGTGAAGTAAAAGCTGGGCTCATTCAGTTTTTTCAGGAAGTAGGGCAGTAGAAAAGCAAAACCCAACTGAAAAAACATTACGGAAATCGTTCTTACAATCTGATACTTATTGTGGCGATACTTAAAAATAGCCCGAAAACCCATTAGCAAAATGGCCAGCGTGTAAAAAGTACCGTATAAAAACCATTGCGTTGCCGGCCCGCCCGTTAAGGCTTTACTAAACGGATCCAACATGGCTATCAGGCCATTCAAGGCCTGAAATTGGCTATGCCAGTAAATAATAACGTAAAATCCGGTAAGCCCCACTGCAAGGATCCATCCCCAGGCTCCCCTGGAAAGGACATTAGTGAAAAGCAGGTTGTTATTAATGGTACCTTTGGGCTTTCTAAGAAAGTTTGCGAAGTAAATAAGGCTTCCCACGATCAGGAATCCTAAACTGCTAAGCATGTAGAAATAAGGCATGTTCTGGCCACCGCCAAAAGCAGCGCCTAGCATTGACAAGAGGCTAAGCCCTACCATTCCTAAGCCTAATTTATCCTGAAGCGTTAAATCTTCTGAGGATTTTGCACTCAACTGAAGACTATCATTTATAGCTGCCATAATTATAGGTTTTAAGAGTGATTCAGGTAATTTCTTTTCATCATGGTGTCTATCAAGGTGTCATTAAAGCTTTTACGCGATCAAAAAGGCCTTTCTTTCGCTTGATCTGAACATCTTTACCGGGGTTTTGCCAATTGAATTTTTCCACTACTTCAGCCTCATGGGTTTGGGTAAACTCCGGATCACAGTTGGCAATAGGTAGCTGTGCCAAGACCTCCTCAATGGGGGCTGCCTCTTCAATCCATTGTTCACATACACGGTGACGGTAATGAATGCCCATGAGGTTGAAACCAATCACCGCTCTGGTTTCATCATTGTAATTAATCCTAATGGCTTTTTTGCCATAGGGATGCTCCCAATATAAAGTTTTGATTGGTGTTTCAGGATCAGGGCTGATGCTTCCATAAACCTGGTATTCAATGGTGAAAAACTTAGCGGAATTAAACCATACACCTGGGTCGTAGGGCTTTGGTCGATCCTCATTGATAAGGTTATGGCCTAAGACCTCTCCCATTATTTTTCCAGTGTACCAAATCGGCTCAATAGGCCTGCGACCTGGATTAGGATGGGTTAACTCTGCGCAATCCCCTGCTGCAAAGAGATTGGGAACGGAGCTTCTCAGGTATTCATCTACCAGGACTCCCTTGTTCGTTGGGATATTGGATTCCTGGATAGCACTCAGGTTGGGATGAACGCCAATACTGATTGCTACAAACTGAGTCTCTATGGTTTGGCCATCCTTTGTCACGACTTTTTGCACACGGTCATGGTTATCTCCTTTAATCTCTGCGAGTTCAGTTTCCAGTCTCAAATCTATATGGTGTTCCAGGATCTCTCGATTGACCATGGATGATTCTTCCATGGGCAAGACATGGTTCCAAAAAGAAGGCTCTCGTACCAGCATTGTTGTACTGATACCTCTTGTGTGGAGCATTTCAGCCAGCTCAATGCCGATTAATCCACCACCCACTACAACTGCTCGCTTTGTATCCTGTGTATAGGCCTCCATGTTCTCTAGATCCTGAAGGCTGTATAATCCTTGTACCCCTTTAAGATTAACTCCAGGCCAATTTAGAAAATTGGAATTGGATCCTGTAGCCACCACCAGCTTATCATAGGGCATCGGTTCATGCTGATGAAAATGAAGCAATTGCTTACCAGTATCGATACTAGAGACATGATCTCTTAAAAGATGGATACGGTTTTTATCCCAGAACCAGTCCTCGTAGGGTTTGGTATCCTCGTACTTCAAATGCCCCATGTAGATATACATTAGGGCAGTCCGGGCAAAAAAGTGATCACTCTCATTAGAAATGATCGAAATCCTTGCTTGTGAATTGTATTTACGAGCATAACGAGCTGCTGTGGTTCCCGCAATGCCGTTGCCAATGATTACGATATGCATCGGTGTTAGGTTTCGTCTTAGCAAGGCAATCTAACTTGTTTATTTTTGAATGCAAATAAGGATCAATTCGACTTTTATGGATAGCGTTTAGCTGACAAGCTGGCGAATAAGTGACAATGGAACCCAAAAAGTACTCACGTATTACCAGGAAAACAATAAAGTTAGGTAATGGAAAAGAAGCTATAAATATTCAAATTTATATCTAAAATGTTTTGTTTATAAACTTGTAATCAAAGCTTTGGGTTTTTCTGTGGGCGTATGATGCTTAGCTAATTGGCAAATGTTTGCTTGAAACTCATAAAAAAGCCTGAAAGCGAATGATAATCTTACTGTTGAACTAGCAAATGCATCACCATTTTCCTGATTATTATTGGAAATAGGCCGATAACAATCAACTGGGTAACCGCTTATGTTATAAGCCTTTTAAACACTCCCTGAGCGCAAAGTATTTTTGATAAGTGAAAGGTTTCAAGAGCATGCTATGACCAATTTGGTTCAAATGTTTAAAAGGCCTGCCCTAAACAAATGGTCCTGTAAGCTACCGGTGTCCTTTCTCTTGCTTGAGCCTTTTCTTACGCTTTACCGAAAATACCCTTATTACTGTAAAGTTTGTAAGATTGTAGGGGTTGTATCAAAAGTCTTTTTTGTTTCCTGCTTTTATGATGTAATTTTAGAAGATAAAGCTGATTAACAGGAATTTATATTTGGCTGAAACGGCTTTTAAAACCGAAAAATCCCGAATTTATTCAGTTTGAAACATCCCCTAGATGACTACCACAGCCTGGGAGATAAACTACTAGACCGGCATCTTGAATGTATACAGCAATAATCAAAGGCTACGGTTTCCGATGTATCCAGCTTGCATCTTCAAGTTTTTTTGGTAAACGTTTTTGTCAAGGTACTTTTTGTCTTGGGTTGCGATTGTTTGAATAGAAATTCGCATAATTTTTTAAGTTAATATTTGAATGAAATCATTTGAGGTACAGCTTTTCAAGCAATGGTGTTTCAAGTGTAAAGACCCTATATAAGTGTAAATATTTAAATACATTTGAGTAATAATAAATAGTGAATATTGCTCGGTTATGGACCTCAATTTTTAAATTAGCAAGTGATTTACTCAGGTCCATCATTTTAAACACAAACTACCTGCTTTATGAAGAACCGTTTTTACAATTTTTCAATTTTGAAAATAGGCCAAGTGCTCTTTACGCTTGTTGTTTTAGCGCTCTGTCCGTTAACCATGTATGGGCAGAATACGGTATACCTCAGTGAGGATTTTACCAGCAATTCTGCCCCTACCGATTGGGTGCTTGATTCGGCTGGTACCAACGTTAGTTCAGGGTCATGCCAGGATAACAGCCGGATTTTTTCTTTTGACTGCTCGGAATATCCAGCTTCGAGCGCAGGCGGAACGCCCAGCGGTTTTGATCAAAATGTAGCGGTTATTGACCTGGACAATGTGGGTGGTGCCGCCTCTTCAAGTGATAGCCTTTATTGTATTGTCACTGATACCGTTAATACAACGGGTTCGGGGGGATTAGACCTCAAATTTGATTGGGAACATGAATCTTTCGCTACTACTGGTACTTTTCGAGTTGAGGTTTGGGATGGAAGTGCCTGGCAACAAGTATTCTCACAGGGTGCTGATGGCAGTGGCGCTGATACCGTGGACATCAGTAGTTATAGCAATGCTAATTTAAGAGTCCGCTTCTGCTTTAGCACCGAGGGGTCTACTAGTTCCAGCATCTGGGGCAGTGCTGTTGATAACATAGAAATTTTTGAAATCGCCTGCCCGAAACCTACCAACCTATCTATTAACAGTATTGCTACGGATTCTGTAAACTTTTCCTGGAAAACCGGAGATAGCAGTCAGCTTAAGTACCAGGCTATCCTGGGTGGTGCTGGCACCGATACGCTAATTTCAAACGATACATCCGCAACTTTTAAAGGGCTGATGTCCTCAAGTAACTACACCCTCCAGGTCAAGGAAATTTGCAGTACCAATGACACTAGCGAAATATCCAATACTTTAAGTTTTAATACACTATGCAATACTTTTACAGCATCCTACTACAATGGTTTTGACAGTGCTTCCGCTAAAAGTCCAATTCCCATTGGAGAATTTTGCTGGTTTACAGCTGGTAATCAAAAAAGCCAGATAAACCTGGCTTCCGGGACTTCAGGTAATAACACCGATCCACCGGTCAGCAAGCCTAATAAAGTCACTTTCAATGACGCAGATTTAACCGCCGGAGATACTTCTCTCTTGATCTCACCTGCTTTTACTGATCTATCCCAACATGATAAAAGGATACGCTTTCAAGCAGCCTTTGAAGATACGGCTGATTCAAGGCTTTTCGTTGGGGTTATGGATAATCCCTTGAATACTAGCTCAATTACCCTTATTGACACGCTTGAAGCCCGTAATGATCAGCCAGATGGTACTTGGCAGGAATTCATAGTAAACCTTAATGATAGCTCCTTGGTAGATACCGCTGAGCATATTTTCATTGCCAATGGAGATGGTACTTGGGAAAGCAGTATTGACAACTTCAATTACGAAACCATTCCATCATGTTTAAAACCTATCAACTTAAGCTTGAGTAATTTAGGTGTTGACTCCGCAACTATTAATTGGAATACCCAGGATAATGGTAGCACCTGGAACGTTAATTACGATACAGGTACTTTTAAGAATGGAAATGGAGGTAATACCATAACAGTGAACGATTCGTCAGCTACTTTAAACGGGCTTTCTTCCAATCAATCATACCAAGTGAATGTCCGTCAGGTATGCCAGAATGGCGATACTAGTTTTTATAGTGTTGCTCTGAAGTTTACAACGCTTTGTAATCCTTTTACCGCTTTTTACCAAGAGCAATTTGACAGCCAACCAGCCATAAGCCCATTCGGCGATCGTGGGTTTTGCTGGTCTACTCTGGGAAATGAGTCCGATCAGATAAACCTTGCCGCCAATAACAGCGGAAATAATACCGATACGCCTCCTTCTAGGCCAAACAAGATTACTTTTAATGATGCTGCTTTCACTAATGGTGATACGAGTCTTTTTATCTCCCCACAATTCACTGATTTAGACAAAGCGGATAAGCAAATAACCGTTCAAGTCGCATTTGAAGACTTAACAAATTCGCGCTTGTTTTTTGGGGTTATGAATAACGAAACAAAAGCAAGCACTTTTACAATTACTGATACTTTAACTCCCAAATCCAATCAGACCGCAGGGGAGTTTCAACAATTTACATTGCCCTTAAATGACACCAGTGTTGTTGATACTCAGGAATATGTAGCTTTTGCCAATGGTGACGGAACGTGGGAAAGTAGTATTGATAACATTGTGTACGAAGAAATCCCGCCTTGTCCGGCTCCCGATCGAATTACGGTAACAAGCCGGACTGATACCTCTGCTAGCCTGAAGTGGCGCAGTAACGGTAATGGCAGTAGTTGGGTTGTGTCATACGATACCGCTGGTTTTACTCCTGGTACTGGACAAATTAAGGGAGGTGTACCAGATACCTTAACTACCCTTACAGGCCTGCAGCCCAACACCTTGTATGAAGCCTATCCACGTGAGATTTGCCAAAGCGGGGATACCGGCAATTTAAAAAATGCTGTCACCTTTATTACGGCTTGTGATACGCCCTCCCGTGTTGGCCTCCCTTATAAAGAAGGTTTTGAGAATTTTCAAGGTAGCCATCTTGATTACAAGCAGTTTTGCAGCCGCAGCATGGCCAACTGGACCTTTAGCAGTGATGATAAAACAGGTAGGTTACGATTTTCAGGTGCTGGTTTATCAGCGTCTACCGGACTAAAAGCTGCTACCATGGACAAAAGCTCAGGTAGTGGGCAAATTGCCAATGACCTGATTTTGACTTTGAACATGAATAACTATAGCGTTTCTGACCCCTACGTGCTAACATTTGATCACAGGGAATATCAGGATGCCGGAGATTCAAATGACAGCCTTTGGGTCAGAGGAAGCCAACAGGATTCGTGGATTGGCCTTTACAACCTGGATAGTACCAGCAGTAATCAATTTAGTAAAGTAGGCCCGTTGAATATTTCCAATGTTCTTAGCCAGCAGAATCAGAACTTTAGTGCTAGCTTTCAGGTGCGCTTTGGGCAGGAAGGGAAAAATTCTACTAATGGACGCGTAACCGATGGACGAGCTTTTGATAAGATAAAGATCGGTCAGCCAGATCTAGCCGTTACCAGCTTCCCTGAACCCAAAGGTCGGTGCGGCTTATCCCGTGATGACTCTATAAGCGTTAGCATTCGTAATACCGGTCTTGATACTGTGAAATCAGGCTCCAAGTTACAGGTTGGTTATCAGTTTGATACCACTACTTATGCTCCGCAACAAATAAAGCTTTCCAGTTCTTTATCCCCAGGCGATTCTGTTGTCAGGAAGCTTAAGCGAAGCTTTAACCTGTCAGGGGCTGATACCATGTATCAAGTCAAAGCCTGGGTAAAATGGGATTCAGATATCAAAGGTAGCAATGACACCGGTTCCTCTACCATTCAAATCAGAAACCCAAATTTAAGAGTTGATAGAATTATAGACACCTCAGCGGAGGTCCAATGGGCTAATACTGCAAGTGCAAATGCTACGCAGGTGATCTATGGTCAAAAAGGTTTCAGCCCTGCCCAGGGTGGTGGTAGCCGTATAACTTCATCTACCACCTCCCGGATGATAGGAGGCCTTCAAAAGGCAACAAGTTATGAGGTATACATCCGGGAAATTTGTAAGAATGGTGATACTGGAAGCCTTAGAGGTCCTGTTGCTTTTAAAACCCGCGATGCTGCCAACGATCTTCTGGCCTATCAAATAAGCAAGCCCCGGGAGCGTTGTGGTCTGACCAGTAATGAACCTGTAGCGCTTACGCTTGTCAATTTTGGATTTGATACCATACCGGCCAATACCAGTATTACGGTAACTTATAAGCTGAATAATAATCAACCTGTTCAAAAGAACTTTCAATTGAATAATCTGCTAGGGCCAAGCGATACCGTGCGTCAACCATTTAGTCAGACTGTAGATCTAAGCCAGCAAGGGCGGAATTACAATTTCAAAGCCTGGGTTAAATGGTCAGCCGATCAGAATGGTAAAAATGACACTGTTAAAAAATCGCTTTATGCTTCTAACGTGCCTGCTAAACCAATTTCTACCGGTGACACGATATGTGAGGGGAATCAAGCTACCTTAAAAGCAGGGGGTAACGCTCAGCGATTTAATTGGTATGCTGATACTACCGGAACCTTGCTTTTACAAAACACTTCAACCTTCAATTTTAAGCCAACACGGGATTCTGTTGTTTATGTCCGGGCTTTCAATGATCCTGATAGTTGCAAGAGCCCCTATGCAAAGGTCAAGGCAGCAGTTAAGGAAGCTCCGCAAGTAAGTTTCTCATCCGATACTGCTTGTGCCAATAACTCAGTTTCGCTCAGTGGGCAGGCGCAGCTTAACCAAGGTACCATTCAGCAATTTGAGTGGAAGCTTGGGGATGGGCGATCATTGACCGGCCAGGACATACAAACAACCTACCCTAGTAGCGGCATTTACCCTGTAACCCTTACCGCTATTTCCAATGAAGGCTGCGATGGTAGTAGTCAGAATCCATTGAAAGTCAAAGCGTCTCCTGTAGCGGATTTTGCTAGTGATACCTTGTGTTATACCCCCACGATTTCCATAAAAGAACAAGTGGAAGCCAATGGAACCACCATCCAGCAATATCAATGGAGCCTTGGGAACGGACAAAATGCTAAAGGACAGACTGTAAGTGGTAGTTACGCTTCTCCTGGCAATTATAATGTTTCTCTGAACGTAGAAGCAGCTAATAATTGCAAGGACACTGTAACGCAAGCCCTTTCCCTATTACCCGTTCCAGAGGCTCAATTTTCAGTGGATGAAAAATGTGAAGGAGAGCCCGTGCCCTTCACAAACCAATCAATTCCCAATGGTGCCTCATCCCTGCAGTATCAATGGTCGTTTGATGACGGCCAGGGTAGCACTAAACCCAATCCTGACCATACCTACAATATTTATGGAAATCAAGATGTAAGGCTTGTTACCTTCTATGATTCTCTAGGCAAAATATGCCGGGATACAGCGCAGCAAACCATCAATATCGGTCAAGCGGTAGAAGCTACCTTTCAAGTCAAAAAGCAGGGGAAAGGAAAGGTGGTCTTCATACCGGATAATGCAGCGGCAGACAAGTACCTCTGGGATTTTGGCAATGGTGATACTGCCCAGATTGCTAGCCCGGAATACAGCTACCGAAGCACCGGAACTTATACAGTTACTTTACAAACGGTTACTGATAAGGGCTGTGGTAGGGTAGACAGCCAGCAGGTAAACATTGAAGCGGTAGGGCTGGAAAACAACCCCAATGCAAACAAAGTCAGGGTTTTTCCTAACCCGTTGGGCTCAGGTAAATCAATAAAGGTCATGTTTACAAGGTCCCAGAAAGGTGTAAGCAGCATGAAATTAGTCAACATGACCGGGCAGGTAGTGCAGCAAAAACAAACTTTCCATCATTCGGGTAGAAGTCACCAGGTACTGATGCCAATACCCTCTGATACGAAAGCCGGAGTTTACATGTTGAAGGTTTCAATAGGTGATAGGGTTTACAAAGAAAAAATTGTAATCACTCCCCGTTAGCTCGCTGGAAGTGTGGAAAAGCAATAACAGCAGGTGGCCAAACAGGGGCCGCTTGCTGTTTTAAAAGGTAGCCTCCTATCAGGCAATGACCCTTTAGGCTAATGGATACCAGGGCTTTAGAAAGATCTGGCCTATATCAAAATCGTTCTAAAACTCCAGGATAAGCAACCTTTTTCAGTTAAAGATTAGCTTTTATACCTTGAGGTTTGGTATTATATAGAGCCTCCCACGGGATTCGAACCCGCAACCAACTGATTACGAATCAGTCACTCTACCGTTGAGCTAAGGAGGCTTTCTAATTACTAACTACACGAAAATAAAACTTCCAACACTTAGCCAAAAATGTAGAACACGTAGCAAGCAGAGACTCTTTTTTGTGCTTTTAGTACCAGGTTATCTTGTAGACCAGAGTTTTTACAAATTACATGTTGGTAGAAGCTTGAGATAGGTATGAACCATTAATTTGTAAGCAACTCAAAGCATCACGGCTTTTCATTAATCCAAATGCAACTGTGTCTTCTTAGGGACACCCTAAAATAAATGGTTGGGATATTTTTGCTTCCACGATTTGAAATAACCAAAAAAGGAAGCATATGAGCAAAGTAGGCGTTTTAATTTTAGCTGATGATGAAACCCATGGTGACCTAGGTCGGATCACTAACGCATTGGAAATTGCAAAAGAGTTCATTGAAGGTGGTGATAATGTTTCTATCATTTTTGATGGTGCCGGCACTAAATGGATTGGCAAGCTAGCAGACGAGGAAAATCAGCTTAATCCCCTTTATAAAGTTGTGGAGCAGCATGTGCAAGGGGCTTGTAAGTTTTGCGCAGGTGCTTATGGTGTAAGTTCTCAAGTAAAGAAAGCTGGTGTGGCCCTATTGGACGACTATGAAGATCATCCTAGCGTTCGTAACCTGGTACAAGCAGGGTATCAGATAATGACCTTTTAACTAGAAAGTTACTTTACCCTCATTCTTAAATTATTCATCCAGAAGTTTAACAGGTTAATTATTTTGGTCACCAAAAGATAAGATTGGAAAGGGTCCACATTAAATTTACTAGGCACGTGGTCTTCTTCTTGCTTCCACTCCTGGCAGGTACGGCCTGCAGCCAGCAATCCACGAAGCAAGAAGGAGAATCCGGTAATGTTAAAGGAAAGAGTGAAGCCTTTAAAAATCTGGTAAACTATGGAATTGACACCAATTCGATTATCCCACAAGGTTTGGCAAAGGGCGATCATGCGCCTAAGTTTAAAGCCCGTACGCAACGAGGTGATAGCATATATTTAAAACAAATATTGGATAAACGGCCCGTTGTTTTAATGTTCTACCGAGGTCAATGGTGTCCCGTTTGCAACAAGTACCTAAAACAGTTAAATGATTCCGTACACTTGATCCAAAAAGCTGGTGCCAAAATATTAGCGGTTACGCCAGAAACAGCTCCAAATGCTGCAAAGATGCGGCAAAAGACTAATACATCACTTACCATTATCCCAGATACCAGTCAATCTATCATGGATGGTTACCAGGTGGGATTTGATGTCTCAAGCACTTATGCCCGTAAAATTGAAAATGGACTAAACGTAAGTATAGCCTCCAATAATGGTGATAAAAAAGCAAGACTACCCATTCCGGCAACCTATATTATTAATACGAATGGAACTATTATTTGGCGGTTTTTTAACCCCAATTACAAAAAGCGCGCTTCGGTAAAAGCCATCTTGGAAGTCTTACATAATCAAACCAACATGAATTGACCATGCTAGAACTACTTGCTGAATATTGGTACCTTTTGCCTCTTAGCATTGCTATAGCCACTTTAGCCATGGCAACCGGTATTGGAGGAGCAGTATTTTTTTCTCCATTATTCATGATAGGATTAGATCTTAGCCCACATACAGCGGTGGGAGCTGCGTTACTAACTGAACTGTTCGGCTTTGCTTCCGGACTTTTTGCTTACGTGAGGGCTAGGCTTATTGATTATAACCTGGGCTTGAATTTACTCATTGTATCCATACCATTAGCGTTATTAGGTGCCTATTTTTCTGATGCATTTCCAGACACGGTAGTCAAAACCATTTTTGGTGTTGGTATTATTGGCATTGGATCGCAGCTTTACACGGCCTACCGTAATGAAAAAAAAGAGCGCGAGGCCCTCAAAGATGAATTAAATGAATCGGGGGAAACGCGACATAGCCGGTGCTTAGTGGACAAGCAGGGTAATGAATACCGGTATACTATAAAGCAACGCTGGCTTGGGCGTACTTTTGCTAGTGTAGGCGGCTTTTTCATTGGTCTTATATCGGTTGGTCTTGCTGAAATCCTTGAATACCGTTTAGTGGCGCAATGTCGGGTACCTCCTCCTGTTGCAGTGGCTTCATCAATATTTGTAGTAGTAGTAACCATTTTAATGGCCTCTGGCTTTCACGCTTATACCTTCTTAACCCATGCTGGTGCGGATACTTATCAAAAAGTTGGGAGCATCGTATTATTTACAATTCCAGGTGTTGTAATAGGTGGGCAAATTGGGCCTATGCTTCAGAAACTTTTGAATCCAGAAGCCATGAAACTCTTCATTGCAGGGTTATTTTCAGCTGTTGGTATTTTTATGCTTGTAAACACGCTTGTCATCTCTTAATAATTAAATCTGCTATTTTGTCAGAATTGAACAATATTGACTTTAATTCCTGGCACACGTGCTTTCAAAAAAAGAAAAGGCCTTTCCGGTACGGTTATTGCAAAATTTGTTAATCGATAAATCGCAATTAGTGAAAAAATTGTAGGTTTATTTTTTTATAACTAATTAATAAAAAAGATCAATTATGGCTTTATTTAAAAATGAAAAACGTAAACGTAAAAATGTACCAAGTAATGAGGGTTCAGTTGTAGGAAGCGCTGTTAAAGTTCTTTCAGGTGTAGTGGCTGGTGTTGCAACTGCGCTGCTTTTAGCTCCCCAAAGTGGTAAAAAAACACGGAGTGATTTAAAGGAAAGTGCTAACGAATTAGGAGAAAAGACCTCCGATAAGTCAAAGGAGCTAGGAAAAGTAACCAAGGAGCAGGTGAATAACCTGAAAGATCAAGTGAAGCAAAAAGCCAAATCCTAAATCTGATCTACTGGGGCTGGGAGGCTATTATTTCAGCCCCATTTTTTTCTACTAACGTTGTTCAAAATAAAAGGAAAAGGCTGAAAATGGCCGATAAATCAAAAGCCTGTAGGAAGCAGAAGCCTGTTACTACACGCCTTAAAAGAGAATTCTCAAAAGATATAGCGTTTTTTACAATCGGAGCCCTATCGGCTACTTTCTTAATTCTAGCTCGCCAAAGACAGAGAAGGCTTAAGCAACGCTACAAAGCAGAGCTTAAAGCTTTAAAACAAAGTAAATAATCCCTTACCTGATCAGTTTTTAGCCGGACAAAAACTGGGCGATAATTTCTATGAAATCATTTGGGGCCTCCGCATGAACCCAATGACCAACTCCCGAAATGGTTGCTAACTTAGCTTTAGGGAATAGTTGCTGATAATTATTGACTTCTCTGGAAGCTAAATAATTGGAAAGCTCACCCTTTATAAATATTGTGGGCCCATTATAAACCTGGTCAGTAGACACGCTTTTCAGAATTTCATGATAGTGGGATTCCAAAACAGGTAAGTTCATTTTCCATTGATAACCACCCGCTTCCCTGCGCTCCAGATTTTTAAGTAAAAACTGCCTAATACTAAATTGATCAATGTACCGGGACATTGCCTGATCAGCTTCTTTCCGTGATGCTAATGCAGAAGGGTCGAAAGCTTTAAGGGCCCTGATGATCTGTTCATGGCCTCCCTTAACCTCAAAGGGTGTCATGTCAATACTAATTAACCTTGAAACCCGCTGAGGCTTTGTCAATGCCAATTGCATCGCTGCCTTACCTCCCATGGAGTGCCCAGCTATGTTAGCAGCTTTTAATCCCTGCTGATCCATGAATTCAATTAGATCATTTGCCATTTCCCCATAAGTCATAGCTAGCACGTGAGGAGATTTGCCATGATTTCTCAAATCCACTAAATAAACTTTATAGGTATTACTTAAGTGCTTGGCAATTGAATGCCAATTATCCAAGCTCCCAAAAAGCCCGTGTAATATAATCAAAGGATCTCCGCTCCCGTAGGTTTTGTAATTAAGTTGCATGCTAAACCTTTTTGAGCTTTGTCAAAATTAGCTTTTTTGGCTCCCAGCGGTTTTAGGTTTTTAAAACATACAATTAACTTTCCTTTCAAAACACCATTCAATGGAAGAGCAGTTGTTATTAAATCCTGAAAGCGGGTTGCAAAATATCCAAGGTAAGCTTACCAGTTGGTACGAGAATATTCTGCTATACTTGCCCAATTTTTTACTTGCTTTATTCACCATAGTCTTATTCTTGTTTCTGGGAAGGTTTACAGGTAGGATTATTCGCAAGCTGTCGCTTAAGTTTAAACTTTCAGGCGAGTTAGCTGGTCTTCTAAGTACAATAGGATATCTAATAATTGCTGTTATAGGCCTTTTTGCCGCTCTTGGCATTATGGACTTGAATAAAACCGTAACCTCCCTATTAGCCGGTGCCGGCATTATTGGGTTATTCCTAAGTTTAGCATTTCAAAATGTGGCCATTAATGTAATCTCTGGTGCTATTATATCCATGAGGAGACCCATAGCTGTGGGAGATGTTATAGAATCGAATGGTTTTTTTGGAACAGTTGCTTACATCAATTGGCGAACCACCCACTTGATTACCTTCCAAGGCCAATACGTGCATATTCCTAATAAGGAGATGATTGAACAGCCAGTTGCAAACTACACTAAATATGGAATTAGAAGGGTTGAATTCACAATGCGTATAAGTTACGATACCAACCCTGAAAACTTGAGAGAAGTCGCTTTGAATGGATTAGAAGAGGTTCCGGCTCGTCTTAAAGCCTATCAACCGGAATTTTACTTCGAGGAATTTGAAGCTGATGCCCTAAAAGCCAGGGCTCGGTTTTGGATCCCTTATGCCAGGGATACACCCAGGCGTAATTATATGGAAGCCTTGCACCAGGGGATTGTCTACTTACGAAATGCCTTTAAAAATTCTGGAATAACCTTGCCGTATTACCACTACCAGGTTAGCATAAATCCTGAAGATGCATCAAGTTCTGAGATCATAGTCGGTAAAATACCTAGCAATACACCAAAAACTGATCAGTCATCGGAGGATTCGGATTCATAACGTAAATTTCTAAGTGGAAACTCAAATCCATCAAGAACTTGGCGTCCATCCAAATAGTAATCAAAAGTGGGGATTTGTTGCAGAGGGTATCCTGGTTGAAAAACATAAACAAACTCTGATTGCGGTTCAATAAGCCAACTCAGTTCACACCCTTGATCCCTTAAGCTTAGTATTTCTTCTTTATCCTTTTCAAAAACCTGGGAATCAACGGTGGTCAACTTTACAGCAAACCCTGGGCATAAAATCGGGTAATTATCTGCTTCCCAGGAAGCCCCATCGGTTTTTGAGGTCCAACCCGCATCTATTTGATGAAAATTTCCATTAGGAGAAAAGAAGGGTTTTTGTTCATCTAAGATCAAGCCGCAATGGAAGTGACTCGCTTGCCAGTTCTTCAATGCTTTTAAAATTGCAATGGCTGAGGGCTTAGCCCTTTTATCAAAATGGTGTTTTTCCATCCTAATTTTAGTTTTTCAAAATAAACCCCCGCAAAACCAACAAGTTTACCAAATTCTAAATTTTCAGGCTTTGGAATTACGGAAATACCATCCATAGCCAATACCAAAAATCAAGGCTAACCCTACTCCACCAAGGATAAACCATAGGTACAATCTATCCGTTACGCTTTGAGATTTTTCAATTTGAATGCCATGGTTACTTCCCATTAAAACAAATCCACTCCAAAAGTAGGGGTTGCTGTTAGTTTCATCATGATTTTCAAGGTACTCAAGCTTGGCTTGCCTTAGGGCTTTACCCTTCTTTTGGCCATTGCTTAAATTTTTATAGAACAATTGAACTAAATCCGTGCTTATACGGTCTTGGATTTGCCAAAGGGTCATAACTATATTGTTACACCCGGCTAGTTTAAATCCTCGGGCCATACTCATGTGTCCCAATCCTCTTTTTACGGGCCCGTACCCAGTGTTACAAGCGCTTAAGACAGCTAGATCCGCTTCTAGACTCAAATTGTAAAGTTCATGAGTGTAAAGTTTTCCATCCTCAGAGCTGTTTTTATTGTTGTGTAAAAGTAAACTGCTGTAAGCTGGGCTTTGATCACTAATAACTCCGTGAGTGGCGAGGTGAACAATTCGATTGTCACTAGCTTGATTTTTAAAGGCTTTTTCTGTTGCCCGGTTATCCTTTAAAACCTTTCCACCTAGTACCTCATAACCAAAACTTACTTCCTTCTGAGCTCCAGGTATGGCCCTCATCTTTTTGCCGGGATTTCTGCCAGCCAAAAGTTCATTACCATCCTCACGCTTTTCAAAAGATGGTGCGAAGCCAATAAAACCACCTTTGCTAGCCTGAGCTAAGGAAGCTTTAGTTTTTTCCCCCTCTTCCTCTTTTACCCAAAGAGAAGCGGATGGGCTGTAACTAAATCCATAATCATTAATTAAATAATCAGGAGATTTTTCAGGATCAGGCTCGCGGGCTAATGAGCTAAAAGCTAAATGACTTAAAGGACCATCGGGAATGATAATTACTTCTTTTCCTTGAAGCTCAGATTCAAAAGGCTTAAAAATGCGCTTATAAATGTGCCGACTTAAGGATCGATCATATTTTTTTGACCTCGCTAATTGATTCCGGTAGGTTTTCAACGAATCTATTAGTTGGCGGCCTTGTCCCATTTTTTTGATCTTAACTTTCTGACCGGAAACAAGCATGCCGTACAAAAGGGAATCCCTTAAAGTGTAAGTGATAAGCTCTTTTTGTTGTTGTTCCAATTGATCTTGCAAAGTGGATAATTGAACAACTTGATCATGAAAGCTAATGGAATAAAATTCAGGATATTTTTCTTTGATGTTTTCAAGCAACTGAGCCTTACGAGATTTAAGATCAGTAAGACGGTTCCCCACGTTTTCTTGCTGATTTAAAGCCTGTTGCCTTTGAAGTTGATTAATTTGTTTGGTGAGGCTTTGGAGGTTTTCATTCAGGCTATCGGGTAACTTGGTAGATGAACGATTACGAATTTTACTTAAGCTTTCAAGTAGCTGTAAGGTTTTTCCTTTCTCGGCATAGTGGAAGGCAGTTTTTCGATAAAATTGACCAGTTTTCTTCGTATTTTTACTTTGGATCAAACGATAGCATGCAGCTACGGTGTAGGGATAAACAAGTGCTGCATTCTTAGCAAGGGCACTTTGATTACCCGCTAAGTATTGGCGCTTTTGAAGCCTATCTACTAAAGAATCGGAAAATTGGTAAACTCGCAGTGCTCGGGTAAGGAACTTGCTGTTATTGGTTTGTTTATAACCTTCCCATAAAGCCTTTCCGTGATAAGTGGTGGCTCGAAAGGCTTGATTCAGATTTGTTACCGCTCTAAGGGATGGTATCGACCAGGCTTGACCAGGAGTGTAGAATTGGGTATAACTTTCATAAATTTTTTGCATATATTCGGCGGCTGCATCAAAATTGCCACTTTTACTTGCAGCGAAAGCTTTATTCGTATACACGTACCTTTGGACCCTTTGGGAAGAAACTGGCTTGGAAGTGTAGACCTTATAAGCATTGGTTAAGTTTTCAGTAGCTAAAGACAGCTTATCCTGCTTAATGCGGAGGTTTGCTATATTGACAAAAATGTCCCCAATGGTTTTATTATTGCCTGGATAATAACTTTTTGCAATATTTAAGGCCTGGTTTAAACTATTTATGCAAAGGTTATAGTCATTTTTTTCTTTATAAATATTACTTAAATTGATATATAAATTAATGAGAAATCTTTTTCTTCTCACAGAAGGTGGTAAGCTTTTGGCTATGTTAATAGCCTCCTTCATTGTAACTAGCGCTTTCTCTAAGCGATGCTGATTTTTGAAAACATTGGCAAGTGCCATTTTTGGGTACACTTGCTTGGTGCTATCTGAAGGGAAAACCTTTTGATTTAAGTTAAGCGATTTTTTAAAATAGGTTATAGCCTTACTTCGCTGGAAATTATTAGCAAATAAATTACCTTTTTTGTGATATAGCCGCGGGCGTAAATCCGTTCTTGGTAGTTTATTATTTTCAATTATATCAAGAGCTCTATTAAAGGCTTGGTTGGCCTTAGCAGGTGCATTTTGTTTACGATGGATTTTCCCCTTGTAAAATAACAATCTTGCATTGATGGGATGGTTTCTAGTAAAGGATTGGGTTAGCATTTTTTGGCCCTTGGCCACAAAATGCATCGCAGAGTCGACCTTATCCAAATATTGATAGGATAACACTTTATAGGAGTTATGATCTAACTGTTGAGCCTGCTTTAGCCAAGTTGGATTGGATGAATAGCGAAAGGCCGGTTTCGCCTTGTTAAAAGCTTCTATAGCTTTTGATGTGTTTGCCTTTTGCAGTAAAATCCTACCCTTTAAAGTGGATTTGCTCGCCCATGCTATGGGATCCTCTTCCGGAGATATTGAATACTTTTTGTTAAACTTCTTTAACCCCTTCAATACCGGTTTTAATTTGTCTTTGTTTAGCAATTTCAAATTCAGGGAAAGCATTTTAAGCCGCTTGTACTTGCTAGGAAATTGCTTCTCTATTCTTGGCATTTGGCGTTTTAGGGATTTGTAAACCGCTTCCATGGAAGAAACCCGGGCAGGAGTGTAAAATAAGATTTTTAAGGCAAGGCAGGTGGCTTTGGCACTTTCTTTTAGTTGACCATTTGAATCAAAATACCTTTTTGCTTGCCTGTATAGGTCTACGGCTTTGCGAAGGTTACCGTCTTCAAATGCTTCGCTGCCTTTTTTTAGCAAAGAATCGGGGCTAGGTGATTTATTCTCGTCTGCTGCGGTGGCGATTGGAATGTTGCAAGCTAATCCAAAAACAATTATAAACGGTAAAAACCTAATGCATTTTAACATCTCAACAGCTTTAGGGTCAATATTACCAAAATTATTAATGCTTGGAAGATTTTTTTAACCATTAATAAGGGTTACGACTTAGCATGATTGCTTGTACTTACCGGCTTTAGCTCTGCAACATCTATGAGGTTAGAAGGGCACAAATATTTTCCTACAGCTTTCCATCCTTTCACGTCTACGATGTCTGCAAGGGCTATATTTTGTTGTGTTTTTTGGCGCCCGTTCTTTAGAGTTAATTTGACTTGTGGTGAATGGCTGGTTGAGACGAACACTAACTTGCTATTCTCGCTTGTACTTATCAATTTAAATTCTTTATCCAGTGTACTGGTTTCAATTTGAAATCGCTTAACATAATGTTGATCCTGGACACCATCGTAATAAATGGCTGTGATAACTTTTTCCGGGTCAAATGCTTCCAGATGCAACACACGCTCAGGGTCATACCGATTCGTGAGCTCGTGATTGGTTAATTCGTAAGTCCCATCTTGATAAAATACCAGTAAGAGGTCACTTTGTGCCAATTCGCCCAGGTATTTTCCTCTTTCTTGGGTATTGAGCCTGCCATTTTCTGCATCGTACCATAAGTTAAGGGTCCTTTTCTCTGGACCTGATTTTTCTTCCACCTCGATCTCCCGAACTGGATAACGAGAAACAATATTACCCTTGGCACTCTTCCCCCGAACTACAATAGAGCTAAAATCAAACGAGAAACTTGGCTTTTTCACCCGCGTATTGGGACTCAGAATGAGGGTTAGGATTTCAGTTTCCGATGCAGGATTTACCGAAAAATAAAGCACTTTAGATCCTTTGTAACCCGTTGTTAGGTCATTCAATTTATCCCTGGCAGCGGTAGATAGCTGGAAACGTTTAGCGTAAGTTCTGGCGGATTTGCCATCCAGGTATAACATGTTGTAAACCGTCCGGTCATCCCCTCGCTTCCAGACGTCTACATAATAAATATGCGGTCCGATGTAAGTTTTTTCGGCCACCTTCGTGATCATGTATCGCCCATCTGCAAGGACTACCAAGAGCTCATCCAGCTCGGAAACCTCACCAATGAGCTCATCCTTCTTGAGCGTTGTTCCTATAAAGCCCTTTTCCCTGTTTACATATAGCTTGTAGTTATCGGCTGCCACCTCTTGTACATCTATGGATTCAAAAGAGCGTAGCTCTGATAGTCTTTCTTTTCCTTTACCATAGGTCTTTTTCAAATGCTTGTAATACCTGATGGCATAATCGGTCAGGTTAGCAAGGTTTTCTTTGGTCTCTTCAATGGCTGCCTCAAGTTTGGCAATATTATCATCAGCGCGGGACTTATCATATTTTGATATTCTCTTAATTCTAATTTCTGTAAGCCTTATGATATCATCCTGTGTTACCTCGCGGATGAGCTGGTCCTTAAAAGGTTCAAGGCCTTCATCAATAGTTGACAGAACGGCTTCCCATGTCTCACTTTCCTCAATGTCACGGTATATGCGGTTTTCAATAAAGATCCGCTCAAGGCTTGAAAAGTGCCACTTTTCCTGATCTTCCCGGAGTTTGATTTGAAGTTCTTGCTGCAGTAGAGCTACGGTGTAATCAGTAGAGGCTTTAAGAACATCAGAAACCGAAAGGAAGGTGGGTTTCCCTTCTTTAATAACGCAGACATTAGGCGAAATGGCCACTTCGCAGTCTGTAAATGCATACAATGCATCGATCATCACATCCGGGTCACTGCCTTTAGGCAGGTAAACCAGGATTTCCACCGTAGCAGCGGTATTATCCACGACCTTACGAATCTTTAGCTTGCCTTGATCGTTTGCTTTTAAAATTGAATCAATCAAACTATTGGTTGTAGTGCTGTAAGGGATATCCCTTATAGCAAGAACCCGTTTTTCAACTTCCTCTATTCTGGCCCTTATGCGAAGCCGGCCGCCCTTTTGGCCATCCTTGTAATTGGTAGCATCTATAAGCCCTCCAGTAGGAAAGTCAGGATATAGCTCAAAGGGTTTACCTCTTAAGTAATTAATAGCAGCATCGATCAACTCATTGAAGTTATGGGGCATGATTTTAGTAGCTAAGCCTACAGCAATGCCCTCAATTCCCTGTGCCAATATCAAAGGAAACTTCATGGGTAAGTTGACGGGCTCGGTATTCCGGCCATCGTAAGAAAGTTCCCACTCTGTAGTTTTGGGGTTAAAAGCCACTTCTAGCGCAAAAGCAGATAACCGGGCCTCAATGTATCGCGGGGCGGCTGCGCTATCCCCGGTGCGAATGTCGCCCCAGTTTCCTTGGGTATCTATTAAAAGGGCTTTTTGCCCCAACCCTACCAAAGCATCGCCAATAGCCGCATCCCCATGAGGGTGGTATTTCATGGTTTCACCGATGATATTGGCAACCTTATGGTAACGCCCATCATTCATTTGGTACATCGCGTGGAGTATGCGCCTTTGCACCGGTTTCAGTCCATCATTTAGCGAAGGCACTGCCCGCTCAAGGATGACATAGGAGGCATAATCCAGAAAGTACTCTTGGTACATCCCGGAAATTGGGGTCACATTCTTTACCTGTTCTTCTTCCTCTCCGTTAGGAGAGTCTTGATCATACCACTGTTCTTGGTGCTCGTCACTCATGCGATTTCAATTCTTGCTTTGAGTTTTATAAGCTGACAAAATTGTTAATAATCCCAGAAAAACAACCTGTAAGGGATACCGTACCTAACGGCTAAAAGGTGTGACTTGCTGAGTGGCCTCTTCACCAACTTGGTGTAGATAGTAGGCTACTTGGTTGATCATGGCAGCGTTATCGGTACAATACTCCATTGATGGTGCGTAAATTTCCCAGGAATACTGGTCAGCTAGCTGCTGGAGCTGATCACGCAGGAATTGATTGGCTGCCACACCACCGGCAATCCCCACTGAGCTGATATTGTAATCCTGTACCGCTTTTTTCAATTTGGCAAGCAATGTGGTAACCACAGCTTGTTGATAGCTGGCGCACAAGTCAGCCATGTGATGGTATATGAAGTCAGGATCATGCTTGATCTGATCCCGCAAAAAGTATAACAAAGAGGTTTTTAATCCACTAAAACTGAAATCGTAGCCTTTTACGTAAGATCGTGGGAATTGAAACGCTGAGGGGTTTCCTTGCTGGGCTTGCTCGTCAATAGCTGGGCCACCGGGATATGGCAATCCCAACATTTGAGCGGCTTTGTCAAGGGCCTCACCCGCGGCATCATCAATGGTTTTACCTATGACCTCATAAGATAAGGGGCTATTTATTTTAACGATTTGTGCATGACCCCCGGATATCAAAAGGTTAAGGAAAGGAAAAGGCGGGACTGGATGTTCAATAAAATGGGAAAGGTGATGCCCATGCAAATGGTTGACCGCCACAAGCCTGCAATTGAGTGCCAGACTTAGCGAACGAGCAAAGCAATGCCCTACCATCAAGGCTCCTAATAACCCAGGACCTTGGGTGAAAGCAATGGCATCCAGCTCTTTTTTCTGTATGCCATTCTGCACAAGGGCTTTTTCCACAATGGGTAAAATATTCGCTTGATGCGACCTGGAGGCTAGTTCCGGTATTACGCCTCCATACTCCTCATGCCCCGCTTGTGTAGATTTTACGTGGCCCAGTAATTCCTTCCCGCTATGAATAGCAGCACAGGTATCGTCACAAGATGTCTCAATACCTAATAAAATTGCCATAGCTGCAAAAGTATCACAGGTCTAGGAAAATTCCCGTCTTGAAAGGGTTTTAAAAATTAGACCGATCTTTGCACTTCTTTAAGTAAAATTCTTATTCCACTCCAAACATTGAAATCTTATACCTTAGTAATTCAGATAAATGGAAGGACAATAGTTGATAGTGGCTAGTTTGGTATAATTTTATGATTAAATTTTTCAAAAACCCTTTGCGCACAATCCGGGCAATTATACTTACCATAATTTCCTTATTGCTGATTGGTATCCTTACAGGCGCATTGTACTTAAAATCAGAAAAGGGTAAAAAATGGTTAACCGTTAAAACTCAAGAAATTTTATCAGATGCCCTTGAGACCGGTGTTAGTTTAGATTCAGCAAGGTTAGATATGCCCAGAGGGGTAACGTTGCATGGCTTAACCGTATGTGATCACCGTAACAACACCATTCTGAACAGCAAAACATTAGGAGTCAAGTTTACCATTTACAGTTTCGATCGGCAAAGCCTAGTTATATCCAAGATTCGTTTGGAAGATCCCCATTTTTATGGAAGAAAGTACCGAAATGATACCGCATTCAATTATGATTACATTATTGAAAATACGCGAAGCGATAACCGTAGCCCTGAGCATGAACGCATGTTCAGGGTTTTACTTGATGATGTCCAAATAAAAGATGGACATTTTCAGCTCTATAACTACACCAATGAAGCTCTTGCGGATGGCCATCAAAGGATTGATTTTGACAGGCTTAAATTGAACAACTTAAATCTGAGGGCCAGTTATTTCCAATTTGTAAGAGGGCGAATATCTGCTGATATCAATCATTTAAGCTTCCAAGAGTCAAGTGGCTTTCAAATAGATACTTTTAAAACTGCTTTTGCATTTCACGAAAATAGGCTCGATTTTCAAAACCTTTTACTAAAAACGCCTTACTCCAGGATTGCCGATCAGGTAACCATGAAGCTTGATCAAAAATCTGATCTCCAAAACTTTGTTGACGAAGTGGAGTTAATAACCCATTTTGAAGCATCAAACCTTGCTTTCAGGGATCTCGCTTACTTTGCTGAAGACATCTCTCCAAGCAATCAGGAAATACAGTTTTCCGGTAATGTTAGGGGGAAGGTTAAGGATTTTGAAAGCCAAAACTTTCGGTTGGCTTTTGGAAAAAGCACTTTTTTCAAAGGAGCGATAAGCTTTAATGGTCTCCCTAATTTCGATCAAACCTTCATAAAGCTTAAATGTAACCGCAGTCAACTGCAAATAGCTGATTTTAAACAGTTTTTTCCTGAAATGGAATTACCATTGAACCTGGAAAAAATCCGTAAGGCCCGTTTTCAGGGAAATTTTACCGGCTTTCCATCTGATTTTGTCGCATTTGGAAATTTCCAAACCCCCTTGGGTAAAATCCAAACGGATTTGAACCTGAAACAACCCGGAAATCTGAAAAAGGCCTCCTATTCGGGCAAGCTAAAACTAGAAAATTTCAACATTGGAAAGCTTGTTGGTGAAGCAACAAAGCTTGGTGCTATTTCCATGGAAGGTAAAGTAAAAGGAGAAGGTTTAGCACTTGAACACCTCAATATGAATATGGATGCAGGTGTCCAGTCTTTGGTTTTCAATGATTATACTTACAACCAGATAAGAGTAAGTGGCGACTTTTCTGATGAGCGATTCAAAGGAAAACTGAGTGTGAATGATCCTGAAGTGGGATTGGACTTCCAAGGTGCAGTCGATTTCTCAAAAAAGAAGCCTGCTTTTGACTTTACGGCTGACCTACGGAATGCTGATCTATACCACCTTAATTTTGTACAGGATACCATGGTAGTAGACAGCAGGGTAAAGCTGGATTTTAAGGCATCCAATGCTAACAATGCTGAAGGTCAGGTTAACCTCACTAAAACTAGTATCCAGTTATCTGATCGTAAACTTAGTTTCGATAGCTTAGGGCTCAGATCCAAAATCCAAGAGCGCTCTGAAAAGACTGATCATAAAAGGCTAGAATTAGCCTCCGATATCATGGACCTGAGCTTAGCGGGTAAATACAACATAACCTCACTGGATGATGTAGCTAAAATGACCTTATCGCGGTTTATTGACCGTGAATTAATGCCTGGCGATACGTTTAAGCAAGTAAATGAAGAGTTCAATTTTGACCTTCATATTAACAATGCCGCATTTCTAATGGAGTTAGCTAAAACTCCCCTGGTATTACAAGACGATACCAAAATATCTGGTTATGTTAATACCCGCACAAAAGATCTGACAGTTAAAGCGGAAATACCGGGCTTTTATTACCGGGATTGGAGAGGAAGAGGTATTACGGTTAAAGGTTCTGGTGGGCAAGAATACGTTTATCTGAAGAGCCGGATCACCGAACTCAAACGAAAAGATAGTACGCTAATTGAGCATAGTTGGGTAAGTGCTGAAAAATCCAAAGGTGATAGCCTACGGTTAAGGGCTAATTTAAATCAGGATCAAAAAGAGATTGAGCTCAGTACTGCTTTAAGGGTTCGGAAAAATTCCGTTTCAGTTGATGTTTATGACTCCAGATTCCACCTTCGGGATACAGCTTGGCAAATAAGAGCTCGCCCGATCACCTATCAGTATGATTCTATTGTAACTGTTCCGCAGTTTTCATTTATAAATGCTCAGCAACGGCTAACCGTTAGCGGAGAAATCGGCGGGCCTGAAGCACAACCGCTACGTTTAGTCTTTGATAATATGCGCTTAGGAATCATTACCAAAGACCTTTTCCCCCAGTTCAGTCCTTTTCAGGGGACCGCCAATGGCCAGTTTATGGTTCATTCACTAAAAACGGAACCTCGTTTTAAAGGCGGAATCGTCATTTCAGAGTTGCAGATGAATGCTGACACATTAGGGAATATGCGGCTTTCTGCTACGTACAAGCCCAAGGACCAACAGATTGCTTTGAATGCCTCGGTCACCGAGCAAAACCTGGAGCCGGTGATTAACCTCCAAGGAAGAATAACGCTTAAGGATAAAAACCAAATTAACTTGGTCGCTAACTTTGAGCAGACCAGGCTTAGCTTGTTTGAGGGTTTTTTTGATGAATACGTCAGTGACCTTTCGGGCTCCTTCCAGTCTAAAGTCCTGATACAAGGTACCCTATCAGAACCGGATATCCTTGGATATTTTGACCTGAACAATGCTGCCCTGACAGTTGACTATCTTCAAACGCGCTATCAGCTTGATGATCGGATTGCTTTCAACCAAAACAAAATCCAGCTCAATAATCTTAGGCTAAAAGATGAGCGCAATCAAGTAGCTACGGTTAAAGGCCAGATCAATCATAAGCACTTTAAGGACTTAAAAGCCGATATAAAGCTCAGCGCGAAAAATTTTAAGGCCCTCAACACCACTAAAGCGGATAACGATGTGTTTTATGGAACGGCCTATGGGTCTGGTGTAGTCAATTTTAGTGGACCGCTTAGCGATATAACTATTGACATGACCATGCGTTCTGAAAAAGGGACCGTTATCAATTTACCAGCTTTTGGAGATAGTGATTACGAAGGCTATGACTTCATTCATTACACGGATGATCAACTGTATTACAATGAAGAATTCCAGGTTAATACGGGAGGAGTCAACTTGGATATGGAGCTGGAGCTGACCACGGATGCTTTGGTTCGAATCATATTTGACCCCGAAACACAAGATATTTTAAAAGGCCACGGTACCGGCAATCTGCAACTTAACCTTACTAAGGCCGGCAGTTTTGATATGTATGGGAATTATACCGTTAAGCAAGGAGATTACCTGTTCACAGCCATGGATGTTATTCGTAAACGTTTTGAATTAAAGAAAGGTGGCACCATAAAGTGGACCGGAGACCCCCTTGATGCTGAAATGGATATTCAGGCAGCTTATAAGGTCAAAACCTCTACAGCTCCTTTACTCCCTCCTGATGCTGGACAAGATCAAGCATCCCAGAATGATGTGCCGGTAGAAGCTCAGCTTTTTCTCACAGGATCCTTGTTTTCACCTACCATTGACCTGAATTTTGAGATTCTTGAAAAAGGTAATACAGGCTCAAGCAATGTATCCACCCTTAGCTCGCAAATTCAGCGGATTAAAAACAATGAACAAGCCCTTAACCAACAGGTTGTTAGTTTATTGGTAATGAATCGGTTTATTCGTTCCTCAGGTTTCCAAGCTTCTGAAGCTTTAGGGGCCAGTAGCAACTCTTTAGTAGGTGATTTGATATCTAACCAATTAACCTATTGGGTGCGGCAATTTTCAGATGAGATTAAATACCTCGAAGACGTTCAACTTGGTATAGATTACCAAGGGAGAACCACCGCCCAAAATGGCGAGGTAAACCAGCAGCAGATGGAAGTTGCCCTTAGTACAAGTTTGTTTAACGATCGTGTTGCAATAAGTGGAAGTATGGACATGCAAAGTTCCTCCGGTAATGTTGAGGTCACCTATAAATTAACCAAAGAAGGTCGTGTCCAGGTTAAAGTCTTCAGTCGAACCAATAATAATCCTGTCCTCAACCGTAACACCCAAAAACATGGTACGGGTATTATTTGGCAAAAATCTTTTGACACCTGGTCTGAATTTTTTGGGGGTCAGTCGGACAAAAAAAGCTCCCCGGTTCAAAAAGACACTACAAAAGAGTCAAAGCCAACTGATTCTGTACAATTAGAACCATCATCTTTCAACAACAAGGGTGGCAAGCCAAAAAGAGCGCCTGATAGCAGGCCTGCTTTACCCTTGAAAGGGCCTTTACCGCCTAGTTTTTACAATAACCCAAAACCACGTTAAGGAGGTAGGTATCTTCTAGCGTAAACAGTTCCATACCCTACTTCTTGTGATTAAACCCTTACTTAAATGGCTAAAAATAAATCTTCAACTGAAAAACCGGCATACCGGAAAAAGAAAGCTCTCAAGCAGGATGTTATACGCATTTTAAAAAAAGATCCTACGCAAGGGCTAAACCATAAGCAACTGACAGCCAGGCTTGGCCTCAAAACCAAAGCTGAGAATGATAAACTCCTCAAGGTCCTGGAAGAGCTTTACATGGATGGTTACCTGGCACAAGAAAAGACCGGTAAATACCGCGACTTTGCGAAAGACCAGGAAGTGGAAGGCAAAATAGATATGAATGGCAAAGGCTTTGGTTTCCTTAAAGTGGAAGGCGAAGATGAAGATATCTTTATACCCCCTAACAAAACAGGGAAAGCCCTTCATGGGGATGAGGTACTGGCGAGGATCCTCAAGGGTAAGAAAAAGGATAACCAGCCTGAAGGCGAGGTTACCCAAGTAAAGGTCCGGAACAAAACCACCTTTGTAGGCACCCTGGATGTGTCTAAGGATTTTGCTTTTCTCGTACCGGATAGCCCTCGAATAGATGTTGACTTATTCATACCTCTGAAGTACCTGAACAAGGGCAACAATGGGCAAAAAGTTGTAGCCGAACTGATCGAATGGCCTGAGGATTCTAAAAGCCCCATAGGTAAAGTTACTAAAATCCTTGGCGAGGCGGGAGACCATGATACTGAAATGAATGCCATCATTGCTGAGTTCCAGTTACCACAGGCTTTTCCAGAGGCAGTCCTCGAGGAAGCCGATGACATACCTGACACCATACCGGAATCGGCTGCTCAAAATCGTAAGGATTTAAGGGATGTTACCACTTTCACCATTGATCCAAAGGAGGCGAAAGATTTTGATGATGCCCTATCTATTCGGCAGTTAGATAATGGCAATTGGGAGATCGGGATCCATATTGCTGATGTTACCTACTATGTAGAAGAAGGCTCAGCCCTTGATGAAGAAGCTTTTAACCGGGCTACTTCGGTTTACTTAGTGGATCGTGTAATCCCGATGCTGCCTGAAAAGCTCTCTAATCAGCTTTGCTCCTTAAGACCTGAAGAGGATAAATTAGCCTTCTCAGCTGTATTTGAGCTGGATAACCAAGGGCAGGTATGGAACCAGTGGATTGGCCGAACGCTCATCAATTCCAATAAGCGATTTTTTTATGAAGAAGCGCAGGAGCAGATTGACCAACAGCAAGGAGCCTACGCAGATTCTTTATCTAAACTAAACCAATTGGCCAAAAATCTTCGAGAGGCGCGCTTTGCAGATGGCGCTATTGCTTTCGAAACCGAGGAGGTTGAATTTGAACTTGACGATAATGGCTTTCCCATTGATGTTATCAAAAAAGAACGTAAGGATACCCACTTATTGATCGAGGAATTCATGTTGTTAGCCAATCGCAATGTGGCTGAGCACATTTTCTCTCAGAATCAAAGCTTTCAGGAAACACCATTTGTTTACCGTGTTCACGAAGCGCCACCAAGTGAAAAACTAGAGCAGTTCGTCAAAATAGCTCGCAGTTTTGGTTATCAGTTTGATATGAAAGACCCCGAGCAAACGGCCGCCTCATTTAATCAGTTATTGGATCAGGTAGAAGGGCAGCCTGAGCAGAACATGCTTGAATCGCTGGCTATTAGGTCAATGTCTAAAGCTTATTATACGACCAAGCAAGGGAGTCACTACGGGCTTTCATTTGATTACTATACGCACTTTACCTCCCCTATCAGGCGGTATCCTGATTTGATCGCCCATCGCTTACTACAGCATTATTTATCAGGTGAGGGAGCAGCTCCTCAACAAGAGGAGGTAGAAAAGCAATGTAAGCATGCCTCTGAAATGGAAATAAGGGCAGAAGAGGCTGAGCGCGCTTCCATAAAATACAAGCAGGTAGAGTACATGGCCGAGCGAATAGGAGATGATTATCGGGGCTTAATTTCCGGGGTGTCCAATAAAGCCCTGTTCGTTGAGATCCCTGAAAACAAATGTGAAGGGCGAGTACCTATTCAAACGCTCGCTGATGACTTCTACGAGTATGATGACCAGCTTTATTTGGTAAGGGGACTTAACACCGGACGCAAGTATCAACTAGGTGACGAGGTTGAAATAAAAGTTATGGAAGCCAACCCGCTTGACCGCAAGCTGGTATTTGAAATGCTCTAAAGCCAACCCACCATGGGCGTAATGGAGGAAGCTTACCAAAAAATGCTGCAGCAAGCAGGTAAGCAATATCAAGCTACCCGGCGCTTTTTGAAAAAACTACGTAAAAAACCACCCAAGGACCTAGATGAGCGATTTCAGGAGGCTCATGATAAAGCCTTTGAACAGGTTGACTGCTTGGGGTGTGCAAACTGCTGCAAAACCATGAGCCCAAGGGTTACTGAGCGCGATGCACGGCGGATTTCCAGGGTGCTCCGAATGTCCGTAAAAGCATTTATTAACCAATACCTGGAAACGGATGAAGAAGGGAATTACCTTATGCAAGGATCTCCCTGTCCTTTTTTGGGAGGTGATAACAAATGCCTTATCTATGAAGATCGCCCCTCAGCTTGTTCCAATTTTCCACATACCAATCATCGGCAAATGCACAAGCATTTAAATACTGCTGGCCACAATTACGACAGATGTCCTATTGTTTACAAGGTAATAGAACAGATTAAGGCTGATTATAACGCCAGCTGAAGGGCTATTAGTCCAAAAAGCTGAGCGCTCTTAATTTAGTCTTCAATCTGCCATTGTAGAGGTGTCCCCTACATCCTCACCCGTCTCCCGAGCTCTTAAAACCCTTCGCATAATCTTGCCACTGCGGGTCTTAGGAAGGCTTTCTACAGCCTCAACTTGCTTAGGAACAGCCAGACCCCCAAGCGTGGATTTGACTTGCTGCTTGAGGGATTCAGCCTTCTCATCGCTGAATTGCTCGCCCTCCTTTATGATTACAAAAGCTTTTATCTGCTGACCCTTAATCTCATCGGGTATACCCACAACTGCTGCCTCCGCCACTAAGGCATGCTGGACTAAAGCGCTTTCAACCTCTGCGGTTCCAATGCGATGACCCGAAACCGTGAGCACATCATCGGAACGTCCCAGTATCATGATGTAACCATCCTTATCCTTAGTAGCCAGATCACCAGCAAAAAAGCGTCCATCCATTTCACGCCAGTATTTTTCATACCGCTCAGCCTGGTTCCAGCAGTTTCTTAAGGCCCCTGGCCATGGCCTGTTTATTACAAGGAATCCAACTTCCTCATAATCGGCAGATTCCCCATTTTTATTGACCACATCAGCATCCACTCCAAAAAATTGTTTACCGGACTTGCCAGGCTTCTGGGAAAGCCCGGGCAAGGTTAAGATCATGTGGCCACCGGTTTCCGTTTGCCACCAAGTGTCCACGACTGCTGCTTCCTCATAGCCAATATGCGTATGGTACCAATGCCAGGCTTCAGGGTTAATGGGCTCTCCAACAGTGCCAATAACCCTTAAGCTGGAGAGATCAGCTTGCTGGGGATACTGTTCTCCGAACTTCATAAACATTCGGATAGCGGTTGGAGCTGTGTAAAAGCTATTGACCTGATATTTTTCAACTAAATGCCACCACACGCTCGGATCAGGATAGTCCGGTGCTCCTTCAAAAAGGACGGAAGTTAGCCCTACCGATAGCGGTCCATAAACGATGTAGCTATGGCCGGTGATCCAACCCGTATCCGCTGCACACCAATAAACGTCATCTTCGTTGACATCAAACGCCACCTTGGTTGAATAATGAGTGAAAAGGTTATAGCCCCCGTGAGTATGAACGACTCCCTTAGGTTTTCCTGTAGTGCCGGAAGTATACAAAATAAAAAGGGGGTCTTCAGCATCGGTCACTTCGGCCTTTCTGGCTGTAGACTGTTTCTGAATGAGGGAGTGGAAATCTTTCTCTTTAGCACTTAAATTAATGGTATCTTCTTGGCGATGGGCCACGATCACCTGTTCTATTGGAGTATATTGGGCAACAGCTTCATCCACAATTGATTTAAGGTCCGTATACTTACCACGGCGCTTAGTATAGGTTGCACAAATTACCGTTTTAGTTTCAGCATCCGCCAGACGGGTATGGAGCGCTTGGGAGCTGAAACCCGCATAGATCACCGAATGAATAGCACCAATCCGGGCACAGGCTAGCATAGCAATCACCTGCTCAGGCATAGGCGGCATGTAGATCGCCACGCGATCACCCTTCTGAACGCCTTCTTGTTCCAGGGCATTGGCGAATTGGTTGACTTTAAGCAACAATTCACCGTAGGTGATTTTTTGTTCTTGCCCCTCTTCATTGGTGTAAATGAAAGCTACTTTGTTACGCCTGCCATTGTGTACATGCCGGTCTAAGCAGTTGTAACTGATGTTGATCTTCCCGTTTACAAACCACTGGTAATAAGGGTAATCCCATTGGAATACTTTATCCCATTCCTTGAACCATGTGAGTTCTTCGCGAGCACGCTTTTCCCAGAATTGCTCAGGAGACTGTATGGATTCTTGGTAATGCTGTTCGAACGTTTCCGAAGTGAAGTAAGTTGATTGCTTGACCCTTTGCGAGGGTTCAACAAATTCATCTACCTGTAGTAAATTTTTATTAGATTCATCCATACCTATTAGCTTTAGATTGTTGGTTTGCTTTTAATTTGGCTAATATAATTGAAAGCCAAAACATACCCATAACTTTGAGCTAAAGGTTAAGTCCACTTTTAGACCCTATTTTAAATCAGGTTCAGATGAACAACGAAGTAACCCTTAAAGAGGCCATCCAAAAGCTGGTGAAGACTTATGAGCTTCAGGGGAAGCTTACGGAAAATCAACTGAATAATTCATGGGAGCAGATCATGGGTAGAATGGTTGCAACCTATACCCGCTCCCTTCAGCTAAATAATGGTCGCTTGGTTGTAAGACTCAACTCTAGTGTCCTTAGGCAGGAACTAAGTAGTAACAAAACCCAGGTTATCAATCGCTTGAATGAATACTTTGAACAGGAAGTAGTAAAAGATTTGGTCCTTAAATAAGCTTATCTAAAAAGGCAAGTTTTCCAGATCCAGGCCGGGTATATTGGGTAAGGTGCCTTCCAGGTTATTTTTAAGCTCAGCTTTGTAAGTAGCACTAGCTTTTTCCATGGCGGCATTCACGGTTTCCGCTATCTGGTTTTGCAGGTTTTCTTGCTTTTCAGGCGTTAATAATTGACTGTCAATATGAACGTTTTGCACCTGTTTATCAGCGGTGAAATCTACTGTTACAAGGCCATCATTACTCACCTCTTGTAAATTGATAAAGGGGAGTTTATTCCTTACTTCTTCCATTTTCTCCTTGGCTTCCGAAAGCTTCCCCATCATGTTAAACATATCGCTCATGGTAGTATTACTTTGATTGCTAAGCGCAAAGGTAATTATGCCGATGGTTCACTGAGGAGTTTGCTTTTGAATTTAAATGGTTATTTATGGACGGTTTCCGGCTGTTTTTAGCAACGCAGCTTCCAACGGATTATGAAATGCAGCTCAGGGCTTTCCGGGATTATCACGCGAATTCTGGTTTTCGCTGGGTTTCAGAAGCTAATTGGCATTTAACCCTGCTGTTTATAGGCGAGGTACCAGCTGATGCGCTGGATGACCTGAAAGAAGTGCTTACCCAATTTTTTGATCAGGAAAAACCTCTGACGCTTTATCCTAAAGGATTCTATTTTGCGCCCCGAAAGGGTCATGCGAGGATGATCTGGTTAAGTTTTTTTCATTCAGAACCTTTCGAGAATTTGGTCAGGAAATTATTCAAGCTGGTAAAGGATTGCGTGGAATACATGGGGTATAACTTTAAACAAAACCTTCCGCGTAAGATAACTCCTCATGTTACCCTTGCCCGGTTTAAACCCTTTGACGCACGCCAATCAAAATTGTCTGTAAGCTCCTCAATTGGAGCATTTCAACCGCTTTTACTGGATCAAGCCATTTTAATGGCATCCGAACGGACCAGCAAGGGAGGGGTATACACGCCTTTAAGCTATTATAACCTGAAAAACAGTGGCTGACAAGGTGTCAGCATGGCGCATGGCAAAGATTTTGACCCTACCTGTATAAAAACAAGAGGATTGATCTATGGACTATAAAGACTATTACAAAAGCCTGGGCGTCAGTAAAAATGCTAGCCAGGATGAGATAAAAAAGGCTTATCGTAAGCTTGCCCGGAAATACCATCCGGATGCTAATCCCAATGATAAAAAAGCTGAAGAAAAGTTTAAAGAAATAAGTGAGGCTTATGAAGTTCTAGGAGACGAGGAAAAGCGCAAGCAGTACGATCAATTAGGTGCTGATTGGAAGCGGTATCAAGAAGCCGGCAATTCTGGGGGTGGTGGATTTGGATTCGAGGATTTTATGCGACAACAAAGCTTTAATGGTGGTTCCGGGGGACAAAGACCTTATACCTATTCTGGCGATTTTGAAGATCTTTTTGGTGGAGGTTTTTCTGACTTTTTCGAAGCTTTTTTTGGTGGTGGCGGTGGCTTCAGTAATCGTGGAAGTGCTTTTACTGGCAGCCGTGAGCGACAGCGCGAGGCCAAAGGGCAAGATTTAAGTGCCAGGATGGAGATCAGTATGGCTGATGCTTACGATGGAGCTGAAAGAACCATAAGCGTCAATAATCAAAAGCTTCGAATTAAAATTAAGCCAGGCATTAATGATGGTCAAACCTTAAGGCTTAAAGGAAAGGGAAATCCTGGACCTGGCGGAAAGGCTGGGGATTTGTTGTTGACTATCTACATCAAGGATCAGCCGGGCTATAAGCGCAATGGATCCGACCTGTACTTGGATTTACCGGTAGATCTTTATAAAGCTACGCTAGGAGGGCAGGTTGAATTTAATGTATTTGGTCATCAATTAAAAGCGAATATCCCGGCTGGTACCCAAGGGGGTAGTAACTTAAGGTTAAAGGGTCAGGGTTTCCCAGCGTATGGCCACCCTGAACAACGAGGAAACCTATACCTTCAGATTCATATCCAGATTCCAAAGAACCTCAGTCAAAAAGAGCGCTCGTACTTTGAAGCATTGGCAGAAATGCGGAAATAGCCCTATTTTTACTGATCAAAATAAAGCCTATCTCTTATTTACTGAATAACATAACTTGCAATAGTTGTTAATGGAAAACGTTTGTATTGTTCCTGGTGTTGATATTTAAAACAATAAAAAATTTCAATGAAAATCACCTGTATGCGCCGCAAATTCATCCTTTTAATTACTATTGTTGGACTTTTAGGAATTACGGGGTGTAGCCCGGATCAATGCCCCACATTTGATTTAATAGGTATTGCTAATCTTATGGGATCAATACTTTAATAAATGGTGCCACGGTAAAGAACCAAAGGCACCATTATACTTTCAACCTGCTCAATAAACTAATGATAGCCTCTTTAACCTTCCATAAATGGGGTTAAGCAATACGGTTTTGCAGTACTACTGGCGCTTTTTGATTACACAAGTGAAGCTTTATCAAACAAAGTCGAAGGTAACATCTTGCTTAACCTCAGAAGACAGGCTTTGAGAAACAGGGCAACTCTGAGCGGCTTCCTCCAGTAATTGCTTTTGGCCGTCTGTTATATTTGGGGCTGAAACCTCAAATGTTAGCTGGATGGTGGATACTCGCCTGGGATCAGCTGCCATTTCTTTGCTAACATTAACCGTAACGTCATCCAATAATAAATTATGCTGTTGGGCCCTTATCCCCATTGTTGTTACCATGCAAGCCGCTAAAGAGGTTGCCAAAAGGTCGGTGGGTGAAAAAGCTGCCCCATCACCGTTATTATCGGGTGGCGCATCTGTTTTAATGGTTTGGTTTGATAGTTCATGCGTTGCTTCAGTCTTGAGATTTCCGGAGTAACGTACTTCTGCGATTTCCATAATTACAAACAACTTTTAGCTAATTTGTTACGTTTGGTCTGAAAAATTGAGTGGGTAAGGTATGGCTTTCGTGGCCTTGAAACAAATTTATACTGTACTCAAAGTTGTAATTTCATTGATGTGTTGGTGCGTTTTGCTCTTTCCAGCCAATGCGCAAAAAAGTAATGACACCAACCAACAAAAAGTAGATATACGTACTGAACAGCAATTAAAAGGAGGTGCCATAGGTCACACCAATGGGTGGGGTATAGGTGTTTTATATGGCCGTCAAGAAAACAAAGATGTAACTAATTTATACAGTTTTGATTATTTGTTTTCACTTAAGCACCCTAAAGAAACCAAAGTCGTAAATCCTGGTTTCGACCAGGCAAACCCTTATGTTTTTAGCAGGAAAAACGCCTTGATGTTAGCTCGCTTTGGAATTGGTCGTCAAATAGAAATAGCTGATAAACAGGAGGCTATTGGCGTTCGCATTGATTGGAATTACCTGGTAGGGCCAAATTTGGGATTGCTTAAACCTGATTACATTGAGCTTCTTAAGGATAAAGATAATGGTGAAACCGTTAAAAAAACTGTTCGTTACAAACCCCAGATTCACAATAATCAAGGGAATATATTCGGGGGTGCTCCATATGTAAGAGGTTTATCCGAAATTAGTGTGAAACCGGGATTAAGCGCAAAAACAAGCTTCTCATTTGCTTGGGGCGAGGATCGGGAACGATTCAAAAGTATTGAGGCTGGAATCATGGTTGATGCTTTCATCCAACGCATGCCGATTTTCTATTTTGAGAAGCGCAAAAACAAGCGTATTTTCGTTAACTTATATGTAAGTTTAAGTTTTGGAAAACACTGGTAAACGTATTAACGTTAAAAGGTAACATCTAAATTTAAAGTATGGATTCAACGATAACAAAAGATCAAACTGGACATAAAAAAGCTAAGCGGACAAAACCTCCCTGGTTAAAGGTAAAACTTCCAACCGGCGACAACTATAAAAAAGTGCGTCAAATAGTTGAAGATTACAAGCTCCACACGATCTGCCAAAGCGGTAATTGCCCAAATATGGGCGAGTGTTGGGGTAGAGGTACTGCCACTTTTATGATTTTAGGCAATACCTGTACCCGTTCCTGTTCATTTTGCGCAGTAGCTACCGGTAAGCCGCAAGAGTACGATGATGATGAGCCTCACCGTGTTGCTGAAGCCATACAATTAATGAATCTACAGCATGCTGTAATTACTTCAGTTAATCGGGATGAGCTAGAAGATAAAGGTTCCATTATTTGGGCTGATACGATTCGAAAAATTAAGCAATATAGTCCTGAAACCACCATAGAAGTTTTGATACCGGATTTCAAAGCCGATTGGACTGCGCTGCAAAGGGTTATTGATGAAAATCCTGAGGTTATCTCCCATAATATGGAGACTGTAAAAGGTATGTATAGGAAAGTAAGGCCCCAAGCCAAGTATTACCGTAGTTTAGAACAACTTCGGCGGACTAAGGAAGCTGGTGTGCGTACAAAAACTGGTTTTATGCTAGGTCTAGGCGAGTCGGATGATGATGTGTATCAAATCCTCCATGACTTAAGAGATGTGAACGTGGATGTAGTAACCATTGGTCAGTACTTGCAACCCACCCAAAAACATTTAAATATTTCCCATTTTGTTCCGCCGGAGAAATTCCAGCACTTTAAGGAAGTAGGAATGGAGCTAGGGTTTGATTTTGTTGAATCAGGTCCTTTAGTCAGGTCCTCTTATCACGCTGAACGTCATGTTTATCCCAATAAAGAAAAAGAACAGGTAACTGCTAACTAAATTATAATTGATTTTTAAAAATGGCCTTTATGAAGTTAAATAATGGTTTACTCATTGGATTAGCTGCATTCGTTGGATCAGCGGGTGTAACGTATGGGTTTTTCAAGGATGGGAATCAAGGCCCAGTCCACTATAAGCCCTACCAACCTACTGACCCTACCAAAGTAGTTGAGCCGGTAGAAGAAGAGGAAGAAGGGGCTTCGGGTGCCGCACGCTATCTCAAAACCATGAGAGCAAATCCTTCCACAGGAACGTACAGTATAACTGATGTCAAAAGGGCTTACGAACAGGCTGAAGATAATAGCGTAAGAGCAAAGTCTTCTGCTTTTGATATCAATTGGAAAAACATAGGTCCTGATAACGTTGGGGGGCGCACCCGGTCCATTATTGTTAGTAACCAAAATAACAATGTGCTATTTGCTGGTGGTGTTAGCGGTGGCCTCTATAAGTCTACTAATAAAGGCGTTACCTGGCAAGAAGTTCCATATGAAGCCTCTGGTAAGTTTAAAAGTCTGGCCATTTCATGTATGGAGCAGGCTAGTAATGGTACCATTTATTTTGGCACCGGCGAACGTGGTTTTACAACTATATGGGGCCTACAAGGTGCCAATGCTCGATCTGGTTTCAAAGGTATGGGGATGTGGAAGTCAACTGATGGTGGCGAGACCTGGGAGCATCTGCAAAGTACTATTCCCGACCAACCTTTTGGTTCCCAAAGATCCATCTGGAGCAGTGTAAATGAAATAGCCATAGACCCTAATAACCCCCAGCGCATCTTCGCTGCCACAATGAATGGTTTAATGGAATCAACTGATGGAGGGCAATCCTGGTCAAGGAAAACAAATGGGCTAAGGCCGAATATCTATCTAGAAGTAGAATTTTCTGATGACGGGAGTACCTTGTTTACAGCTTCTCAACGCTCCCTTTTCCGATCAACAGACGGAGGTAATAGCTTTTCCTCAATTGATAGGAATGCCGGCTTCCCCCAGAATGATATAGGACGTATAGAACTTGATTTTGCGCCAACTGATAATGATGTGGTTTATGCCAATGTTACCACTGCCAGGGGTGAGCGGTTGAAAGGAATCTATCGCTCAAAAGACAAAGGGGAAACTTGGAATGCCATAGCTGAAGGAGAAAATAACGCTTTATTTGACCCCTTTAGCAGGCCCACTCAAGGTCAGGGAACCTGGGATAATGCCCTCGCGGTAAGCCCATTTAATAAAAACCAAATTTACGTTGGCGGGATTACTTTTTGGACTTATCAAGATAACGGCCAAGGCAACGGCCAGTGGCAAAAGATTGCTAATGGAACCAAGTTTTTCGGGGAAAATAAAAACCCAAACTACCTTCATGCCGACAATCATGAGATCCGATTTGATACCAAGTCTAATCCACCTATTATGTATATCGGTAGTGATGGAGGTATTGCTAGAACTATTACTGATTTTTCTAAAAGGCTAGATCCTGAATTCAAGCAACTTAACAATGGTTTTACTACTGCACAGTTTTATGCTTTTGATGCAGTTCCCAATGGCGATGTCCTTGGAGGCACTCAAGATAACGGTACTTTCAAGTATTTGAAAGATGGATTAACGGAGAGGAGCTATAGAGAAGTATTAGGCGGTGATGGCTTCTATTCCGTAATTAGTGAGCTTCGCCCGAGTGTTTATGTTTCTGAATCTCAATATGCTAACCTTGGTAGATCCTCCGATGAAGGTGGTAGTTATAACAGGGGTTTGTATGATGGTAGGATCGATCTACCAGAACCTAGAGAATTGTCCACTGCTAGAGATCGTGTGTTATTTAATACACCTTTCGAACTTTATGAAAACCGAAATGACAAACTTTCAAAGGATTCTATAGTCTTTGGCGTTAGAACGGAGGTAGCGCTTGAAGCTGGGGAAACCAAAAACGTTTCGCCTGATCTTGTACAAGCTTATGAAGCGGATAGCCAAGAATTTGATCGTCTCCAAGGCCAAGAGTTTAGGGCTCTAAGAGATTTAGCGCGTTTGCCCGGTGATTCTATTACGATTACTAGTGATAATGGGGTAGATTTTACCGTAGGTATTGATTCAGCTTTAGCGCCTGAAGAAGAAATCAAGGTTCAAGATCCTGTTACCGCATTGTTTTTCTTAGCGCTTAGGGATGAAGTATGGGTTACGCCTGATATGTTGAACTTCAATTCCACACCAACCTGGTATAAATTGGCCGATATCTCGCTTGAAACACCAGCTACTATTAAATATTCAAAAGATGGTAAGGCCTTGCTTGTTGGTGGAGGTACTGAAAACGGTAGTGGACGTTTATTCCGAATTAAGGGTTTTCGAAACGCTAATTACACCTATAAGGGCATTCCTAATACAGGAGCTTTTGCCGATTCTAATAATATCACGGTTCAAAATCTTGGAAACTTTAATGGCGTAGTAACATCAGCAACTTACGAAAGGGGTGACAGGAGTAGGATGTTAGTCACCGTTGGTAACTATGGTGTACGAAACCATGTTTTCTTTTCGAATAATGCTAAAGCCGATAATCCCAATTTTTCTGCTCTTGATAATTTAGGTAATAATCCACTACCTGAAATGCCGGTTTATGATGGCTTCTTTAAGCTTGATTCTGCTTCGCAGATAATTGTTGGCACTGAAATGGGTATATGGGGTTATGATCAACAATCTCCTACATCAGGATGGCAGCCTATCAACAAGGGAATGAAAAAGGTCCCCGTATTCATGATGCGGCAATTCAAGGATAACTTTAGTTTTAAAGCTTATGCAGCCACCTATGGTCGCGGCATTTATGAAACTGGCCTGCCATTAGTAAGTATCCCTGACCAGAAAAATCAAAGTGGTAAGGAATATAAGGCTTCTATTAAAGCTTATCCCAACCCTGCAAGTGACTATACCAATGTGGAGCTGGATATTCCCGAAAACACAAGAGCTCGCCTTCAAATGGTAAATATGAATGGTCAGGTTGTAAAACAAAAAGTTTTACAAGGTCAGCCTTCCTCTCAGCAACTTCGGTTGCAGGTGTCCGGTTTAATTGAAGGTAATTATGTACTAAATCTGACCGGAGATAATATCAGGAAAACTGCTAAGGTTGTTGTTCAATAGCTTCATACCAAGCTAGGCTTATCTGAAGGACTTAAGGCAGCTGTTCTAATTTTAGATCAGCTGCCTTTTTTTAGGGGACCATAAGGTTACAACCTCGGAGCTCAGCATGATCAAAGCGACCAAGAACGCTAAATGATCCATCATAGAAAACGCTTCCAAGGTCTTGCGTGGCTAAGAAAGCGCAAGAGTGGTCATTGGCTAGATCAATAATATTCAAAGCTCCTTTCCCTGTTGTACTTATGCTGAAAGGATCATAAGGGTCGCGAACCAAAACTTTCATCCAGGGTGGTGGCTTAAAGATACCATCCTTTTTAGCATATGCTTGGGACATAAGCTCTGTCATTCCATATTCGGCATGCACTTGATCTATTCCAAAGGCTTTTCGAATTATTTGGTGGAGTTCCTCCCTTACTAATTCTTTTTTATAACCTTTCATGCCTCCGGTTTCCATTACTGTCGTATGGTTTAGGGTCATGGGATATTGCTCTGCAAAATTTATCAAAGCGAAACTGACCCCTATCAGTAATGTTGGGGTACCATTAGCTTCTAAGCGTTTAAGGGTAGTTGCAAGATCCTCATGATTGGTCAGGAAGAAGCCACTGTCATGGTAAGCACTTAGGTTAATGAAGTGTTGAACCATATTTACCAATGAGGCATTAGGATTTTCAAGGTAAGAGGGCAATAGCCCCAGAACAGCAAAATTTTCAGGGTTTCCGTATTGAAGCTTAAATGCCTCTACTGCTATTTTATGGTATTTGTTAACGCTTTTGATAGGATGAGCTGCCCTAATCTGGTTTGTGGTTCCACTGCTGTAAAAGACCGTCTCAGGGCTGAAATCCCCCGTTTTTATAGCATGATGCTTAAACATCTCAACGGGCAGGAACGGTAATTGACATAGGCTGTTTATGTTTTTAATATTGTTGCCTAATAGGGATAGATAGCCTTTATAAACAGGATTATGGGTTGCCTGAATCTTAAAACAGTTCCACGCATCTGAATAAAATTCCTGTGTTTTGTTTGGTGTTTTCAAAAAGAAGTCAGACATGGCTTTTCGTAAAACTTACAAGTGTTTATTTGTGGGCTTATTGGTTAGTATAGGCTTATTTTTATCAAATTGTAGTCCATCAACAGATTTTGATACAGAGCCTACTATTACCTTTAAAAACTATGAAAAGTTGGGAAATGATTCCGCCATTCGACTCACAGTAGGATATAAGGATGGGGATGGCAATTTAGGGCTAAAAAAATCCCAAACCGAACCCCCTTTTGATACTGGCAACCGGTTTTACCACAACATGTTCGTGCGTTACTATGAAAAATATAATGGAGCGTTTCACCTTACAACTAGAGGTCCGTTTAAGCAAGACACCATTATCTATACTTACCGTTTTCCTTACATTACTCCTGATAGTCGTAACAAAGCAATAGAAGGAAAAATCAAGACAACGATTTCTGATATTCAAATAACATCTCCTAGCTTTCCAGAGCGTACTTACGATGGTCAAATCCGTTTTGAGATATTTATTGTAGATCGCGATTTGAATCGTAGTAATGTCGTCTCAACGCCTCCGATCCCTTTCAAATAATGAAACATTTTCCTTTTCATGCTACGTTCAGGCCTCCTAAAACAGGTTTATCAAACCCAAAGTAATCTGTGTGTAGGGCTGGATACAGATCCTGCAAGCGTTCCTAAGCATCTGGCTGACAACTACCAAAATCCCTTATTGGCCTTTAACCAAAGCATCATTTCGGCTACAGCTCCTTATTGTATCGGTTACAAGATCAATACTGCTTTTTATGAAGCTTTAGGTGCTCACGGATGGGAATTGATGGATGCCACTATTCAATCCATACCAGCAGGGAAGTTCGTTATTGCAGATGCTAAAAGAAGCGATATCGGGAACACAGCAGCACAATATGCCCGTGCTTTTTTCGAATTACTGGATGTTGATGCTATCACCCTGTCTCCTTACATGGGTAGAGATGGGATTATGCCTTTCCTGGACTATCCCGAAAAGGCAGTGATTGTCCTAGCGCTAACATCAAATCCCAGTGCATCGGATTTCCAGTATCTGAACGTTAAAGACCGGCCGATGTATGAACAAGTATTAGCTGAAGCATCATACTGGGCTGATCAAGAAAGGCTGATGTTTGTCGTTGGTGCTACTAGATCTGATGAATTAAGAACCGTACGCGAAAATTACCCTCATCATGCTTTACTGGTTCCAGGTATCGGGTCCCAAGGAGGAAGCCTGGAAGACGTTATGCAACATGGTTTAGGCCCTGATCACGCTTTATTGGTGAATGTTAGTCGTGATATCCTGTACCAATCAAGCGGTCCCGATTATGCTGAAGCTGCTGGCACTCAAGCTGCCACTTATCAACAAAATATGCAAAATTTCCTATAAGTTTGTGTACCTAACACTGGGAATTATAGGAATATGAAAGAAGCACTGCTACATTTTATATGGCAGTTTCAGCTTTTTGATCAAAAAAATTTAACCACTACTGTTACAAAAGAGCCGATTGAAGTAAAAAGAACCGGCTATCACAACCATGATGCTGGCCCGGATTTTATGAATGCTCGAATCCGGGTGGGCGATACCTTATGGGCCGGTCATGTGGAAATCCACCAAAAAGCAACGGATTGGTTTCAGCATGGCCATCACCATGACCCAGCTTATAGGAACGTCATTCTTCATGTAGTACTAATGGATGACCGCCAAGCACCGGAATCCGACAGCATTTCGCACATTCCTTGTGTAACACTTCAGCACCGTATTACGCATTCTTTACTGGACCGTTATGAACACCTTTTGGCGAATCAGCAATGGATACCATGTGCAGAACATTTCCAGGAAGTAGAAACTTTTACCGTTCGTCATTGGCTAAACCGCCTGCAGGTGGAACGACTGAATGCTAAACAAACCTTGATCGAAAGGCTGCTTTCGGAAAACAACAATGACTGGCAGGAAACCTTGCATCAACTTCTTGCCCGTAATTTTGGATTCAAAGTGAATGCTGAACCTTTTGAGCGACTTGCTAAAAGCACCCCTTATCGTATCATAGGTAAGCATACCGATCAGCCTTTTCAGCTAGAAGCTTTGCTTTTTGGGCAAGCGGGGATGCTAGGAGGTTCCTATTCGGATGCTTATCCCCGGCAATTACAAGAGGAATACGAGTTTTTACAACAGAAGTATCGTTTAATACCCATGGAACCCCATGAGTGGAATCATTTACGGTTAAGACCGGCTAATTTTCCCACCGTCAGAATTGCTCAGATAGCCCAGTTTCTGAGCCATGCAAAAGGGCTTTTTCATTTATTCCTTAACGCTGATACCCTGGAACGCCTTAGACCAATATTCCAGGTAGAGACCACCTCCTACTGGCATGATCATTATTGGCCCGATAAAAAAGCCAAAGAATCGCGTCCGAAAAGATTAGGGAAAAAAAGTATTGATAACCTTATGATAAATACGGTAGTCCCTTTTATTTTTAGTTACGGGCAAATTCGAGAAGAACTTGCTATGGTTGATCAAGCTATTAATCTTTTGGAAACCATGCCCCCTGAGCAAAACAGTATCCTTAAAAAGTGGGAGTCGCTAGGTGCACCCCACAAAAATGCCGGGCATTCTCAGGCGCTTTTGCACCTCAAAAAACATTATTGTGATGCCAAGCAGTGCCTGTCTTGCGAAATTGGTATGGCGATCCTTAAAACAAAGGCTTGAAAAATTTTCTGGAAAAACTCCAATTATTTGGTTTTCTTTACTATTTTCCGGAAATTGTCGTCAATGAAAATCCCCATGCTATGAGCAAATTGCTAAGTAAAATTAAAGGGTTTTTGGAAATAAATGCATTTGGCGTTTGTTCTATGCTAGGCGAATGGATGGGTATTGCTACATCCAAAATTCGCCTCTTTTTCATTTACATTACATTCATGACCATGGGCTCACCTATCCTGATATACCTTTCATTAGCTTTCATGATCAACATTAACCACTATATACGGTTAAGAAGAAGGAACCCTGTGCGTGACTTTTAGGCGAAGTTCAGAAAGCGCACAGTCATTAAAGCTAATAAATGGAAATTAAGGCTGTAGCGCTTAAAGATGAGGAGCGAGCATTTTTAACCGTACCCTGGCTCATCCACAAGGATGACAAAAATTGGATTCCACCCCTAGACCGGGAAATCAACCGCATTTTTGACCCTTCTGAAAACCCGCTTTTTAAGCTCGGAAGCGCTAAGCGGTGGATTCTTAAAAAGGGTAGTCAGCTAATAGGTCGAATTGCTGCTTTTGATCATCCCAAATATCTTGGAGCAGAAAAAAATAAATCAGGTGGTATTGGCTTTTTTGATTGCTTTTACGACCATACAGCGGCTAATCTTCTTTTCGATACGGCTATCCAGTGGCTTTCAGAAAGGGGAATTGATTACATTGAAGGGCCAATAAACTTTGGCGAAAAAGATCGGTTTTGGGGACTTTTGGCAGCAGGTTTTACGGAGCCGGCCTATGGAATGAACTACCATCCACCTTACTACAAAACCCTATTTGATCAGTACGGTTTCAAGCCTTATTATCATCAGTATACCTATGAGCGTCCCCTGGCTAAAAAATTACCCTCTGGAACATTAGCCATGGCTGAGGAAGTGATGGAAGATCCTAACTACACCTTTAAATCTATGAGTTCCAGCGGTGAAAAGAATATGAGTGAATATGCGAAAGCATTTCAGCAAGTGTATAACCGCGAGTGGGAGCATAAAAAGGGCCTGAAATTCGTTACTGAAAAACAAGCCAAAAAAATCATGGGATCTCTTGAGCCGGTCCTTGTACCGGATTTAATATGGTTTGCTTACTACCGGTCGCAACCTATCGCTTACTTTCTTATGATTCCGGATATGAACCAGGTTTTTAAGCAATTTAGAGGAAGATTCGGATGGTGGGAACGTTTAAAGTTACGCTACAACAAACTGAAAGGTGGGCCGCGTAAAACTTTCGGACTTACTATTGGTGTGGATTCAGAATATCAAGATCAAGGCGTGGAAGGAGCGCTAATGCTGGGTGCGCAAGACCATATGCAAAAACTTGACCGCTGGGATACTATCGAGATGACGTGGATTGTGGAATTTAATACCGGTATGATCAATCTGATGGAATCCTTAGGAGCCGAACATGTAAAGACGCATATTACCTATCGTTTACCTTTGTCAGCTTAACTGTGATAGTAAACAATATGAATAAAAGCTTTTCCCGATCTGTTTCAAAGATTGGCTTTGCAGTAATCATAAGTTTGGTTGCCGCATGTCAATCAACCTCTAATTCAGATGATCAAGAAACATCAAATAAAAACGATACATCTGCCACGAAACAACAAATCCAAAAAAAAGGAAAACTGCAGGCTCGTATCAAAAGGCTATCATCTCAACTAAAAGATGATTCAACACAACCACAACTTCAGTTTAAACTGGCTAAAGCTTATACGAAAGATGGCGATTACCTGCAAGCTCGGCGGACTGTTAAAAATGCTTTATCCGTTGATTCTACTGAGGCTAAATACCACTATTGGCTGGGAAAAATATACTGGGAATTAGATGCGGCAAAGCAGGCGATCAATAGTGCAAAAAGGGCACTTGACTACAAACCTGATATGAAAGAAGGACACCTCGCCCTGGGAAAGTACTTCTTTTACATCAAAAAAAGGGAAAAATCTTTTAAACATTTGAATGAAGCTTTAAGGCAGGATGAACTACTAGGCAAGGGCTATCTTTACAAGGGACTTAACTATGCTGAAATGAGCGACACGGGAAATGCGATTTCCAACCTCCAAACCGTTACAACATTAAATCCTGATAGCTACAAGGCTTACTTTCATCTTGGCAATTTACATATGGATAAGCCCCGAAAAGCCATTGATTATTACAACAACGCTATTCGCCTAAAACCTTATTCCACAGCTGCCAGGTACTCCCGTGGTTATGCTTATCAAAAACTCAAACTTCACAAAAAAGCCAAAAGCGATTACCAGCATATTCTGAAAGAAAAGCCCTTTCACCAAGAAGCCAACTACAACTTGGGATATCTGCAATACCTTGATTCCCATTACCGGCAAGCTGTAGATCATTTTAAAAATGTTATCAAAAAGGATTCAACTCACGTCAAAGCTTATTTGGGAAAAGGTCTAAGCTATCAAGCCATCGGGGAAAAAGCTAAAGCACGGAAACATTTTCAAAAGGTAGTAGAATTATCACCTCAAAACCGGCTTGCCAGGCGTAAGTTAAGGACTTTAAAATGATGAATAGGTGGCCAAAGTATTTAAAAGGTAAGCGCTCCATGCACAAAGTGCTAGTCTAGGTTATCTTTGCACAATTGATTGCCCTTTCAACCTTTAATAAGTGCTTTAAATGGTTCAACTTGAACTACCGGACGGTAACGTAAAGGAATTTGATGACAGTGTCACTGGATTAGATTTGGCCAAATCCATCAGTGGTAAGCTTGCCAAAGAAGCACTTGGTGTACAGGTCAACGGTCGTGTTCAGGATCTTACGCTTCCCATAGAGGAAAATGGCAAAGTGAGTATCCTAACTTGGGATGATGATGAGGGTAAGCGGGTATTTTGGCATTCCTCTGCCCACTTGCTGGCAGAAGCGCTACAGGATTTCTTCCCCAATATCAAGTTTACGATCGGCCCACCGGTTGAGCATGGGTTTTACTATGATGTGGATTTGCGCGACCAGGAGATCTCAAATGATCTCTTTGAGAAACTGGAGCAGCGTATGATGGAATTGGCTCGCCAGAAGAATCCTTATGAGAAAACGAAGGTCTCTAAGCAACAAGCTAAAGAATTTTACCAGCAACACGATAACCCGTACAAGCTGGAATTGATTGAAGAACTGTATGATGGAGATATATCTTTTTACACGCAGGGTAATTTTACTGATCTTTGCCGGGGACCGCATGTACCGGATACAGGGTATATCAAAGCCGTCAAACTGCTCAACATTGCAGGGGCTTACTGGCGAGGGAATGAGCAAAATAACCAGCTGACACGTATCTACGGTATTAGCTTTCCAAAGCAAAAGCAATTGGATGAATACCTGGAATGGTTAGAAGAAGCCCGCAAGCGAGATCATCGCAGGATTGGTAAGGATCTGGAGCTTTTCACTTTTGATGAGGAAGTGGGTGCAGGATTGCCATTGTGGTTACCCAATGGTGCTCTTATGATCGAAAAATTGGAAGAGCTAGCAAAAGGCACTGAGCGGAAAGCAGGTTATCACAGGGTTCGTACGCCTCATATTGCCAAGGATGCTTTGTATTATAAAAGCGGGCACTTGCCTTATTATCAGCACTCTATGTTCCCGCCTATGGAATTGGAGGAAGGTACGACCTACTATGTAAGAGCCATGAACTGCCCCCATCATCATAAAATTTACCTAAACCGGAAGCGAAGCTACCGCGAGTTGCCCCTACGACTTGCTGAATACGGAACTTGTTATCGCTACGAGCAATCGGGTGAGCTTTACGGACTCATGCGCGTCCGCTCCCTTCAGATGAATGATGCCCATATCTACTGCACACCTGATCAATTCAAATCGGAGTTTCAAGGGGTTAACGATATGTACCTTCGCTACTTTGATATTTTTGATGTTGATCAATACTTAATGCGATTCTCTACTCATGATCCTGATAAGCTAGGCGATAAATACGTGAATCAGCCTCAGCTTTGGCAAGAGACGGAGGATATGGTGCGGAAAGTTTTAAAAGAATCAGGAATTCCTTACCAGGAAATACCCGATGAAGCTGCTTTTTATGGGCCAAAAATCGATGTGCAAGTATACAGTGCCCTGGGACGAGAATTTACTTTGGCTACTAATCAAGTAGACTTTTCGCAGCCTCGTAGTTTTGGTCTTACTTATGTGACGGAAACAAATGAGGAAGCTACTCCTATATGCATTCATCGCGCTCCACTGGGAACCCATGAGCGTTTTATGGGCTTTTTGATAGAGCATTATGCCGGCAATTTTCCCACTTGGCTCGCACCTACCCAAATAGCGATCTTACCTATCAACGATACAGTAGTCCCTTATGCCGAAAAAATTGCCAGTTATTTGAATAATTCAGAAATTCGTACCTCTATTGACTCCCGGTCCGAAAAGATTGGTAAGAAAATTCGGGATGCCGAAATAATGAAAGTGCCTTATATGGGAATTATAGGCGAGCAAGAAGCTAAGCAAGAAAAGCTCGCTGTTCGGAAGCATACCGAAGGTGATATGGGTGGGTTTACATTGACTGGTTTTGCTGAGCAACTAGCTAAAGAAGCCCAAGTACCGGTTCCTTAGAAAAATGGACAAGCGAATTTGTAGAAACCAAAAAGGAGGTTGCTATAGCACCTAAAAGGCGTAAAAAAGGTACGAAAGCGAAAGACCCACGTGATACGTACCGGATTAACGATGAGATAACTGCTGAGCAAGTACGTATGGTAGGGGATAATGTTGAGAATCAGATTGTTCCGTTAGAGGATGCGAGGGAAACAGCAAGCCAAATGGGATTAGACTTGGTGGAAATTAACAGCCAAGGAGATCCCCCTGTCTGCAAAGTGATCGATTTTGGTAAGTTCCTTTATCAGCAGAAGAAGAAAGAGAAAGAACAAAAACAAAAAGCAGCTAAAACCGAACTAAAGGAAATCCGGTTTGGTCCCAATACCAGCGAGCACGATTTTCAGTTTAAGGCCAATCATGGGCGTAGATTCCTGGAAGAAGGGAATAAGTTTAAAGCATACGTTCATTTTAAAGGCCGCACTATCGTTCATAAAGAACGGGGTGAATATTTGCTTCTAAAGCTAGCCCAAGAGCTTGAAGATGTGGGTAAAGTTGAACAAATGCCGAAACTAGAGGGGAAGCGAATGACCCTTTTCATGAGTCCAAAGTCATCCAAAAAATAAAGAAGTACTATTATGCCTAAAATGAAACCGAATAAAGCGGCGCAGAAGCGTTTTAAGAAAACTGGCAGCGGTAAGATTATGCGCAAGCAGGCATTTCATAACCACCTGCTGCGGAATAAAACCAAAAAGCGCAAACTCCGTCTTAAAAAGTGGACTGAGCTAAAAACACCTGATTATAAACGTATCAACCAACTTCTAGGTGAAGGCCGTTAATGCCGGCTTACTATAAACCTGACTTAAAATTTCATTAACCTATGCCAAGAGCAACCAATAAACCAGCAACCCATCAGCGCAAACGCAAAATTATTCGCGAGGCCAAAGGATATTATGGCCGGAAGAAGAATGTTTACAAGCTTGCGAGAGTTGCTGTAGAGCGTTCTTACAACTTTGCTTACAGGGACCGTAGAGTCCGCAAACGCGATTTCCGCAGGCTTTGGATTCAGCGTATCAACGCAGCAGTAAGGCCTTATGGGTATTCCTATTCTAAGTTTATCAACAAGCTAAAGCAAAATGACATTGCCCTTGATCGCAAGGTTTTGGCTGATATGGCTGTTAACCATCCCCAGGCTTTTAAGGCTGTTGTTGATCAAGTAAGCTAAGTCCATTGGGATATTATATAGGCTTATAGTAAAGGGTCCTTTTTACAATTTCATGAAAGGACCCTTTTTCATGGAATAAAAAGCAATGGCGAACCAATTCTCCAGTAAGTACCACAGCCTGGAAAAAAGGGAAGTCCTTTACGAAGGATTTTTTAATATAGAGGCCTACAGGCTTCAACGACTCTCTGATAGTGTACCTGTTAATCGGTATGTGGTTCAGCGGCCTGATGCTGCAGTTATTCTGCTATTCAATAAAGAGACGGATAAGCTTTATTTCGTCAAACAGTTACGAGCTCCAGCAATACAACGTGAAGTCGATCCCTATCTCATAGAGCTACCAGCAGGCGTTTTTGAATCTGGCGAAAACCCAGAGCTTACCGTTAAGCGTGAGGCCTTGGAAGAGACAGGGTTTAAGGTCGAGTCTCCTACTTTTTTGATGGCTTTTTATGCTTCGCCTGGCACATTTTCGGAGAAGATCTATGCTTATTACGCAGAGGTAACCGAAGCCCAGAAAGTAGAGAGTGGTGGTGGTGTGATGGCAGAAGCAGAAGATATTGAATTGCTTACTGTTCCCAGGCTCACTGTATACGAATGGATGGACAAGCATGCAATTGTGGATGCTAAAAGCTTAGTAACCCTTCAGTGGTTCCGCAGCCGGGATAAAAGCAATTGAAATTCTTGTAACCAAAAAAAGCCTTGCAGACCTTAGCAAGGCTTTCCCGGAAATTTTTCTTTTTGGCAAATTGGCGGATCAATCATCACCACTAATACCCATGAAGATCATAATGTAGTAAAGAAGGGTTAGTAATGATGCTAAAGCTGCAACTACATAAGTTTTTGCAGCGGCATTTAAAGCATCTTTAGCCTGGTCATGCTCTTGACTGGCTGTGATATTGGCTGTTTCTAACCACTGAAGTCCTCGCTTAGTAGCATCAAATTCAACTGGTAAAGTAACGAAAGAAAACAGGGTAGAAGCTGCAAAAAGGACGATTCCTGCAAGCAATACTTCTGTAATATTGAATAACATTATGGCGAAAATTCCGCCAATCAACAAGTAGGGGACCCACTGATTACTCACACTTACTATCGGAACTAATGCACTTCGAATCTTGAGAAAACTGTATTCAGTAGCATGTTGAACAGCGTGTCCACACTCATGGGCTGCGATGGCAGCTGATGCAATACTTTTACCACCATACACCCCTTTACTAAGGTTAACCGTTTTATTGGATGGATTGTAATGATCTGTTAGCATCCCTTCACTTGCCTGAATGGTAACATCATTTATGCCATTATCTTTTAACATCTTTTCGGCTACCTCTTTACCCGTAAGGCCACTAGATAGGGCTGTCTCGGAATAACGCTTAAATTTTTTCTTGAAACGGTTTTGAACCGTATAACTCATTAAACCAATAACAATCATTAGTAAAAGAGGGCCAATGCCTATAAATCCAAACATAAATGATTTTTATTTAAAAGAAGCAACTTCTGTGCTAAATGCACTTAAAAACCCTCACAATACGAGTTTAAAAAACATTATGGCAAGAGCGATAAGGAAAACAAAAATTGATATACGATTAATACCATGCATCATTTTGAGGTTGATATTACCACCAGAATTGTTCTCTTTTTTATCAAAACTGAGGTAAGCCCATAGTTTTTTAAGTAACATAGGTTCTGTTTTTAGTTTACCACCATAACAAGGCTTAGAAGTAGGGGTTCAAACAAAATTGTAAAAACCAGACGATTTTTGCGCCTAATTCTTGAACAACGACAAAAAAAGCGGTTTAACTTGCTTTACCTTTACCCCTTAGTGTTGTTAATAAACTAACCAGGGTTCTAAGTACTACTCACAGCTATGTTGAAACACCAATCGGGATCAGCCCTTGCTTTAAATGATCCTGCTAATCCAGTAAGTGAACCGGCTGTTTTTGTTGATGTGCTTTTACCCTTTGCCCTGGAAAAGCCATTCACTTACCGCGCCCCCCAAATTTACGCCAACCAGGTTGAAGCTGGAAAGCGGGTAGCCGTTCAGTTTGGCAGAAAAAAAATTTATGCAGCCCTAGTATGGCAGGTACATCAACAACCCCCGAAGGCTTACACAGCTAAATACATTCTGGAATTACTGGATAACCAGGCGATCATTTACGATCTGCAAATGGAATTCTGGAAATGGCTCTCGGAGTATTACTGTGCCCCTTTGGGATTAGTGATGGATGCAGCCTTACCGGCTAACTTTAAGATAGAAAGTGAGACTACGATTTTGCTTCAGCAAGGAGTTGTATTGGAGGAGGTGAAGCATGAAGTTGATGCCAAGGAGTACGAGATTCTGGAAATATTGGAAGTGGAGCAGGAATTAGCCATTAGTCGGCTGGCCGAGTTGCTACAGGCTAAGCAAATTTTACGGCTGGTTCAGCATCTGCATGACCTATCGCTAATAACGTTCAAGGTCAATCTGGGGCAAGGGTATAAGCCTAAGACTTATAACTGCCTAAAAGCGGCAAAACCTTATCAAGATACTGGATCCTTTCAAGAGGCATTAAAAACCGTTCAAAAAGCACCCAAACAGGCTGCTGTTTTGATGGCTTATCAAGTACTGGCCCGAAATCAGGAGCATGTCTCTCGAAAAGCTGTAGCTGAAAAGGCACAGGTTACCGCCCATCCGATTCGCGCCCTTATTGATAAAGGGATATTGACCACTTATGAACTATCAGAGGATAGCCTGGAATCCACACCTCTTCAAGAGCCAGAGTTTAAACTAAATGATGACCAAAGTCAGGCTCTATCTGATATTCAGGATGCCTTTCAGTATCACGATACGGTTTTACTATATGGTGTAACGGGCAGTGGTAAAACCTACCTTTACATGCAGCTAATTGCTGATACCATCCGGCAAGGGGGGCAGGCGCTTTACCTGGTTCCAGAAATTGCCCTTACAACCCAGTTGATCAGGCGTTTAAGGAGCTATTTTGGCAATGCCATAGGTATTTATCATTCCCGTTTCAGTGGTCGGGAACGCATCGAAACCTGGTATAAGGTTCTGGACGGGCAATACCAAGTGGTTCTTGGGGTTCGCTCTGCATTGTTTTTACCCTTTTACAACTTGCAGCAGATCATTGTAGATGAGGAGCATGAGGCCACATTCAAGCAGCAGGACCCTGCGCCACGCTACCATGCCAGGGATGGGGCTATTTACCTGAGCCACTTGGTAAAAGGGAAGACGCTTTTAGGTACTGGTACCCCATCCCTGGAAAGTTACTACAATGCTAAAGTAGGTAAGTACGGCCTGGTCAAGCTCAATAGCCGTTACGGTAATCTGGCGATGCCTAACATCAAGGTAGTAAACCTTAAGGAAGGTGAGGTGAGAAGGACCATGAAAAGCGAGTTTAGTTATCAGCTTTACAAGCAGTTGAAAACCAATTTAAAGGATGGTTACCAAAACATTCTTTTTCAGAATCGTAGGGGCTACGCGCCTTTAATTCAGTGCCAGGCTTGTGGTTGGGTTCCTGAGTGCGAGAACTGTGATGTAAGCCTTACTTATCACAAGTATTTCAAATCACTGCGATGCCATTTATGTGGCTATCACATTCCCAACCCTGCATCTTGTAATTCCTGTGGCAGCACAGCTTTATCCATGCGAGGTTTTGGCACGGAAAAGCTAGCCGATGAGCTGAAGGCGTTATTCCCGGAAGAAAAGGTCTTACGTTTAGACCATGATACTACAACCCGCAAAAATGCTTACCAGCAGATTATCAAGGCTTTTGAGGATGGGGAGGCCGGCTTGTTGGTAGGAACCCAAATGGTTACTAAGGGATTGGATTTTGAGCGCGTCAGATTAGTGGGAATTGTTAGCGCTGATCAAATGCTCAAATTTCCGGATTTCCGTGCACAGGAAAAAAGTTTTCAGCTAATGATGCAGGTAAGCGGACGCTCGGGCAGAAAAGAAAAACAAGGAGAGGTCGTTATTCAAACATTTCTGCCAGAGCATCCGGTTTTCGATTACCTACAGCGGTACGATTTTGAGGGTTTTTTTGACCATGAGCTAGCCGAAAGAAAAGCATTTTCTTATCCCCCTTATTATCGGCTTATAAGGCTTACGTTAAAACAAAAAGACCTTAATAACGTCCGTTCAGGGGCCAATGAACTGGCCAAAGATCTTAATGCCCATTTCGGGAACCGCATCCTTGGGCCAGAATTACCACCAGTGATGCGGGTTAAAAACCAGTATGTCATGACTATCATGATCAAGCTGGAAAAGCAAAACCTTAGCTTGAAAAAAGCAAAGGAACAATTGATGGTATCTATCGCTAGCTTTCAGCAAAAGCCGGAATATAAGCGGATAAGGGTAAACGTTGATGTAGACCCTTTACAGTAATCGCTTATTTTTTAACCAACTTGTATTGCTCCTTTTTTTGAGGACTTTTCCATTTGGTTAAAAGGGTGTCCTTTTTGTAGGAATAGGCTATAGTACGAGGAAATTCAGCTTCCTCGTTCTTAAAAATCGCCTCTTTTTCAGCAATTGAAGTTAATTCATAACCAATTTTTGTACGGTTCTCCTGAGTGCGAAGAGAGAGAATGAGCTTACCCGATGTCTTGGATATTTGAATAGCACGGATACCAGTAGTATCTTGTCCTTTGAGGAGATAGCTGCTTCCTGTTAGGTTATTATTGCTAAGCTCAGTATAACGAGATTGGATGGTCTGCCCATTTCCAGAGCCTCTCCACTCTCCTTTTAGCCACGAAAGATCATCGACTTCAGCATTATTAACCGATAAGCCGTTGCAGCCGGCTAATATTACCATGATGATACCAAATGCGGCTTTTGAAAATGTTGGGTTGAAATGCTTCATACGGTTTTAGTCCTTTTTGTTGGGATCCCCAAAATTAACGAACTCCATTAACATGGAGCTATGAATACCTATTCAGAAGGCTGAAAAGCTCCTTGGAATAGAGCGTTTAAAAGAGATTGAATTACGCTGAAAAGGAGTGCCCACCAAAAACTATTCACGGAAAATCCTGGTACAAGCCATTCAACCAAGAATACCATTAAAACGTTGATCACCAGTAAAAAAAGGCCGAAGGTGAGAATGGTCAGGGGTAAAGCTATCAAAGATAGGATAGGGCGGAGGTAAGTATTAGCGATTCCCAGAAGAAAAGCTACCAAAACGGATGTCCAAAAACCCGAGATATCTACTCCTCTTAATAAATAATCCGTCAAAAGTACCGCCAAGCCTGAAATCAGCAAGCGGATAATACGTGGGAACAAGCCTTCGGACAGGATCATAAGCAAGGAATTAGGGGGTAAGGATTACTTTACCCTTGGTTTTATTAGCTCGAAGATAAGCATGAGCCTCTTCAGCCTCAGTTATAGGAAATACTTGGTCTAAGCAGGGCCTTATAGCTTTGGATGCTAATAGCGGTATTAGCTCCGCTTTTATAAGGTTCGTTAGATGGATTTTAAAATCAAGGGATTGGTAACGCAGGGTTGACCCTTTTAGTAAAAGGTTTTTAGCCAGCATACGTCCCATGTTTAGTTCAGCCTTGGTATCTCCCAACAAACCTATCAAAAGCCATTGCCCATAACGCTTCAAAACCTTTGTATGGAGGGATGCGAAGGGGGTATCACCAATGGGGTCGAGCACTATATCAACACCTTTTGGCGTAAAAGCAAGAATGGGATCTTTCAGGTCAGCGGTACGGTAATTCAGGGCTAGATCGGCTCCTAAATCCTGACAAAAGGAAACTTTACTATCTGTACCAGATGTGCTTATCACGTATGCGCCAAAGGTTTTAGCTAGCTGAATAGCCATACTGCCAATACCGCCTGCACCAGCATGGATAAGGACTGTTTCTCCTTCGCAAAGCTGGCCTAAATAACAGAGGTTCAAATAAGCAGTGTAAATGGCTTCAGGAATTGTTGCAGCTTGCTTAAAATCCCATTCTTCAGGAAAAGGCAATAAAAGCGAAACCGGAACAACAACTTGAGTAGCATACCCGCCACCCGGCAATATAGCCATCACACGATCACCCACGGTCCAGTCTGTTGCATCTTCATGTATGGCTTCTATGCTGCCACTGACTTCTAAGCCAAGGATAGAAGAGCTACCGTCAGGTGGTGGATAAGCGCCTTGGGCTTGTAAAATATCAGCTCTATTAACGCCCGCAGCATGAACTTTTAACCTGGCGAAGCCTTTTTCGAGGACGGGATCACCCATCTCCTTATAAAGAAGGCTGCCATCCTCCTGAACCTGAATTGCCTTCATAGGTTTAAGCGAGTTCGCCCAGGTTTTGAAGATAGGAACTTAGCAGTTTTGCCCCATCGGTGTTACCCATGATTTTCTCGGCAGCCCTTTCGGGATGAGGCATGATTCCGGTAATATTACCTTTTTGATTGGTTATCGCTGCTATGGCATCTGCGGAGCCGTTCGGATTATCATCCTGACCATCAGTTTTTGCGTATTGCAATAACACTTGCTCACGCTCCCATAACAGGTCTAGCGTCTCTGGTGGGGCTACATAGCGACCCTCTCCATGAGCCACCGGTAGTTGAAGCACCTCTCCCTGTTTTAAACCGCTAGTCAAAGCACTATGAGTGTTTGTGCATCTGACAGGCAAGTTTTTGCAGATAAAGCTCTGATATTGGTTTTTGACAAGTGCGCCTGGCAGAAGATGTGCTTCACATAGCACCTGGAAACCATTGCAAATACCTAATACCTGGCCGCCATTTTCAGCAAAGCGATTAACCTCCTTCATGACCGGTGAAAAACGAGCAATTGCTCCCGTACGTAGATAATCGCCATGGGCAAAACCGCCCGGCAATACTATCAGGTCGCTTCCTTTGAGATCCCTTTCTTTGTGCCAGAGGTAGTTAGCCTCCAGGCCCATTACATTTTGAAGGACATGGTGGGTATCCGTATCGCAATTAGAACCCGGGAAAATAACAATACCTGCTTTCATAGGAACAAAGGTACAAGTTGTAGATGTGATAGGTAATGCTGCCTTGAAATAGCTACAATTTTTCGGCATTAGCATGTAAAAAGTCCCTGGCCAAAGATTTTTAATGCCGATAGAAACTCTTAAACCTGGTACTTTTCTAAGGTACGCTAGCTTATCAGGCCTCTTTTCAATTCAGTAAATGATTGTAATTTCTAATAACCTTTAACAAACAAGTGCCAGACTTGCCAAGCTGTACGTGCCCCATTCGATACTATTTAAGGCCCATTAAAGAAAAGCGTTATGTTGTTCTTTTTTATGAAAAAAATACATGATGGCATGTCATTAATAGCAGGTTACTTGCTTATTTGACAATAGGTATCTGCCAATTTTAGCAAATACTTGTCAAATAGGCATCCAAAATTTGTTGGCAATGCGTTTGTACTTAGTAGGGTGAAATTAAAAAATCAATCTTATGGTACTTACAAAGAATAATGAGAAGGAAATGCCCAAGACTTTCTCTGACATGTTAGATCACTTTTTCGCTGAAGCTAACTTACCAGAAAAGAGAAGCTTTCGACCGGTTGTAGACCTTTCTGAAACTAACAAAGCTTATGAGATTGAAGCGATGCTACCCGGATTAGAAAAACCCCAGATTGAACTTGAGGTTAGTGGTAATGGTGTTCGTATAAGCGGTAAACGGGAGCTCGGAAACCAAGAAAGAGACCGCACTTTCCATTTGAAGGAAAGTCCAAGCGGAAATTTTGAACGCCACATAGAAATACCCGAAGATGGAGATCTGGAGAATGTTGAAGCACGGTTTGAGAATGGCATTTTACACGTGCATATTCCCAAATCGGAAAAAGGATCAGGAAAACAAATACATGTAAAATAAAAAAAGGAGGTGATTATGGCACTAATCCGAGCAAATCAACCCGAATTAGGACTTCCAACATTAAGCAACTCTTTCTCCACTATGCTTGATCGTTTTTTTGATGAAGCTGTCCGTAGTAATCAGAATTTTGTTCCATCTGTAGATCTCAAGGAAACAGATAATGCTTATGAAATTGACGTGAGCGTTCCGGGTATGAAAAAAGATGATATCAAGGTTGAGTTGGATGGAAACACGCTGCAAATTAGCGGTGAAAAGGAGGAAAAGGATGAAGACAAGGATAAAACCTATCACCGTGTAGAAACAGAATATGGCTATTTCCATCGCTCCTTCAACCTACCGGAAAGCGCTAAAACAGAGGATATAAATGCTGAGTATGAGGATGGTGTATTAAAAATCCATGTACCAAAAGACAAGGAAAAGACGGAAACCAAGAAAATCGACATCAAGTAGTTCCGTTTCTTTCCTAACCCTTGCTCACCTTCTTGAAAAGCCCCTTAGGCTGCGCTAAGGGGCTTTTTGTTGAAAAGGCATGGGTCTTTGGTATCTTTGTGGTATACAACTATAAGCCCAACCATATGGAACTTGAAAAAGGAACACTGAAAACGGTTCTAGAAGAAGCCGCTACCTACCATCATGAATATGAAGATAACGTATTAGGAGGCACATTTGACGAAGCCTGGGCTGATTGGTACGGGGCTTTTTTAGTTGGTAAAATTGATCAGCTTCGAAAACCATCTATTGTAACCCAAGCTTTGCAATGGGCTGCGGACATGCACGAGCGCGAGCCTAATCAAGATATGCCCTGGAGTGAATTTTATGCGGAATACATGCATGATTATTTTCAGCAAATGCCTTATGGTGGAGATGAACCAGAGGATTAGGTCCTGGAAAGGGATGCTTCGGCTTTCTCCTGAAAATGGGCAGCCACAACTTTATAAAAGTGGTAAACCTCCTGGTAATTGTTATATAGTGGTGCAGGAGCTACCCGAATAACATTTGGCTTGCGGTAATCCACAACAATGTCATTGGCTTTCAGGCGCTCGAAAAGTTGATGAGGATCCTGATGGACTAGTATCGACAGTTGCGCTCCTCTTTGACGAGGTTCTTGCGGTGTAATGATCGTAAATAAAGGTTCATCTCCATTTGGTATTTGGTTTAAAAGGAATTCAAGGTAAGCCGTTAATAATTGACTTTTTTCAAATACTTGATCCAATCCGGCTTCCTGAAATATACTGAGGGCTGCATTATGGGCAGTTAAGGGTAACACTTCCGAATTGCTAAGCATCCATCCTTCAGCCCCATATTCAGGTCGGAATTTAGGGTCCATGGCAAAGCGGGCTTCTGCTTTGTGTCCCCACCAGCCAGCGAATCTTGGGAGGTCTGTTTCCGCATACCGCTCATTAATAAAAACGCCACCGATACCTCCGGGAGCTGAGTTCAGGTATTTATAGGAGCACCATGTGGCAAAGTCTACATCCCAATCATGGAGGCGTAAGGGTACATTACCAATAGCATGGGCCAGGTCAAAACCTGCGTAAGCTCCAATCTCATGTGCTGCTTGTGTAATAACTGGCATATCTAATAACTGACCACTGTAAAACTGTATACCAGGTAACATCACCAAAGCTAAATCATACCGGTGTTCAGCAATGATAGTAAGTAGGTCCTCATTACGTAAGGTGTATTCACCATCTCTAGGAGAAACGGGTATTAAGGCGTCCTCAGGGTCAAAGCCGTGATAGCGCACCTGGCTTTCCACAACGTATTGGTCAGAGGGGAAGGCGCCATCCTCTATAAGGATTTTATACCGGGCCGGGGTTGGTCTGTAGAAAGACACCATCATTAAGTGGAGGTTCACAGTAAGGGTGTTCATGGCCACAACCTCATGTTCATGGGCCCCCGTCAACGCCTGCAAAGCAGGTGTTACTTGCTGATGGAAATAAAACCAGGGTTGGTCACCTTCAAAATGACCTTCTACTGCTTGCTCGCGCCATTTAGTAAGCTGGTCATTAAGGTAGGATTCAGTGCGCTTGGGCTGAAGGCCAAGCGAATTCCCACAAAAATAAATCTTGGGGTCCCCTTTATCGTTGGAGGGAAAGTGAAATTCATGGCGATAATCCCTAAGAGGGTCTTGCTCATCCATTGAGCGAGCGTATGCTGGATCGGCTTCAAAATTTGCAGTGTTAGGCATATGTTTTCATTAAAATCTTTTTCTAGAACTAGCTTTTATTTGGCATTCTTCAATGCTTTTTTACGGTCTTTGAGTTTCTTCATCATTGGTTTGTACATGGGTGCCATCACATCCGGATTTTCTACGTAGTACTTCAAACTACGCTGATATTTCTTATGGCTCAGGTCATGTTTTTTTAGCACTGCTTCGTAGTAGACCCTTACAAAATAATCACTGCTATCCCTGGAGATGCGTTCTGATTTGGCAGCCCCTTCAGCAATGTGGATGTCCCTAAGAACAGCTTGCATTTTTGGCCGGGGAACAATCTTTTTCGGTTTATCTGCGAACCGCCTTGGCCCGCCGTTACATTGCATTAGCAGAAGGGCCAATGAAATAATCATCAATGCTTTAAACACCCGCTTAACATCCATGACACAAATTTAAAACTTTCAGTTTCTATACTTTTTTAACACTTCGGTAGAAAAATGTGCTTTGGTTAGTGCTTGAAATATTTACTGAAGAAGATTAGATGGAAACGGCTTAAACTTTTCCTCTATATTTTCAAAAATCATGATTTCCTTGCTGAACGATGCATAATAGAAAACAGCAATCCCTATTCAGTGCTGTAGGACGGGCTCTTGTATTTGATAAAAGACTAATTTAACCACCACTTTTGGAACAATTTCTTAATTACATGTTTAAACCAAAATTGTGCGTGACTAGCAAGAATCTTAATTTTAACCAAAAATCAAGTACCAGATGATTAATCAGCAACAATATTTGGATCTTAAAGCTTACACTGATAATCACAATGTTGGCCTGGTAGCCATTTCTAAAACTAAGCCCGTTTCCCAGCTTAGGGAGGCCTATGAGCTTGGGCAGCGTATTTTCGGGGAAAACAAGGCTCAAGAAATGGCCGATAAGCACCCTCAAATGCCGGAAGACGTGGAATGGCATTTTGTAGGACATCTTCAACGGAACAAGGTGAAAACAATTGCACCTTTTGTAAGCCTGGTTCATTCTGTGGATAGTGAAAAACTCTTGGGTGAGATCCACAAGGAAGCAGCTAAGCAAAACCGTGTGATCCCGGTTCTTTTCCAAGTCCATATTTCCCAGGACGAAAGCAAGTATGGCTACACTTATGATGGATTACGTGCTCAACTCAAGGCGCAAAACCCATCTAATTATGCCAATGTAGCAATCCGGGGATTGATGGGTATTGCCACCCTTACAAATAATGAGGATCTGATACAGAAGGAATTCCGCGCTTTAAGAGAATTTTACAATGAGCTTAAATTGGACTATTTCAGTAATGACCCTCATTTTACAGAGTTATCTATGGGAATGACCAGCGATTACCATCTGGCTATAGCGGAGGGGAGCACTTTTATCCGTATTGGTTCCTATATATTCGGGGCTCGTCATTATCAGGATGGATAGTTGGCGCCTCTCATCCCGATAAAGCCTCGCTATGACTACTGCCACACCTTTCTTGGAGCAACTTGTGAAAGCCTTCTCCCATTCCAATAAGCAGGACCTTGCTGATCAGCTTATCGTATTTCCAAACAGGCGTGCTGGCTTGTTTTTCAACCGCGCTTTGAGTCAAACGCTGGATGGCCCCGTATGGGCACCACGGGTGCAAAGCATTCAGGATTTTATAAGCGAAAGCGCGCCGGTGACCATTCCCGGGAAGATCAGTCTTTTATTGGAGCTTTACCAAGCGTATAAGGGCCTTGGAATTGATGAGTCTTTCGACCACTTTTACGGGTGGGGTGAGGTGCTTCTTCGCGATTTTGATGAGATAGATAAATACCTGGTGTCAGGAGAACAATTATTTCAGGAGATATTGGATATAAAAACCATTGAAACGGCATTTGAACCAGAGGAATATCAGGCAGAAGCTCTTGCCCAGTTTTGGCGGAACATGAATGAAGTTGCAACAGGGGATAGCGGTGTAGGACAAGCTTTCCTGAAAATTTGGCGCACCAACCGGGCAGTCTATCAGGCATTTCGTAACCAACTTTGGGATAAAGGGTGGGCTTATGACGGTATGGCCTATCGTTTATTAGCTGAGCACCCGGAAAAAGGCCATTATGGTTCCTGGTCCCATATTACGTTCGCGGGTTTTAATGCTTTAAGTCCTTCAGAAGTTGCTATATTCCAATATTGGCAGGCGCAAGGAAGGGCTTCCATCTATTGGGACGCTGACCCCTATTACTTGGATGATGATCGACAGGAAGCAGGTGCTTTTTTAAGGGAACACTTCCAGCAATCGTTTGAACGTCATGGGGAACCTTGGATAGCACCACACTTGACCCAATCTGAAAAGCAAATTTCTGAGTACGGGGTTCCCCTTAATGTCGGTCAAGCCAAAGCGTTGGGTCAGCTACTAGCAAAGCATCAGGATCGTATGATTCCGGAAAGAACAGCTGTAGTGCTACCTGATGAAGACATGCTTTTTCCTACCCTTAATTCGCTACCTCAGGAAATTAGGGACGTTAATGTGACCATGGGGTACCCGCTGCGTAACACGCCTTTTTACAGCCTTTTTCAAAACCTGATCAAAATGCAGCGGGAGGCTAGCGGAAGCAGTAATGAAAAACAGTTTTATTACCGGGAAGTGATCCGGTTACTACGGCACCCTTATATTTATTCAGTGGCCCCTGATGCTATTTACCAAGAAGAAGAACGGTTACTCAGCGGTAATGCCATTTTTATTCCGGCGTCTGAACTAAAAGCAATTGTTCCTGAAAGTGAGCAGACTTCTCTTTTCAACACCCTCTTTGAGAGTATTGAAAATGTGGAGGAGGCCTTTACCTACTTCAAAAAGGTGCTTCTGCACCTACAAGATGAGTTAGAGGCGGGAGTGCTACCGAATACCAGGGTAGAACAAGAATTTTTATATCATTTTCATGTTCAATTGAAACAGCTGACCGATGCCCTTCAAGCTTATGATGTGGGCCTGAGCCTGGATACTTTCTGGCGACTCTTTTCTCAAATCATCCAGCAAGAACAGTTACCTTTTAACGGAGAGCCCCTTAAGGGTTTGCAGGTGATGGGCCTGCTGGAAACCCGGAATCTGGATTTTGACCACCTTTACATATTATCGGCTAATGAAGGCCAGATACCCCCACAATCACAACAGCAAACATTCATTCCTTTCAACATTAGAAAAGGTTTTGGCCTACCTACGCAGGATGATCAAAGTGCAGTATTCGCTTACCATTTTTACCGTTTAATACAACGTGCCGAAACGGTTACATTCCTTTATGATACAGAGCAAAACAGCCTTGATAAAGGCGAACAAAGCCGGTTCTTACCGCAACTTAGGCTAGAACTCGCCCGCCAAAACCCTGGTATTACATACTACCAGCAAGTCCTGAATCCAGCGCTTCCTCAACTTCCGTCAAACCAGATCAGTGTAGAAAAAAATAAAGGTGTTTGGCAGGCTTTAACGGCTTACCTAGGAAGTGATGGGCATCCACCTGAAAAGTCACTTTCTCCATCTGCTTTGCTAACCTATATGACTTGCCCGTTGCAATTTTATTTCCAATACATATTAGGCTTAAAGGAGCAGGATACGGTTAAAGAGGAGGTGGCTCCTGATATGATGGGGAACATTTTTCACACCGCGGCAGCTAACCTTTATGGCTATTATCGGCAGCAATTTGGTGATGAGGTTAGCAGTGAAAACCTGGAAACCCTTTACCCCAAAATTGAACCCTATGTGGATCAAGCTTTTAGGGCGCATTTTAGCGAGAAACTGAGCCAGGTCCAAGGAGGTAACCAATTAGTCAGGGATGTCTTAATTCGGCAATTAAAGGCCGTTATTGCCAATGATCAGAATAGGGCTCCTTTTAAAATAATAGGACTGGAGAGTAGCAACTACCGGGTGAGCCTCAATTTTGATCACTATGATTTCCCCCATTATGTTTACTTAAAAGGTGTCATTGACCGCCTTGAGCAAAATGATCAAGGGGTTCACGTCATCGATTACAAAACAGGAAATGTAGAAGCCTCCCCTGACCTCGACAAGCCTTTTAGCAATCCTGAGAAATATCGCACTACTTTGCAGTTGCTATGGTATACCTACCTTTATCACCGCAGCAGGGATTATGAAGCAGAACCCCTATTTGCTGCTATTTATCCTGTAAAAACCCTGAACAATTCCTTTTTATATCTTAAAGGGGAGAAAGCCTCATTTGACAATGATGATTGGGAAAAATTTGAGGAAAATGTGACAAATGCCTTAAAAAACCTATTTGACCCACAGGAACCTTTCTACCAGACCAGGAATACCAAAACCTGTAAAACCTGCCCTTATAATGCCATCTGCTACCGCCAATATGCTTAGTATGTGATTACTTGTTAATTGCTGATGAGTCCATTAAGCTGGCCAAATCATGGGGTAATTTCGCTTTTGCTTCGGCAAGGCGATCATTGGGAATGTGCTTGCTTAAGATACGGAAAACTGCGTGAACTGCTTTATCGATGCTTTCAGTTGTGGGGAAATCTTCTGTTGCCCTTGCCTGATTGATATTGCGTAGCTCCCGCTTAAGGTCATCGAGGTTGAGGGCTTGTTCCGCGTTGTTATGGCCTACTTGCCAGCCCCACTGGTGAATTCCTTTGGCATACAGCGGTATAGCTCTTAGGAAAATGATACCGTCCTCTAATGCCAGCATATTGGTTACGCCATATAGTACACTATTTAGTACCCGAGCTGCCATGGCCAGGTTATGAGGATCATTAAGCTCCTCCGCTAGCTCGCACAGTAATACTTTACCTTTCCCTTCATATTCAATATCATCCGCCATAAGCCATCACCAATTTTTAATTGAGGTTCCTTAAAATTGCGGATTATAAATATTTTGATTTTATACCAAAAAATCAAGTGTTCAACGTTAAGAAAGAGAGATGCATCATTTATTTTACAGCCTTTACTTTTGAATTTTAATCAACGCATCATATGATCCTTGTTGCCGATAGCGGCTCTACTAAAACTGATTGGTGCTTAGTTACCAATGAGGAACCACAAAACTTTTATGAAACGCCTGGGGTGAATCCGTACTTTTATGATAAAGATGCTATTGCAAAACGTTTTGAAAAAGAATTACCGGAAGAACTCAAACAACAACAGCCTGAAGCTATTTACTTCTACGGCGCAGGTTCTTCTACTACGGAATTAAAGGACCGTGTTCACCATGGCTTAAGTACCATTTTTCGGCACGCTAAAATCCAGGTTCACCATGATCTTCTGGGATCTGCGCGCGCCCTGTGTGGTAATGAGCCCGGCATTGCTACTATCCTTGGCACAGGTTCCAATGCATGTGAATTCGATGGATCGGATATCGTTCATCAAACAGGAGGAATAGGTTTTATACTAGGTGATGAGGGTAGTGGTACTGACCTTGGCAGGCGCTGGCTGCAACACTATTTTTATGGGGAACTGCCAACTGATCTAAAAACTGCCTTTGAAAAGGAATGGCAACCCGATAAGTCAGTAATTATTGATAAGATCTACCGGCAACCCATGCCAAATCGCTATTTAGCAACATTTGCCGAATTTCTGGGTAATCATCAACGCCACCCATTTGTCCACGATCTGGTTACCGAGGCATTATGCAGTTTCCTGAAGCGTCATGTACTCAAGTTTGAGCACGCGTATAGCTATCCTATCCATAGCGTGGGATCAATCGCTACACACTTTCAAAGTGTGTGGGAAACAGCACTGCATGATTATAACCTTAAGCAAGGTCGTATCATCGATCGACCTATTGATAACCTGGGGGCTTACCACGTTAATGGGGGTAAACTCATAGACGGCTAGCCAACTTTACTTTGTGGTTGTATTTTCAGTTTTGCTGCTCTGGGATCGGAAACTTTCTAATACCGCATAGTTAAAGCTATCCGGTTGTACTTTTTAAGTTTATCGTTGTCTACAAACCGGACTTGTCCGCCTTTAGCTACAACCAATTCGATAGTGTCATCTACTGCATCTTTGAAGTGTACAAGGCCATTTGTTTTTTGAGGCTCAAGGTATAGGCATTGATGATCTTCATCCAGATATCCGGGTTTGGTGTACCCCTTTTCTACAAGGAGCGTAGCACCCCGGCCTGCTAGGGCTTGCTCGAAAACCTGTGGCAGTCCAGCGCTAACATAGGACCGGTTCACCTGCTCAAGATGATCAAGGGCCGATTGACGAATTTCTTCTAAATAGCGATTAATCTCCGGTTGCATCTTATCAGCCAGTTCTTCCGGGCTATCATTCTTGAAATTTCCGGTTATTTCTCCTTGGAGGTGTTGTTTGTGATGACTGATTTGCCGGAATTCATTAAGGATTTCCTTGCTTCCAGCCAGAAATACAGGACTAGAGCTATTGTTGATATAAGGCGTTAGCCCCTGATCAATCCGACTTAAAAAGTGATTGAGCTTCCGCTGCTCAGTATGTTTTTTCTCGGTAGCTCCTTGTAAGCTTCCAACCCCCTTATTAAAGAATTGCGCTTTTTCTTCATCGTTTGGATTACTATCAAAAGTAAAAGGGAAAGCGTCATCTTCTACCTGCTTAATATTAGCCCCTTTCCCGCTGTAAAGGACAGCTTGATCATCGTGAAAAGCTATTAGGTAGTAATCAACAAGTTTATTGAGCGCTAGTAGAAGGTCTCTAACTTCAAATGACTCGTCCACAATAATCCGATCTTCCACGGGAAAAGGAAGATCAATGATTTTTTCAGTGGTTGGGGAGATAAAAACAGCCAAGCCTTCAAGCAATCTTGAATAGTCCATTCCCTCCAGCAATTGCCATAGCCTGTCAGTAATTGGCTGTACGTCCTTCTTGTCATACTGAAGTACTAATTGCTGCTGTACCTCGCTAATGGCATTTTTAAAACGGATGTAATCCTGATGACGCTCTGATGAAATGCGATGCGTTGGGATTATTATCGATACTGCAGGAGTTTTAGTTGGTTGCTGAAGTTCTTCAAAGGCCTTATAGTTTACTAGCATACTTTTTTTTTAGGATAAAGCTCAAAAACTATGCTAGGGAAGGGGTCAACGCAGAAGTTCAGGGTTCGGGACTTGCCGGAATTCCGGAATATCCAATTCTTTTATAATGTAATTATACACTGTTTCGGTTCCGCCAAGGTTTTCATTAATAAAGTTTCCGCAAGCTTTTTTTGCATTTTCCCGATGGCTACCATTCAGCCACTTATTGGCCTGTTTTTGGAATTCATCGTAGGTATGAACAGCACAAGCGCCTCCTCGCTTTATAAGGGCATTGGCTTCGGGAAATTTATAGTGATTGGGACCGAATAAGAGCGGGAGCCCATGAGCAGCTGGTTCAAGGATATTGTGGATGCTTTTCCGGAACCCCCCACCGATTAAGGCTAAATCCCCATATTGGTATAAATCACCTAACATCCCAACCCGATCAATCAACAATACAGGGGCAGCTTTTAATTGCTCATTACTCCTGATTTCACTATAGCGGATCCCCTGGTTTTGAAAGCGTTTTTCCAAGTCGTTTAGCCGGTCTTCCGTAGGTTCATGAGGAGCGATGATAAGTTTAGGAGGATTGCTACGCGATTCCCGCCATTTTTGCAGCCATGCTTCTTCCTCATCATAAGTAGAGCCTCCAATGACCACTGTTTCTTTTTTCTTGAAATGTTTTATTTCCGGTAAGTCATTAGCACTTTTGGTCATCGCACTCACGCGGTCTATTCTCGTATCAGGTATAACCGTGGCAGCCTGAACATTCAATGACGCAAGTAAATCGCGGGAATCCGTGTCCTGGACAAAAAAATGGTTGAAAAACCTTAGAACCCGGCGAGCAAGCATTCCATAGCGTTTAAAAAACAACTGATCAGTTCGGAAGCGCCCGGACACTAATAACGTAGGAATTTGGTTTTCATGAAGCGTTTTTAAGGTATTATACCAAAAATCATATTTCATGAAAATCGCCAGCTTGGGATTCATGAGGTTAACGAACTGCCGGGCATTTGCGGGAGTGTCTATGGGTAAGTAGTAAATTTCATCAACCTGATCATAGTCTTTTCGCATTTCATAGCCGGAAGGCGAAAAGAAAGTGAGAACCAACCGCGCATGGGGTAATGCATGACGTAGCTTTTCAATTAATGGTCGACCCTGTTCAAATTCTCCTAATGAAGCGCAGTGAAACCAGATGTAATGCTCATTGGTAACAATATTGGTTTTAAGTTCCTGAAAAAGCCCATTCCTTCCCTTTACAAACTCCCTTGCTTTGGGATTACGATAAGCAGCTATTCTTATTCCGAGGCTATAAGCTTTCATAGCCAGGTTGTATAGCATTTCCTGAAGGTTATACATAAGCGATAGACCCTGAAAGCACTGTGATTTCTGAATTAGGAATTCTTTAAGATGGGGTTAAAAATGGTCCTCAATCATTGGTAGTAGTAACCTTTGCTTGCCTTATCGTAAACAGGCCAGGACCAGGAAATTTTTACACCATACAGGAGATCTAGCCTTTGCTCATCGACCTTGCGCATTTCATCAAAATTCCACGAGCGGCGGTTTTTGGTAAATGCTTCCGTGATCTGGAAAGCAACTTTGAAATTAATAAGCTTATTGTCGGATAAATGGAGGTAACCTATGGTTTGTGTTAAAGCAAAACCGTTGGAAAGGCGGTCATAGCCTTTAACGTAACTGTCCTTTAATTGAAAAACCCCCCGGCTCTGGTTGTTGTATCGTATTTTATGCTGAAAGAAGCCACCACCAGCTTGAAGAAGGATCCCCGAGTTGGGATTTGGACCCACTACCGGAAGAAGCTTACCAGCTCTAACCATTGCTTTAAAACCCCTTTGCTGATACGATAAAGGTTCAAAAGTGCCTTGGGCATTGATCAGATTCCCGTTATCAGCCGAAATCGAAGTCAAGGGATCTTCTTTAACCCTTCCTCCGAACAGGAAATCAAAACTGGTTGTAAATTTCCAGTTGTGACTAGTTTTGGTGCTGAAAGCAGCTCCTAAAAAGTGGCTCGTACCAAAACGTTCTGCAAAGTCAGCCCCCGGTAGCTCTGCCGAGTAGTTGGCAGTAATAAGGAATAACTGAATGGTAGAATCTGTAATACTAGCCTGCCCTGAAGCTTTTTTAAACGGCAAACACGTAGCAAACAGACTAAACATCAAAGCCAAAAATCCAATTAATGGTACTTTCAATTTCATTTTAGGCTAACACCTTTTTTCGAAACATATCAAAGGTAAAAGCAACATCTTGTAATACCTGATAAATTGAACAAGCATAGTTTTGTATGCTTAAAATCGTACTCAAAAATGAGGTACCGCGGAAGTCAATGGTGGCACTACAATCAGCTCAGTTCTACCAATGATCAAGCGAAAGAGCTGGCCGCTAAGGGTTATTTAAAGGATGAGGCGGTTGTAATTGCCGATCACCAAACCCATGGGCGCGGTCAGCAAAATGCCAATTGGTACAGTAATCCAGGCGATAGTTTGACCTTATCGTTTGTTGTATTTCCTGCATCTTTCCTTGCTAAGGACCAATTCTGGTTGAACATGGCTGTATCCGTAGGCATTCTTGAAAGCCTACTGCTTTTTTTGCAACCGGTAGCTGGACATTACGCCATCAAATGGCCAAATGATATAATATTGGAGCATCGAAAAATGGGCGGGATTCTGATTGAGAACATTTTGGAAGGTAATCATATCTATCAATCGGTAATTGGCATCGGACTCAATTTAGGAGACTTATCCTTAGATGAGTTGCCGGAGGCAATAGGATTATCAAATGTTACAGGCGATATTCCTGATCATGATCTGATTGTCAAAAGCGTAGTGGATAAAGTTAAAGAGGCTTACAGGCAGGTAACGACAGGAAATGCCGAAGTTATCAAAAACCGTTATTATCAATTCTTGTACAAAAACAACCAGTGGCACACTTTTAAAGATGCCTCGGGTAAGCTTTTTAAAGGATGCATCCACGGAGTGGATGAACTTGGGCATTTATTAGTTCAGGATGATGAAAACAGGATTCAAGCTTACAGTTTGAAAACCCTTCAATTTTAGGCTTCGGTATCATTTCGCGTTTGACCCCATTGGGCTTTTTCTTCATCAGACCAGAGTTCGGGGAAGAAAATACGCTGTTGGATACTAGGAGGCAGGTAATTGTGGTAATTAGTTCCGCCAGTACCTCTGTTTCCATGTTCCAAGTAGCCCTTGGCTGTATTGTAATGCGCTTTTGCCCACTGAACATTAATAGTCTTATCTAACTGGCGCATGAGCCTGATAATTTCCTCATCTTCCTGTATAGCAGCAGACATTGACCGGAATCGTTCCCAAAGGTTAGAGCCTTCCCATTCCTGTGCGTAGGCTACTAAAAAATCCTGGTATTGCTCCTCAAAATGGCGTAAGGTGAGGGTTTTATTACCGGTTTCCTGATCGATTGCTCCCTGTTTCCAGTAAATGGACTCTAGCTGTACTTCAATTGGCTTATTTTTAACAGCATGAAACTGATCATCTTTAACCAGGTTTAGTAAAGGCGTGAAGGCCAATTCGATCATTCGATACTGGACCGATTGAAAGCCCGAGGCTGGTACCAATGTAGACCTGAAGCGTACAAACTGATCCCGATCCATGCCATTTTTCATGACAGAAAAGGACTGGGTTAACAGGCGAAAGTAATTGAGCAACCTGTTAAGGCGAGTCTTCCAGAACTCTGCATCAGGTGCTGCTTTTTCTTTGATATGTTGCAACTCCCATAAAACTAGTTTAAAATACAGTTCAGTTATCTGGTGATAAGTAATAAAAACCAGTTCATCAGGTTGGTTTGATCGCGGCTGTTGAAGGTCTAAAAGGTTATTAAGGTTAATATACTCCCAATAATTGATGTATTGCTGGTGTTTTAGACCCGTTAGGTAAGCCTTTACATCTTCCCCATCTTTCGCATACAAAGATTGGAGTTCCTCTAAAATTGTTTGTAACTCTTTGTCTTCATGTATCATAGGGATTCGTTCCTTCTGTAAACTAGTAAATGGCCAATTTTACTGCAAAGCTCTTAAAACTTAACCATGTGTCGCCTTATAGACAGCGTTGAGATGGTACGCTTTTTTAGGAGTCTTAAAAAGTTGCATATTTGTTTAGTATTTTAAAACTAAGTTTTAAGCCTTAAAATTCCCTAATATGAAGCACGTTTTAACTTCGTTAGCATTTTTGCCACTTGCCGCTTTTGCGCAAGTACCACAAGCCGATATGGGAACCGATAAAATTTCGGATACCCGTATCCCTTCCCCATCTTCAAAAACAATCCAGGCGGGTCAAAATTCATCGTTAGATCACACGATAGGTGATATTACGAGTCAGCTCATGAGCCGCTCGCAAGAAGTGATTATTTTCCAGTCCTTGGATACAACCATTTATGATCTTCAATCGAATGCATCCATGGGCCGTAGGATTAAGGTGTACCAAGATGGTCGGATTTCTGCAGTTTGGACGCATGGCTTAAATGAATCAGCAAATTATCCCGACCGGGGAACCGGTTACAATCACTTTGATGGAAACGAGTGGGTTGTTAATAACGTCTCCAGGTTAGAAAACACAAGGTCAGGGTGGCCCAATCTCGGCACTTTTGGTTCGGGGTCCAATCAGTACGAATTTACCCTGACGCACATTGCCGGTGATGCCACAGAGGGTACTGGTGGTTATGTGTTTAGTCAAAACAATTCCGCAGGGAATACAAACTTTTCCAACGATATACGTCAGGCAGGAGATGGCCCCATTTGGTGGCGGACTGCCACTGCGGGTGATAATCTGTATATGCTTGGAACTTATTCCGGTAATTCCGATTTAGGGGGTGATACGGTTAAACAGGGTATTCGTTTCCCTACAGTATTTTACCGTTCTACTGATCAAGGGCAGACTTTTGAAGATTCTAACATTCTGCTACCGGGCTATGCTGATACGTCCGAACGCCTTTTTGGGTCAGCTGATGCTTATGCAATTGATGCAAGAGACAGTATAGTGGCAGTGGTAATTGCCCAAGGTAACCGGAGCCTGACACTTTGGAAATCCACTGATTCCGGCAAAACCTGGAACAAACAAACTATTCGGGAGCTTAACATTACCACAGAGCGCTACCGTAATGGTCTTTGGGGGCTTGATACTTTGGCAAACCCTGATGCAGGTCCGCCTGATGAACCGGATTCAATTATCACAATTGCGGATACAACAAATGACGGCTCGCTAAGCAACGTTATTGATGAAACTGGCACTGTTCACATAACTTGGGGTAACAGAGTAGCCGGACGAGACGACACTACCCAACAAACCGGGGTTTTCAGTTTTCTACTAGGGCCCAATGTAATACAGTACTGGAATGATGAGGATGAAAGAATTATAAATGCTGGGAGTGCTCCAACCATTACCTCGGATGCCACGGGCCAATCAAATTATACAACTGGTCAAAATGCCGCACCTTACAATACTGCGGCATCATCCAGGCCTTCTATCGCGTTCAGCTCACAAGACACTTTGTTCATTGTTTATGAAGCAGCTGTCAATAACACCGTAAGGATTAACAATGATTATCGAGACCTCTATGTAGTGTATTCTACAAATGGGGGAAGTTCATGGTCGGAGCCACTTAACATAACCCAAACGTCTGATAATGGAGGCGAGTCGGCATTTGCAAGTGTTAATAAAACAATTGTTGATGACAAGCTCCATTTAATCTGGCAAGAGGATGTTTTTCCCGGAACTGCCGTAGGTGCTGAAAGCACCCAAAATACCGTGTCCGATAATTCTATTCTATATGCCGGTGTAAGTGTGGATGATATACTTTCTGATTCCCTTATATCCGAAGCTACCGATACTACAACTGGTGTATTCGATAACAGTAAAGCTAGCAATGAGCAGCTATCCGTTTATCCCAATCCTGTAGGGTCTAATGATTTTGTAACGGCCGAATTAATCCTTCAAAATGCTGCAAACGTTGAATACAAGCTGGTGAATACCGTAGGACAAGTTCAATTCCGTAAGGAACTTGGAAAGGTTTCTGCTGGTAAACGGCAATACCGTATTGATAACCTGGATTTATCGAAAGGCGTGTACTTCCTGCAATTTGAAGTAGATGACCGAACGATCACACGCAAGATTTTAAGACAGTAGCTAATAAAGAAGTGCTAAGTTTTTTAAAAGGCCTGCTAACAATAGCGGGCCTTTTTTTTGACCTGTTCGCAGCAATTAAACAATAGGTCTATTTAGCACTAAATCGGCTATTTTTGTATCTCTAAAATCGACTACACGAATGGAATTGCTGGATGGAAAAGCTACCGCTAAAAAGTACCGTGAAAGCATCAAAGCTGATGTGCAAGCAATGACATCCAATGGCCAACGAGCTCCACATTTGGTGGCTGTACTCGTAGGTAATGACCCCGCAAGCGATACTTACGTACAAAACAAGATAAGGGCCTGTGAAAAAGTGGGGATTCAATCCACTAAGCTGCAGTACAGCTCCGATATGGTGGAAGGTGATCTCCTTTCCAAAATTGATGAGTTAAACAACGATGAAAAGGTTGATGGCTTTATAGTTCAGCTTCCATTGCCCTTGCACATCGATAAATACAAGGTAATTGAACGAATCGACTACCGGAAAGATGTAGACGGTTTCCATCCGATTAACATTGGCCGTATGGCCAAAGATATGCCAGCTTTCCTCCCCGCCACCCCCAATGGTATCCTGAAACTGCTAGAGCACTACCAAGTACCCACTAAAGGCAAGCATTGTGTAGTGGTAGGACGTAGCGACATTGTAGGAAAACCTATTAGCATGCTGATGGGGAGATGGGGCTATCCGGGTGACTGCACCGTGACGCTTACTCATAAGTATACTGAACAACTACAACAATACACCCAACTGGCTGACATCCTCATAACGGCCGTTGGGCAGCCGTCCCTGATAACCGAAGACATGATAAAAACAGGAGCGGTGGGTATCGATGTTGGCATTACTCGGGTAAATGATGATACCAAAGAAAAAGGGTATGTCTTGAAAGGGGACATTGATTATGAAGCGGGCCGCGCTAAATGTGGATACCTGACGCCAGTACCTGGTGGAATAGGGCCCATGACCATAGCATCACTTTTACAGAACACCTTACTAGCCGCGAAAGGAGAAGTTTTTGAGCATAATGAGTAGACCGCAGACCATAGCGTTCGAAGACCTACCAAGCCTTGAATATGACCAACTCCCGGTGATGGAGCATTTTTACACCATTCAGGGAGAAGGTACTTTTACAGGCCATGCCGCTTATTTTATTAGGGTTGCAGGATGCGATGTTGGGTGTGTTTGGTGTGATGTCAAAACATCATGGGGAGTAGAACAAGACCAGTTGATGGCTTTAGATGGCCTGTTAGCAGCGGTTAAAGCTACCTCTTGCAAAATAGCGGTAATTACGGGTGGTGAACCCACTTTGTATGACCTGGAGCCCCTTACTTCCAAATTGCGCGAAGCCGGTTATCGCACCCACATTGAGACTAGCGGTGCGCATCAGCTTAGTGGCCATTGGGATTGGGTATGTTTATCCCCGAAAAAATTCAAGTATCCTGTACCCGAAATTTACCATCAAGCTGACGAGTTAAAAGTGATCGTTTACAATCAAAAGGACCTGGAATGGGCGGAGCAACAAGCTCAATATGTGAGATCATCTTGTCGTTTATTGCTTCAACCGGAGTGGAGCCGCAGAGAGGAGGCTACCCGATGGATTGTAGCATATGTACAGGCTCACCCGCAATGGCAGATTTCACTTCAAACCCACCATTACTTGCAGGTACCCTAAAATCAAGCTTTTTTTGTGAACATTTTGGGCTTAATCTACCGTTTTTTAGGGATAGAATTAAGTCATCACTGTAAAAACTTTAAACTATGACGGTAGCACAAGAACCACTTGATGTATATGCTGAAGCCACCCCAAATCCGGAGGCTCTGAAGTTTGTGGTCAATCAACAGTTGTTCACTAACCAAGCACTGGACTTCCGCTCGCCTGAGCAGGCAACCAATGCTCCCCTTGCGAAAGCTTTGTTTGAGTTTGATTTCGTAGATGGGGTCTTTTTTATGAACAATTTTATATCCATCACTAAAAAAGCTGATTATCAATGGGTTGAACTCATTCCGAAGTTGCGCACCTTCCTGCATGATTACATTCAGAATGGTAATGAGTTGGTAAGCAGTGAGTTACTGCAAGACCAACAACAATCCCATGATACAGCAACCCAAAATGATAACGAGTCGGATGGACCTGAAGCCCAGATCAAGCAGATTCTGGAAGAACATGTAAAACCAGCAATTGAAATGGATGGTGGTGCTATCCACTTTAAGTCTTTTGAAGATGGGGTTGTTAAAGTGGTTCTTAAAGGTTCCTGTAGCGGTTGCCCATCCTCAACGGTGACGCTGAAAAACGGCATTGAAGGCCTCTTGAAACAGGTTGTTCCGGGTGTTGAATCTGTAGAAGCTGAAGAAGGGTAGCCCTTTTTGGCGCTTTAGCCCAGTATGTATAACGACTATCATGAAATGCGCTTCTGAAAGTGTAGAACCGCTTAGGAGCGCATTTTTTATTGCCCCTGACCTATAGCAAAAATAGCTGGGCGTTTATGATAGGTGGGCTTAAGGGTTTGCCATTCTCCAACGCTCAAGGTGGTAATTGTTTCGTCTTTACTTGTTAGGTCAGCAGCAATACACAGCAAAGTTGTAGGTCGGCAGCTTTTAATTATGGTTGTCAATAACTGATCATTGCGATAGGGCGTTTCCATGAAAACTTCCGTGTAGCCGGTTTCTAGCGCAGATTTTTCCAGCTTTTTAAGCTGTTGCTGGCGATCCTTTTGTTTTATGGGTAAATAGCCATGAAAAGTAAATGCCTGCCCGTTGAGTCCGGATGCACTCAGGGCCATAGGTACGCTTGACGGGCCTACTAGTGGTTTTACGGCAATGCCTTGCCGATGGCAGGCAGCTACCAATCCAGCTCCGGGGTCTGCTAAGCCGGGAATTCCAGCTTCTGAGAGAAATCCCGCATCCTGCCCTTTTAGAATGGGCCATAGCTGGTTAACCTCTTCTGTTAAATCCGTGTTTTTATCAAAAACCGAGAAGGTTAGGTCATCGTAGGGAGAAGGTACGCCACAATTTTTGAGGAAGTGCCGTGCTGTTTTCTTATTTTCTACAAAAAAGACCTTAAGAGCCTTCACCACTTCCAAGTTGTAAGAAGGCAAAGTATAGTGGACTTCATTAGGTGACAAAGGGGTTGGGAGTAAAAAAAGCGTGCCGGTCATATAAAGGCTTTTGCACCTTTAATTAATCTCAAATTTCAATGGAAAAAAATTATTGGTAATGGTTGCCTTACCCCGCCTGAACTAAGGAGTTTCCATCAACTTCACAAATTGATTTACTATCTATTGAAGCTGGGAGAAATCGAAATTGACCCATTCTAGCCTACCGTTTAAGCTAGTAGTAAGGGACAAAAGTATATGGTCAAGTTGTTAATGAAATGTGCTGATGGTGGGATTCGAACCCACACGGGCTTGAGCCCACTACGCCCTGAACGTAGCGCGTCTACCAGTTCCGCCACATCAGCTTGATCAACAAATATAAAGTTCTTGTGGCGCCCATCAAGTCATCGGCCAGTTAGGGTATTTTGTTTCAAAATCATGAAAATTGCCATTTCCTTAAGAAAACAAAGGCCATCAATTTCATGCCCAAACTTGCACTGCACTGGCAAATCCTGATCGGTATTCTGTTAGGCATCGGGGCTGGTCTCCTTTTCATTGAAACAGGTATGACTGGTATAGCCGAAGATTGGATAGGCCCCTTTGGTACGATTTTCATCCGTCTGTTAAAACTGATTGCTGTACCTCTTGTCCTGGTTTCCCTTATCAATGGGGTGACCAATATGAAAGATATTACCAGGCTTTCAAAGATTGGTTCTAAGACCATTGGCTTTTACATCCTGTCTACTGTTTTGGCAATAACCTTAGGGCTTACGGTTGTCAATATTGTTCAGCCGGGCTCATCATTCTCAGAGGCCAAGCAAGAACAATTTCAAGACCGGTATTCAGAAGAGTCAGCGCAGCAGCAACTGGAAGCTGGAAAAGTACAGGAAAGAGGCCCGCTGGATTTCCTCGTTAACCTTGTGCCTGAAAACATTTTCTCGGCCCTAGGTGATAACGGCGAAATGCTAAAGGTTATCTTTTTTGCGCTGATTTTTGGTATTGCGATGGTCATGTTGCCAGATGATAAGACCGTTACCATCAAAAACCTGATCAATGGGCTTAATGATGTGGTGCTAAAGATCGTTAACATCATCATGAAGTTCGCGCCATTCGGGGTTTTTGGTTTATTTGTGAAACAAATTGTCCAGAATAGCGAAACTTTAGCCTCCTTGTTCGAAGCGCTTAGTATCTATGCTTTAACTGTTGTCCTTGGTTTGTTAATAATGGTTTTTGTAGTCTATCCTTTGATCTTGAGGATTTTTACTAAATTACGATATGGCCAGTTTTTTAAAGGAATATTACCTGCTCAGTTAACAGCTATATCTACAAGCTCCAGCGCAGCGACCTTACCGATTACCATGGAGCGATGCGAGCAATCGTTAGGCGTTTCCGAAAACATCTCAAGCTTTGTTTTACCACTTGGTGCCACCATTAATATGGACGGTACCAGCCTTTACCAAAGTGTAGCTGCGGTATTTATAGCGCAAGCTTTTGGTTTTGATCTGACATTTTCCCAGCAGATAACCATTGTTTTGACTGCCACTTTAGCATCCATTGGTTCAGCAGCTGTCCCAGGTGCAGGTATCATTATGCTTGTTATTGTACTGGAATCCATAGGGCTTGATCCATCTGGGATCGGTCTTGTGCTGGCGGTGGATCGCCCGTTAGACATGTTGCGGACATCTGTCAATATTACGGGTGATTCTACTATCGCTTCGCTTATAGCCAGTAGTGAAGGGGAACTAAATCCGGCTGTTCAACGCTAATGAAACTGAATATAAAATCAATTAATGAACCTTTACTTTATCACTGGAACCAGTTCAGGATTGGGTTATGCCTTAACGCTTGAGGTTCTAAAACAAGGTAACAGGGCGGTTGGTATTGGTCGCCAGCATCCCCATCAGTCTTCGAATTACTGGGCTACGGAGGCTGACCTTTCCCGCCCAGAGGTTGCCACATCACTGCGCCTTAGTGATCCTTGGGAAGATTACCGTTATGAGCGTGTGATTCTTTTAAATAATGCAGGCATTATAGAGCCAGTCAAACACATGGGGCATGCCGATGCCCAAAGCATCAACAACCATTATCAGGTCAATTTGGTAGCACCTGCTATCCTGATGAATCAATTCCTCGCTGCATGGGGAAGTAGCAGTTGTGAATTAGTCATAATAAACGTAAGTAGTGGAGCAGCCCATCGGCCAATAGACGGGTGGGGGCCCTACTGCAGCGCCAAAAGCGGTTTATCCATGCTAACTCAGGTGATTCATGAGGAAAACCAATTTAGAAATCACAATTGTAGAGTGTATGCCTTAGCCCCTGGTGTTGTGGATACACCTATGCAAGAGACTATTCGCGCCGCTGATCCATCCGAATTTAGCCAATTAGAACGCTTTAAGGAACTTAAGGAACAAGAAGCCATGGAAAAGCCAAATACCGTGGCACGAAAATTTATCGATGTTGTTGAGAACAATCATACCAATTTGGCAACCATAGACAGATTAAACTAATGAATGCTATGAAATCAAAAATTCGTCAATTACCATTTTTTGCCTTATTCCTGCTTCCACTTGTGCCCACTGCGCAAGACGCCGAACCAATTTGTGGAACGGAACGCATTTACGAGCGAAAAGCCGCTAAAAATCCAGGTCTTCGTAGGGCTGAAAAACAGGCCAACGCCTATGTCAAAAAGCAGTTAGCAAAGGCAGCAGAAAGGGCTAAAAAGAATGGTCATCAAAAAGTTATCATACCGGTAGTTGTTCACGTTCTTCATAACGATGGCCCTGAAAAAATTAGTAAAAATGCTGTTAAGGATGCTGTCATACGATTGAACAAAGATTTTCAGCTAACGAATTCAGATACTTCCAGGATCAGGGAAATCTTTAGTGACCGGGTGGCTGATTTTAATTACGAATTCAGGCTAGCTAATAAAACACCTAAAGGCCAGTGCACGGATGGCATAACTTATACACAGACAAATTTGACAGATGGGGACCTTTATTTAAACAACATGCCCCAGTATGAAAGTCAAATACCCTATTGGAATCCAGAAGAATACCTTAACATCTGGTCCGTCAGGCAAATATTCGATCGAAGCGATGATTTTTCTATTGCTGGGCAGGCTAATTTTCCATGGGATTCTAGAGGGTTTGACGGTATTATCACCCGTTCTGATCAATTCGCTATCGATGACCGTACCCTGACCCATGAAGTGGGCCACTATGTTGGCTTATTTCATCCTTTTCAAGGCGGCTGTAATGGTAGTGGAGACCGTGTAGGAGATACGCCACCCGTTGAAGATCGTAGTGGAATTATTGAATGTGATTTTAATTTGAATACTTGTGGGGGTCAACTCCCTGATATGGTGGAAAATTACATGGACTACACCGAGTGTGGTATCATGTTTACTAAAGGACAACTTAACAGGGCCCAACAATTTGTTGAAGATCCCTTCCGTGGTGAACTCGTATCGGATTCAAACCTTTCCAAAACGGGTGTCTTAGTCCGTGAAAAACCTCCCCAAATAACAGAAATTACAGCTGAAAAAGATCACTTTTATACGTGCGAAACCGTAAGCTATTCATTTCAAATTGACCAAACTTGCGATCAGGGAAGTCTCAACTTTGGAGCACCCTCCAGTATTGAATGGCAATTTAATGGTGGTACGCCGCAAACATCCAATGAAACCAATCCCCTCGTCAAGTACGATAAGCCAGGCACTTACAAGGTATCCTTAAAAATAAGCAATCAATCAGGTGCTGATGAGGTTGTAAAGACCCGTTTTGTACGGGTCCTAGGGGATGATAAGGTCTTAAAACCGCCATTCATAGAAGGATTTGAGGATGGCAAACTAGATCAAGAAGGCATAATAAGCTTACAGAAAAAGGAAGGCCCGGAGTGGCAAGTTACTTCTAAGGCTGCATCATTTGGGGATGCCTCATTCTACTTTGACAATTTCAATACAGGTGATGACCAAGTTGCTCAGTTTCGGTTACCTCGCATGAACCTGGTTGATATCAGTAATCCTACCTTGAAATTTGATATTGCTTTTGCTACTATTAACCAGCAATCCGATGATCTCCTGGACATTTCTTTCTCAACAGATTGCGGCAAGACCTGGACGAAACGTAAAGAACTTTTTAGCTTTTTAGCTAAGACGAGTGATAATGAAACAAGCGCTTTTGTCCCCGAGGATGATGAATGGAAGACCGAGGATCTAAGATTACCTTCAGATCCTAATGTACTTGTACGATTTGACTGGAATGCCAGCTCCGGCGGTAACAATGCCTACATTGACAATATTAGAATGGATTGGACGGTTAGCCGTTCAAATAATACGGTTAAGGGAACTTCATTAGAGGTGTATCCCAATCCTACATCAGGATCCGTTTCCTTAAAAAATAATGGATCACCTGTTACAGGAACGCTTCAAGTGGTTAACAGCACCGGGCAAACCATCTATTCAGAGTCAGATTTCAAAGTGCCATCCGGCACTAACAAAACGTTGGAAGCCAGCCAGCTGAATATTCAAAAGCCCGGCATTTATTATGTTAACCTAGCAGGTTTGAAACAAACAATCACGAGAAAAATTGTTGTGGTAAAGTAATTACGCTTTAAGAAAATAAAGCTTATGACCAAAAACCTAGTCATAGTAGAATCACCAGCAAAAGCTAAAACAATCGAGCAGTTTTTGGGTGATAGCTATACTGTACGATCTTGCTATGGTCATATCCGTGATCTAGCTCCTGATGGAATTTCCGTTGACGTTGAGCACAATTATGAACCCAACTACCAAATTCCATCAGACAAGAAGCAACTCGTTAACGAACTGAAAAAGCTGGCCAAAGAGGCGGAACAAGTATGGCTTGCTACAGACGAGGACCGAGAGGGTGAGGCTATTAGCTGGCATCTACAAGAGGCCCTCAACCTTAATAAAGAGCGGACACACCGCATCGTATTCCACGAAATCACGAAATCAGCGGTTGAGCAGGCCCTTCAGGAACCCCGCGATATCGATAAAAAATTGGTTGACGCCCAGCAGGCTCGCCGTATTCTGGATCGGCTGGTTGGCTTTGAACTGTCTCCTATCCTTTGGCGGAAAGTTCGGCCATCGCTATCAGCGGGCCGTGTGCAGTCCGTAGCGGTAAGGCTGATCGTTGAGCGGGAGCGGTCCATCCGCAGTTTTAACCCTGAAAATTTTTTCCGGGTTCGAGCGGATTTTCAGCCTTTGGATAAACATCAGCAACCAACCGGTGATCGCCTACAGGCTGAATTGCCCAAGCGCTTCGATAATCAGCAAGAAGCTCAGGAATTTTTAGAGGCTTGTGAGGAGTCTACCTTTCAGGTAGATTCCATTGAGAAAAAACCCACTAGCCGAAAGCCATCGGCCCCCTTTACGACCTCTACCCTTCAACAGGAAGCAAGCCGCAAGCTGAGCTTCTCCGTGTCCAAAACGATGACCCTTGCCCAAAGGTTATACGAAGCCGGCCACATAACATACATGAGGACGGATTCCGTCAACTTATCGAATGAGGCGCTTCAGCAAGCTGAAAAAGTGATCTCCCAACAATACGGTGACTCCTACACGCAGCGCCGCCAGTTTCAAACCAAAAGTGATTCCGCGCAAGAAGCTCACGAAGCCATCAGGCCCACCAATATTGCTAATAAAAAGCCGAATGTATCATCGGACGAAAAAAAGCTTTATGACCTCATTTGGAAGCGTACTATCGCTTCACAAATGGCAAATGCCAAATTAGAAAAGACCACGGTTAAAATTGGCTTATCCCAAAGTAAAGAACAATTTACAGCCTCCGGGGAAATCGTAAAATTTGATGGATTCCTGCGAGTGTATATTGAATCTACGGATGAAGAGCAAGAGGATAAAGCTGATGATAGTTTGCTGCCACCGCTTCAGGAAGGCCAGCTGTTAGCCATGGATCAAATCACCGCTACAGAACGCTTTACAAGACCCCCGGCTCGTTTTACCGAAGCCTCATTGGTTAAGAAACTTGAAGAGCTAGGTATAGGTAGGCCTTCAACTTACGCTCCTACCATTTCTACTATCCAAAAACGGGGCTATGTAGAAAAGGGCGAGAAAGAAGGTCGCGAACGGAATTATCAAGTGATATCACTTACAAGTGAGGGCATTGAAGCCATCCAAAAAACTGAAACTACGGGTGCTGATAAGGGCAAACTGATGCCTACGAATACGGGAATAGTCGTAAATGACTTCCTCCTGGAGAATTTTGAAAACATCATGGATTTCAACTTCACCGCAAAGGTTGAGCAGCAGTTTGACGAAATAGCCAAGGGTGACCAGGAATGGCGGGATATGATCGATAACTTCTACGCGAAGTTTCACCCTGTCGTTGAAGATACCGAGAAAAATGCTGCTAAGTTTAAAGGCGAGCGTATCCTTGGTAAAGATCCTGAGAGTGGAAGGGACGTCCATGTGAAAATAGGGAAGTATGGGGCTTTTGCACAGATCGGAGACCGGGAAGATGAAGAAAAACCCCGCTTTGCGAAACTTAGAGATGGCCAGCTTATTGAAAATATCACGCTTGAAGAGGTGCTAGAACTTTTCAAGCTTCCCAGGGATCTAGGCTTTAACCAAGGGAATCCTGTTCAGGTATCTGTTGGTCGCTTTGGTCCTTACGTAAAAGAAGGAGATCAATTTTACTCCTTGCCAAAAGGGGATGATCCTTATTCGATTTCCTACGAGAGGGCTGTGGAGATCATTGAAGAGAAAAAGGAGGCGGAACGGCAACGCACGATCTTATCTTTTGAGTATGAAAATAAGCTTTTAAAGGTTTTGAGGGGGCGTTTTGGTGCTTATATCAATTACAACAAAAACAATTACAAGATCCCGAAAACCTACGATCCAGAGCAAATTACCGAGGATGATTGTATTGAAATTGTCAATGATCCGGAGAATGTATCCAAGAAACGGGGAGGTGGTAAAAAAGCAGCTGCCTCAAAGAGTACTTCTACCAAGCCTGGCTCTAATAGTAAAGCGGGAACTACAAAATCAAACAAAAAATCTACTAACAAAACTTCTGGTTCTCAGAAAAAGAGCAGCTCCAAGCAAAAATCTTCACCAAAAAGCCAGAAAAGCTCCTCAAAAAATACTGAGCGTTAATTGTTGGATATATTAATACGCTCCTGTAAAGCTTGAGTAAAATGGTATTATAAAAGTTTATGGCTGAAAGAGGCGAGATCGAAGCTTTGGTTAACCTGCTGGATGATACAGATGGGGAAGTTGTGGAACATGTAACTCAGCAACTGGTTTCTTATGGCCCTGAAATCTTTCCGGTATTATCCAACCTTTATGAGGATAGCACGGATGACACTTACCAAGAACGCATTGCCCAAATAAAACGTAAGATCAGTTTATCAGAAGTCCATGAGAATCTTCAAAATTGGGCTAAATCAGGAGCTCATGAACTTTTTGAAGCGGTTTATTGGCTTGGTCGCTACCGCAATCCCCTGCTAGAAAAAAGCGACCTTAATCAGCAACTTGAGGATATAAAGCTTGATATCTGGATTGAACTTAACCACGACCTTACGCCTCTGGAAAAGATCAAGAAGGTTAACCATGTGTTTTACAATGTATACCAATTTCATGGAGATGTGGATAATTACCACGCTCCTGAAAATTCGTTTATTCAAGAGGTGCTAGCCAACCGCAAAGGAAACCCCATATCACTTTCCACCCTCTATGCGATTCTTTGCCAACGGGTAGGGGTACCGGTTTATGGTGTTAATTTACCCCAACATTATGTATTGGCTTATAAAGATCATGATACCTTCCCGGATAAATCCTCCACCAAGGGATATCAATACCTTGAGCCCACTTATGAAGGCAAGACCTTATTTTATATCAATTGCTTTAATAAGGGAACGGTATTTAGTCAATGGAATATTGATCAGTTCTTGAAGCAACTGAAAATTGAACAAAACCAAACATACTATGAGCCTTGTTCTAACATGGCTACGGTAATGCGGATGTGCCGGAATTTAATATATGCGTTTGAAAACAATGCAGAACCCGAACAAGCCAATGATATCGGTACTGTATTAGGTATGCTAGAGGCTTATGATCCGGGGTGGTGATGAACGCCTGAAACCTTAACCCTCTAATGAGCTGATGATTGTTTCAGCTGCCCTTTCGGAAGCGCCTTTTTCGCCAAGTAATTGCCTCAATTCCTGAAAATCATTCAACTGCTGCTTCCTTTCGCGGGTATCCTTTAGAATCTTGTCCAATTCATTGATCAAATTACGAGTTTGATAGTTACCTTGTATCAATTCTGTAACTGCTTCCCGGTTTAGTACGAGGTTTGGCAAGGCTATGTAAGGAATGTTTACTAGTTGTCGTGCAATCCCATATGAAATCCACCCTCCTTTGTAACAAACCACCTCAGGTAATCCGAATAAAGCTGCTTCCAGGCTAGCCGTTCCAGAAGTTACCAAACCAGCTTTCGCATAAGCCATAAGGCTATAACTTGCCCCATGAACGGTACTTACTTCCTGGGCATGGGGAATAAACTGCCGGTAAAAATCTACGTCTATGCCGGGTGCACCGGCAATCACAGCTTGGTAGTCCGGGAAGGCTCCGGCTGCCTCCAGCATAGGAGGAAGCATAGTTGCAATTTCCTGCTTCCGGCTACCAGGCATTAAGGCTATAATTGGCTTTTGGGATAACTGGTGATGCCCGAAAAAATCTGGAATAGGCTCAAACTCCTGTATCGTATCTAATAAGGGATGGCCAACAAAGGTTACGGGGTAGTGATACCTTTGGTAAAAAGCGGGCTCAAACGGGAGAATAACCAGCATCTGATCTACAGACTTTTGTATCTGTTTTACCCTTGATGCTTTCCAGGCCCACACTTGAGGACTAATGTAGTAAACAACCCGTAAGCCTAGCTGCTTAGCATAGTTTGCTATACGGAGGTTAAATCCGGGATAATCAATGAGGATGAGGACGTCTGGCTTGCTTTTCTTCAGATCGGCTTTACAAGCGCGAATGTATCGGAAAATGGTTCTCAGGTTAGCCATTACCTCCGTAAAGCCCATGAAAGCCATCTCGCGGTAATGGGCAACTAAATCACCTCCGGCTTCTGCCATCTGGTCACCACCCCAAACGCGGAATTGACTATCAGGATCCCTTTTTTTCAAGGCCTTAATAAGGTTGCCCCCATGCATATCCCCGGAAGCCTCGCCGGCAATAAGGTAATAGCGCACGTTAAATGACAAATTTGAGTATGACTACCAATAAAACAAGTAAAAAAGTAGCCATAATGATGCCTTTCACACTTTCATAGCAGTCGTTGCGAATGTATAGGTAAAACAATGGAAGATTAGCCAGGCCGCACAGGGATACCAGGTTCTCCAGAATATTTTTGGATAGGGTGTACCGGAAAAAATCAATAAAGCGAAATCCTGAGAATCCGGTAAAATAGACAATGATAAGGGCTACTGCCGGAACAGTTAAGCCAAGCAAAAGGCCTATCGGTATATTGTTATTAGCTTGCATGGGGATCCATCTTCCAATGGTTAATCTGAGAAAGGGTCTGATAAGCGGTAAGATCGTACTGGATAGGGGTAACAGCTACATAATTATGGTGCAGCGCATACTCATCCGTATCTTCTCCTTCATCGTAATTGACAAAGTTGCCTACAAGCCAGTAATACTTTCGGCCAGTGGGATCTTCACGCTCGTCAAAATTTTCCTGCCACTTAGCATCTGCTTGACGGCAGACTTTTACGCCAGCCAGGGGCGTTTCGCTTCTGGCAGGAATATTCACGTTCAGTAAAACGCCTTTTGGCAGTTTGTTTTCTAAAAGCTGTTGGGTAATACGCCTTGTATAAGGCTGCGTAGGTTCCATTGCTGCATCTAAAGCGTAATCCAACAAGGAGAAGGCAGCTGCCGGCACTCCTTCAATAACGCCCTCCATAGCGGCTGAAACTGTACCTGAATAAATCGCATTAATGGATGAGTTGGAGCCATGATTGACCCCGGAGATAACGATATCCGGTTTTTGATGAAGGATAATACTCACAGCCAGCTTTACGCAATCCGCTGGCGTGCCGTTAGACCGGTAAGCCAAAATAGAAGGCCCAAAATCCTGGACTTCTTCTAATCGTAAGGGCTCACTAACGGTTATGGCGTGTCCCATACCGGACTGCGGGCTGTCAGGCGCTACAACCGTTATGTCTCCCAGGTCCTTGACGCTGTTCAATAGGGCTCTTAAACCGGGGGATTCTATCCCGTCATCATTTGAAATAAGGATAAGTGGTCTTCTAGACACAAGTAATGAATTTTGATGACAAAGTTAGCATTTATCGCCCTGCTAAAGTTGTCGCTCTATCCTAACTACGCTTTCTAAAAGCGGCAGCTATACGCTGAGTGATCACGTACATAACAGGTACTATGATGAGCGTCAGGAAAGTGGCAAATATCAATCCCATGATCACGGTCCAGGCCATTGGGCCCCAGAACAGGGCATTGTTTCCGCCCCAGTAAACATTAGGCTGAAAGTGAGCTAACAGCCCATAAAAATCTATATTTAAACCAATGGCTAAAGGAATAAGGCCTAGCACCGTAGTAAGGGCTGTAAGTAAAACAGGTCGTAACCTTATCTTGCCCGCATAAATAACGGCTTTACGGTATTCTTCCAGGGGGAGGACTGCCTCTTCATCCAGTCCTAAGGCCTGTTTCCGGCGTTGTCGGGTGAGGTCAATGTAATCCAATAGAACGATGGCATTGTTGACAACAATCCCTGCCAGGGATATGACCCCAATTCCCGTCATTACCACTACGAATTTCATGTTAAAGATGATGAGACCGAGGAAGACGCCAATCGTGCTGAACAGCACGGAAATAATGATAATGATAGGTTTCAGTAAAGAGTTGAACTGGGACACGAGGATCAGTAAAATCGTAAAAACTGCTATAAACATCGCCTTGATCAAAAAGTTGGAGGATTTCGCTTGTTCTTCCTGCTCCCCAGTAAATTGGTATTCGTATCCGGCTGGCAAGGGGTAATCTGCCAGGAGATCCTTGATCTTGTTGACAATGGCGTTGGCGGTGTACCCTTCTTTGACGTTTGAAGACAAGGTGATGACGCGATTCAGGTCTTTACGTTCAATGGAACCGTAAGTATTGCCGTAACTTATGTCTGCTATGGCAGAGATCGGTACTTGTTTGAGTTCTGAACCCTGGCGCACGGCTATCGTGTGGTTCATTAGCGTACTTACATTGTACCGAAAGCTTTCTGCTAGTCGCAGACGGATCTCGTATTCATCTTCTCCTTGCTGGTATTGATCAATTTCCTTCCCAAAAACCGCTGTTCGAAGCTCAGATGCAATACGCTGGGTTGACAAGCCTAATCGCTGAGCTTTATTCCGGTCGATATCTACCACTAGTTGAGGTTTCTGGGTAACCAGGTTTTTTTGCAGATCCTCAATACCCTTGATGCTACTTCCTTCAATATGGTCCTGGATACCTTGTGTGAGGGATATTAGTTTTTCAATGTTTTCACCGGATACTTCTATGCTTATAGGCTCGCCTACTGGTGGTCCCATGCTATTCTTCTCAACCGTTATCGCTGGTCCTGGTATGTCTGATACCGCTTTCCTTATTTCCTTAAGGATGTTGGTGGTATTGATACCATTACGTTTGGAAAACTCCACAAAAGCAACTGTTATCCGGCTGCGATTAGGTGTGGCCTGCTGCCCACCCATGAAACTTTCCTGCGGGTTTTGAGCACCTTTTCCTACGTTGGTCTTGACGGATTCTACAATAGCTTGATATGGTTCTATAACTTCGTAAACTTCCTTAGCAACCACTTTAGCAACGGAGTCTGTGGTCTCCAAAGAAGAGCCCACCGGATTTTCCGTGTAGATAAAAATGTTATCCGGTTGGTTATTCGGGAAGAAGAGCACTTTCGGGGTTTTAGCCATAAATGCCCCTATAGATGCTACCAGCCCTAAAAATGTAGCTATAAAAAATATGTAGGGCTTTTTTCCGCGTATAGCATAGCTTACCAGGTGTTCATAGTTCCTTTCAAGCCAGGGTAAAAACCGCTTTTGGAACCACTGTGATGATGGTGTTAAGGCGAAAATGTTAAGTAGCGTAATGAGGGCAAATACAAGAAACAGGCCTCCGAAAAAGTTTAAAGAAACCCCTCCTATACTACCGTTTATTAAATAAAAGAGAATTCCGATCCCGATATAAATTACGGAATAAATGGTGAATTTGCGGGTGTCAGGCTTTGCTTTATCCGTATTGGCCCGCATAAAACCAGAAGTTATCACCGGATTGATGACTAGAGCCACGAAAAGGGAAGATGCTAGAACAATGATCAGTGTTATGGGCAAATACTTCATGAACTCCCCGGTTGTGCCCTCCCAAAATACCAGCGGAAAAAAGGCTGCAAGGGTGGTTGCGGTGGAGGCGATGATGGGTATCGCTACTTCTCCGGCTCCCTGTCGGGCAGCCTGAAGGCCTGAAGACCCCTCTTGCATAAGCCGGAAGATGTTCTCAACCACTACAATCCCATTGTCTACTAAAAGGCCCAAAGCCAGGATCAGCGAAAATAGCACAACCAGGTTTAGGGTTACCCCTGATGAAAATAAGGCTAAAAAGGCTATGAACATGGAAAGGGGAATCGCTAATCCCACAAAAAGGGCATTCCTTAAACCCATAAAGAACAGCAGGGTAAGTGTTACCAATATCACTCCTGAGATGATACTGTTTTCCAGGTTGCTAACCTGGTTTTTCGTGTAGCGGGAGTTGTCGTTAGTTATGGTGACGGTAAGATCATCCGGAAAGCGACTATTTTTGGCTTTTTCAATGACCTTTTTAATGTTACGGGATGCAGCTAAGAGGTTCTCACCGCTTCGCTTGATAACTTGTAAAGATATGACGGGTTCCCTGTTGGTTCTGGAATAACTCTCCCGGTCCTCAAAAGCATCACTTACCTCGGCTATATCGCTCAATTGGATGGTTCGGCCATCCTTTTCCTTAATGATGAGGTTCCGTATTTTCGAAATCTTATCAAATTCGGCTATGATCCGCATACTTCGAGAAAAGCCACGGTTTTTGACTTTGCCCGTTGAAACGGATACATTCTCACTACTAACAGCTTTTTCTATATCCCTGAAGGTGACTCCGGCTGACTCCATTTTAAATAAGTTGGCATTGATGTTAATCTGCCGTTCGAGTGCACCCGTAAGGTTTACCTGAGAGATCTCATTAATTTCCTCGATGCGGTCCTCTAGATATTCGCTGTAGGATTTAAGCGTTTTCTGGCGGTAATCCCCTGAAATGTTTACGGTCATGATGGGCATATCTGAAAAATCCAGCTCACTTACATTAGGAGCCTCCGGGATATCAGTAGGGAGTTCTTCAGCCTCTGCTTCATCCACGGCATCTTTTACATCCTGCAGCGCAGCACTGATATCCACATCAGTATTGAACTCAACCACGATGGATGAAAAATCTTGCTGAGAGGTTGAGCGGATTTCTTTAATGCCTTCTATGCCCTGAATCTTTTTTTCTATGGGACGGGTTATCAAGTTTTCGATATCGGCTGGTGAATTACCGGGATAGGGGGTCCCTACAAAAACCGTAGGGATTACAATTTCAGGAAAAGCCTCTTTGGGCATGGTGCTATAAGAATACACTCCTGTAATTGCTAATAGAATGGCCAGGATATAAATACTGATCCGGTTATTCAGCGCAAGATTGGTTAGCCCGAAACTGCGGGTTTGGGTATTTTGCTCAGTCGGCATCGAGGTGGGGCTTTTACTTCGCGAAATTCACCATCTCACGGTCACTTACTGATCGAAAACCATCTGTAATCAGAAGTTGATTAGGCTTTAGCCCTTCTAATACTTCTGTCATTCCTTGGTAAGAGCGGCCAGTTTTGATGGGTGTTTTATAAGCCTTGTAGTTGCCATCCTTGTTTTTTGCCGTAAACACATAATTGTCGCCATTGGAAGATTGTAAGAGTTTCGTAGGAATGATGACGCAGTTCTGGTTGGTATAATCTGCAAAACGAACGGTGGCAAGAACATTGGGCCTGAGCAGACGCTGTTGGTTTGCTATTTTAATAGTAAGCTCAAATGTCCGTGTATCAGGATCTATGTAAGAGCTGACGTGGGAAACCGGCCTTTTACGCTCTATACCAAGGTTAATAAAACTGATCTTAACCGAGTCACCTGGTTTTATATCATCAAGGTAGCGCTCTGACGGGCTAGCAGTTACCTCCATGTTCCTTAGATTAACGATCCGGAGAAGGGGAGAGGCTGGGTTAGCCATTTCTCCCGGATTCATGAAAATGGCGTCAACCTTTCCATTGATGGGGGCGGTGATTGAGGTATTGGCGAGCCGGCTTTTAGCTGTGCTTAGCTCCTTTTCAAGATTTTCAACACGATTTTTGGCATTCAGGTATTGGACTTCAGATCCGATTTCCTGATCCCAAAGGTTTTTTTGCCGCTTATACAGTTTTCGGGCGTGTTGGAGGTTGGTTTCAATTTGGTCAATGTTCCGCTGAATGGTTTCCCGGTCAAGCTGCACCAGTTTTTCCCCCTGCGTAACCTGCTGGCCTTCTTGGCAATAAATACGGTTAATACGCCCACTGCGCTTGGGGCTAACGGCAACATTTTTATCCGTTGTTGCTTTTCCTCTGAGCTTTACGTAGTGCTTAAAAGTTCCTTTATGGACGGAATCGATACTCACTAGCTGAGGATTTCGTTCTTTCGAAGCAGTATCACTGGCTTTAATAGCCGCTTTTAATTTTTTAATCTTTGCTTGTAATGCTTGAAGCTTAGCTTTTTTTTCTTCTTGGGTTTTCGGTTGATCACTGCACCCTACCAGCAGGGCCAGACCAAAAATTCCAATCATTACCTTATTCATGAGTATTTAATGGTTTAATAAGTTCCCAGCGCTTTCTCCAAATCTATCTCTGCTACTAAATAATCCTGTACTGCTTGGATGTACTTTGTTTGAGCTTCAAAGAGCTTATTTTGTGCAGTTGTTAGTTCTAGACTAGAACCAACCCCTTCCTCGTATTTTGTTTTACTCTGTTGGAAAATTTTACGGGCTAGTTCCAGGTTTTCCTGTTGGTTTTGAGCCCGCTGTAGTGCATTGTTGAAGGTGCGTTTAGCACGGTTTACTTCAACCCATATCTGAGCTTTGAGCTTTTCCTGACGGTTCTGGACTTGTTCTAATTCAATCTTTGCCTTTTGAAGCTTAGCTGAACGGCTGAAGCCATTGAATATGGGAATATTGATGGATATACCGGCATAAGTGGAGGGAAACCAAGGCTCACCACCATCAAAGAAGTTGAAATCATCACGCTGAGCTAGCTGAAGATGAGTGGCAAATGCATCTATGGTGGGCAGGTATTCTGCTTTGTAGCGTTTTTTGTTCAGGGAAGCAAGCTTCTCACGCACGTTGAGTTGCTGATAGCTTAGACGCTTTTGCGGCTTGAAGTTGTCAGGTACCTTTTTTTTATTTTTAAAATCAGGTAATTCGGTTTCTAACTTTCCACTTAAGCGGATGCTATCCTTAACCGGATAGCCCATTTGAAATTTCAAAAGTTTACGAGCAACCTCTTTTTCCCTTTTAACTTTACTAAGTTGATTTTCAAGGGTTTGAAGGGTTAATTGCTGCCGGTCAACATCTAATTGTTCAACTAAGCCATTTTTATAGCGCTGACGGGTTTCAAACACAGTTTGCTCTACCTGTTTCACGTTTTGCTGTAGTATTTGGTAATTACGAGCTGTAACTAAGCAGCTGTAATAGGCTTTGGCCACCTTTGCTCTTGTATCACGCTGACTTTCCTCAAATTCTTTTTTAGAAAGGTTGACAAAAACTTTTGATGCTTTTAAGCCTAAAAAAAACGAACCGTCAAAAATTAGTTGAGAAAAATTAATACTGGCTTGTGACCGGTAATTTGTACCAAAACGGACTTCAGATTTCTGCGGCTCTTGGCCAGGAAGGCCAAACGTTATCACGTTAGTTCGCACATCAAAATTATGCCGGCCTCTAATCTCCCCACTTATCTGAGGAAGCCCTTGCGATAGGGTTTGGGTCACTTCTTCCTCAGCCTTTCGCTTTTCAAGTTCTTTGTTTTTAAGCGACCGGTTATGTTTAAGCGCATAGGTTTGCGCATCCTCAAGGTTATATTCTGGAACTTGATCCTCTGAGCCACTTTGGGCATGCAATAGGCGATTGGAGGCTATCGCAAGAAGTATTGTAAGAATAAATAGCTTTAGCTTCATAAAGGCTAAAAGTTTATAGCTCCTTTTTCTTCCAGGTAGGTAATGCCTTTTTTAGAGCCAATCCCTCGAATATGGTATTTAAAAAGCTCCTTCAGAATCTGGTTATAGGAATACGTTTCCATTGGAAAATAAGCGCTGTCGGTTAATATATCAATACGAGCTACGTAAAAGGTCGTTATTATATGGTGGTCAAAATCTGAGCGGTAAAGCCCTTCTTCTATTCCTTTTTTCAGGTTCCGCCGGCAATGCTGGTAAATAAAATTTTGCTTGTAATCCTGGAAAAGCTCCCAAGTGTCGGGGTGGTATTTTTGAAGCTCAAAATTGAGCCCTGCATTCATGCCTTGCAATTCTTTGCAAGTCTTCTGGTATATCTGAAACAGCTCGTCAATAGCATTCAGATTGGCAATATGAATGCTTTCTACGTTGGCCTTTTGTTGCTTAATAAAATATTCAAAGGCACATTTTACTAAGTGACCCTTATTGCTTACATATTGGTAAAGGGTCTTCTTTGATATACCTTGACGGCTGGCGATTTCATCCATTGTAAGCGCCCGAATCCCGTAGGTAAAAAAAAAATTTAAACTTTTAGCGAAGAGGGTTTCCTCTTGGTTTTTCAATTGCTACGATTTTATGAGAGTTGGCAAAACTACACATTACATGTTAGAAACAAATATTGTTTTAAATGTTTCTTTTTAATGCCAACTTGGAAAAACCTCAGCTATTGACTATCACCCATCTGACATATTAAGAGTTAAAGGGATACCAATTGGCAAACAGCCATTCCAACAGGTAAGATCTTATTGTAAAAAAAGTGCTATCCTCAAGAGGAGGATTTAGAGCGTTTTGACTTTCCTAATAAGCGCTTCAAAAAGGATCGCTTCTCGGTATGATCTTCCTCATAGTACCCATACCCATAACCGTATCCGTAACCATAGCCATATCCATAGCCGTATCCGTAACCATAGCCATACCCATAGCCGTAAGTAGAGTGTTCAGGGTTAAGGTCGTTCAGAATCAAGTAGGTATTCTTGAACTGCATATCTTCCTTAAGCTCCTCTATAGATTGCACGTACTGGATCTTACTATAGTTCTGCCTTAAAATAAAGACATTCAAATCAGCGTATCCCATGAGTATAGAAGCATCTGTAACCAGCCCATAAGGGGGGGAATCCAGGATTACGTAGTCATAATTTTGTCGTAATTCTTGAATAAGACTGGTCATGGCCTCACTAAGAATAAGTTCAGAAGGATTTGGGGGCGTGGGGCCGGAAGCTATAAAATCGAGGTTATCTACCGTGGTTGACTTAATGATTTCATTCCTATCCGCATTTCCTACCAGAAAGTTACTAATTCCTATGTCATTTTCTTTATCAAATTGTAGATGCAACCTGGGCTTCCTAAGATCCAGCCCCAGTATAATGGTTTTCTTATTGGTAAAAGCCAAAACAGACCCCAGGTTAATGGAAGAAAACGATTTCCCTTCACCACCAACTACGGAATTGATAAGGATTACCTGGTTTTGGTTGGTTTTTGAACCCAGGTATTGCAGATTGGTACGAATACTCCGAAAACCCTCAGAAATCAGCGACTTGGGGTGGTTGGCAACCACTAGTTGTGTATCTTTATTGTTGTGGCCGATTACGCCAATCACCGGAATGTCGGTCAAGGATTCAAGATGAACTTTATCTTTAATCGTATCATCCATGTAGTACCGTAAAAATACCACTCCTGAGGGTACAGCCAAACCAAGAAAAAGAGCTATCAAATAATTCCTCCGTTTATTAGGCCCAGCCGGGTTAATCTTCGCAGGCTTTATTATGGTACTATTGGAAACAGTTGCAGCTTCAGCAATTTCTGCTTCGGATTTTTTCTGCAATAAGTAAAGGTAGATTTCCTGGCGCACCGAAAATTTCCGCTTAAGGTTAAGCAATCGTATTTTCTTTCGGGGTAGGACTGACATTTTGCTCTTAACCTCCTGTAGGCGGTTCTGGTATTCTTCGAGCCTAATGTTCAATACTTCTTTTGAAGACCGTATGGTGTTGAGAATTGTGCGTTTAGTGGCCTCAAGTTTAGCATTTACATCCTGCATGGAGGGGCTACCGGGATAAGCAAAGGTGTCCAGGGCTTTTTTCTTGGTTATCAGGTCTGTCCATTTACTTAAGGAACTGCTCAGGCTTTCTTGCCCCTCCATCATTAGGGATGGGGAATACTGATCTACATCCTTGTTCTGCTTGATTTTAAGCTGTAAATGATTGAGGCTCTTGATTTTGAGTTTAGTCTTTTCAATTTGCCGCTGGATGCTGGTCATCTTGCTAAAAAACCTTTCCTGACCGCTACTTCCGCCTGAGGCACCTCCCCCTTTTTCAGTGGATAAGTTAGATCCTCCAATATTGAATTCACTGTTTTTTACCTGAAATCTTTGAAGCGAATCTTCGGCGCGGGCTAACGATTGGGACATCGATTCGATTTGCCCGTCAATAAACTTGATGGTATTAGCCGCTTTGCGACTTTTTTTATTGAGTTCATTTTCTATGTAAACGGTCATCAAGGCATTCACAAAATCACTGGCCCTACCTTTAACTGGTGATTTCATAGAAATATCCAATACTGTTGAATACTCCCCCATCTTTTCAATTTCCAAATTGCTGGTAAAGCTCTCAACCAGGTTTTTACGTCTGTTAAAGTGGAAGCGGTATAAATTGTCGGTAATATCGCTTAGGTCATTAAAAGGAAACCGCTCCTTGTGCCTTAGTATTTTGAATCTTAAGTACTTGTTATTAAAGGCTTCACCAAATCGGAGGGTTTTTTCAAAGCCATAGTTTTTTTCTTCAGGTGCTGTAAGCTTTAACCATACACGATTTTTATCAAGAATCTTAAGGTCTATATTTTTTTCATATAGCTTTGGCTTTTTCACTTCCCCTATAACTTTGAAAGGAGCATTGTTGTATTGTACAGAACTCCTAACTTCCCCAACACCTATGTAGGTCACGGGTAAATTCATTTTATCAACGGCCTTCCCCACGATCTTTGGAGACTGTAGAAAGATCCGCTCATTCTCTATTTTGGGATCTTTTTCCAACATAGGGATATTATCCTTAAGAATGGCGCTAGGGGATGCCCCGCTACCAGATTCTGAGGAAATGAGCAATTGCCCATTAATGGCATAAATTGGCTGAGCATAGCGGTTTACCAAATAGCTGACAAAAAGCGCCGCTATGACGAAAAGGATAAAAAACAAGGCATTTTTTCGTAATAACCGCAGAATCAGGAAGATATTGATTTGCTCCTGTCCTGAATTTTGGGATTTTTCCTCAGCCATAAATTGTACCCTTCGTTCTCAAATTTAGCTTTCTAATTAGTTGATAGGAAAATAAATAAAAAGCTCAAGGTTGTATTTAATATGCCCACAATAGCATTTATGGTGTTTATATTGGATAATATCGTTTTTCTTCTAAGGGGCTCAACGTAGACGATGTCATAGGGCTTCATGTAATAACCCGGTGAGCTCAGGGCGTTAACAGAGGTCAAATCCAGCTCATGGGCTATAAAATTATCGGTAGGCCCCCTGAATACGCGCACATTATCTCTTCTGGCAAGAAGCCCTAAGCCACCGGCTTTGCTGATAGCCTCCATAACGGTTGCTGATTCATTGTTGATGGTGACCAACCCGGATTGTTTAACCTCTCCTAATACGAATACTTTATAGTTGAGGAATTTAATTTGCACATAGGGGTCCCTTACATACTCACTAAGGCGCTCCTGAATCAAATTCTCAGCTTGACTCACGGTTAAATTTAAAACATTGACCTCTCCTAGAATTGGAAGCTTTACCATGCCATTTTTCTCGACAGAAAAGCCAACCCCATAGCTTCCGGCAACTCTTGCCCCTTGATTCTGATTACCTCCTCCTCCGCCACCACCAATGTTGTTAAACATCTGGTTGGTCTTTGTAACCGGTGAACTAACTTTGATATCAAGTATATCAAAGGGTTGGATACGAATTTCCTCGATGCGCCTTCGCTGAGCCTTTTTCATGGCCTCCGTCATGGTGTCTACAACCTTTGCATCTTGGAAGTAATTCAATTTTTCTCTTGAAATGCAGCCGGTGGTCAGTAATCCAATAATAAAAATGAAGATAGGTACTTTTGCGGAGGAGAAAGCAGAATTCCTGTAAACGCTCATCTAATGGATGCTTGTGATAAATTCGTTTTTAATTATTTAAGTCTGCAAAATTAGTTTATGTCAAATAGAAAAACAATTGACTACAATGCAAAATGCATCATGCAGAGAAAAAATTTTTTATAACAATTCTTTCAATTGAATAATCTATAATAAAAATTTGATAAAAAGGAGACAAACAATAGTATGAGAGGTTTTTAGAACATTGCTACAAAAGGCAAATAGCACTTGTTTTTTGCCTTTTGTAGCGTTCTTTATTGATTAGTTACGGTTGAGGAATTCTCTGAGCACGTAATTAAGGATCCCGCCATTTTGGTAGTAAGCAATTTCAATTGCTGAGTCCAATCGGGCTTTACCTTTGAAATAAACCTTTTCCCCGTTTGGTTTTTCAGCTTCTACGTCCAACAACTTACCAGGTTTTAAATTATCAGCTATTCCAGTAATATGGAAGATTTCATAACCATCTAATCCCAGACTTTCAGCATTTTCACCATCAGTAAACTCTAACGGTAATACGCCCATTCCCACAAGGTTACTCCGGTGTATACGCTCATAACTTTCAGCTATGACAGCTTTAACGCCTAATAATTGCGTTCCTTTAGCAGCCCAATCACGAGATGACCCTGTGCCATATTCTTTACCTGCTAAAACAACCAGGGGCGTATTTTCTTCTTGGTATTTCATCGATGCATCATAAACGTACATCTCTTCACCGGAAGGTAGATGGGTCGTGAAGCCACCTTCCTTGCTGGCGAGATGGTTCTTGATCCGCACGTTAGCAAAAGTTCCTCTTACCATTACTTCATGGTTACCGCGGCGGGAACCGTAGGAATTGAAATCCTTAAGGGCTACCCCATTTGATTCCAGGTACTGTCCGGCTGCAGAGTCATGCTTAATGGCACCTGCGGGGGATATGTGATCTGTGGTGACCGAATCCCCAAGTTTTAATAGTACACGTGCGCCTTTGATATCGCTAATTGCCTCAGGCTCTTTAGAAATGTCCTTAAAAAAAGGAGCCTCTTTGATGTAGGTACTTTGATCACTCCACTGATAGTCCATGGTGTTAGGTGCCTCTAGTTGCTTCCATTGTTCCTCCCCTTCAAATATGTGAGCGTAAGTTTCCTGATAATCCTTTTGGTCGACCGCCTTTTGGATCATTTGGTTTATCTCATCCTGACTCGGCCAGATGTCCTTCAGGTAAACGGCCTCTCCATTCGGATCATGGGCCACAGGCTCCTCCAATAAGTTAATATCAACCCGGCCGGCAAGGGCATAAGCCACAACAAGCATCGGGGAGGCAAGGAAATTCATTTTTACTTGTGGATGCACTCTTGCTTCAAAGTTCCGATTACCCGAAAGTACGGAGGAAAGTACAAGATCCCCTTCTGAGACTGCCTTTTCCATTTCGTGCGGCAAGGGGCCGCTGTTACCTATGCAAGTGGTACAGCCATATCCGACCAAATGAAAGCGCAGGGCTTCCAAATCTCCCAACAAACCAGATCGTTGCAAATAGTCAGTAACGACCTGTGATCCGGGAGCCAGACTGGTTTTGACCCACGGCTTCACATCAATCCCATGTTGAACAGCCTTCTGGGCTACTAAGCCCGCACCCAACATGACTGAAGGGTTAGAAGTATTGGTGCAACTCGTGATGGCGGCAATGCCAACAGCCCCATCACTTACTTTGTATTCCGCGTTTTGAGTGGTAACACGGATGGTTTTCTGTTGCTTGCTTTTGATCTGAACCCCCGTCTCATCTATTTCTCCGTCCTTAGGCTCGTAGTTGAATTCCGTGCCCGACCCCCCTTCATATAGCCAGGCATCTTCAGTTCGCTCCTCTTCTTTCACGAAAGCGCGGTCATGTTCTTTTTCAAGAAGGGTTTTGAAGCTACTCTTGAGGTTTTTTATCTCAATTTTATCCTGGGGCCTCTTTGGTCCTGCAACTGAAGGTTCTATCTCAGAAAGGTTTAGCTCCAGCACGTCAGTATAGGTAATGGCATCTTCATTTTCACGCCAGAGCATGTTTTCTTTACAATAGGATTCCGTCAGGTCAATCTGTTCCTGGGAGCGGTTGGTCCGCTGCATGTAATCCAGGGTTTGGTTGTCGATAGGGAAGTAAGTAACCGTACATCCAAATTCCGGTGACATGTTAGAGATCGTTGCGCGATCGGGAACTGTCAGGTTATCTAGCCCCTCTCCAAATACCTCTACAAACTTACCGACTACGCCATACTCCCGTAGCAGCTTTGTAATAGTGAGTACCATATCAGTAGCGGTGGTCCCTTCTTGAAGCTTACCTGTTAGCTTTAAGCCCACAACTTCCGGACAAAGGAAATATATGGGTTGACCCAGGATGGCGGCCTCTGCCTCAATTCCGCCAACGCCCCAGCCGAGAACCCCAATACCATTTACCATTGGGGTGTGGGAATCTGTACCGACCAGCGTATCGGGGAAAACCCATCCATCGCGTTCGGTTACTCCCTGGGCAAGATACTCGAGGTTAACTTGATGGCAGATACCCATGCCTGGTGGCACAACTGTAAAATTATCCATGAATTGCTGCCCCCACTTTAAGAGCTGGTAACGCTCTTTGTTACGCTCATATTCACGGGCCACATTCTTTTGATAAGCGTCCTCTGTTCCAAAATAATCTACTTGAACAGAGTGATCCGTGACAAGATCCACCGGAATAGAGGGGTTGATTTTGTTGCCATCTTTTCCTTTCCTTATAACTTCAGATCGGATCGAAGCAACATCTACAATAGCCGGAACACCTGTGAAATCCTGCATTAATACGCGAGAAGGCTTGTAAGGAATATCACTTCCACTTCCTTTGGGATTCCATTTTCTGAGGGTATCAATGTGTTCTTCAGTAACCCCAAAACCATCGTGGTGTCGTAAATTATTTTCTAAGAGTATGCGAATTGTAAAGGGAAGTTGATCAATAGCATACCCTTTTTGCTGTTGTTCTTTTAAGGATGCAATTTTTTGCTTCATAATACGGCTATTTTGGAATCGAGTGATAATTCAAAGTTACAATCTATCAATAAGAAAAGCAGCAAAGGCTAATAAAGGTTTTAGCAAAATCTAAAACCTGTTGAAAGTAACCTTTGGTGAGCATATGAGGTTCGCACAATAATTAGGTAAATAGTTATAGAACCTTTTCCATTCGCCTAATCATCAAACTATCAATAAAGTAGTTTTCCTTTAGCCTTGGTTTGGCCTGCCTGGTCCCTTATTTGGTAAAGGTATAAACCCTTTGTAATTGAACTTAAGCTTATGTACCGCACAGGCTTTTGCAGCTTCCACTCGCCAATAATTTGCCCAGTAGGCGACCAAAGCTGAAAGCGGTATAGTTGATTAGTAGCCCTTTTTGCAGGTAGTTCAACACGAATACCAGACCCGTTCATACTTTTAGCTACACGAATTTCAGGGTTGCTTGTTTGCGTAGTAGCATGGGTTGCCCTTTTGTCGTAAAGCTTTTGAAGGGAATCAATGGGTTCTATGCTTTTAGGAGTTTGGGGTACTACCAGGTCAATACTTAGGTCCTCACGCGTATCACCAGGTGTAGCAACCCTCAAGAAAGCAGACTGTGAAGAAACCCCTTCCTCAAGACACCGGCGATCAGCACCGGGAATAGCAGCAGCTTTGAGCGTGGCCATAAGTTTTTCTTCCAAGGGCCCTCCGGTATTTATAAATGCACTTTTCATGGTGTCCAGAACAACCGGACCTTTCAGAATATTTCCCTGAATGGCGTAAGTCTTTCCAACGCGCTGACCTTTAAAACTATCGGTATTAGAACCGGTGAATGCTTCAGTCTGAGGTTTGTTATCTTTCTTAAGCAAAGCAATGCCATATTGCCTGCTTTCAGCCGCAAGTCTTGCATCATTGGCTACCAGCCAATGAATGATGCTATCAGCGCTGAGTCCTTCTTTTAAGCGTTGCTCAGCGTTATCCTGGTTAGCCTTTCGATAAACAGCTTGTGTGTGAATGGCGCCTCTACCCGGTATAACACTGCTAATAATCGAAGCCCCACCTTTCACAACCCGGCTATCCAGGCAGGATGCCCCAGCGCTACCGATTTTACCGGTACTGGTATCTACAGCAACAATAGAAAATGTTTCCTGGCCTTGGATAGAGGCGGAAAAGGTACAAGCTAAAAAAGTGACTAACAGAAAGGATCGCATAAATGCGGTTTGCCAGCTAAAATAGGAATTTTTCAGGGAGGTTAAGCTTTCAGTTTGAAAGAGGGTGAAAAAATTAATTGGATAGGGGTGCGGTGAGTAGGTCGGGAGTGATGTCAAACGCGCATCGGAAATGGCCCTGTGGGCAAAGGGGCTTACCGTGATTAGTGCAAGGTCGGCAGCTCAGGGCTGTCGGAGCTTCTATGACGTAGCTCTCATCCGATAATGGCCCAAAACCGAATTCGGGAATAGTCGAGCAAAAAATGGCTACCACTGGCGCATTCATGGCTGAAGCAAGGTGCAGTGGAGCGGAATCATTGCAGTAGTTCATGGTAGCTTTTTCCATTAGGGCGGCCGTTTGCAAAAGGGAAAGTTGACCCGCAAGATTGGTTACACCTGTATGCTGGCTTTCTGATTTTATTTGATCACAAAGCCTATAATCTTCAGGAGCCCCGACTAAGTAAACGTTGTAAGGCCCTATTTGAAGAGATCGAAGCAGGGCCAACCACGCCTCTTTTGGATATTGCTTGGTGTACCATACAGAGGCCGGAGCCATGACCAAGTAAGGATCCGATTGATAAGGCGCTATGACCTCATAATCATTATGAGGAGGGTAAAGCCGCGGGCGTAATCGCTTTTGGCTATCCCACCCCGCTACCAAGGATAGGTTGCGATCGACTTCATGAAGGTTCTTATCGCTAGCTAACCGATGTGTAACCGCCCGGCTGAAAAAAAGCGAAAAGGGATTTTTTTTGAATCCAGCTGTTTGATAGGCTCCTGAGAAAAGGGTTAGGAAACCTGTAGCACCAAAGCGTTGCACATTGATAACCTCATTATAACCCTCTTTACGAATAGCCGGAATAAGATCCCTTAGGGCTTTGTACTTGTTATCCCTTTTATTCCAGGTAATAACTTTCTGAATGAAAGGGTGATTTGTTAATAACGACTCATGGCCTTTGCGAAGTAACATATGAACTTCAGCGTCCGGGTATTGCTGGTGTATAGCCTCGGCCATGGGCGTTGCCAGAATAACATCTCCTAGAAAAGCCGTTTGGATGATCAGGAATCGCTTCACCTTACAATGCCCTATTTAGGTAGCCACTTCAAATGCACGAAGGGTCTCGTTCAGAGAAGTTTTTTCATCCGTACTAGTTTTCCGCTCGCCAATGATGAGTGCGCATGGAACATTGTAAGTACCGGCAGGAAATTTCTTAGGATAACTTCCAGGAATAACCACGGAGCGGGGTGGAACATATCCTTTGTAGTACTGAGGTTCAGACCGGGATACATCAATTATACGGGTGGAGCCGGTCAGCGTGACATTAGCCCCTAGCACAGCTTCTTGACCAATATGAACACCCTCAACAAGGACGCAGCGAGAGCCAATAAAGGCATGATCCTCAACAATGACAGGTTGAGCTTGTAGAGGCTCCAAAACGCCACCAATACCAACGCCACCACTCAGATGAACTTTTTTACCAATTTGAGCACAGGAGCCAACTGTAGCCCAAGTATCCACCATCGTTCCATTATCTACGTAGGAACCAATATTCACATAAGACGGCATCATGACGACTTGCTGGCCTAAATAAGCCCCATACCGTGCCAGGGCGTGGGGAACTACCCTTGTGCCCGCACTAGCATAGTTCCGCTTTAGCGGTATTTTATCGTAATACTCAAAAATCCCGTTTTCAATGGTCTCCATAGGGGCTAAGGGAAAATAAAGGATCACTGCTTTCTTGACCCACTCATTGACCTGCCATCCACTAACAGTTGGTTCAGCCGTACGCACCCGCCCTTTATCCAGATCCTCCAACGTGGCTTTGACGGCTTGCTGGTAGGCATCCTGGCTAAGTAAATCCCGGTCCTGCCAGGCTTCTTCAATTAAAGTTTGATTGGACATTTTTTCTGCCATTATTGAATTTGATACATGATAAGGTTATCCTGCTTTCCACCTACGACTAACTCTTTAGCACTATCGCGGTTCATATCAGCTATAAGGAAAGGGGTGCTTCCCTTGATGGGGAAACCCCGATAGGGTCTGCCTTGCTGATCTATCAAGAAAATGCGATGCGTTTCTGCTGAAACATAGCCAATGTAAGATTGTCCTCCCAATTGGTAAATTTTAGGCTTGAAGGCCAGGCTATCCTGTAGCGTTAGGGTAAATTCTCGGGTTCCATCGGGTAAATAACCCCTTATTTTGCGCCCTTCTGCAAATATCAGGGATTTTGCCCCATCCTTGTTCAGGTCTGCTAGTAAGAAATGATGTTCAGGGCCAAAGGTGGCAAATTTCCTGCTCACCGTATCTTGATTAAGGTAAAGGAAATGCGCAGTGCCGGTGGTATCGGTACTGACCAGGTAGGTGGTGGAATCCGTGGCACCAAATTGCATTGAAAATGGCTGTGTAAAGCGGGTGTTAAAGTCCCATTGTTTTTTCAACTGCCCATTTTGATTCCAAAGGTGTAAGGTTCCATTTTTAGAAACCCCAAATAACCGTAGCTTATCCCCGTAACTAAAGTAACTTAGTTTGAATTCAAGGGGAGCTTCCATATTAACCGGGCTCCAACCCCTCAATGGCCTCCCGTTGGGTTGGTAACCGTAAACATTGTTATTCTGGCATCCCACGAAATAGCGGGGCTGATTCTGCCCATTGTATGCGAGGGCTTGAACCTCCGAAGCTGCAGGTGCACTTAAGGATAGGGGGAATCCCCCTACTTCTTTACCGGACGCATTTAAGAGGTGTAGCTTACCCCTGGTGGCAAAAAGGTACTGCTGATTCCCGTTTTGGTAAAGGTCGATCGTATCTACTGGACCCATTTTTTCCGTCAGCAAGGTTTTTTTCCATTTTATACTCCCATCATTTTTGATGAGGTAAAGTTGTTGTTGCTCATCACCTAATAGCAATTGTGGTTGCCCCGTTTTCGGATTGATCACCTTTTGCGGAGAGGAAGCTACTGGTGCATCCAGGGATTGCTCCCATACTTTTTGGGTAAAAGTTCCCGTTGTCGTCCTTTCCAAAAGGGTTACCTGTGAGAAGAAGTCTAAACTATCCCTTGTGAGTTGAAATGCCAGCCCGCTGAATTGGGCATAGTAATGAAAGCCTTTTTTATAAGTTCTTTTTGATTTTTTTGTTAAAAAAGACAAGGGTAATTGACGTCCATACCCTGGGTTGATGTAGGTGAATTGCAGGCTTTTAGGTAGCAACTTGGCTTTTAGATTTTCGTAATGAGGGGCATGGCGAAGGGTCTGTCCGGCTTTGTAATCATCAATGATTCGCTTTAAGGTAACGGGATTGGTTGCCATTACCGCACAATCCTCAATGGTCGTGTAGTAGGGATTTTCAATAGTCGAAAAAATTGGTCCAAGCGCTAGCTCAAAAGCATTGCCCACAGCAAGTTGACGCATATCAAATCCCCTATAAGTCATGCGCTTGAAAGTGGCAGTTGTTAAGGGGTGCTGTCGCTTTTGTGAGGCAAATGCCTTCAGGTTTTTGAAAGCATTTGTGGTGTCGCGGTAATGGATAACCGCAAAGGTCTGCTTACTGAATTCTGATCCAATTGGTTCATTGATGCCTAAGCAGACTTGATGGCCTAATAGCGGTCTGAAGTCCTGGTTGATATCGAATCCATACCAAGCTTCCAGGCTATCAATCGATTCATTGGATGGTTTAGTAAGTGGACTTTGCTGAAAAGGCGGGCTTGTTACTGCTTGCACATCTGGTAAGGAAAAAGCATGCAGGAAGGCTACCCCCTTTGGAACCACGCTTTCAAAATGGCGAGCTGAGGGTTGCTTTCTGAAGGTGTTTATCAAGGCTTGACTGTCCGCAGGGTGAAAAGAACCGGTTAATTGCAAAGCATCATCACGGATGTTCAAATTGTAGTGGGCAAATCCTGGTAAGAAGGTGGTTTTTTTCAGGATATCGTGGATTTGAGGTTTGGTAAAGGTTGAGAGAAACGTGGGTAAATGCTGGTAATTGACGTAGAGCAGATCCGGTTCGCGGGACTTGTTTATTGATTTATGAAACTTAATAGGCTTTCCCTTTTTGAGTTGCCTTAAGCCATCTTCCACTAAAATGCTGTGTTGACTGGCTAACAGGATGCCATTAGATTCACTGAGGGTAAATAACAGCTTATCTTTGTAAAAGTAATCCCAAACTTGAGATCGATAAAGGGTTCTTTTCTTAAGGGATAGCAGCGGGTAAGTTTCTTGAAGTTTTTTATTTAAGTGGTATAAAGGGTCGCTATGATTGGTTTGAAAAGTAACCAGTAGGCCTAACTGACTATGGCTGGTTTTATGCAGGCTCAAGTAAAACGGTTTATCCTTAGCCGCTTGAAAAAAGTTAGAAGCCTGGCTTCTAAAAGTATCTAAATGATTTAACGTGTTATCAAACGATTGGAAGCTTTTCGCTAACTGAAAAATTTTGCCGGTACTGCTAGCTGCTAGCTTTTGGTAAGCGCCTATTGGATCGGTTCCTTTATACACCGCAATGGCATCACGAGGTATGGCATTCGTAGATTTCTGATTTGTAGAAAAGTCAATAAAATACCATGTAGCAAGTCCTGCCAATAAAGCTATTCCTGTTGCAATGGTAAGGGTCCTCCATCGGTTCATAAGTATGGCGCTATTCCTAGTGGCTCAAAGTTAGCAATTGCGCCCTTATCCGTAGCATCCTGAAAACGAGTGTTATCAGTGGATCTTATGGGTCTGATGCCCAATAAATGCTTCTTGATTAAACCTTTATTGGAAACGGAAATTTCCTAAAGGTTAAGGTTGCAAGTTTTACCGGTTTACCATCGGGCGAATTGTAATTTTGAGGTTGCTAAAAATAGGCTTTTGGCTTTGTTGAGGTTTATTATCCTGGGTTATGGTAATATCGGGTCACGTCACGCGGCTATCCTGGATCAAATGCCAGGGGCGTCTATCGTAGCCATCATTGACCCCGACCCCCGAGTCCCGGAAGCGGTGACCAAGCTTGGATCATACCCTGTCTATTCCTCCTTTCAAGCGGGTTTGGCTGATGGCATTGAAGCTGACATTGTAAATGTCTGCACGCCCAATGGCTACCACTATGAGCATGCCTGGGAAGCCTTGGATGCCGGCTTTCACGTTCTGGTAGAGAAACCGGTCACGCTTACAGTGAGTGCTTGTGATGCCCTTATTCAAAAAGCCTCGCTGGTAGGGCGAAAGCTTTATGCGGTGCTGCAAAATCGGTATAGTCCACCAGCACAATGGTTACATGAAGTGATGAGTCAGCAACTTTTGGGAAGCCTGTTTCTTGCGCAGGTCCAATGCTTCTGGAATCGGGATAAGGGTTATTATGATCAAAGCAGTTGGAGAGGTACAGCGGGTGAAGATGGAGGACCACTTTACACGCAGTTTAGCCATTTTGTTGATTTATTATCGTGGACGCTTGGCCCCATCAGCCTTCAAGAAGGCTGTTTTTATAATTTTAATCACCAAGAGATGACCGCATTTGAGGATACAGGGTATTTGAAGCTTAGCTTAGCTTCAGGCGCACCTGTTTGGATGGCCTATTCAACCTCAGCCTATGAGACCAATCTGGAAAGCAGCATAACCCTGCTAGGTGAAAAAGGGAGCATTAAGATCGGGGGGCAGTATATGGACAGGCTCGAACACTGCCGGATTAAAGGTTACCAGGAGCCCGAACTAGAAGATGTGAATTCCCCTCATGATTATGGCCATGCCAAAGGTAGTGCTGCCAATCACTCCCACGTATTAGCAGATCTCATGCAAGCTGTTAATGGTGAAGCTTATAAACTTGCTGATGCACGGGAAGCTCGCCCGAGTATTGCCCTGATCGAAGCGGCCTATCAAATCCGGGATCAAAAGGGGGTTTAACAATGGCGATAAAGCCTTACTGAATGGTCATAAAAAATGCGGATTTGAGAAAATCCGCATTTTAAAATTAAGAACTTACGTTGGACGGGGAAATGCTACAATACCATGCCTGCAGCAACGGTGTTGTTGGTCGTTTCGTCTATGATGATCATACTTCCCGTACCTTTATTTTTGGTGTAGGGATCCACATAAAGCGGTTGCGAAGTCCGGACCTTTATGCGGCCAATGTCGTTGAGGCCTACGGTGGTGTCATTTTCCACCCGGTGCAAGGTATTTACGTCTACTTTGTAAAGCACTTCCTTAACCACAGCCCGAACTTCGTGGGTATTATGTTTGACGGCATAGCGACCATTCAACACCAAATTTTCGGGGTTCATCCAGCATATCATTAAGTCCAGGTCTTGCTTGATCTCAGGTTGGTTGTGCTCTTTAACTATCATGTTACCCCGACTGACATCAATATCGTCATCCAATTCAATAGCCACAGATAAGGGTGGATAGGCTTCTTCTAAAGATTTATCAGCCAGGTGAATGTCTTTAACGGTGGACTTAAAGCCGGAGGGTAGAGCAACAACCTCATCTCCCGGTTTAAAAATACCCCCTTCCACTCGGCCGGCATAGCCACGATAATCGTGGTAAGCATCCTTTTGAGGGCGGATAACATATTGAACGGGAAGCCGTGAATCCACGTAATCATAATCAGCGGTCAGTGGCACATTTTCCAAATTGTAGAGCAGGGATGCTCCATGATACCAATCCATATCCTTGGAGGCATCCACAACATTATCACCATTCAAAGCGCTAATGGGGATAAACTCAAGATCAGGAATATTGATCTTAGAGACAAAAGACAGGAAGTCCTCTTTTATTTGGTCAAACACTTCCTCACTATAATCCACCAGATCCATCTTATTTATACAGACAAAGAGATGGTTAATGCCCAGCAAATTGGTGATGAAGGTATGTCTACGGGTTTGCTCAGTCACCCCTTTCCGGGCATCAATCAGGATGATGGCTAATTCGGAATTAGAAGCCCCGGTAACCATATTTCGGGTATATTGCACATGGCCGGGCGTATCAGCAAGGATGAATTTACGCTTAGGCGTGGCAAAATAGCGGTAGGCCACATCAATGGTAATGCCTTGCTCGCGCTCTGCTTTTAAGCCATCTGTGACCAATGCCAGGTTGGTATTTTCATCGCCTCTCCGGCGGCTGCTTTCTTCAACTGCCTCTAATTGATCCTGGAAAATGGTTTTGGAATCATAAAGCAGCCGTCCGATGAGCGTGCTTTTACCATCATCCACACTTCCGGCTGTTGCAAATCGTAATAGATCCATAGCAGTGATTGATCCGTTTAAATAGGGTGTTTAAAAATAACCTTCTTTCTTCCGTTCTTCCATTGATGCTTCAGACCGCTTATCGTCAGCGCGGCCAGCTCGCTCTGTTACTCGCTGTGTTGATACCTCCTCTATTACTTCCTCAAGGTTACTGGCTTCCGAAACAAAGGCGCCAGTGCAGGTCATATCACCAACCGTCCGGAAGCGAACGGCTAATTCTTTCACTTCTTCCCCTTCTTGAGGCTGAACGAACTCAGAAACGGCTAGGTAGACGCCATCCCTTTCTACTACTTCTCGCTTGTGAGAGAAATACAATTCTGGAAGCGGAATTTGCTCTGCCTGGATGTAATGCCAAACATCCATCTCCGTCCAGTTACTGATAGGGAATACCCTGAAGTGCTCACCGGGCTCTTTTCGTCCATTGAACGTATTCCAAAGTTCCGGCCTTTGCTGGCGAGGGTCCCACTGACCAAAATCATCCCGGTGGCTGAAAAAGCGTTCTTTGGCCCGTGCTTTTTCTTCATCTCTGCGTGCGCCCCCTAAAGCAGCATCAAATTGATGTTCTTCAATCGCGTCCATAAGGGTCACGGATTGTAGCTTATTGCGACTCGGATTGGGTCCTTTTTCTTCCTTTACGCGACCGCGGTTTATGGAGTCCTGAACGCTTTTTACAAGTAAGCGGGCATCGTAATCGTGCAATACCCGATCCCGGAAATCAAGGGTTTCCTGGAAATTATGTCCGGTATCAACGTGTACTATCGGAAACGGTATGCGCGAAGGGTAAAAAGCTTTGTAAGCCAAATGTAGGATCAGAACTGAATCTTTACCACCCGAGAAAAGAATCATAGGATTTTCAAATTGGGCGGCTACTTCCCGAATAACATAAATGGATTCGGATTCCAGTTCTTCCAGGTGGGATAAAGTATAATCTTTCATATATAGACTTTATTAAATTTTGACTTTTAAGTACACTTTTACCGCTAAGAAGCGACCGCAAAAGTAATAATTTTAACATTACTAGCACTGATTAACAGTGTCATAAGGCCTACTAAGCGTAAGTGATGTAGGGTAGGATAGCCCTAAAAAGGTTGTCTACACTTTCAGATGGCTCTGCTTGGGTGGTATCCAACTCGCAATCAGGCTTTGATGGTTCTTCAAAAGGACTGTTGATACCTGTAAACTCAGGTATTTCGCCATTCCTTGCTTTCTGGTACAAACCTTTGACATCGCGTCCTTCACATACATCTAACGGACAACTTACATAGACCTCGAAAAAACTATCGGGTCCTATAATCTGCCTTGCTTTGTCTCTGATAGCGGCTGTTGGGCTAATGAAGGAATTGATCACTATGATGCCCGTGTCAATAAAAAGCCTTCCTACTTCTGCCACCCGCCGAATATTCTCTTCCCGGTCTTCATCCGAAAAACCAAGGTTGTTGCACAAGCCCGACCGAATGTTATCGCCATCCAAAAGCTTAACTGTGTAACCCTCCCTGTGGAGCTTTTTTTCCATTCCCTTGGCAATAGTGCTTTTTCCTGAGCCGGACAAGCCAGTCATCCAAAGATTCAAGGCCCTTTGTTTTAGCAGCGCTTCTTTATCCCTGCGCTGCAGCATTTCCTGAAAGATGGGATGGATATGCTGGCTCATTGCTTTTTTTACAAAGGTACAATGGCTAAACCAATTACCTAGTTATTCAACCTTCAGGTTTTACCAACGGGTCCCTGAATGAGGGTCTTCCAGGTATTTAGGCCGGTTCAGTATTTCCGAGTACATAACGGCCTCTACAGGATCAAAGGATCTTAATTGCCTTTGCCGCAGCGCTTTTTGGGCTTTTTTACGCTGCTTGACAGCGGCTTTTTTCCGGCGATAAGCCTTTTTTTGTTTACGCTGGTAAGCCTGATTGGAGGCCCGCTCATAGGGCGTAGCTTCTTGACGTCCGTAAGCCGGCTTTTCCGACCGGCTATATGGCTTATGCTCAGATGTTTCAGCCGCAGTAGTCTGGGAGGTTTCTCGCTGCAGTAATTCTCGCGGATAGGGCCCCTCAGATCCGGTCGGCTTCATGGGTGCAGGCTCCTGTTTAGGCTGATCTTCTTGAGGCGTATCAGGGGCATTTTGGGTTTCGGGAAGGTCCCTTTTCCGCTCTGCTTCTTCTTCAAAAGGATCGGTCTCCCAAGGTATTTCTTGTTCTGGGGTATCACGTTCACCAGGTTGACCTGGCTGCTGCTCACGGAAGGATTTGGCATTTTGAACCGCTGAGTAAATAAAACTCCCAACGAGTATTAGTATGGTAATCAAGGTTCCAATATCCATAGCGATTGGTTAAGGTGGTGTTACCCTTTACAACAACAAAGTACTTGAACAGTGCCAATTGAGGGAGGGCAATATTTTCGTTTTACATTTGCAACGAATTTAAAAACAAACATCTCCCCTATGACAAAAGTCCATAATTTTAGCGCAGGGCCGGCCATTTTGCCTAAAGAGGCCATCGAGGAATCAATAAGTGGGATAAGAAATTTTAAAGATACCAACCTCTCAGTGCTGGAGGTTTCCCATCGAAGTGACGTTTGGTCTGAAACGATGGAAGCCGCTGAAAAGCAAGTTCGCAAGCTTTTGAATGTACCCGATAAATACGCTGTCCTTTTCCTACAGGGTGGCGCTAACATGCAGTTTGGAATGGCACCCTATAACCTGCTACCGTCTAATGGCGAAGCTGTTTATATCAACACAGGTAACTGGGCTGATAAAGCTATTAAAGATGCTCAAATCTTTGGGGATGTGAACGTACTTGCTTCTTCAAAAGATGATAATTTCAATTATGTTCCCAAGGAATATACCGTACCAGAGGAGGCATCCTACATGCACATTACGCCTAACAATACCATTTACGGGACCCAAATGAAATCCTTCCCGAAGCCAAACTATCCGCTGGTTGCTGATATGTCATCCGAGTTGTTCAGTAGGCCCATTGATGTTTCCCAGTTTGACCTGATCTATGGAGGTGCCCAGAAAAACATGGGCCCTGCGGGTACTACGGTAGTGATCGTAAACCCTGATATTCTAGGCCATGTGGACCGGGAAATCCCGGGTTTTTTTGATTACCGCAACCACATCAAAAAACAATCGCTTTACAATACGCCTCCTGTTTATGCCATCTACATGAGCTATTTGACCTTGCGCTGGGTTGAGGATCAAGGCGGTGTTAAAGCCATGAAGGACCGCAATGATGAGAAAGCCCGTCTTATTTACGATGAAATTGACCGGAATAGCTTATTCCATGGAACAGCAGCCAAAGAGGATCGCTCGGTAATTAATGCCACCTTCCGCTCCAAGGATGAGGAATATGAACGTAAATTCCTCAAGGAAGCCGGTGAAAACAATTTTGTTGGATTGCAAGGGCACCGGTCAGTAGGAGGATTCAGGGCTTCCATGTACAATGCCTTACCAAGGGAAAGCGTACAAGCGCTGGTGTCCTTAATGCAGGATTTTGAAAAACGTTTTGGATAGATTGAAATATTAATTTTAAAAATAAAGTTATATGACAAAGATACTAGCAAATGATGGTATAGCTGATAACGGGAAAAAAATTCTGGAAGAAGCTGGTTTTGAAGTTCATACAGAAAAAATTCCCCAGGAACAGCTTGTAGATGAATTGAGAAATTACAGCGCCATTATAGTCCGAAGTGGCAGTAAAATCACCAAAGATATCATTGACGCGAATACGCACTTAAAGCTTATAGGCCGTGCCGGAGTCGGGGTTGATAATATTGCTGTAGAGCATGCTGAGACGCATGGCATTAAAGTAATCAATACACCCGCTGCGGCTTCCCTTTCAGTAGCTGAACTAACCATCGCTCACTTAGCGGGTGCGGTTCGCTTTCTTCATCAGTCCAATAAGGAGATGCCTGAAACCGGGCATGAATCCTTTAAAACCCTTAAAAAGCAATATGCCGATGGTATTGAGCTAAGAGGAAAAACGCTGGGCCTGATCGGTATTGGCCGTATAGGGCAGGAAGCTGCGAAAATAGCCTTGGGTGCTGGTATGCATGTGATGATATCCGATCCCATGTATAAAGAAGTGTCGCTGGAGTTAGATCAAATTCAAGCAGAGCCTAAACCTTCCGTTCGTATTAGTACTGTATCAAATCAGGAAGTATTCAGTAATGCCGATTTTATATCACTCCATGTGCCTGCCATGGATAAGCCCTTAATAGACGAATCCGCATTCCAGCAGATGAAGGCAGGAGTGGGTATTCTTAACTGCTCACGAGGAGGAGTCATAGATGAAGAAGCCCTCGTTGATAACCTGAATACCGGCCATGTTGGTTTTGCAGGGCTGGACGTTTTTGAAAATGAGCCCAACCCTAATGATCAGCTACTAAAGCATCCCCGCGTTTCAGCGACCCCTCATATCGGGGCATCATCTGTAGAAGGTCAGGCAAGGGTTGCTGTTGAAATAGCGGAAAAAACCGTGGAGCATCTAAAGGGAACCACTTGATTTCTACCATGAGAAGGTTTTAGTAATTGTCAAAGCCCGGACATCAAGTGCTACTCCGGGCTTTTTTTGTTTTGAATAATGCCTTGTGGAGCTTTATTTGCAAGGGTAAAGCTTTGAATACGCTTTCTCATGGTCGCATTTTACCCGCTTAAACCCCTCAGACCCGTTGTAAACTACCCGGAGGCCATTACTACCCAGGCTTTTGAAAAGCCTCTGGAAGCTGATTACCCCGATATAGTGCCAACCCCTGATTATAGTTTTCAGCACGTTTTACACCCCGAGCGTTTCACTATTCGAAACCTGCCCGAGCAGGAGCGATTTACTATCGCTAAGAAAGAATTAGAAGGATTTCTGGAGCAACGCTTATTGGTTCAAGAGGAACAGCCCGCTATTTATGTATACGATCAATGTCTGGGGTCTCAAACCTATACCGGAATTGTTGGGGGGCTCGATTGGAAAGCTTACCAAAAAGGGGCTATTAAAAAACACGAAAAAACCCACCCTAACAAAAAAACATTCCTGAGCCGCTTCTTTGAAGAAGTTGGGATCAATGGCACCCCATTATTGATAGCCCATCCTGAAAGTAAAGTGCTGGAAGCCATTAAGGCTGAAGTTAAGCAGACGGTAAGGCTCTACAATTTCACGACTAAAGACGGGACACAGCATATCGTGTGGCGTGTAACCGATAAAGAAATAATTAACCAGCTTAAAAAAGCCTTTGAAAGCATAAAAGCCCTATATATTGCGGATGGCCACCACCGCTGCGCGACATTAACTACCCACGCGCAAGTTAAAGCGGATAAAGGGCTAACTCCTCATGCTTTAATGAGCTACTGCTTACCAGCAAGCGCCCTGAATATTCACGCTTATCACCGGATATTGCATACCTTCCCTGAAGGAGACCTTCAGCAATTTTACAAAAAGGCATCCGAACTTTTCGTGATAGAAGAAATTGATGAACCGAGGCTACCGGGCCGCGAAGGTGAGCTTACGGTTTTTATCCAAGGTAAGTGGTACCGCTGGACGGTTCGAGCTAAGGCTTACGAAACGCAACAATTATTTGAAAGGTTAGATGTTTATATCCTTGATCAAATGGTTTTAAAGGGGATGCTGGAAATAAATGTTGAGGAGTCAGATTCTAATCTGCGTTTTATTGAAGGCACAATCCGCATGGATGCACTGATGCGAAAAGCCAATGATGAAGGATGTGAGGCTATCTTTTTACTACAACCGATAAGTGTTGAAACCCTGATGGGTATTGCCGATGCAGGCGAAACCCTACCTCCGAAATCAACTTGGATAGAACCCAAGCTAAGAAGCGGTTTATTTGTACAAAACAACCTGTAAAAGAAAAATTTCGTCTGGAACCGTAAAATGATAATTCTTTTTAGATTTGATAAGCTAAAACCAATGCAATTATGCTAAAGCAACTAACAACCACGCTCGTAATTCTCCTAAGTTTAGGTTTTTTCCTACATAGCTGTAGTGACAGCAATCCCACTTTCAAGGACCCGGATCCCCTTGATACCGGAGGCGGTTTAGTACCGGATTCCCTAAAACCGGATCCCAGTGACACCTCAAGTGATGATACGAGTGCCGATAAACCCTCTCCTGACCGCGTAAGGTTGGCTATATCTGTTCGTTTTGATTCCCAAAAAGCAAGTGGTCAAAAAGAGATATACGTCAATGGAGCTGATGTATCGTTGTACAATTCCGCTGGGGGTAACGTTGGAGATTTGATCGCTAAAAAAACAACAAGTAAAATCACAAATGCGCCAGGCGGTGCTGAGGATAATGGATTTACTAAAAAGACCAGTTTTCCGGACCAGGATATATTCGCGCTATTCCCAAATGATCAGGAGAAAGTCGGTCCAGGGTTCGCTTATCAAGTGGCCGTGGATACCATCAACTATGATGGTGCTAAGCTTGTAACTGATTCTGAATTCGTGACCATTAATGTTCAGGGTGGCGTTACAGGCTGGACAGAGAAAGAAATCCGAGTTACCCAAAACTAAATTGTTCATTTCTTTTTGTGAATCATAAAATACAACCCGCCATGGCGGGTTGTATTTTTTTTGCTCCTTTTTCACCGCTTGCTTGTAAAGGAAAATTTTCTTCACGCGATTTTCCGCCCCTCCCGTTTTGAATAAGCATATAAATTTCAATCACCATCCTTTGGGTGCTTCTCCTATTTCGGGTAACATCCCTAAGTAATTGAGTAATGATCACTTCCGATCTTTAGTAAACCCCAAGAAGCTTAAAACCCTAAAATCGAAGGGCTCCAATAGGGTTTTGATGTTAAACCTTAGGAAAAACGAAAGTTCCTTCATCTCAACTTGAGTACCTTTCCCAAATAAGGCCTGCGAGATTAAGATTGCCAGCTTGATCCTTTAAAGCATCTAATATGCTCTAGTGAGGGCAGGATTTTACGATTAAGAGGTTTTTGCTGGAACGATTATTAGTGAATAACTTTGCAAGCGTTGATGGCAGTGTCGTAAGTAACGACTGAAAAGGGAATCCGGTGGAAATCCGGAGCAGTCCCCGCTGCTGTGAGCCCTTCTTTCGAGAAGCTCTAATAGGGTAAGGATGATCTCGCTTCAGACCACTGCTTTTAGAAAAAGCGGGAAGGTTGTCATCCTTGGGCAAGCCAGAAGACCTGCTGTTGTCAACTTCTGAGTCCAGGCTTCCGGGGCAGAAGCTTAGGGTCTACTTGCTAGCAGTATATCCTTTCTCTCCTCTACGTGTGCCAACTCAGGTTTTTGTCAAATCAAAACCTAATGCAACCATGCGTTTGAAAACCCTTTTTCTTTTTACGTTAATTTTTTTCACAGTTTCAACAGCTTTTGGTCAGCAATCTGTTCTTGAAAGAACTGTCATCCTTAGTGGAGGCAATTTTGAAACAGGTACCGGACCATTTCAGGATTTTGCCAGCATTGGTTACTATAACCCTGCGGATCAATCGTACCAATTTAAAGACTCGATATATACCCAATCGGTCCAGAATGGATTTATTCTGGGAAATGAGGTCATATTCGGAGCTCAAGATTCGGTCATTCGGTACAACCTCGATAACAACACCAGGGTTCAACAATTTGCCTTACCGCAAATCAGTTTTGTAACTGGTGATAGTAACCGCCTTGCGGTTGGTAACAACAGTTTTGGCATTAATCCGGATTATCCTTTTGTTGCTTTCTATCAAAATAACGGCTTTTCAGCCATTGATACCATTCCCAATGACTCGCTCTCAAATCCTGCTGATGTTGCTTTTTATGGTGATAAAGCCTACATAGGATTTAACATTAACAAGCAAAACAGTCGTACTGATTCGGTTGGTCGGATAGCCATTTACAACTTTTCGAGTAATGCCTATGAGCAAAATCTGAAGCTAGACACCCTAAGTGCAGGGATTAGTAATTTGTTTGTTTTCGATGATCAGGTGCATGCTGTTTGTAACAGGTATAGGCAGTTAATGACGCTTGATCCATCTAGTAACAGTGTGAATTACCAGCCTTTCAACCTGAATAACGTTCGGGGTCCGACAAATGGCAATCTTTACGGCATTAATGCTTCCAATGAGGTTCAAGCTTTCAATCTTTCGAATGGAAGTATTGACAGCTTAGGCATAACCATTTCCAGCGACTCCGGCATGTTCCTAAACGGGTTTAATTACGATGTGGTGAATGATCAGGCTTATGTAGCCAAGACCAACTATGCCGATACCGGCTATGTGGAGATTTACAATGCTAGTAACGGTTCCGAGGATACCAGTTTCACTACCAATGTTTCAGTTACCGAAATCCTTTTTGATTACCGGATGACTACAGGATCTAAGGAATTGAAAACAACCAATAAAGTCAGCATTGAAACGTACCCGAATCCTGTAACGAGTCATGTGAATGTTAACTTGCCTGAAAAGCTGGATGATCAGACAACGCTAGCTGTATTGAACCTCAAGGGGGTAAAACTGAAGGAGAAAATGGTAAGTGCCCAATCAACAGCCACCTTTAACCTTACAGGTTTAGCAAGTGGAACTTACCTTTTAAGGGTGCAAACACCCAACAATACCGTAACCAAACGTTTGGTTAAGCAGTAAGTAATCCTGTAACCATGAATGTATGGCTTACCGACTGTTAACAGTTGTAATTGGGAGCTTTGCTTTGCTAAGCTCCCAATCTTTATTAGCGAATGATGTTCAGCTAAGTGATCTTCGTCTAGCGGATAGCCAAACGCTCAAGGTTACACTGCAATGGCAGCACTCATGGAATCTCAATGGCTTAAAAAAGCCCTTCAACCACGATGCCGTCTGGCTTTTTTTTAAATACAAGAACAGTGGTGATCAGGGATGGCAGCATGCTAACCTTAGTTCCCAGGGCATGAAACATAACATCACGGATGGTACTCCTGGCCTTATTCAACTTAAGGGCGTTAAAGACCAGGCAGGTTTATTCGTCCAACGAAGGAAGCAAGGTAGTGGTCCAATTAGGCCTCAAACGCTTTCCATTAAGTTGGCAAATAGTCTTGAAAAAGGTCAGTATCAATTCCGCGCTTTTGGTATTGAAATGGTTAAGGTAACAACAGATTCCTTTTTTTTGGGAGATGGGGCGAGTAACCATACTTTGGCTGTAGCTAATAATGGTGAACCGTACCACGTTACCGATGAAGGTCCGATTTCGGTTGACAGTACTGGAAATAATTTAACGAGTTCTGATAAGTTTCCGCCCGCAAAAGATATCCCGTCAAGTTATCCGGTCGGTTATGAGGGCTTTTATGCCATGAAGTATGAAATAAGCCAAGCGCAGTACGTGAGCTTTTTGAATACCCTTTCTTCCACCCAGCAAGCCAATCATATTAGTGCTGATCCAACATCAAGCAAGGGCAGTACTGCCTTTCGCGGAGCTCGAGGAAACCGCAATGGGATCGTTATTAAGCAACCCGCCAAAGCTCAACAACCAGCGGTCTTTGCTTGTGATGCCAATCCTAACTCGCCTATTGGAGCTGTAGACGATGGCCAGAACAGGGCCTGCAATTTCTTAAAGTGGTCCGATGTGGCTGCATACTTAGACTGGGCTGGGTTATCCCCAATCACTGAAACGGCTTTTGAAAAACTCTCCCGTGGACCTCAAAAACCCTTAAAGTTGGGTTTTGCTTGGGGTACCAATCAGGTAACCGATGCCAATAACTTGATAAAAGATGGAACCCCGCAGGAAACTGTAAAGGAACCGATAAAGGCTCAACATGGGGTAGCCAGCCATGGCTATGCTGGTCCAAAAGGCCCTCTTAGGAATGGCTTCAACGGAAGTGACTCCGTTGACCGTTTAAGGCTTGGAGCAGGGTATTATGGAGCCCTTGAGCTAAGCGGCAATTTATGGGAACTGCTCGTAAATTTGAACCAACACGGGCTAAATTTTAAGGGAAGGCCCGGCAATGGTGATCTGAATAGCCAGGGATTTTCGGATGAGCCCAATTGGCCGGGTAAACAAGGCAAGGGAGCAGGTTTTAAAGGAGGCGCGTGGAACAGTGGGATCCTTCAGGAATTCAGAGATTTAGCTGTTTCAGATCGCTTTTACATCTATGATCAACCCAAAACGCGCAGAGAAACCGCTGGTGGGCGTGGTGTCCGCTATTTGCGTTAAAACCCTTAAGCTATGATCAGCAATACGTCCAGGCTAACCATTCTTATATGCTTATTGACTGTGGCTTTTTTGCCCCAGGCTACCGGGCAGTCGGCCTACCAAGGTGGTAAAGGCGATGGTTTCGACATGGCCACTACGGAACAAGCGATGGTGGGTATGGTAAAAGAAAGCAGCCATCAAAAGCTTAAAATTTATCCGCAGCCGGTACCTTTAAATAAGGCGTTGACGCTTCATTTGCCAGCAAATGCTGGGAAAGCTGTTAGTTACCGGATTTATGATCCTCAGGGTTCAGTGGTTCAAAAAGGTAAGCCGATCAATAGAACAAAATCATTAACGCTCAATCTTAAGCCAGATCATTCGCCTGGTGTATATTTTCTTGAATTGAAAGTTGGTGAAGAAGAATGGCACAATCGGATCGTGATAGTGAATGAATAATTAGATGATGATACAGGGGCTGGTATGGCGAGTAACATTGGTATGGATAGGTTTCCTCTGTCTACATTCGCCAGCATCCGGTCAGTTTTGGGGCGATACGCTCCAATTGCCGCTTTTTGAATACCAGGCTCAACAGAACCGGCCGGATCCAGGCCTTAAGCAAAAGCAGCTTAATCAAGCCGAACTTAATCATTATCAAGAACAATCCCTCTCATCAGCGCTTTCCTACGAAAGTCCGGCTTATATTAAAACCTATGGTCCCGGCGGCTTAGCTACTCCTAGTTTCCGGGGAACCGGAGCGGGTCATACCCAGGTAAGCTGGAATGGTATTCCACTAAATTCACCCATGAATGGCCAGGTTGATCTGAATTTGGTACCAATGCCCTTAATGGATGGCTTATCCATTCAAAATGGTGCTGGGAATATCGCGAATCGCCCTGGCGGTCTTGGAGGGCGTATCAATATGGAGCAGCAGCCTGATTGGAACGCTTCCCCGCGCTTTACCCTGGCCCACCAGTTAGGTTCTTTTGGCCGCAACCAAAGCCAGGCTGGCGTCACATTGGGTAATCAACGATGGCATTCGGAAACGCGGCTCCTTTATCGGAACTATGAAAATGATTACCAGTACCGTGACCTCACGGAGCGCGGCCACCCGCTAAAAGAACAATCCCATGCTGCTCAGGAACAGTATGGCGCTATGCAGGAGCTTTACTACCGGCCGGATACATCAAGCCTGCTAAGCCTCTATGGTTGGTTCCAGCAAGGGGACCGCGAAATTCCCCCGCCCATGAACGGGGCTAACCGGCAGCAATTCCAGGAAGATATTCAAGGACGAATGATGGCGGAATGGCAGCATTTCAGCAAAAACGGGCGTTGGCAAGTTCGGTCAGCTTACCTGGATAATACCCTGCATTTCACCGATAAAAAGGTCAACATTGATTCCCGCCACCAGTCGCGTAGCCTGATGAATAGTGCTAGCTATACGCATTGGTTTAATGCTAATCAACAATTGAAAGGGGGCTTAAATTATGACTATCACTGGGCCAGCTCGGATGGGTATGAGGGAAACCGAACGCAGCCCAGGATATCGGCTTTTGCCAGCTACCAGCAAAAGTGGGCGGAATGGCTTAACTTTCATTTTCGCCTTCAACAAGAAGTGGTGAACGGAGAACGGACCCCTTTTCTTCCCAATACCGGGGTGACGCTAACGCCATTCGCAGCCAATAACTTTTCAATCAAAGCTGCTGTTTATCGTAATTACAAAGTGCCGTCTCTAAACGATCTTTATTGGGCTACTGGCGGGAATCCCAACCTGAAACCGGAATCCGGATGGGGCCAGGAAGCAGGTTTAGCCTATCAATGGAAGTTACCCGCTGTAAAAGCGCTCAAAAAGGTGAAAGCGGAAGTGACCTTTTATCATGGCCTGTATGATAATTGGATCCAATGGACGCCTAACCCCGCTGGTCTTTGGGAGGCTCAAAACATTGAGCAGGTTCGTACAAAAGGTCTTGAAACCAATTTCCAAACAACCTGGCAGCTAGGAAACTGGAAAGCAGAACTCGGGGCTGCTTACAATTATACAATCTCCCGTAATTTAAATGGGAAGGACGTACAAGCATCGGCTGTTGGCAAGCAATTGATTTACGTGCCTTTTCACAAAGTAAGGGGGCAAGCGGGTATTCGATGGCAGGGTTATGAACTACGTTATCATCATCGGTTGGTTGGTAAACGGTACATAACCCGGGATCATTACCAATACCTCCCGGCCTACGATCGCGCTGGCTTAAGCCTTAGAAAAGCTTTTCAAATCACCCCAGTAAGTTTAACCACTCAGTTAAAAGTGCAAAACCTTTACGATGAGCAGTATCAAGAAATGGCCTGGCGCCCTATGCCGGGTCGTTCCGTTTTTTTGTCGCTTAATTTGGCCTACCAGCCCTGAATTTTAACCAAAGCTTTTTCCATGTTTTACGCTTGTCGCTCTATAATGCTTTTGCTAGGGATCCCGCTGGTGCTTGCTCAATGTGATGACAGTGGCTCGGGTGTACAAACGCAGGATCCGGGTAACCCTGAGAAACCCGATTCTAACCAGCGAAGCATCCTTGTTATTAATGAGGGCACTTTCAATAAGGGGAATGCCTCTCTTGGCATTTATTACCCTCAAACCGATACATTCAGGTCGGCTGTTTTTGAGACTAATACCGGGCGCCCGCTTGGCGATGTGTTTCAATCGGTATCGTTTGCTCGGAATCAGGCCTTTCTGGTTATCAATAATTCCAGTAAGATTGAGGTCCTGGACAGCTCCACCCTTAAAAGCACAGGAGCTATTAAGGGTCTGCCTTCACCTCGGTATATGCAGCCATTGAGCGATGGTCGGGCTTATGTCACTAATTTTACCCAAAGTGGCAAATCCGAAATTACCATAGTCAACCACAACACGCTTAAGATCGTAGGCAAAATACCTACGGCAGGTTGGACGGGTGACCCTGCCATGGCAGCAGGGAAAGTTTGGGTTCCGGAGGTAAAAAAAGGATGGATCCTGGTTGTGAACCCTGGGAAAGACGTCATTACGGATACCTTAAAACTGCGACCAGAGGTGAAAAAGGTTGTTCGGGATGCTGAGGGAAAACTCTGGGCCATGGCTAATGGCGGTATCAACAATTCTGCGCAACCTGTATTATACCGAATTGATCCTCAAAATATTCAAATTTCTCGTAAGCTTGGTTTTCAATCGAAAAGTCCATCGCCGGGCAATTTAACTTTGAATGGCAGCAAGGATACTGTTTATTACACGCGTAAGGGCATATTCCGCCTATCAATAGGTGCCTCTGATCTTCCGGTAAATCCCGTTGTTCCTGCAAACAACCGGAGTTTTTACGGCTTAGGAATAGCACCGGCAACAGGAATCATTTACGCTTCGGATGCTTTTGACTTTGTGCGAAGGGGTAAAGTATTTCGTTTTGAGCCCGAAAATGGAGGCTTGATCAACGAATTTGAAGCAGGCATCATACCGGCTGATTTTGTTTTTCCTTAAAAAGTGAATACTTTTATTGAAAACAACCTTATTTCCTATGCGTATTATTCTGAGCCTGCTTTTATTGAGCGGTACGCTTCTCGGGTTTTCTTACGCCAAAACCCAAAATGATAAAGACAAAGCCAAGCTAGTCATTCGTTTCACAGATCCCGATCAAAATCCGCTTAAAAACAGGATGTTGGTGGTTACTAACATGAAATCCGGAGAAGAACGCAAAGGAAAAACCAACGAAAAGGGAAAGGTTGTGATCAAGGTGCCCAAGGGCAACAAGTACCAAGTCGTCTACAAGGCTGTTACGGGACCGGTTAAGTACAAACCTTTTAAAATTCCCGATAGGCGTGGACAGCTCACATTTACCTTTAATCCCCAGTTTGAAAAAAGAAAAAAGCGTACTTACACGCTTCGGGACGTTTACTTCAATACGGATAAGGCCACTTTGAGAGAGCGTTCTTATGATGCCTTGGATGACCTGCTTGCGGCTATGCGCACCAATCCCGACATGAAAGTGGAAATTGCCGGTCACACGGACGATCGCGCAAGTCAATCCTACAATAAAGACCTTTCGCAGCGTAGAGCTCAAGCAGTCAGGGATTACCTCTTAGAAAAAGGAATTCGAGAAAAACGTGTTCGCGCTAAGGGCTATGGCGAGTCCCAGCCAGTTGCCAGTAATGATACTGAACAAGGCCGGCAAAAAAACCGGAGAGTTGAGGTCAGAATCCTGCAACAGTAGCTTATGGACCGGGAAGCTTTAGTAGAGGATATTAAACGACTGGCGAATGATGTCTTACCTGCTTTGAGTGTTCATCATGAGTTGCCTGTGAGCAATAACCACTGTTTTCTAAGAATAGCTTACGACAATGCTGTTTACCAAAAATGGGATCAGGTAGTTACAGCTCCTTTCCTTAATCATGCTACCTTAGAACAGCTTTCAGCTGCCAATGCAATTTTACAAAGGTTACATGCTGAACCTCAAGCTTCCTACGCTTTCAATAATTTTTCCTTACGCTGTCGGGGTCAAGGGTACTGTAGTGAATGGCTATCCTGCTAAATCAGCTTGGTAGGATTTATCTCCCTTTGAAAACCGGCCTAATGGAGCAAAAAAAAGCACCTGGGGAAGCTCCAGATGCTTTGTAAATCATATCAGTAGCCCGTAGGGGAATTGAACCCCTGTTTCCAGGTTGAAAACCTGGCGTCCTAACCACTAGACGAACGGGCCAGCTTAAGGATTTTTTGATGATTATCTATGTTATTGCAAAACGGTGCAAATATAGGATTGTTTGACAGAAGCCCAAAAAGGGGCTTGTTCATTTTTCCTTAACTTTGCAAGGAAATCAAAAAACCTTTTAGCCTCATGGCACAAACCAAAGTTGCTATTAACGGATTTGGCCGTATTGGACGCCTTACTTTCAAAGATCTACTAGACAATGACCAAGTAGAAGTGGTAGCCATTAATGACCTAACAGATCCGCAAACCCTTGCCCATTTGCTTAAGTACGACACCGCTCATGGTCAGTTTGATCGCGAGGTGACCGTAAGTAATGAAGGACTGGTGGTTGATGGTCGCTCCATAAGTGTAACTGCTATCAAAGATCCCGCAGCGCTGCCCTGGGAAAGCCAAGGCGTGGATGTGGTCCTGGAATCCACCGGCCTTTTCCTGAAGCGGGAAGATGCCCAAAAACACCTGGATGCGGGTGCTAAAAAGGTAGTACTATCCGCCCCGGCTAAAAGTTCTGATATCCCAACTTTTGTCCAGGGGGTTAATGACAACGTGTTGACTTCCGATGTCCACATCATATCGAATGCTTCCTGTACCACTAACTGCTTTTCTCCCATGGTAAAGGTGCTGGATGAACTGGGGAATATCCAGGAAGGGCTAATGTCCACGATCCACGCCTATACAGCGGATCAGAGCATCCAGGACGGACCGCACAAAGACCTTCGTAGAACACGCGCTGCTGCTCAAAATATTATCCCAACTTCAACAGGCGCTGCTACTGCTACGATAGAAGTACTTCCGCATCTCGAAGGGAAATTGGCGGCCCTTGCTTACCGTGTACCGGTGATTGCTGGTTCCATCACGGATTTTAGTGCAACCCTGGAAAAAGACGTCAGTATTGATCATATTAACAATGCTTTTAAGGAGGTTGCTGAGAATTCCCTTAGCAATGTGATCGAATACTGTGAAGATCCGATTGTTTCATCTGATATCCTCGGTAATAAGCACTCCTGTATTTTTGATTCCCGCCTCACGGATAAGGCTGGTAAAAACGTTAAGATCGTTGGGTGGTATGACAATGAGAGTGGGTATTCGCAACGAACGGCCGACCTTATTGATAAAATGCGGGCTTTCATATAACTGATAAGCTTTATCCAATCAAGAATTCAAGTTAACCAGAACCCCATCCTTTTTTGGTTGGGGTTTTTTAGGGCTTTTCTGGAAGTTGAAGTAGGCGTCTAAGCAATAATTGCTGACTCCTGATATAGTGGAGAATTAAGTTTACTTGTCCCAAGCTTGGGAGAAGAGCCAGGGTTGAGGGTGTAGAATAAATTAAAAGGCCCTTACCTTTACCGCTCTTGCTTTTGAAGAGCGTAACATAGCTTTGAAAATAAAAGGATTGATAAAGCGCCTACTCCAATTAAACTAGTTAAATGTAAAAGAAGGCTCATCCCTTCATAAAATGCGGGGTTAAGCATGATGGGGGCTAATTGCATAAGAAGCCAATCTTTCCGTTCTTTGGACTTCATTTTAACATCCTATCCTTATGGCTGAATTTGCCACATCCGCCACCAAAATCGATATCGCCAATTGCTTGCCGGTCATCCAGGAAGCCAGCCGTCAGGTTATGGATATCTATCATGATCAGGAAGGGGGGTATGAAGTTTCAGAGAAATCGGATCATTCCCCGCTTACAAAAGCTGACCGCGCTGCGCATAAAGTGATCTGCGATCAGCTAAAAAACCATTATCCTGATATTCCTATCATATCAGAAGAACAACAAGAAATTTCTTACGAAACCCGTAAAAGTTATGAGGCTTTCTGGCTTGTTGATCCCCTGGATGGCACTAAGGAATTCATCAAGCAGAATGGGGAGTTTACGCTGAACCTTGCTTTGGTTTACCAAGGAAAACCCATTGCGGGGATCGTTGCAGCGCCAGCTCTTGAACGAATTTACTATGCCCAGCAACAATCCGGGGCTTATTTGTGGGATGAGCACGACCAAACCCACCAGCTTACCGTCAATCGATTTTCCCACGCGGATTCAGGCTTACGGCTTGTCTGCTCGCGCTCCCACATGAATGAAGACACCCAAACTTTTGTCAATCAATACAAGGAGCCGGAATTGGTATCGATGGGAAGTTCCTTAAAGTTCATGCTGGTAGCTGAAGGGAAAGCGGATATCTATCCCCGTTTTGGTCCAACAATGGAATGGGACACGGGAGCTGCCCAGGCTATCGTGGAAACGGCCGGTGGCCAGGTGATCGCCAATGAGACCCAAAAACCCCTGGCATACAATAAACCGGATCTCCACAATCCGTGGTTCCTGGTTTATGGAAACCCAACAGACGCCAACGCATGACGCAAAATACAGGCTATCTCCCCTATGAAGATTACCAACAGCTTCAGACTTTGTTGAACCGTCATTTTGATCATACCGAGGTAAGGGTTTTGGTTTTTGGCTCCCGGGCAACCGGCCAGCACAGACCTGATTCCGACTTAGACTTGGTAGTAATCAGTGATGAAGGAAGCAAGCAACAAATAGAGGAATTCCGGAAAGCGCTTCAGTACGCGGAGCTTAGGGTGCCGGTAGAAGTGATCGGGTACGAAGAGGCGACACCCGAAACCGTAAAGCGTGTTAAGGACGAGGGCATTTTGTTTTGGCCCCACCCATCAGCAATGCAAGTTTCATCGTAAGGAATAGCTAATACAGCCATGTCCACGCTTTATCAACAACTTCAAAACGGGCCTTTTGTCATTGCCGGTCCCTGCGTTATTGAATCAGAAGCGTTGGTTATGGAGGTTGCGGATTTCCTGACCAAACAACAGGAAACCTATCCGGATTGGACTTTCGTATTCAAAGCCTCCTTTGATAAGGCCAACCGAACATCACTGAGTAGTTTCAGGGGTCCGGGTTTAGAAAAAGGATTGGCCGTACTGGAACGGGTTTACCAGCAAACGGGCCTTCCTTTATTGACCGATATCCATGAACCTCATCAAGCTGAACCAGCTGGAAGAATAGTGGATATCCTTCAAATACCGGCATTCCTGGCCCGGCAGACGGATCTGCTTGTAGAAGCTGCTCGCCATGGGGCTGTGGTGAATATCAAAAAAGCTCAATTTATGGCTGGCAGTGACATGGTTTATCCCGCACGGAAAGTCCAGGAAACCAACAATACCCCTGTATTACTTACCGAACGAGGAACGGCTTTCGGGTACCATAACCTTGTCGTGGATTTCAAGAACGTGGTGGCCATGCAAAATTTGGGATACCCCGTGATCATGGATGCTACGCACGCTGTTCAACAACCGGGAGGTGCCCAGGGGCAGAGTGGAGGTCAGCGGGAATTCATAGAACCGTTAGCTAAGGCCGGGCGTGGTATGGGCGTCCAAGGGTTTTTCTTTGAAATTCACCCCGATCCTGATAAGGGATTGAGTGATGCCGCTAACATGCTCCCCCTTACCTATTTTCAATCTTTGATATCCAATTTAGCTCATTTTTAATGTAGCGAATAGGCGTTTATTTATCAGTTGAATAAGCGGGATTCCTTAATTTCGCGAATCAAAGCTAAGGTGTATGGAATCGATCAAGGGGGCATTGCGCGAACAAAAAGGTCGTACCATTCCCCAATGTTGGTATATTTGGTACACGCAACCAAGGATTGAAAAGCAGTTAGAAAAACGCTTAGCTGGAGAAGGAATCGATGTCTTCCTGCCCCTGCACAAGGAGCTGCGTCAGTGGAGCGATCGGAAAAAGTGGGTGGAAGTCCCGTTATTTCGCGGTTACCTTTTCACGAAAATCAGCCAGCGAAAGTTTGAGGAGATTCGCCGAACCAACGGCATCGTCACCTATGTCCGTTTTAACGGTCAGGCAGCTACGCTAAGTGAAAATGAGATCTACCGGATAAAGCAGTTGATAACCGATCCGGAGGATCTCGAGGTTTTACACACCACTTTCCGGGAAGGTGAGCGTGTGCAAGTGATCTCAGGCCCACTCATGGGTGTAGAGGGATTAGTAGTGGAGCATAAAGGGGCTAAAAAAGTGGCTGTTAATATTGAAAAACTCGGCCAATCCATCCTTGTAGATGTCCCTATTCAGAACCTTCGAAAATGCGATGGGCTTGGCTAACAAAAAGCAGTTACCCCTTTCTCCATACTTCCGAATGGCAACACCGCACTTTCAATTTTTATTGATCCTTAATAAAAAATTATGACCACACTCGTAACCGGTGCTGCCGGTTTTATAGGCTTTCATACGGTTCAGGCCCTATTAGCGCAAGGCGAGCAAGTAGTAGGATTGGACAGCATCAATGACTATTACGATGTTAACCTGAAGTTTGGCCGTTTACAGCAATCGGGTATACCCCAGGCCGAAATCAGTTATAACCAATTGCGAACAAGTAGGACCGATGCCAATTACCGATTCATCCATTTGAACCTTGAGGATACAGACCCTATGATGACCTTGTTCCAACAGGAGCAGTTCACAAAAGTCTGCCACCTGGCTGCACAGGCTGGAGTGCGCTATAGTCTGGAAAATCCCATGGCTTATGTGAACGCCAACCTGGTAGGTTTTATGAACATCCTGGAAGGGGCTAGGCACAACAACGTTGAGCATTTAGTGTATGCCAGTAGTTCCAGTGTTTATGGTATGAACAAGGAAATGCCTTTCCGGGTCGACCATAACGTTGATCACCCGGTCTCCTTGTATGCGGCCAGCAAAAAAAGCAATGAACTCATGGCCCATACCTATAGCCATCTCTTCAATCTGCCAACCACAGGCTTACGGTTTTTTACGGTTTATGGTCCATGGGGTCGGCCGGATATGGCCCTCTTCCTTTTTACCAAAGGGATTTTAAATGACGAAACGATCCAGGTTTTCAACCATGGGAATATGCAACGGGACTTCACCTACATTGATGATATTGTGGGGGGTGTGCTCCGGGTAATGGACCAACCCGCTAAAGCTGATGCCCATTGGTCTGCTCATGATCCCACGCCAGGAGCATCACCAGCGCCTTACAAAGTTTACAATATTGGGAATAGTCAACCCGAGCGGCTGATGGACTTTATTGAAGCCTTGGAAACAAAGCTAGGCAAGACTGCTAAAAAGGAATATTTGCCCTTGCAGCCAGGTGATGTGGAAATGACCTGGGCCGATGTTAGTCACTTGAAGGAGGACGTAGGGTATGAGCCTTCCACTCCTATCAAGGATGGGATCTCGACTTTTGTAGATTGGTACACCTGGTACTATGGATACAAATCTTAATTGAGAAAAAATAAAACAGCAATTTTGAGCAATTAAAGCATCTTCTAATCCCGCAATATTATGGCTAGTGACTATCCTTTGATCAGTGTAATTGGCCTTGGCTATGTAGGCTTACCGTTAGCTGTTGAATTTGCTAAGCAATACCCTGTTATTGGCTTTGATGTTAATGGTGAGCGTATTGCTGAGCTACAGCATGGCATTGATACCACGGAAGAGGTGGACCTCGAGGCTATGCAGGCGGTCATGCATAGCGATTACCAATCCCTTCATGATGGTAAGGCAGGGCTCTACTTTACTAGCGCTGAGCATGAACTTTCAGGTACTGCTTTTTACCTGGTTACCGTGCCTACGCCTATTGATCGTTACCAGCGGCCTGATCTTCAGCCTATCCTCATGGCCTCAAGTATGGTCGGCCGCCAGCTTCAACAAGGAGCCACAGTAGTGTTTGAATCCACCGTTTATCCGGGACTAACGGAAGATGAATGCGTACCGCTTTTGGAGGCTGAAAGTGGCTTACATTACAATAAGGATTTCTGGGTTGGGTATTCGCCCGAGCGCATCAATCCGGGTGATCAGCAGCATAAGCTTAAGGATATTCAGAAGGTAACGGCCGGGTCTACACCGGAAGCAGCCGAAGCCATTGATGGCCTTTACCGTTCTATCATTGAGGCTGGTACCTTTAAGGCAGCCAATATCAAAGTTGCCGAAGCAGCCAAGGTGATCGAAAATGCGCAGCGGGACCTGAACATTGCCTTTGTGAACGAGCTAGCGAAGATCTGTCATAAAATCGGGATTGATACACGACAGGTCCTGGATGCTGCTGCTACCAAGTGGAATTTCCTGCCTTTTGGACCAGGCTTGGTCGGTGGCCATTGCATAGGAGTGGATCCCTATTACATTGCCCAAAAAGCGCAGGAAGTCGGTCATCATCCGGAAATTGTTCTAGCTGGCCGGCGCATGAACGACAGCATGGGATCCTATGTGGCAGGGGAGCTGGTAAAACTGATGATCAAGCAAGGCTTGCAAGTGGTGAACAGCCGTGTGCTTATGCTGGGCATCACATTTAAAGAGAACACGCCGGATATTCGCAATACCCAAGCGATTGACATAATCAAAGAGCTTTGGGAGTATGATGTCAAAGTAGATGTCTGCGATCCCGTAGCTTATCAAGAAGAGGTGCGTAAAGAATTCGGATTTGAACTGGCTGACTGGGAAGAAGTGCAAAAGCTGCAATACGATGGGGTTGTTCTGGCTGTAGGCCACACCGCCTTCCATGAGCTTAATGTGCCGGCTATCAGCAATGACCAAACGGTTACCGTGGATGTTAAAGGTTTCTGGCCCGCCGATAAAGTGCACTGGCGGTTATGAGTCTAACTACTAGCGCTTGGGTTATCCCATCTATGAATTTTAATTTAATAAAAAATTTTATGCTGTTATGCTAAATCAAATGACACAAAATGCTTAGCAAAATTCGAAAAACGAAATATTACGCACGTTTTAAAAAACAAATAACAAATTTTTTCAATTATAATTATAAGCGAAAGGATAACATTCAAGTGGTAGTTTCCACAGAAAGAGGGGGTAAGATCAACCATTATTTCCATTTTATTGTGGAATTTTTATACCCTTTCCTTCAACTTGATCTTCATAAAGCCAAGCAGGTATATGTAGAAAATCTGAAAAACTTTAAAAATATACTGGATGAGCTTTCAATTAATCATGTAGAACAAGCAATTAATACGACCAATGCCAACAAGATCACTTTGCAGGGACTATTACCCGAATATCACACGCTTAAGCTTCAGCGGTTTAAACGTCAGGTTTTTGATATTCTGGGAATTCGTCCTGTTGAATATCCGAATCAAATTTTACTGATTAAACGCAGCCTGCCAGAAGATTTTGAAAAGCATGTTGACACCTATAACCATGCAAAAACGGGGTCATTACGGCGCCTGATCACCAATAATGATCAAATCTATCACTACTTGTCCCAGATTCTGAATTCGACTTATCACCTTCAGCAGGTTGAGCTTGAAAATATGAAGTTTAAAGATCAGTGTAAGCTTTTTGATAGTGCGGCGCTTGTTATTGGGCTCCACGGAGCCGGATTGACCAACACCGTATGGATGCAACCTCAAACTTGCCTGATCGAAATATCCGCTTTTAATAAGTATTTTGAAAGCATGTGTATTCAAAAAGGGGTAAGGTATTGGACACATGGAGAGGTCCCTCCTGTTAAGGATACCGAAATAACGGTTGAAACTGAAAAACTAGGTCAGCTGATTCAATCTGATCCGGTCCTCAGCCGTTTTGTTAAAAGTAAATCTCACTGAAGGTTATAACGCTTACCACTACCCCGCCAAGTCATTCAGATTGAAAGAGATGAATATAACTAATGCCTTCAGCGTGCAGGATTTAGTTTAGGTTCAATTGCATTTGCGGGCTTTGTTTCAGTTCTGTGGTTCCTTAAAAAAATTGTTCGGCTTATTTTTCAGTGGTAGAAATAGATTTTCCGGATTGGATAAAAAGTAATAATAATCAATATTTAATTAACCTTAAGTTGAAGGAACAGGCTATGCCGTTATTCCCGGACGCAGGAGGTGCATTCTAATGGACTGAAACATAATAGCCAGGTCTTTTAAAGGCCGGGATCAAAATTTTGTCCTTTAAAGCAGAAAATGATTAGGAAAAAAAGGCCTAATGGTCAGCGTTTACCCCTTTTCGTGAAAAAGCTTTAAGCATGCTTGAGCCCTTAAATGGAAGGATGACCCTCGTTATGGCTCAGCTAAGAACGCGGCCCGAAAAGGCTAAAAAGCATGTTACCAATGCTATGTTCTAACACACAAAAGACCATTCAATCATTTCATAATTCTCCCGATTTCGGTATATTTGTGACCTCACTAAGGTCGCTAGTTTACTTATTAACAAAAATTTCAATTGGCACCCCTTGACCAGCAACACAACATTGAGTATTATTGTAACTCAAAGTTGAGCAAGTAGCCGCTATGCTGGATTCAATTATCAACTCCAAAACCCGCATCCGGCTGTTGATGAAGTTCTTCGCCAACAGCCAGACCTCCGC
>CAZIUI010000002.1:154365-182496 GCA_964542585.1 uncultured Sphingobacteriales bacterium | reverse complement strand
TGGTGTAGGTGTTTCAGCCGCTGGCGATGTCAATGGGGATGGCTATAATGATGTAATAATTGGGGCAGACGCATATTCAAATGGAGGGCCTTTTTCGGGTGCTGCTTTTGTTTACTGTGGTAGTGTCAATGGTCTTAGCTCATCCCCTGGCTGGACCGGGGAAGGTGACACGGGTTCCAGATTTGGTGCAAGTGTTGCCAATGCCGGCGATGTGAATGGCGATGGCTATGATGATGTAATTGTCGGGGCCCGCAAATACTCGAATGGGCAAAACTTTGAAGGCCGGAGTCTCGTGTTTCATGGAGGTTATCCCTGCACACCCGCGCCGGCAAATGACAGCCTTTTATTTAACAACTGGCCGCGGAATCCAGCCATAAATTCTGTTAAAACCTATATGCTACCGGATAACCGGACTATTGATACCGTAAAATGGTCCGTGCCGGAGGATTGGGAGATTGTTGAAAAACAGGGCGATACCCTTCTCCGAACCAGAGTAGGGAAAAGCACTGGCCAAATCTGTGTTACTGCTACCAATGGCTGTGGCAATAGCTGGGATACCTGCGTAGCAGTTGCGCCGTCCAATTCCCTTACAAGCGATACCACGGCCTGCAAGGGCGATACGGTTAGGCTTAGTTCAAGGGCTCCCGATGCCCGATCCATCAAATGGAATACCGGAGACTCCACCCCAGCTATTACGGTTACCAAACCGGGTGCTTATTCCTACAAAGCCACTGGTTCAGACAGCACGATTTACCGGGATACCATAGTTGTCTCCTTCAACGCTAAGCCCACGGTTTTCATTGGCCCGGACCAGCAAGCCTTCTGCGGGCAGATTGATACTACCTTGGAGCCAGAGACCAAAAATGCCCAAACTTTTCAATGGAATACGGGGGACACCACCAAAACCTTATATGTAAATAATGAAGGCACCTATTGGCTGCGTGTAGAACGGGAACCTTCCTGCGCTAATGCCGATACCACGGAGCTTCAATCCCTAACAGAGCCGGAGCGCCTGGAAAAAGATTCCGTGATCACCTGTCAATCCGAAACCCAGCTGGATGCGGGAAATCCTGAAGCCGAGCACCTATGGAGTAATGGTGAAACCACGCAGACCATTCGAGTAAAGGAATCGGGCACCTATTCGGTAAAAATTGCCAATGAATTCTGTGCCATCCGGGAAAAGTTGGCAGTTAGGCTTAACGATGAATCACAGTGCGCGTATTTGCGTATACCCAATGCCTTTTCCCCCAATGGCGATGGGATCAATGATGTGTTTAAGCCTGGTTATGAAAACATCAGGGACTTTGAAATGAGCATCTACAACCGCTGGGGTGAGCAGGTATTCCAGACGGATAAAGTAGCAAAAGGTTGGAACGGCTGGTACCGGGGTGAAAAGGCGCCCGTAGGCACCTATGCCTATGTTATCACTTACCGAGCTGTCATCGATGGGGTTACGCGGTTAAAAACAAAAAGCGGAATGGTTCAGCTTTTAAAGTAAATGTTGACATTAGCTTCCGCTGGATTAAGGATATTGCCAAGGCGGGGTTGGATTTTTTTGCTGCCAAAGGCCGGTTTTACTTGCCTGTTTCCGTTTTTGGATTTTTTTCCATTGTTTACAAATCGGCTTTTGGCAGTATTTATCAAATACCCATGCTAAGCCTTTCTGAACCAGCCAGCGGTTTATCAAGATCGATCGGTGGTAAACTTTTCCGATGATCCTGTCGTAAAGTCCAGTCTCCACTGTCTTAACCTTGACTTTCCGCCTGATCAGTTTATTGGCGGTTTTAATGGAAGCTTGATCCCCAAAAGGTTGTCCGCTTTTCGGACAAGCAATACCGTAAAGGCGAACATCCACTTCAATACCGGAAGCTTTTTTAACCTTCAGATGGTCGCCTTCCAAAACCTCAACCACCTCTCCATTCCACTGACCAAAAACTGCAAAGGGTAACCACAAGCTGATGATCAGGGAGAGGGCAAACTTCATAACCGAATTTTGGGTAAATTTAAGAATGGTGGGTCAATCAAACGTAATATTTAATTGAGCCAGGTTTGAGCTGAATCCACGAAACCAAAAAAAGCCCGGTTAATTAACCGGGCTTGCATCCTTTGTTCGGCTACTGTGGGCTGTGCTGGACTCGAACCAGCGACCTCTTGCGTGTCGGGCAAGCGCTCTAAACCAACTGAGCTAACAGCCCCTATTTTATTTAAGCAAAAATAAGAATTCTTCCTTGCCAGCCCAGCTTACTGGGGCGGCTGGTAGTCGTATTGCTCTTTGAGCTTCTTTAAGCTCAATTCCTTTACCTGCACTTGCATAGGAATAGGTTTTTGCGGACGACTGCGGTTGGCCGTAGGCTGTGCCGCAATCTCCTCTACCACATCCATTCCTTTTATAACCTTGCCAAAAACCGTATACTTTCCATCTAACTGATGGGTGCCCTGCTTGTTCTCAACAATATAAAACTGCGAACCGCTGGATTTGCGCTCGGGATTCACGCGGTCGCCTTTGCGGGCGGCTGCCACTGCTCCGTAATTATGCTTGAGGGAATCAATGATCTCAGCTTCTAGTCTATAGCCGGGCCCGCCTTTTCCGATATTCTTGGGGTTTTCCATCTTGGTATTGGGATCACCGCCCTGGATCATGAAGTCGTCAATGATACGATGGAAGGTTGTACTGTCGTAAAAGCCTTTGTCGGCCAATTTCAGGAAGTTCTTCCGATGTTTAGGCGTGGCCTTATAAGGCCAGATGGTAATATCGCCAAACCTGGTGCTAACCTTTACAATCTTGGCTGTTCCCTCATCACCGTTTTCTTGGTTACCGTTCATTTGGGAGCAACCCATAGAAGGCGTTAGTAGTAAAGCCCATAAAGCAATAATCCAGAAAGCCTGTTTCATGATTTTAGGATTTGGCCGGTTTTCGAGCGTCACTCAGCTCTACCACAACATTAGAGGACACAAATAGGGAAGAATACGTCCCTACTAAAATCCCGATAAGCAGGGCAAAGGAAAACCCACGTATCATTTCCCCACCAAAGAGGAAAAGAATCAGAATAACGATAAGGGTGGTAGCCGATGTGATAAAAGTACGGGATAAGGTTTCGTTAAGCGCTGTATTAACGGTTTCAAGGAATGGGCTTTTCTTGTGGATATTCAATTTTTCCCGTATCCGGTCATAGACAACCACTGTATCATTGATCGAATACCCTACCACCGTAAGGATAGCGGCAATAAAAGCTTGATCTATCTTCATGGAAAAGGGCATTACAGCCTTTAGCAATGAAAAAAGCCCTAAAACCACCAATACATCATGGAATACCGCTGCTAGGGCTCCCAACCCGTATTGCCACTTCTGGAAGCGAAGGAAGATGTACAAGAAAATCACGATCAAAGAGAATGATACTGCCCAATAGGCTGATGTTTTGATATCCTCGGCTATAGTAGGCCCTACTTTCGAGGTGCTTTTGATCTTGTAATCCTCACTTATTTGCTGTAGCCCTGTTGAAAACTTACTTCTTACAATATCTGAAGCATTGTCCTTGGTACTGTTGATCATGTAATCTGAAGTGATCTTAACCTGGTCAGCTGAGCCAAACGATTTAACCTGGGGTTCGCCTTCTAAGGGGCCGGTAAGAGCATCCCGAACTTCTCCTGTGCTGACGTTCTTGTCAAATTTCACTACATAGGAGTAACCACCCTTAAAATCAATGCCGTAATTCACCCCTTGTACTACAAGGGATACCAAACCAGCTAAGATAATACCTCCGGATATGAAGTAAGCCACTTTTTTCTTGGCCAGGAAATCGATTTTAAAGTTGGCGAGGGCATTGAAGGTGGCTTTATTCGCAAATTTGACAGCTTTATTCTTGGTAAGGGCCCAATCGAAAATCATACGGGTAATGAAGATCGCAGAAAATAGAGACGTAAGAATACCAATGATCAAAATTATGGCAAACCCACTAATGGGGCCAGAGCCAAAAGTGTAGAGAATGATAGCGGTTAAGAGCGTGGTGAGGTTGGCGTCAACAATAGAAGAGTAGGCATAGCGGTAACCATCAGCAATAGCCAGGTTAAGCCCTTTTCCAGCCCGGATCTCCTCTCGTATCCGCTCAAAGATCAGCACATTGGCATCCACTGACATTCCCACGGTTAGGAGGATCCCGGCCATACCTGGTAAAGTAAGGGCTGCTCCTAATGATGCTAACACCCCGATAACAAAGAACAGGTTAGCAAGCAGCGCCAGGTTGGCTACCCAACCGCTTTGGTTGTAGTATAGCACCATGAAGACGAGCACGACCACTAAACCAATAACCAAGGAAGTCAAACCGGAATTGATGGATTCCTGTCCCAATGACGGCCCGATGACGGCTTCCTCCACGATATTCACGACAATCGGCAGTTTGCCGGCCTCCAGGACGTTAGACAGGTCTTTGGCTTCTTGCGTTGTAAAGCGTCCGGTAATAACGGAGCGACCGCCACTGATTTGCTGATTGACATTGGGGGCAGAGTACACGCGGTTATCCATCGATATGGCAATACTCTGATCAATGTTATCACCTGTCAGGCGTTCCCATATACGAGAACCACGGGAATTCATGCTAATAGCAACCTGTCGCTGCCCACGTTTGGAAACGTCTACACTTGCATCTGTAATAACCTGACCTGTTAGGGGGGCTGAGCCATCGCGGGTTGTCTCTTTCAGGGCATATAACCGGAAAATGTTGTTGTTTTCGGATGTGCTTTTAGCAGACCAACGGAACCTTACCTCTGTAGGCAGGACACGCTGAACCTCTTCCATGTGAAGGTATTCATTAACCTTAGCAGTATCAATGCCGTTAGAGAAACCAACAACCGGCCCTCGCATGGCACGTCCTTGCTGGCTCACAGCGGGTCTTAAAACAGTATAAAGCGGATTTTCCCGCCGAAATTCCTCTTGCGATAGCTGACCGGTGTCTTGATCAGCAGTATCGGCTCCTTCCCCGAAGAATGAACTGGTATCTTCTGTAGCGGTGTCAGCCTTTGCTTTGGCAGTATCCGAATTACCAAACTGGCTAACGGTATCAGGTTCGGCCTCGGAAGTGAAAAACTCCTCATCTCCGGATGGAGTGGTAGCCGTATCCTGCTTTGCGGTGTCACTTCCCAGTGAAAGCTTCTGCTTGAGGACATCGTTGACATCCTCAAAATAAGGCAAGATCTCACTAGCTTTATAGGTTTCCCAGAACCCTAATTTAGCGGTAGACTTCAACAGGTTACGGACCCGTTCTTGGTCTTCAACACCCGGCAATTCCACAATGATTCGTCCACTACCGGCAATTTTCTGGATGTTTGGTTGGCTAACCCCAAACTGGTTGACCCTCGTCCGCAGAATGTTGTAAGTCCGGTTTAGGGCTTGATCAGCTTCTTGCCTTAAAAAGCTGAGCACTTCCTCATTGGTTGACTCAAAACTTATCTGGTCTTGGTTAGCCCGGGTAGCAAATATGGAGGCTAGTTGGGCATCTGGATTATTTTTTGTGTAAATATTGTAAAAAGCCGTGATAAAGTTTACATCACGGGTCTTATACCGTTTGTTGGCTTTATTGAGGGCTTTACGAAAAGCAGGGTCATCATTTTTATTGCTGAGTTCTAATAACAACGCTTTTAAAGACACCTGCAGGGTGACATGCATGCCCCCTTGGAGGTCAAGCCCCAGATTAATTTCTCGGGCTTTACACTCATTGTAGGTGTAGTTTTTTACCAAAAGGTTGTAAATAGGCTCATTGGCAAGTGAGTCCAGGTGAGTTTCTCTTCGTTCGGTCTCTTTTGGGGCATTGCTTTCTACCACTGAGGTAACTACGGTGAAGGAAAGCTGGTATAAGCAGACAACCACAAGGGCTACTGCAAAAAATTTAATGGCACCTTTACTTTTCATTAGCGTGAAAACGTTTTATAAGAAACTGGTCAATGGGATTAAATAGTCTAATTTTTGTTAAAGAACTGCGAAATTACGGTATCCCTGTTTACTAGCCAATGTATGACTAGGAGCATTGCCATGATTCAAGAGTCTAAAGATGGTTAAACCGCCATTATTGGGGAATCTCAGGGCCTGAGAATATCCTTATATTTGACCCATCAAAAGATTTTAAAAAGCAATTCCATGTTTAAAAAACTCCTTTCAGCAAGTCTGGGCCTCAGTGTTTTATTGAGCATCAGTGTCCAGGCTGGAGACCATGCTGGTGAAGGCATGTGGCTGCCGACAGCCTTGAAGAAGATCCACAAGGACAAAATGAAGTCCCTGGATATCAAACTGGATAAGGAAGATATTTATGCCATCAACAATTCCAGTATAAAAGATGCCATTATCCGCTTAAATGGTGGCCAATGTACTGCAGAAGTGGTGTCGGGTAAAGGTTTACTTTTTACCAATCACCACTGTGCTTATGACCTGATCTCAAAACACAGCTCCCCTGACAACAACATCCTTGAAAATGGCTTTTTTGCCAATAGCCTGGATGAGGAACTTACCAATGAAAACTACACCGCTTCCCGCATGGTAAAAATGGAAAAAGTTACCTCAGCCATTGCCCCTGTGATTGATACGATGGAGGGGAGAGAAGCTAAGATGAAGCAGCAAAAGCTTTTCGATTCCCTTACCAAAGCCGCCACTGCTGACAACAACTACATTGCCGAGGTAAAAACCATGTATCATGGCAATGAATACTACCTGGTGGTATATGAGCAATTCAAAGATATCCGCTTAGTAGGAGCACCTCCCAAGGATATTGGGAAGTTTGGCGGGGATACCGATAACTGGATGTGGCCGCGCCATACCGGTGACTTTTCAGTTCTTCGTATTTACACAGGTGAGGGTAATGAGCCCGCTGCCATCAGTGATGATAACACGCCCTATGATGCGCCCTACCACCTTCCAGTATCCCTGAATGGGTACAGTAAAGATGATCCAGCGATTATCATGGGCTATCCGGGTACCACAGAGCGGTACCTGACCTCCTATGCTATCAACCATAAAATGGAATATGAAGAGCCTACCATTATTGAAGCGTTTGGAGCTATCCTGGATAACATGGAAAAGCAAATGAACCAGAGCGAAGCAGCTAAACTGCAGCTTACCTCAAAGCATGCATCTTATTCAAACTTTTACAAGTATAACAAAGGACAGTTAAAAGGGCTTCGCAGCTATGACTTGGTCGGTGAAAAAGCAAAGAAGGAAAAGGCCTTTATGGAGTGGGTAAACAAAAAAAAGGATCGAAAGGAAAGATATGGCGATGTTCTCGATAACATTCAAAAAGCCTATAAAAAGATAAACGGTATATCACCGGGTTTTCAATACTTTGCTTACGGCCTTTCGCAATTAGACTTGTTTAGTTTCATCTTCCGCTACAACCGTTTTTACCAAAAACTACAACAACTCAAATCAGAGGGTGCTAGCCAAGTGAAAATTGATACAGCGGCCATGAAATTCCGCCAGAGAGCGGAAAAATACTTTGGCGAAACTTACGAAGCCATGGAAAAACAAACCATGAAAGATCTCATGGTTAAGTATGCTAAAAATGTAGAGGCTGAGCAACGCCCAGCGGGTATAAACCATTTGATTAACTCGAATCCCGGGCAACCTGTCGAAACTACGATTCTTGAATACCTGAACAATGCTTACAAAATCCAGCCTAAGGATCAATTAAACCTCATGGGTTACGCTATCCGCCTAAACAAGCTGGGGCGTAACCTTTCCGGTATAAATGGCGAAGGCAAGAAGGACAGCCTTTTAAATGAGGCCAAAAATGCGGTCATGAAGTACCACCGCCATAAAGGTATGGAGCAGGTAGGGTACAGGGAACAATTAAAAAATCGCCTGTTGACCATTTCCCAGGAGTTTGATGAATCCCAATGGCCGGGATTTCTTATAGAATGGCGTGCTGAGGACCCATCCACTTCTATGCAACAAGTCATCAATGATCACATAAAGGATATTTTTTCCGGTGGTCTGTTTGACCAGCCAACCCTGCTCGCAGATTCCGGTACCACTAAGAAGGTTTTTGATGGGGCAGATGCCAGTACTCTATTGGAAGATCCCTTAGTAAAATTAGGTGGGCAGCTTAAAGGATACAGCCATTTCAAGAAGGATGCTATTGTAGTAGACTCCGCTAAAACCATGGGGCTAGCGGCTAATCCTTCTGCCTATCGTTTAAGTAATGAAAAGATGCTTGATCTAGCGGGCTCATTGCTCCGCTTTTACCGGTCTAATTACCTGATGCCTTACCGGAAGGCCCAACAGCAGATCGAAAAGCACATGGAAACCTACATGCAAGGTATCAGGGAGTGGAAAGGTGAAGAGAACCTTTATCCCAATGCCAATTCTTCCATGCGGGTAAGCTATGGGGCCGTTGAATCCTATCAACCGGCTGATGCTAAGCAGTACGAATACTATACCACCCATAAGGGTATAATGGAGAAACATGATCCTTCTGATGAGGAATTCCAGGTTCCGGATGTTTTAATGAAACACATCAATAACGAAAATTTCGGCCGCTACGCCCGGTCTAATGGGGAATTGCCGATTTGTTTCCTTACCGATAATGACATTACCGGTGGTAACTCCGGCAGCCCGGTGATCAACGGGAAAGGTAACCTTATGGGTATTGCATTTGACGGTAACTGGGAATCCATGACCGGTGATCTTGTAGTGGATGAATCCGTTAACCGTACGATTTGCGTGGATATCCGATATGTGCTCTTTGTGATTGATAAGCTTTATAATAGCCAGCATATCATGGAAGAGCTTGAAATTGTCAAAAAGAATAGCTAACCGTAATACCGCTGTTCTCAAATGAAAAATGCCCGGTTCCTTAATAAGGAATAACGGGCATTTTTTTTTGACTCAGCCGCTGGTGAAGGGAGGCGTGTTTAAAGATGTGCTATCCTTCACGAGCCCTCCACTGCTCGCCATTCTTTTGTGCTATCTGCATTTGCTGCTTGGCCTTTTGCCGTTGTTCTTCCTTCATACGAACGGCAATCAAGGATGCCACGGCTGCTTCATCGTAATTTTCTCCGTGAATGCTAGTTCCGGTAAAATGTTGCTTTACAAAATGGGTATCGTAGTCGCCACTACGGAATTGTTGGTGCTGAATAGTGTATTTGCCAAACCCTAAGGTAGAATCCACACCGGCCAACTGAAAATCATCAATAGCGCGGGATAGCTTATCAATAGCCCGTTGCCGATCGGTATCGTGAGCCACGAGCTTGGCGATCATCGGATCGTATTCTACGGGGATCTTTTGTCCTTCTTCATAACCGCTATCAGTTCGAATGCCAAAGCCATCCGGTGGGCGGTAGGTGGTCAGCGTACCGATAGCCGGGAGAAAGTTGTTTTCCGGGTCTTCTGCATAAACCCTGAGTTCAATCGCATGCCCATTCAGCGGGATCGCATCCTGCCTATAGCCTAGCTTTTCTCCTCTGGCTACGCGTACTTGTTCCTTGACCAGGTCTATACCTGTGATCATCTCCGTTATGGGGTGTTCCACCTGGAGGCGGGTGTTCATCTCCAGGAAGTAAAAGTTTTTCCGCTCATCCACAAGGAGCTCAACCGTGCCAGCCCCCACATATCCGCATGATTGGGCAACACCTATGGCAGCCTCTCCCATTTTTTGTCGAAGGTCCGGGGTTATGATGCTGGAGGGCGCTTCTTCAATAACCTTTTGATGCCGGCGCTGAATAGAGCACTCCCGTTCATGTAAGTACACGTAATTCCCATGTTGATCACCTAAGACCTGAATTTCCACATGGCGTGGAGAGGCCACATATTTTTCAATGAAAACCGCGCCATTGCCAAAAGCACTGGAAGCCTCGCTTACAGCCCGTTCAAATTGCTCAGCCATGTCTGCCTGCTGCTCCACGATTCGCATGCCCTTACCACCCCCACCGGCAGCAGCTTTGATCAGTACAGGGTAGCCAATGTTATCGGCTACCTCCTGGGCTGCTGATAAGTCTGCCATGGGTTCATCTGTACCAGGTAGTAAAGGAATATCATATTGCTGAACCGCAGCTTTGGCAGCCAGCTTATCTCCCATGATCTCAATAGCCCTACCATCAGGACCAATGAAGCTTAAACCGGCTTCTTCTACCTCCCTGGCAAAATCCGGGTTTTCCGAAAGAAAGCCATAGCCGGGATGGATCCCATCAACGCCAAGGGCTTTAGCCTTTTCCAAGATCAGCTCGCTTCGGAGGTAGGACTCATTGGATGGAGACGGCCCTAAGTGAACTGCTTCATCAGCCATTTTTACAAAGGGTGCCAAGCGGTCTGCGTCCGAGAAAACAGCTACGGTCTGAACACCCATTTCTTTTAAGGATCGCATGATCCTTAACGCAATCTCCCCGCGATTGGCAATGAGTACCTTTTTCATGGGAACATAGATTTTTATAAAATTTATAAAAGCAAATCTAACCAATTTGACATTGGGTAAGGATTGCACAGCATGGCTTCGTTGGCCACCTATTAAGCATCTTATAGTTAAGGCCTTAAGTAATTTTGGCAACGCAATGCTCGCCATAATTGAAAGCCATCGCATTACTCAATTTTTTTTCAGCCCATGCAACCTTACGCTGATTAATTTCGTGTAGGAAGTTGAACACCGGTATAACATGGAATCCAATGGTAAGCAACAGGCTAATAAGCTTCTCGAAGGCTGTAAAGCAGGGAATACAACAGCCCAGCAACAGCTATTTGAAACTTACTTTGGAGTATTGTTGGGCATTGGTTTGCGGTACACCAATGACCGGGATGAGGCAAAAGACCTTTTGCAAGAGGCCTTTATCAAAATTTTTAAACATATCGATCAACTTGCTTATACCCAACACCTGGAAAACTGGATGAAACGCATCATGATCAATACAGCCATTGACCGTTATCGCAAACAGGTAGCAACACCTGACACGGTGGATATTGATCAGGTTCCCGAACCCGGGCAGGCCGAGGAGGCTTCTCAAAACCTGACACAGGAAGAGCTTTTACAGCTTATTCAAGAACTCCCGGATGGATACCGCACCATTTTTAACCTTTATGCCATCGAAGGATATAGCCACAAGGAAATAGCCAATCAGTTCGGCATTAATGAGGGAACCTCCAAGTCCCAAGTGGCAAGAGCTAGGAATATGTTACAAACAAAAGTGCGCGAGTACTTAGCAAACCCTTACAATGAGTAACCACAAACCTGACATCGATCGCCTTTTCCGCCAGCGTTTTGATGACTGGGAAGCCCCGCATGACCTTGGTGAAGCGCATGAGGTTTTCAACCAGGTGCAGAAAAGTATGGCCCAGCCCGGGAATGGTGGCCCTTCAACAGGTGGTGGTGGTAATTTCATGAGCTCAGGTGCTAAAGGTCTCCTTGGTGGTGTTAAGGGATGGCTCATCACGGGGATATCAGCACTCATGATCAGTGGTGGAGTGGGTTACCTTTTCTATACAGGTGATAAGGAAACTGCTCCTGATAATCCTGATATGTTTCAAGTTGATTCGTCAGTAGCTCCGTCTTCCGGGAAACAGACCCAACATGCAGGAAAAGACCCTGAAGGCCGGCGCAGTGCCAACGATCTATCCGCTACAAAGGATGGCAAGGCCAATCATAAAGCGGATCCTAATGCAGAAGGTGAGCAAACCAATCAGGATGACCGGCAATCCGATCAGACCAATACCGATGCATCAAAAGGTTTGAATAAAGAGCGCTTAAGCAAGGCTGAAGACAGCCGCAGTAAGCGATCATCTAAAAATCCTAAACAGCCCTCTTCAAATCAAACCAAGCAAGGCGCTGGAAAAACTACAAGGATAGATGCCCATACCTACCAGTTGGAAGTAGATGAAACCAAATTATGCCCTTATGAAAAGCTCCGGTTCAGCGTTAGGGGAATAGGCGATAAACATAGGCTAAGCTATAAGGTTGGGGATAGACCCTTTCAACCGTTGGAAGGTAACCGGCACTTGGTGAATATACCATCCGGAACAAAACATACCGCTTTAATTATCAGGATTGAAGGGGAAAACGTCCATTATGATACCCAAAAGGTACGCGTACTGAGACAGCCAACGGCTGCCTTTCATGTTCAAAAGCCAGGGCCCTTGAAAGTGCTCTTGAAAGCTAAAACCGCTAAGAATGCCAACCACCAGTGGTTGCTTGGTAATGGTGAGCAAAAACGGCAACCCCAATTCAGGTATACCTACACAACTGGTGGTGAAAAAACCATTAAAATGATTGCAGCTAGTGAGCAAGGATGTATGGATACCACCCAGAAGCGTATTCGTTTAAAATCGCCTCCAGAGGTAGACCTGCCTAATATTTTTACACCTAACGGAGATGGGCGTAACGATAGGTTAGTGGTGAGCCACGGTAGCCTGGACCGTTTCAAGCTGGTTATCAAAAACGAGCAAGGTCAGGTTGTATTCAGTACAACCGATCCGGAACGTAGCTGGAACGGTAAAGTGAACAATGAAGGAGCCCCATGCAACGAGGGTGCTTATCAGTACGTCTTAAGGTATCAATATGACTTTAGTCCTAAGTTCTATCAAAAAACCGGCAAACTTCTGCTGAAGCGATCTGCCTTTAAATAGATACAATTATGACTAATTATCAACCTCTTGAAAATAAAGCTATGCCTATTTTCTCATCAAGGCCTAATGGGTCACAAGACCTCGAAAGAAAGAGTAACCCTGATTTTTTAGGAATTTTTCAGAAAAGTTTAGTTTTGAAGTCTAAATCAATTTGTATGGTTCGTTTTAAACACTTTTTGAGCTATTTTACCAGCACGGTTCTTTTACTGTTAATGGTAGGAATATCCTCCAATAGTCATGCGCAGTGCCCTAATGCAAGTTTAAATGCCGATAATAATGTTGGATGTATCCCTGCACCCATAAGCTTTAGTACGCAGAATTTGCCTTCGAATGCATCTTCCATTACTTGGTATTGGAGTAGTTCAGATTCCCTGCAGACTAACAACACGGATGACCAATCCCACACCTATCGTAATGGCGGGGATTTTGAGCCTTTCATCATCATTTACGATGACGATGGCAACCGTATCTGTAAAGTAGAGCTTTCAAATTCATCCGTTTCCATCAATCCCAATCCCGATGCTGATTTTAGTGTTTCAGGAGGTGCTCAGTGTTTCTCGGATAATAAATACGATTTTATTGATAATTCCACTCAAGGAGGTGCGCCAATAACAGACTATCAATGGACATTCGGGGATGGGAATGGTTCCAGGCAAGAAAATCCAACTCATACCTACGAACAGGCGATTAATAATCCCAATATCGTTTTACAAGTAACCGATGCCAATGGGTGTACCGATTTAGAGCAACGGCAAGTTCCACAAATTGAAGTCTTTGATCCCTTGAGTCCGCAATTTACTGTTGCTGGACAAAATCCTGATTGCCCTGAAACGCAGGTGACCTTGAATAATCAAACCCCAAACCGGTCTGATATTAATCAGATAACATTTAACTTTGATGATACCAATAACACGACCCGAACATTTACGCAAGGCCCCAATGGTTGGGATCCGGCCGATTATAACCAAACCCAATTTACCTATGAAGCTGCTGGTACTTACAATCCTTCTTTAACCGTAACCAGTCAGAAAGGAAACGTTACTTGTGATTCAACATTCACATTTCAGCGGGGCGTTGTTAATGTCGTCTTTAATTTTGACTCATCAATTGTTACTAACCCTGAGATATGTGCCCCATCCACTACCTCTGTTCCATTTAGTCACACACCAGATGCTAACAGTCAGCAATCTTTCGTATTTGGAAGTTTGCAAAATGGTGTTGGCCCTTTTTCACAACACATGCCACCTCCTAATCCCGTGGAAAGGGGTATATGGAGTGGTTCTCACCGTTATCCTTCTGGTGGGGTAAAAAGTATAAGGTTAAATGTTACCAATATTTGTGGTGCGCTAGATACCCTTTACCGGAAGCAAGCTGTTATCGAAGGCCCCGGAGTAGCTATTACCCTACCCCCTCCAACACCCCTTGCTAATGATCTTGGTCCCGGTGATAGACCAATTTCCCGGGATTTCCTCAGGCGCATTAATAACCCTAACTGTACTCCTAATATAGTTTCTAGTGGCGTAAGCTTTGTTAGGCGAAACAATAATGGCGGTTTTACTACGCCTCCTAACCAGTATAATCGTGGCGATCCTTTACCTTACCAAATGGTGAATTTCGACAAAGAAACGGACCTTATCACGGATGCTCCAGAAGTCGGTCAGAGGGTTCTTATTGAGGATTTTGGGCAAGCCGATGAAGTTGATAAGGGTTCATTTGAGGTAAATTTTCAGGGAAGGAGTACTACATATACGCCCGGTAATGGCATCAATGTAACTATAGACAAAATAGAAAATATTGACGGCCAGGATTCTTTTTGTAACAAGCCCATTGCCGCTATAGATACCACCGAAGATCGGGGAGCTTTTATCGAATTTACCAAAGCTCCTAGCAATCCGCCTTATTGCTACCGCGTAAGTTACAGGGCTGGCGATTCAACTGTGTACAGACCAGCCACAGGTGCTCCTAATATTCAAAACATGCACGATACGGACGTTTACAAGCCCAATTGTCAGGCACCTAACCTCGTGCGGTTTACCAATAATACAACTAAGCGCAGGGCATTTCGGGGTAAGAATAACAAGATCCAAAAACGAAACTTTTTCTACATTGATACCGCTGAAGGCGATTCCGTCTACCGAACCTTTACCAACAATTTAGGTTTAACCGATACGCTTTATTACCATGCTTATCGCGGATATGAAATCCCTAATGTTACCGATAATTCAGCCAACTTCCTTGTCAATGACTCTAGTCAGCGTACGTTTAATGATAGGCGAATTCCTTTTGATCATGACCTACCCTTCCTTGATATTTTTGAGGATAATCAGGGCGTTCATGGTTTAACCTTATCCGATTATTTGAACCGCCTGATAAACGCTGGTTTTGCTGGGGGTATTGATACTGTTAAAGTAGGTACTAGCCCCGCTAGAGGCTGGGATCGGAGTTTTGACTGGGCATCTAGTTTTGGCGCTACCAATAACACAATCCGTGGTTTTTACGAGCAGGATTTTAAGGATACCTTCCGCGAGAACAAAAAAGACGATTTATCTCCTTGGGGCAGTGATAGCATTAATTATGTCTGGAACTTTGCTGATCCTAATGGGCGTAGCTGTACGACTTACACCGCATGGGCCTCCAAACAAAGAGATGCCCTTTATCGTCAGTTTATAGATACCGCAGTTGTTAGTAATGCCGGCACAGCACAAATTCCCATTAACCTCCCTCAAGATTTTAATGATGCGATTGCCAATGATCAAACCCGTATTAGTGTAATATCCGGAGGCGTACCCGATTCAACCATTAATACCTATGGAAAAGGGTACGATGTAGAAAACATTGGCGGCCAGCCAACTCTTCGGATTTGGAATAGTAATGTAAGCCAGGGTGATAGTGTGGCGATAAAGTATTATGCTGGCACTAACCAATTTAGCGGTAGTAATTGTAATTTTTCAACAGCTCCTGCTCCTTATCATTACTACGATACCAGTGGTTGTTGGCAAGCCATTTTATCAGCCGAAGATACGGTGACCGGTTGCCCGGAAGGGACAGCTGTGCAACGTATTTTTATGGGGCCACCCCGGGCTGATTGGGGGGAAGAATCCCTTTTCGAGCGAAGGACCAGCGTCTTAACTACGGGTTACAATATCGGTAATAAATCCTTTGTGCTGGATTCTCTTGGGCTCACTTGCGGCATTCAAAACAAAGCTGTGAAAGTTCTGGCCGATTCCCCGATAAGGATTTGTGTAAATGGTGGTAGAAATCTTCAACCTTTCGAGTATCGGTTGGAACAGGATTCAATAGCCCGCATTGTCTTAACCAATACCCAAGCCATTAATCTGGGAGCAAGAATTACTGCTCAATACAGTGTTAAAGAATATGCGATAATTGAAGGTGATACCTTCAACATCAAAAACATGCGGCGGGATATCCAACAGAAATTACCAACCTGGAGTGATGGCGATCCCGAATCCATCATAAGAAGAGGATTATTTATACAGGGAATAGCTTGTCAGGGACGCGAACAGGAAATTGTGCTGGATGAAACGATTCCCTCAGGGCAGTGCGGCGGCAACGATACCTGGGGCTTAATCATTGATTCTGCCAGTACGATTAATAAAAAACCTGGTTTGCAAGGAGGCCCCTTTGCCTGGAAAACCGGCACCCGCCGTTGTACCGACTTGGTGGATACCAATGGGGATGGTGCTTTAGAGCAGGTTGTGAAATATCCCGGTACATTTCAGTGGCTTACTAACCAGTTTTGGTCTATGCAAATGCCCCCCAATACCTATTCCTATGACACTTCCGGTTGCATGGATTTAGGTCTGTGGATACAGAGCGGTAGTTGTATAGATACTCACTTTTACCGTAATTACAAATACATTGCGGACCTTGAGACGGACTTTTCAGTTCTGAATCCTGATACGTTATCCCCATCACCCGATAACCTTTTTGGACCCCTTCCAACTGATAACCGGAATGTATCGGAAAATTCTTCTTACTGTCTTCGTAAAGTAGGCGATACCACCCGTATTTTGGTAAGTCCGCTTAGGGACCAGGAAAGGATCAGTGAATATAATGTTGATCACTTTGGTAGGTTTATGTCCCGTAAAGATTTGCGGAACCCTTATCTTAACAATGATTCTGTGGAAACTACGGAATACGAAAACTACCAGTTTGATACGGTTGATAACAGTGATTCAGTTTACACGGACGATGACATTCGAGAGGACACGGTATGGGTGCTTTGCGACTCCCTGCGATTTGATACGGTTACCCTGGCTGGTGGTAATACCCGCGTGGATACCGTATGCGTTGACCGCACCCTTTTCCCTGAAAGGGTGTGTGGAACAAGTGCTATTAATGATAAAACCCTGCAATCCCTCCGAACGGATGATACCATAAGCACAGGTTGTAAAGCTAACAGGGATTCTACCGTTATAAAAGGTAAGGTGGTTTTTGATAGCTTTGCCCTGGTTAACACGGGTGGCGTATTCAAATTTGATAGCTTAGGAGCTCAAAGTATAGGAGGGCCAAATAATCCATTCATTTTTGATTCGCTGCCTAAACAGTCTAAACTCTACGAATACTCGCTTACCATTAATGAATCATTCGGCTTCCAGGATACTTTCCATCTGGTATCTGTTAATAGGAGGACTTTGGACGTTGTTGATACGGTCCTAACCTTCCCGAATGATAACATTAGCATTGCCCAACTGAATACGGCAAGCGGGGAAGGCGTTAATTACGCTGGTGTTATTGAGGATTCCAGTGACCTTGTTTCTAGCGTAGAGAATGCTACAGCCCTTGGTTTGGTCGGCAATAAGGTTTTCAATCGGGGAAATATTTCGCTTGAGCTTCGCTACAAGCCCTTCATAGCCGACATTAATGTTGATAAGCCCGGGGTTTACCGGATAGGGACCGGCATAACCAATGTTACCGGTTGTGGCAATGCCTCTAATCCTAAATATATAGAGGTTGGTCATTATGGACGGTTTGATCCCGAAGTGTTAGATACCGATAATGACACCGTTATCTGCAGTAGTAGCAAGAATGATACGGTTTATTTTTACAACAAGATAACCGCTCCCAATCCCACAGCCCAGAATATGGGTATCTTCCCTCGTTACTATGATTTTCGTCCGCCTATTTTCCCCGGCCAAGCCCCTGTTTATTTAGCGGACGACAATTTCTGGAAAGATCCAAAAGGCGTAAGGGATAACCCGATTTCTGATGGTCATCAATATGAGCGACTCTACTGGGACCTGAATGGTGATGGGTATTATGAAACCAAGTATGATATTGATACCTTGAGGTACGTCCAGGATCTGGACCGGGACAGCACGTTTGAAACCACGCTGGATTCCACCGATGTGAATGACGATGGCATAAAAGAGGTTGTTCCCTTCTATGTCTATGACAGTGCCGGACGGTTTGACGTTAGTATGAAATCCATTGATAGTACAGGATGTGCACAGGTTATGGAAAAGGAAAATCTTGTTACCGTAACCGGTCTACAGGCTTTCATTGACACCCTGCCTTCAAGCTTAGCTTGTGCTCCGGTAAAAGTAGATTTCTTTGATGAGTCAGAGATCCTGTTCCAATATGATTTCAAGTACGATGATGCTGGCAATCCGATTGATTCCACTAAAATCGACAGTGTTGTAAGCTGGAACTGGAGGTTTAATGATGGTAAAGACACCATTAACCAATACACCTCTGATACTGTTACCAAGTTCTTTACCCGGAATGATACCTTCCGAACGGAGCTGAAGGTAAAGAGTGCCAGGGGATGTATTGATTCAACGTTCCTGTCAAGCACTGGCGGTGATTCTGTGGTTGTTAAGAGTGGCGATACCCTTTCACGTCAAGCCGATACCATGGAGATTATTGTACTGGGCCCCAGTCCTAAGCTTTCGCTCCAAAGTAAGCTGAAATGTCAACCGGCTACCTTCCGGCTTAAGGATTCATCGGAAGAAGTTACGGAATGGGTATTTGATAAAGGTAACGGAGAGGAAGTTACCGTTAGCGAGCAGAATTTCCCTGTTGATAGCCTTTTCGGTCTTGAATATGATGACGCTGGGACCTACAACATGGATATTGAGGTCTTTGGACAGGTCCCTAACACGGGTACGCCTGATCCTACCGATTCCTTCCGCTGCCGTGCTCCGGTTCAGGATACCACACTGCCAACTTACGACTCTAATCGTTTCGAAGTAAGGGTCAAAGAAACCAATGAAACGGACTTTGCTATTCCAACACAGGACCTATGTCCACCCGAAAACATTGGTTCCAATCCACAAGATCAGACCCGACTTCGACTTGTAGAACAAGCCGATCCGGCCTATGACAGCTTTTATTGGGCCATGGGTCAAGGCGATACTGTCCTGAGAGATAGTTCTCTTACAGCAAGCGATTATGGGCAGTTTTATGAGGGCAATCAGTATGATACCTTTGATATAACACTGATTCCCAATGGTGAGGATACGCTATGTTATGACACCGCTACCAAATCGCTGAGGATTACAGCCCTGAATGTAGACCTGGATACGTTAGCTCAGCCGGAAGGCGAAGACCGGCCAAGGTCCAAGTATACCTTTACCAGTGAGACTGAATTTGCCGAAAGATTTGATTGGCATTTCTTTAACACTTCTGTTAAAGAAGGTGATCTTCAAAGTTCAATCAATGACGAGACTGGGTATTACACCAATGCCCCTGGGGAAGGTAGTAAACTTGAGACTGACAGTGCTGAAATTGAGCCTACGGTTGATTATTACACTGATCGGGGTTTCTATTGGACTGCTCTGAGGGCCTACAATCCTCAAGGATGTCACCTTACGGATACGGTCAAGATACCGAACGTCAAGGACACGGTTTACGATCGCTCTAATGTGTTTACCCCGAATGGCGATGGCACCAACGACCGGTTTACATTCCGGGTACAAGGGGATCAATCCTTCAAGATGACGATTTACAACCGTTGGGGTAATAAGGTCTATGAAACTACGAAAGGAAACAGTAACAATGACTGTTTCTGGACGAATAACCGTTCAAATTTCGAAGGAGATTGTGATGAAGGTGGTAAAGACCCCAGTAATCCAAGGGGTTGTAAGTACTGTCATTTCTGGGACGGTACTACCCAAAGCGGTGGGGATGCCCGTTCTGGTACCTACTTCTACAAGATCACTTATCAATACGAAGAAACGGACGATGGCCGAGGAGGTGCTGGCGATACCCAAACGGGTACGGTAACGCTGATCCGTTAAAGTGGTCTTCTTAGCACAAAAGAAAGCCCGCCTCTTGGGAGGTGGGCTTTTTTTTTCCAGGTGTGAAAGGTTGGGTATTAGCCCTCTTTAGCGGTGGGCTATAAAAACGGGTTTCGAGCGGTCCTCAAGCAGGCCTTTAGCTTTAGTCGGAGAGAAAATCCGGGATAATGTATTTCTCCCAAAAGATCCCATTACCACCAAAACATCCGGCTGGTCAGCCACATGTTTGGGTAAAGCTTCGTCTACCTTTCCTTGTTTAATGGTAAATCGGCAATGGGGGTAATGTTGGTGCAGGTATTCATGAATCAAATGCTTGTAAGGGAGCTTAGCTTGTTCATCTTTTTGAATGCTTAAAAGTTCGGTACTTTCAGGATCGATGTGGGGCTTTAGGAGGTAGGTGAACTGTTTTATGGCGTAAACAGCATTCTCACCCCCATTATAGGTAAAAATGACCTTATTGAAGGCTAAGTCGGTTTCAGGGACCACCAAGACCGGGCAGTGGGCATAGGCCAGGACGTCTTTAAGGACTTGTTGGTCTTCATCATTCCCCAGGTTAGAGAAATACACCTGGTAGCCGGTGATCAGGAGATCCGCAAAAATGGATGCCTCCACAATGCGTTGAGCTGTTGCTCCCTCCCCCACATAGGTGTTGTAGCGGATGTTTGCTGCTTCACATCGTTGGATAAAAGCTTGCTGATTATTTTCCAGTTTGGATTCTTCTTGTTCCCGCACCTCGTCAATGTAGGTGCCGTATCCACCTGAAAGTTCATGGCCCATGGGGTCCACGCCAAAATTGGTAAACATGTAGGCATAACTAAGGTCCTCTATAAAAATCCCGACCACTAAATCCTGCTGAGGTTTAGCCAGCTTAATGGCGTAATTTAGCGCACTCTCTGAATAGCGTGAGCCATCAAATGCTACCAGGATCTTCTTCATGGTAATGGTTTTACTATATGCGCGTAAAATTAACCATTTTCCTACGCATTTAATAGGGATAAAGCCTCATCTATCTCCGTTACCGGTTGCTTACAGTGGGTGTCTTCGCAAATGAAAATTCGGGTTTCATCCTTATTCCAACGGTTGGCTAATAAGGGAATGGCCGTTTCTCCAGTTAATGTACCAGCGGTTACCTGATGCGGGTTAAACTCCTGTGTTAGGGCCAGTCGCTTTTGAAGGGCATCTGGACCCGTTATGGCTATTTCATAAAAAGTATCCACAAAATGTGTAGCTAAGCAGCCCCAGTTAGAAAAGAAGTAAGGGTTTTTGTGCCATTGGTCATGAATGGTTTGGAGCATACGAGTCGCCCGTTCCCGGTAGCTGGTCTGAGCATAAAAATGGGCCAGGTAATAAAGGTTCTGGGCGGTGAGGGAGTTGGGGGATGCGATCACGTTATCGGAAACCTCAAACTTTTGGCTGATCAGCGCTGGTTGGTCTTTTGCAGTGTATTGGTAAAGGCCAATGCTCTCATCATAAAATTCCGCATCAACGTAGGTTTGAAGCTCGTAGGCCAGGGTTAGTTTATCCTCCTCAAAAGTGGCGCTGTAATAAGCCAACAATGCCTGGATCATAAGGGCGTAGTCGTCCAGAAATCCCTGGATCTTCTGAGTACCATCTTTATAAGTGCGGTAAAGGGTATTCCCTTGCATCATGGTAGATTGCAGGAAAGTAAGGTTTTGGCTAGCCAGGGTTAAGTAGTGCGGATCACCCATTACGGTATAGGCATCGATAAGTCCTCTGAGGACCAAGGCATTCCAGCTTAGGAGGATTTTATCATCCACACCGGGGCGTGTTCGCGATTCCCTTTTCCGGAACAGCTGTTCCGTTGCTGAACGGAGGTGCTCTTCCACCTCAGCTTCTGGCATACCTTCATCTTTAGCGAGGCTTGAAACCGGCCGTACAATTTGCAACACATGCTTATCCCGTTCCCAGAGGCTATCACCGCCTATCCCAAAATGGTCCTTGGTAAGTTTCAGGGTTGTGGGATCGGTTATGACCGCTTCGATTTCGCCTTCCGTCCAGGTGTAAAATTTTCCTTCTTCTCCTTCGGTGTCTGCATCCAGAGCGGAATAAAATCCTCCCTCAGGGCTGTACATTTCCCTTTCCAAAAAACCTGTTATGCCTTCGGCTACCTGCTTGTAAAACGGATTTTTGGTGAGTTGATAAGCTTCCGCATAGAGACTCAAAAGCTGGCCGTTGTCGTAAAGCATTTTCTCAAAATGCGGAACTTTCCAGTATTGGTCAGTGGAATAGCGAGCAAAACCACCGCCTAGTTGGTCGTAGATGCCGCCTTGTGCCATTCGGATCATCGATCGGTTGGTATGGTCCAAAGCTTCGGGCTTTCCGGTTCGCCGGTAATACCGTAGTAAAAAACGGTAATTATCCGGCAAGGGAAATTTTGGGGCTGTTTGACGGCCACCATAGGTGGTGTCAAAATTGGCCCGCATTTGCTCAAAAACTTGATTTAAAGTTTCATAGTCTACAGCGCGATGCTGCTCTGGGGGTTCAATAATGTTGATCTGCTGGATCCCATTGGCAAGCTTATCTGCATAATCCAGTACCTCATCTTGCTGATTTCGGTAAATTTCGGTGATCTTATTACAGATTTCCCGCCAATTATCTTTTGGGAAATAGGTACCACCGAAAATCGGCCGCCCATCGGGTAATGTAAAAACATTCAAGGGCCACCCTGCGCGTCCGGTCATGAGGCTGACGGCATCAATGTAAAGCTGGTCCACATCCGGTCGCTCTTCCCGGTCCACTTTTACGGGCACAAATTGATCATTCATGATGGCGGCCAGGTCCGGATCCTCAAAGCTCTCATGGGCCATTACATGGCACCAATGGCAGGCTGAATAGCCAATGCTGATTAACAAGGGTTTATCCTCATTCCTGGCTTTTTCAAAAGCTTCCGGTCCGTAAGGATACCATTCTACAGGGTTGTAAGCATGCTGTAGGAGATAAGGACTGGTTTCGTTTATCAGGTAATTAGCGGTTGTATTAGGTGATGACATGGTTCTATTTTTATACAAAATAAACTCAATTATAGCCTTTGCGGTTTGCCTAGTGCGGGTAAATTTGGGGCAAAAGGATATATGCTTTAATTTTGCACAATTCAACAATACTCCTCCCTAGCTCAGTAGGTTAGAGCGTCTGACTGTTAATCAGAAGGTCCTCGGTTCGAGTCCGAGGGGGGGAGCTTCTACAATATGGGCCTTTTAGCCTTTTTAAATTAGGGCACAAAAAAACCTTTGTTATTACAAAGGGAACCTCCACGCCCTGAAATAGTATGGTTTAACTTTTAAGCCATCGTTAATAAATACCTGCCTTTCCGGCCAACACTCGGTTACTTTTTCCTCTGCCAGGTGAGTTATTTAACCGTTTGGGGTGTATTGTGAAAGATAGTTAGCCACATGCGGTTTTAGGAGTTCAATTTGGTAAAGGCTAAAAATCAATAATAGGTACCGGCCTCTTCCAACTTATTGGCAGCCTTTTCAAGGTCATTTTTACTTCCAATTTTAGTAATAAGGCCAACCAATGAAACACCGAGGCCTATGCCTATTCCGATCTTGGCCGAATTTTCTGTAGGGTCCAGTATTAAGCTTGAGCCACCTGTTATTGCCAAACCACCTAATTGCAAACTCCTTCCAGTAGTTTCCTGGCTTTTGTAGTCCTTTAGATGAGTGCTTGCTTCTTTAATCTTATCAAGTCTGCGTTCACTGCTCTGAGAAAGCGATATTAATGGAATAAGCGCTAGAATTAAGAACGATAACAGCATTTTCATAACATTATTATTTCCGATGAAGCCATAAAGTTAATTTTTAATCAAATACAAAAAACGGCAACCTACCATAAAAAACCGATATTCCAACGTGCTGCAGGACCTCAAAAAAACCTCACTTTAAAATTTTATGGCGTTGATTGCCAGAAACAACCGGAATTAAGCCATGAAGGAGATAAGAAAAATTATAAAATGGTAAACGGTAAAGTGAAAAAGGGTTTAACTGGAGCTCCTGTTGGAACATTTTCATCATTCCTGCTCGGTATTATCTTGGTTGATCAGACTGAAGAAGCAGAATGCCGCTAACTTTGGCCATGTGACCATGGCGGGCATGTAGTTTTTTCCAAGGTCGTCATTTTCCCCGTTTTTTATTATAGAGCGACAGGAAGTTTTTAATCAGGCCGGAACCGTTAATGATTGAAATGGAAAACATGGGGAAACAACCCTCAGGCTAAGTTCCGTTAAAAGGAAAAATCCCTGCAAGCAATCCTTTTGGGCTGGATTTGCAACAGGTTTGTAACCTGCTGGGCTAACCCTTGCCAAAACTCACTCAACAATCACAAACGCCTTATGAAAGGTCCGGCGATTACCTCGGATGATCAGGGTATAATGACCCGCCTTCAGGCCTTTAACCTGGATGGTCTGTTCAAAATTACCTCTTGGTACTGGTTGCTGACTTTGATAAACCGGTACCCCATAAGCACTAACGATCTGAAGCCTCAGCTTTTGGGGTTTCTGTAACTTGAGCTGGTAAGTAAGGGCATCTTCTATGGGATTGGGCATGATGGATAGGCTTGGATAGGAAGGGCCTTCACCCAGCGTAGCACTCTCCACATTGGAGTACTCATAACGGCTGTCAAAATCCACTTGCTTCAAGCGGTAATAGTATGTTTCGCCTGCTTTTATATTGAGGTCCTGAAATTTGTAGGAATGCTTATGGGTTGTTGTGCCGTTTCCTTTAACCGTGCCGATGGTGTTCCAACCATCTTTCATCTGCTTCTGGATACGGAAATACCGGTTATTGGTTTCAGACGCAGTGGCCCAGCTCAAGTTGACCTGGTCTTCCGCTGGTTCTGCATCAAAGTTCAGAAGGTCAACTGGTAAAGGATTGTCACTACTGGATGTGGACCCCAGTGTAAAGGGGCTGAAATGGCTGACTCCTGTTACAGTAATACTGCCAGAAGAGGGGGTGCCCGTATTGCTGCTTTGGCCCAGGTTTTCCCATTCAGAGCCGTTCCAGTGAGCTATTACCGGTTCTTTAGGATTGCTGTTGCTTAGTTGGTCTATATTGCTTCCGGAAGTTGAACCATCTTCCCAATAAAGGGTGACGTCAACCTGGGAGCTACCATTAACCTGGTTTAACTTCCAGTATTCAACATCACTAACGTTATTGAGGCCGGAACCCGTTGCAAAGGTGCTTGTATTGGTATACCCTTTATCGTCATAAGAGGCGGAGAAAGCATTGGACGTTTGAGCGGGACTTGATATTTCCAACCTGGCCCAGCGGCCGCCATCCCCTAAGGGAAAAGTGAAGGCGTCATCACCTTGTTTTTTTACGGTTCCCTGAACGTAGCTGGCGCTTTGTCCGCCGGCTGGGCTTACCGTGGCATTGTCAACTAATGTGAGCTCATCAGTGGAAGCGGGGATTTGGACCACGCCATTCGTAAGGTTTAGCTTGTTGTTAATTTTCATAGAAGTTTGAATACCGACTCCTGCTGGGTTATCTATCGTCAACTCATTAATGGTTAATTCTCCATTACCGCGAATGTTCTGTTTCCCGTTTGACCCGTTAATAACCAATTTACCACTTCCAAGATTAGTATTGCCCTTATTGGTAATATCTCCTTTAACCCCAAGTTTACCACCGCTTTTCACCGTAAGCTGACCCTGGTTATTACCGTCCTCAATGCTCAGGTTACGGACTTCTTGGTTGCCCGTTATTTCAGGATAGTTTGAGCGCCCTTTGGGAATAAAAGCAGCCTCATCTATACCGGGAATTTTACCGGACCAGTTACTGCTGTTATTCCAACTATTCCCACTACTGCCAAGCCATTTACTACCGCCACCTGTGATTAACAGCGAAAATTCCTGGGGCGTATTATTGCCATTGATACCTGTTAACGTACCCTTATGGGTAACCTCTACGGTATAAGTTCCGGCAGATGGAGCACTTATATACACTTGCTCTACATTGTCCACGTCATTATCCTGCCTTGTTGCTGCATTAGAAGGACTGCTGTAGTCCAGCTTGAAAGGCATATGAGCGTTATTACTCGGATCAATAACCCTTAAATCAAGGTCATTAACCAGCATTTTAGTTCTATCATCAACTTGCCAATTGGGTGGCGAGCTGGGTGGTGAACTTGGCACATCGGTCCAGCAGATGGTAGCTTTTAGCGGTTTTTGACCATCACTGTAAACTTCAAACGTGTAAGTCCCACTATTTGCTAACGATTCCTCTTTGATGTATTGGCCGCCGGAGTCATTGGTAATGACGGTTGCGGCATTTTTCGTGTTCATCAAACCCCAGCCAAATTTATAATCCGGGCCCACATGGCTGCCGGCCTCTATGGCTGTATGAATAACCAAACCTTTTAGGGTGGCTGCTCGCATCTGCTGGCCATACTCGTTGTAGTAATGCTCCTGGAGCAACAGCATGGAACCAGCGATATTAGGGCTTGCTGAGGATGTTCCGGTCATGGAATGATGGCTACTAGTGCCCCACGAAGAGGTAACATTCTTCCCATTTGCCACGATATCCGGCTTAATGCGCCCATCGTCAGCTGGCCCCCATGAGCTCATGGTGGTCATGTCGTTTGAGGTTGGGTTTCCACTACTTGTCTTATCTTTTATGGCGCCAACCGTTATGATATTCTTGGCAACCCCTTTTGGCGGGATGCAGTCATAATTCCCATCATCATTCCTTGAAGCCGTGCTGCTTACCCAGTTACCATTAGTATCCAATTTATAATGCTGGGTGTTCGGGTCATCATCATTGCGATCATTGCCTATTGCTTTGGTGATCAGGTAATAAGGGGCATTGTAAGCAATTTCATCCCATTTTTCCGCACTTTGTTTGTAATAGCCAAACCAATGGTCTTCTTTGGCATTGCTAACATAGGGATTCCCAAACCAGTACCACCCACTTCCCTTGCCATAATCACCATAATCCCAACCAGAAAGCTTACCATAAGAGTGGTTTGATACCAGCAAGCCATTCGCTGCGGCAGTAGCCATTTCTGAGGCATCATTGTTAGAATTATAGGCATCCAGGTCAGCCTCAAAGGCCATTCCTTTTGCTTGATCGCTTGGCGAACTTGTATAACCGGACGAGTTACCGATAAGCGTACCGGCAACATGGGTGGCGTGGTTGCTTTGACTGCTTGGGTTGTCTTGCTGGGTTACTCTGCCTGAAAAATCTGTATGACCAGTATAAACCTCTCCGGCATCCCATATACCTACAGTGTAACCGCTGCCTGAAAGGTCCAGGTTCAGGCTGCCACCATGCCATACTTCACTGGTATTGGTTGTATTAGACGCATCCAGGTTGTTGGTGGTGTAGTAGATTAGCTGACCTGTTGCGGTATCAAGGCCCTGGAGCTGAATTACTTCTCCATCTTCTTTCACTTGGCGGATGGGCATGCCGCGCTTCCTGGCAGCATCCCGTGCTTTCTGCATGTTGCGCTCATATTCTTGCTCAAGACGCTCCGCCATATTCTTCAGGGCTTCCTGATTGGTTTCCTTCAAATACGATCGGTCTTTTTGTGCGTAGGCTAGTTGGTTTAGAAGTATGAGCGATAGAATTAAAAGCCTAAGCTTTCCTAAGGTTGACAGAAGAATCTGCATATACTACACTTACCACTTTATTCGAATTTACAATATATTGTAAAAATAAGAGGAATAAATTAACGAAGCTCGTCTGGCTACGGTATATATTGGTCTTTTGATTAAAGGCCAGCGTTTTTGTGAAAAAAATAGAAATCTACTTAATCGATAAATTTGGTAAATAATCTTTCAGGAAAAATGATTGCTTGTAAAATGGTAAAGCTTATTGGCAAAATCTAAATGATCTTTCAAGGGGTGTATCTTCTTTTTACTAAGTTTAGAGCTTTAAAATTTCTTTGGGAACAAGATCAAAGGCTAAATCCTATTTGCCTAGAAGCCATAATAGGACCATTTTAAGCTTAAAAAAAAAGCACGGAAAAAATTGGATGGCGATCGTCAGCGGGTCAAAACAGTGGCTCGCTTTCTCACCCAGCCGCGCTATATGCTGTTTCAAGGTTGGCTTAAGCTTCATGTACCGTATTGATGAACTATTGGAGTGTTTTGTAATGGGTTTCATAGAAACAGCGGATGGCACTAGATTCCGATACTCACGGTTCCAAAAGCTCGCTTGTTTTTGCTTGCGCTTACGCTTTACTCCACAATTTCTCGGCCTATTTATTCCCATCGCTTTTAATTGGTTTAAAAGGTCTGATTTTATCAGTATGATTTATACGATAATA
>CAZIUI010000002.1:0-154355 GCA_964542585.1 uncultured Sphingobacteriales bacterium | reverse complement strand
TTAAAAGGCTATTAGGGCTTTACCTCCATGCCATTAATCGGCAAAATATGGTTTGGCTTTGTTAGAAAGAAGGAGCTGTTAGTTTAAGTCAAAATTCAGCCGTTAATTTAGCCTCATCAACTAATAAGCTTTGAGTTCACATATCCTCATTCTTTGTAGCTTAAAGGTTAATTAAAAAATTTCCCCGGTTCCTGGTCATAGCCTGTAAACCTGATTCCTTAGCATTGATGCTACCAAAAAGCTATCATGGATTTTGGATTAAATCTAATCAAGATTGGTATTTAACCAGTTTTTCCTAAGGGGTTTGTTAAGGCATAGGCCTAATGAAAAGGGTTTACTTAGCGGTTTAGTTCTGACGGTTTAATGGTTAAGCTATCCTTAATAGAAGCGAATCTTTAGCTTTTTCTGAAAAGGATGCTGTCCGGCTTGAACTTGCTCACCCTTCCACTCGTTACTATAACTTGAAAAATGACAGTAAAGGCCAATCTGCCAATGAGCTACAAATCCGAAGATTTCAAAAACCCGGAATTATCCAACCTCTCTGTTGAAGAGATCGGCGAAGAGCATCTAAGTAATACTAAATCCACTCCGGTTAAAAGCGAAGCTAAAGATCTTTCCGATAACGAAAAGATTGCTAAGATTGAGCAGCACTTTGCTTCTATAATGGAAACCCTAGGATTGGATTTAAAAGATGATAGCTTAAAAGGAACCCCGCACCGGGTGGCCAAGATGTATGTGCAGGAAATTTTCAGCGGTTTAAAATCATCCAATAAACCTAAGGTATCCCTATTTGATAATAAATACGCCTACAATGAGATGTTGGTAGAGAAGAACATTAAAGTGCATTCTCATTGTGAGCATCATTTCCTTCCCATTGAAGGCAGGGCCCACGTTGCCTATATTTCCAGTGGTAAAGTTATTGGGCTTTCTAAAATTAACCGAATTGTGGAGTATTTTGCTAAACGTCCACAAGTTCAGGAAAGAATGACGAAGCAAATCGCCAATGCTTTAAAAGAAGCCTTGGAAACAGAGGATATTGCCGTTCTCGTAGATGCCAACCACATGTGTGTGCGGGCAAGAGGTATTCAGGATGTGGGCAGTAGTACCATTACAGCTGAGTATAGCGGTCAATTTCGGGAAAAAGCAACCAGGAATGAATTTCTGAATTACGTTCAGATGGAGCGGTACAATTCATAATTAAATAGAGGTTAATCTCTATAAAATAATATACCCGATATTATTCGAAATTTTTATATATAGATACTTTTATAAAAAATTTATTGGGGTGTTTTGGGGCATGGTCTTGAGTGCTTATTTTTACACTTTAGAGTAACCATAAGCTCAACAAGACACGAATGTCACAAAGCGTTCCTACACGAAATCCTACGCCTGATCAAGTAAGGGATGCTGAATGGCTTATAGAGCAATTTTTGAAGCAATTGCCTCAAGCCAACATCACTATTCAAAATGATAAAGGCTTTCCGCTGACATATGATATTGAAGAGCTTTCAGCTTTTTTAGGTGTGCCTTCTTCCAGTGTTGGAAAAGCGGGTCAAGACCTCAAATCCCTGGTGAATCCTAAAGACTGGGAGCGGGTTGCCAATCGGCTGGAAAGTGCTATTCCAGCTAAGCCAAGTGTTAACATGCTTTTCAAGCTTTCTGAAAAATACGATGCTTCAAAATGGGTGTTGCTCCATGCCAAAGCTATCTTTAAGGATGAAAGCCATGTATCCTATTTCAACGGAACGCTTAAGGACGTAACCCAACAAAAAGGAGCCTTGGATAATCTTAACAAAAATGAGCAATTTTATGAGCATATCCTTTCTACCATGCCTGTCCAGTTAGTGGTTTTCAATGAGGAGCATCGCTATGTTTTTTGCAATAAAACTGCTATATCGGATGATTACCTCCGAAACTGGATAATTGGTAAAGATGATTTTGAATTTTGTCGTTATCGTGGTAAGGATCTTAACATAGCCTGGGAGCGCAGGTATTACTTTCAACAGGCCTTATCCCAGCAGCAGGAAATTAAATGGGAGGAAGAAATCTGGAAAGATGCTCACAATAAAGTTGTTCATTTACGTAATTTTACTCCTATTTATGATGAAGCCGGGGAATTCCAGTTTGTTCTGGGCTACGGTTTTGATATAACCGATCGCAAGTTAGCGGAGGAACGAGCTGCGGCCAATGAAAACCTCCTTAAATCTATAAATGCCAATATCCAGGACGGTATTTACCGGTTCAGTCCTGAAAGAGGGTTTCTTTACGTAAATGACGCATTTTTAAGAATTTTTGAATATAACTCATTGTACCAGTTGAATAAAGCAGGGGGTGATTTTTTTAATGTAGACCCCGAAGGCCGTAATGTACTGACGGATATAGAAGGTACCCAGGGTAGTTTTAATAACCGGGAGGTACCATTCCTTTTCAACGACCAACAAGGTCGGTTTTGGGGCCTTGTTAGCTGTAACAAAATCAATGACTCGCAGGAGGGTATCGTTTATGACGGAGTAATTGCTGATATCACCGAATTCAAGGAGGCTGAAGAATTACTAAAAAATACCAACGAGGAACTCAGGAAGAAAAATAGTGACCTGGACCGGTTTATTTACAGTGCATCCCATGATCTAAGGGCGCCTTTAACCTCTATTCAAGGCGTACTTCAGTTGGCGGATATGGAGGAGCCGAATCCTACGATGCAGCATTATTTTAACTTGATCGGGACGAGTGTCAACAAACTGGAGGATTTTGTCAATGATCTTATAGATTATTACCGGAATGCTAAGACGCAGCAGAGTTATGAATGGATTGATTTTGAAGACCTCGTGTACGGTACTTTTGAGCATTTCCAATATATGGAAGGGGCCGATCGTGTAGCGTTATCAGTCGAGAATAAGATGAGCGAAGGGTTTCATTCTGATAAGTATAGGATAAGTATTGTATTGAGTAACTTATTGTCCAACGCAGTAAAATACCAGGATTATAGTAAGCCCGAAACCAATATTAAAGTTACCTTAGCGCAATGTGAGGGTGATGCGTGTATAACTATAAGCGACAATGGGAATGGGATCCCAAAAGATAAACTTGGAAAAGTTTGGGAGTTCTTTTATCGTGGAGAAGATCAAGGCCAGGGAACGGGTATGGGATTGTCCATTGTTAACGAAACAGTAAAAAAGCTAGGAGGTTCTATCCATGTTGACTCTCAACCTGGTGTTGGCAGTACTTTTAAAGTACGCCTTCCTAAATGAATCCTTATGAATCAAAATAAGCCCAAAACCGTCCTTCTGATCGATGATAATGAGATCGATCAGGAAATCAACAAAAAGCTTCTGCTAAAAAGAGGGCACGTAGATGAGGTGGAAACCAAGTCTTCCGTTCAGGATGGGCTAAATTATTTAAACGAGGTAAAAGGAAGAGGAAAATACCCGGATTTGATTCTCTTGGATATTTACATGCCGGATATGAATGGATTTCAATTTTTGGAACATTTCCAGGAATTTCCGGATACCATCATTCAGCATTGCCTGATTCTAATGGTGTCCTCATCAAGGGATGAATTGGACCTGAACCGTGCAAAAGCACACCCCCTAATTAGTGATGTGCTCAAAAAACCCTTGGATATTAACCAAGTGGCGTTGTATCTAGGCTAAATTGTAACGCATAGGCGCGATAATACCTTCTGGGTCTAGGGATGATTTCAGATCCCGGATCGTTCTCCAAAATGGAGACTCCTCAGTAACGTATTTCTGCATTAACTTAATGTCCATTCGGTAAAACCTGTATTGAGCTTCGTAAAGGCTTTTATGTAATTCTTCATTACATTGATGCGCCATAGTAATTTCCCTGTCGTTTTTCCGGTCAAAATAAAGGTTGATTACCGCTTCCAGGTAAAGGTCATTCATAGGGTTTAGGGTAACGGCTGGGGTGGTGTTGTATTTAGCGCACACTTCGTATATGAGGGTCTTCGCGCGCTGTGCTTCATAGCCACTGAAGGGAATGATCGGAAGGCAACACAACATGCCGTAGCGGCTTTGGTCAATTTTATCAGGATCAAAATTCCCAAGATTCCCGACACTCTCTTTCATAGCCTTTAAAAAGAGATGGGAAGGGTTCCCTTGATGTAGGAGATACATTTCCTGTAAAAAGGGATCAGCATTCTTATCATTAATTTGCTCGGAGGAGAAGAAATTTAAGCTTTTACAGCTTTGACTTAGTCTCAGGGTTATTTCCTGGCTTACAAACTCCAAAAATTTTCTATCTCCACTAATAGTGGTCCATGCGGTCCATTGGGAAATTCCTTCATCAGCCTCGCTAGCTATACGGGTCCGTACTTCGTTGCCGATATGCATGGAAGATTGTAAATAATGATCCCGGTACAGCCAATTGATGTTATTGATGAACTGCTGAAGTTTGTTGTCTGTCACGTGGCACGTGAGCATCCATACATCTTCCCGCTCCGGGATCAGGTTTACCACAGCAGCCGTTACAATGCCCAGGTTGGATTGAAGAAAAATGCCGTCAAGGTAAGGACCCAAACCATATTTAAAGTGATGTACCGTGGTATTTTCCGGGGCATCATCCCAGAACCCGGTGCGCAAATGCTCCTCATTGCCTAGCAAAACTTCCATTCCTCTAACGTCTTCTATCCGGTGATTGCGAAATCCGGTTCCTTTTTCCAGGATATTGCCAACCACACTACTATGGGGTGAAGATCCCGTAACATTAAGTTGTAGCGCTTTCCCATTATCCTTCAGGTAATCGGCCAATTGCTTTTGGGTAACACCAGGTTCTATAACGGCATAATGGTAATCCTCATTCACTTCGCGGATCTTATTCAGCTTTTCCAGGCTCAGTAGGATGCAGTTTTCACAAGCCGGTAAACGGGATCCTAAACCCCAATTAAAACCGCTGCTGTAAGGGTAAACCTGCAACCTGAATTCTCGGGCTACGCTAATGATTTCCTTAAGCTGTTCGATAGTCTCAGGTATAACAAGTCCCGAAAGCTCCGGTGCATCAAAAGCGCTTGTATTTTGATTAGCTTCTTCCATGGTAGTGCCATTTGTGAAAACGGCATCTCCTCCTAGTAAACCTTTGAGACGGTCTATAGCCTCTTGGTTAGCTTCGAATACTTGCGAGGGCATAAATTGCTGTTTTTGGCGAGTGTAATTTTAGAGGACTTTTAACAATAGCTTACAATATAAAAAATCATTTTATCATGAAGGGTAAATTTTAGCAAAAGATTTGATTTATGCAAATGGGTTAGGATAACCTATAGATTACTAAGTTAATAAATTTCAAGCAACCCAACCTCTCAACTTCAATTGCCACTATGAGGTGGAAGCAGTACCACTTCATCACCATCTTCCAGGCTGATTTCCTTATTCAGGAACTCATTGTTATGCAGGATTTTAAAAGCATGCGTTTTCAGGTCCGGGAATTGTTCTTCGAGGTATCGGTACAGGGAGTGAATATTGTCGCAATGTTCGACCTTAATATTCCGGGTAAAAGTGGCTTCGGCCAAGGAACCCATAAACACCACATTGACAGCCATAGAAGGATTTTTTGTCAAACTTAAGACCTGCTGAAGAATTTTGGTGATGAGGGAAGGTCTAAAATTGACCTTTTAAAGTAGCATACAGGCTGCGAACCTTGCCGGGAATAATCCCCGGACCCGGATATCCCGTAGCTCTTCTGGTGAAATAGGACTTGTTTAAAAGGTTGTTAATCCCAACCTTAAGGGTTAAAGGATCAAAATGATAAGCAGCAGAAACATCTACTAAGCTGTAACTAGGAACCTTTCCATGGATAGCACTAATCGTTTGATCAGCATTGGTAGCATCCGAGTAGTGCTTACTGACGTGGCTAAAATGAAAAGAAGCTTGAAAGTCACCAGTTTCCAGGTTTAAACCTGTACGTAACTTGATAGGTGGGGCATATTCTACGTTATTTCCCTCAATACCCGGCTCATCACTATTGGTGTAGGTGGCTTGCAGCCAGGAAAAATTCCCATAAATGGATAGTTTGGTATCCGGCGAATGAATATCGGCTAATTGGAGAAGCCCTACTTCAGCAAAACTTTCGAGGCCGTAGTGGAGGGCATCAGCAATATTCGTTCTATACCGAAAAGTTTGAAAGGTGGTAGTATCTGTTTTTAAAATAGCCCCAATTTTATCTTGATAAGCAATACCAAAAATACTGAAGTCATAGGTTAGGATGTCAGCTAGTTGTCCGCGAACGCCAATATCGCCGGTAAAACCTTGCTCATCCTGCAACTGTGTATCAACTGTAAGGTTGGGATTGATAATGCGCATATCATTAAAACTAATGGCCCGGTAGTTCTGAGAAAAATTGCCGTAAAACTGCAAGTAAGGAGAAGGTTTATAGCTCAGCCCAAGTCCGAATAAAAAAAAGTTGCGGGTACGGTTGCGGTTTTCATCCAGGGTGTCCTGGAAAATGATATTGCCAGCGCCATCCGTATTCACCGTTTGGTAAACGCCATTGGCTTCTGTTTGGATGTGCTCGAAGCGGAAGCCAGGCGTAATACTGAATGAGGGTGTTATAGAAAACTTGTTTTCTGCAAAAACTGAAAAGTTCCGGCTTGGGAAAGTATAATCCGATTGATCCCGATCAGGCGGGTTTGTAAAAGAAAAATTTGGCCCACTATTATCATTGCCGAATCCTTGTCTTCTTTGCGTCCGGCCTTGGTAAAACCTTGTACCTACCAATAAATTGTGCTGTTGCCCTAGTAGCTGGTAATCGTAGAGTAGACGAGTTTCATTGCCGAAGTTCCGGTATTGATCTTTCAGAAGCGTTCGCTCTTCTCCCGGGTCCGTCCTGTCAATTCGTCCAAGGTATCCCAGGCTGAAGCGGCTACCCATAAGCCCGAAATTCCTGATATTTAGCTTAAGCTGATTGGCTATTTGATAATTCACCTTCAGCGCAGCCATGTTCCAGTCTACGCGAAACCAATTGCGGTCACGAATACTTTGCCCGGGATCCTTTCGAAAAAGCTCATCGGTAAGCCCGCCAGGCTGTTGAGCAAGGTAGTTCATTTTTGTTAGCTCCAGGCTTACAGACAGGTCTTCGGTAGGTTGATAGGTGGTAGAGGCAAAACTGTTATGAAGCCGGAATTCTGAATTTGGTCGCCAACCATCCCCACTTGGAAAGCCTCCTTGCTTGTATTTGTAATAACCAAAATAGGACCACTTATCATCCTTGCTGCTGCCTGCTACACTTGTATAAGCACTGGCTGGGCCATATCCGGGTTGATTCATGGGTGAGTACATGGATAAGCTAAGCGCTGTATTCAATTGAAAAACATCATCCGTTGGCGGCTCTTTCATTTTAAAATTGATCATACCCCCAAATTGGGGCCCATATTGAAGGGAGGAAGCACCGCGTATAATTTCTATCTGCTCAAGTGCCTGGGTCGGTGGTGTATAATAAGTCTCTGGATAGCCTAAGGCATCTGCTGCAATATCGTAACCATTCTGGCGGGTGTTGAAGTTGGCTGTCCGTTTGGGGTTCAAGCCCCGGGAGCCTACATCAAGTTGTAGCCCGGCGCCATCACTTTCCCATACGTTTAAACCAGCTACCTTGTTAAAGATATGCCGCCCCTTATCAAAAGCCACGTTTCCCTTTATCTGATCCGCTTTAATCACTTTTGTTTTTCTGCCGGAGTAAATGCCTGCATCTTCCACTGAACGCAGATTGCGTACGCCGAAATTGAAGTTGTCCTTGCCTTTAATAGTCACACCCTCTAAATCCTTGGATAAAGTGTCAATACGGAAGTTGACCGAGGTAACTTTTGAAGTTAATTGCACTTGTTTTACTGCGCTGCGGTATCCATACAGAAAAACTTTGACTTTATATTGACCCTCTTGTAAATTTTTAAGAACGTAGCGACCATCTTGATCTGTAACACTGCTAATAGTAGTTGCCGGGATGCCCACTTCAGCTCCTTTAACCGGCTTACCATTGCTAGCCCAGGTTACCCGTCCTTCGATGTTTGCCGTTTGGCCTGCTAGCCATAGAGGGGCAAGCATAAAAAGGATTGGGATCAAAACCTTGTAAACCTGGAAGCCTCTTACGGTAGATTTACTGCATGACATTGAGGGGACTGGAGTGCTTATTAAGCTTAAAAGGAATGACCCAGCTTTTGTGATGAAATCCTCTTTCACAGTCAGCCAGGTTTACATTCGGATCGATAAAGCGTTGGGAACTTCGGCCGTTTAGCGCCACATAGCTGTTTACAGTTACAATCGGGTTCCTAATCCCCTTTTTTTGGTATAGCTCACCCAAATAATGAGCGAATTCCAGGATCATTCCGGGCTGGGTTGCCATGATCTTTTCCTGGAATCCGGTGAGGTAATCGTTGGTACTTATGTGAACGGCTTTACCTGTATCGGGATCTTTTACCTGAAAGAAAGCAGTGCCGGCTTTTTCGGTAAGCATGACGCGCCATGAGAAGCGATATCCCTCGTAACTCCAGAATAAGTTACCCGGATAAGCCAAAAAACGCCAGGGCCAGATGACCTGAAATAGCATGAAAAACACGAAAAACAGCTTTAGCCATTTCTGGCCATTCTTGGTTCCCAATAATGACAATGATGGCTTAAAATGGGCTTTTACTTGGTATTGGGCGATTCCGAACCCATAACTAAGCTTTTGGATTAACCGGTCATGAAATTCGGAGGAAAAGAAGATCAAAGTGGCGCCAATCATGATGTAAGGGAACATCCCGATCTGGAATAAAGCAGCTGTAAGCCCATGGAAAAATACCACCAATCCATAACCAAGCCATCGTAACCGCTTAACCATGAAAATGAAAACAATTGATAAGTCATAAAGCGCACCAAACCAGCTGCCGGCAAATGCTACCCATGGTTTAGCTAAAAGGCCCCCAATAAGCGGCCAGTGCATATGCGCGGTCAGCCAGGTACGCATAGGCATCGCCCGGAAAAGCCAGTCAGGATTAAGTTTAGCCAAACCTGCGCTCAGGTAAACAATGGCTAATTGAAAACGAAGGATATTAACCGTCCAGGCCGGTACTCTGGACATTTTGAGAGATGGCTTACGAAGCACATCAAGGGAAAAGTACCGGTGCGCGGGAAGAGCTATCAGGATGAAAGCCACCAAACTGATGAAATAGTAATGGTTGAGGTAGTATGTCTTGTCAATTAACTCTACATAGGTAAAGGTCAGGAAAAACGTTATTACACTTAAGCGGTAATAAAGCCCTAGCATCACAAGTACAGCGCTAAGGGCCATGAGGGCAAATAATCCATACATCCCCCATGGCCCAAAAGCCTGTACCCACTCAAAACCAAAATATGAAAAATGAAATGCTGGCTTAAGGTATAGCTGCTGCACCCAATCATTCCATAGAAAGCGGAGGATACTTACCAGCATAACAGCCCCAAAAAACAACCGGAATATAGCTAGCGGAGCTGCTGAAACTGGCTGGTCAATGTACCGCCATTTGAACCTGTGCAATGCCTGCATATCCCCTTTCACTCACCTTTAATCACCATCATTATCCTGGTAGGTGATCCTAACACCAAGTGCAGATGGCATATCTGTCTTTAGAAAAACAACCTGTCGTTTGACCGCCTGGAATCCTTTATCCAACTTTTGATTTCCCTTCCTTACGGCTTTGGGTAAGGGGCGCGGAATGCTGTTGATATGCTGATCAATTTTATCAAACTGACCTTTGATCACCTTCGAAAGCTTTTTATTTTTCCACTTAGCATTGACGGCATCCAGGTGATCATCTAAACCCAGGCCATTGGTGTTGTTATACATCCCTAGAAAGGTGTTCTCAATAGACTGAAGGTTTGCTTTCATGAGTGGCACCGACATGCCGCTATAATACCCTTCAACCTTTTTGGGGAAGGTATTGCCCATGGATTTTTTACCAGCCGGAATTCCTAGCTTCTCATCTTTAATGGTCTCAAAGTCAAAGTTCAATTGGTTCACTAATAGTCCTAGAGAACTGCCCTTACTATTACCGGTAGAATTGGTAAATTTTGTTAAGTGATCTCCTTTTGATGGTTGCCATTGTCGATGGACTTTTTGAGCTTGGCTGGTAATATCCGAAACCACTGCTTTCAGGTATTGCTTACGAGGGCTACTACCATTTCCAGATTGATACTGATCTACAACAGCCTTTTTTGATTCCTGCTTGTATAGCATGTAATCCAAAGCGGGTAGGCCTTTGGTGTCATTGTCATAAGGGCCCCATTCAAAATTTTTGTTGTCAATCCGCTTTTCCAAAGCAGCTGTATCCACCGGGAAGGTGTTCATGTTCATGCGCAGCGCTGTTCTTTGCGCGGGCCCAAAGTTGTAAGGCTTTACCTTTTGCCAGGCTTTGTAGGTTGCCTTCAAAGCTTCCCGGGTTGCCTGAAGATTTTCAGTGGTCACCTCATTACTGAAAGTGTTGGTGGCTGTCTTTAGCTCCTGGGCTTTTTCATTAAAAGCCGCATATTTTGGCAGGATCACATTCTGACCGATGTTTTGCAACATGGCTTTACGATCAAATGCTCCATTGTTTGGCGCAGAGTCAGAACCGGAGCCGCTATTATCACAAGCTGCCAACCCTGCGAGCAGGGCCAGCCAGCTGACAATTTTTATAAAACGCATAAAACATGACGTTTTTTATAGATTTAAAAAGAAGTAATTGGAGACGGGAAATCATAAATCCCATTTAATTTTTGGTTAATGCTCTCCAATTCTTCAAGGGTGATATTTTTTGGAGAATCTCCAAGTTTACTCATGATCGAATTGATTTGATTGGTACTAATGGTTTTATTAGGACTGTAAGTTAAGCACATGGTGAAGGCTTTTGCTTCCGACCAATGGTGCCATTTACTGCCCGTAGCACCATTTTGCATGTCGCTGATCGTAGCGTTGACGTAGTGGGCAACGTTAGAAGCCACAAGTTTTTCCCATTCCTTGTAAATAGTATTGACCGCTTCTTCCCGTTTATCGGGTAATTGCTGTGTAATGGCCTTACGCCCCTTTAGAAAAGCATTGAATAACTTTTCTTTGTTTTTGAGTTCTGAATTCCGGCTTCGGAGGTAATGGCCCCAAAACCAAGAAGTGCTTTTGTATTTACCGCTGATTTCATCCCTTTTTCCACTTGGGATTTCAGGTAAATCAGTGGGAACACCCAAGTAACCAAATGCTGCGTCAAATTGCTTCTCCCTTTCAGTGGGCTGGTCTCCCTCTTGGGGATTTTCGTTGGTTTGGGCTGGTAGGTTAGTAAGCTTTTTGGAAGTGGCCTGGTAGTACAAACAAGCTCCCATTAAGCCCTTTTCTATAAGCTGCTGGGGTTCTACGCCATTTGGGAAATAGTAGCGCCCTCCTATGATGGTGTCATTGGCTTTACGGTCATTGGTGAGGTTATCCATTTTTTCAAAATAACCCTCAAACAGTGAAAGATCTTCCTTAGGAATTTGGTCAGCTAAACTGATATTAGCGCTTACAACGGAACCTTCATTGTTAAAGATCTTCTTCAGATTGGATTTGCTTACAGATTTGTCGTTGTTGGCTTTACCAACTGCACTACTCAATTCCGCTAATAACTCAACTGTGGCAGTTTGATCTTCGTACTGCGCGTCATTCCATTGATATGATTCCGGCAGCTCTAAGGAATCGGCAGTTTTGGGATCATTGTTGCCGTTAGCGTCATCATCATCGCAAGCTTGAAGGGTTCCTAGTGCAATGATGCCAGCTAGGATTAAATTGCTTTTTTTCATAATTTTAACGTTTTTAGATGGGGTAAGCCATGAAATCTCGTTTTGGTCACAGTAATGGCTTACCCTGCTTTTACTAATTGATGAATTTCGAAAAGGTTTAATTGTTTTTATTTAGATTACTTCTAAATAATGCTTCAAAGGTGAGATAGCCCGAGCTATTTTGCAATACCTTAAAGTAGGTATTTTAATGCGGTAGCGCTGCTGACAACAACGCGCAAGGCCATAGACGCTGGGAGTGGTAATCTTTTAGTTTAAAAGCTCCGCTAAAACTGAGCTTTTTCCTTTTACAGGTTATAAGCTAAGGTAAACCGGAATTATGACTTCTTACAGGGGTATAGCCTCCTAAACAACCTTGAGGACTAAGGACAAGTTGCCAAAGCTGGTTTTTACGAGCTCGGAAAGTTCCTGCACAGCAAAGAAGGTAATACCGCCACATTCTGTAAAATTGACGATCCAGGGTCTTGACCTTACTGTAGGCCTCAAAATTTTCGTGCCAGGCCATTAGCGTGTGATCATAATAAGGGCCGAAGTTGTGGAGGTCTTCAATGACAAAAAGGCCTTCCATGGCTTCCGTTAATTGCTTTAGGCTTGGAATAAGCGAATGCGGGAAAATATACTTGTTAAGCCAGGGATCAGTGGTGGTAGTTGATTGATTACTGCCAATGGTGTGAAGCAAAAAAAGACCGTCTGATTTCAGTACACGGCTGGCTGCCTCAAAAAAAGCACGGAAATTCTGGCGACCCACATGCTCTACCATTCCTAAAGAAACGATACGGTCAAAATTTCCATCCTTTTCCGCCAATTGCCGGTAATCTTTTTTGATGAAAGAAGCTGGTAAATCCTTAGTTTGATTTTTGGCTTCCTTAAGCTGTGGATCAGATACATTAAGGCCAGTGGCTTGAACCGGGTATTTTTCAGTAACATAGCGGACAAAACTTCCCCACCCACAACCGATATCCAGGATCCGCATGCCCTCTTGCAGATGAAGCTTCTTGCAAGTGAGTTCTAGCTTATGTTCCTGGGCTTCATTCAAATCTGAGGCGTACTTCCAATAGCCGCAAGTGTAGACCATCCGTGCATCAAGCATTTGCTTAAAAAAATCATTTCCTAAGTTATAATGTTTAGTAGCATTACTTGAAGCTTTACTTTTAGATTGCGGATTGGTTAGCCTGGCTTGTAGATAAATAAGCAGGTTTGTAAGGTTTTTGGGTATTTGTTTCTCTAATTCTGCCCTGAGGATCCGGTCAAAGAACTGATCAAGTGCTTTACAATCCCACCATTCCACCATGTAAGCTTCGCCTAACCCGAGGGAACCATCATTAATAACCCTTTTGTAAAAGCGCTCATCATGAATTTGAGGGTCAAAAGGGTTGGGGCCGTTGAGTTCTATTCCCGCATCAGAAAGGATTTCAGCTAAAAGCTTGTGGTAGCGATTGTTCATGGTGATAGCCGTCATTTGAAGCTAAATTAACGAGTTACCTCCAAATGGGTAAAAAAAACATCCATAACAGCGATTAAATGGTGATTTTGAAAGCCCAAATTAATTTGGTTTTTATTAAAGGTAAGCTATGGCAATCCACTAGCAATTCTGATATGGTGACATTATTTTAGCTGTATTTGTGCTGGATTTTGCTCTGAACTTCGTATATTAAGGCAACTTTTTGCCTTCTAATAGCAATTAAACGCTAAGCATTTGACAAAAAATATTAGCCAAGCCGAAGGTCAACAGCCAATAATCGATAATATGCCCTGGGCTGTCCTCATTTTTGACGATGAGCTGAAATTGAGCAATTGGAATACAAGGGCTGAAGCGTATTTCGATACCTCGCTAAATAAGCTAATTAATCGTTCCTTGGAGGAAGTTATGTGCCTTCCTTCCAACCTCTCATTAGCTGATCTTAAAGCGCAGTGGGAAAGCGAAAAATACGCGAGTGCAGTATGTCAGTTCTCCATAGATTCTGGGAAACATCATTTTCATACTTCTTTCACTCCCCTTTCTGAAAATGGGGTATTTCAAGGCTTAATGGTCCAATTTGACACCGAAAGTCCCCAATCTTCTAATGGTAAGCTAAGTCCTGAGTTAGATTTCAACCCATCAGTACTGGATCATATTAAGGATGCTATTCTAATAACCGAGCCCTTGTTAGACTACCCAGGTCCTCGAATTTGGTATGCCAACCATGCCTTTACCACAATGACCGGCTATAAAGCAGATGAGGTGATTGGCAAGACACCTCGTATCCTCCAAGGGCCCGAAACCGACACCCAGGCTCTGGCTTCTTTAAAATCTATTTTATCAAGAGATGAGTACTTTAAAAGTGAGACGGTTAACTACCGTAAGAATGGAGAGCCATTCCTTCTTCAATGGGAAGTTACCCCTATTAAAGGAGCGGCCAATGAAGTTCGCTACTACATGGCGGTTCAGCGGGATATCACTAATTACAAGTCACTTAAAACGGAAGCGGCCAATTCTGAAGCCAATTACCAGGCGGTTTTGGAGAATTCAGGCATTCCTATGGGAATTTCTCAGTATGGCACCCTAATTTATGCCAATCAAGCCCTAGCTAACTTGTTGGGGATGTCATCAGGTGAGGAATTGCAAGGTTTATCTTTCAGAGATTTTGTTACACCTGAGTTCACAGAACAGGCCAAAGAAAGACAGGAGTACCTGGAGCAATACGGAGGCGAGTTGGCACCAGCAGAGGCTGCTTTTATCCATAAGCAAGGGAAAAGAGTTCCAGTTTCAGTAACTGGGATTGGTTGCTATTACCTAGGCAAGCTTGCTACGCACTTTATTGCCCATGACTTATCTGAGCAAAAAGGGGTTGAACAAAAACTCGAACAACAAGAAGTCCAGTTCCGGCAAATTACTGATAACCTAAGGGAAGCGGTATTTCTTCTGGACGCAGATTTTGGTTTTAAGTATGCTTCACCATCTACGAAAGAAATCCTTGGTCTTAGTAACCATCAATCATTATACTCAAGCCTTTACAACTATATACCGCCGCAAGAAAAAGAACGCTTTCAACAGGTGCATCAGGAGCTTTTGGATGGTCGTGCTACGCCCCAGATGTTTTACCACCTGAAATTTAGCACTACTGAAGTGAGGTCAATACAGGGCTACTTTATTCCTGTTAAAGATGATAATAACACAGTTACTCAAATACAAGGAATTGCACGGGATATAACGGGTGAAGAGAAACGCGATAATCTGTATAAGGAAACCCAAGAGATTGCCGATGTCGGTGGCTGGCGCATTTCGAAGGATAAGTTAAAGCTTACTACCAAGCTTTACGATATTCTGGAGCATCCTTATAACCATCCTTTGAATGTAGAAGAAGCTATCCAGTATTACGACCAAGCCCATCAGCCGCTTGTCAGGGAGGCCCTTGATGCCCTCTGGTACCAAGGAATTCCCTTCGATCAAGAATTCAGGATTTTTACTAGAAAAGGTCATAAAAAATGGGTGCGCGTAAAAGGCAGGCCATACTACACCAATGATACCTTTTACGAGGTTGGGGGTATTGTTCAGAATATTACGGAACAAAAAGATGCCAGGAAAGACCGGGATCGCTTTTATGAGCATTCCTTAGAGCTATTAGCGGTAGTAAAAGACGGTTACATAATAAAAGCGAATAAAGGCTGGGAAGGGCTACTGGGATGGTCTATTGAGGAGCTAAAGCAGTATCCTTATGAGGATTTCGTTCATCCTGATTACTTAGCGTTTAGTCGGGAAAAAATGCAGAGCCTTGCCTACTATTGGAAGACTGATTCATTTATCAATTGCATGGTTTGTAAGGATGGTTCTTACCGCTGGGTAGAAGGTTACGGAGTTTATGATCCGGAAGAAGGTCTGGTGTATTCATTTGCCCGTGATGTAACGGAGCAAAAAGAATCCGAACTTAGCCTAAGGGAAAGTCAGCACTTTAATCAAAAAATTACCCAAACCTTTCCTTCCTTAACGGTCATTGCGGATCTTACCTCACAGTGCTATATCTATGAAAATGGACGCATTCAGACTTTCTTAGGCTACACGTTAGAAGAGGTGAATGCCTTAGAGCAGGGGATCTTTAGTCTTGTTGCTTCAAGCGACAGGACAAAGCTCCAAGAGTCCCTTAGTAAAGTTTTACAGCTAGCAGATGGAGAAACTTTACAATCAGAATTCCAGCTAAAGACCAGGAGTGGCGAGTATCGGTGGTTTCTCATCACGAATGCGCCCTTTAAGCGGAATGCTTCAGGTGAGTTGATCCAGGTATTGGGCTCCGTACAAGATATTACGGAGCAAAAAGAAACTGAGCTAAGGCTCAGGGAAAACCAGGACTTCATAGAAAAAGTCGCGTATACCTCTCCCAGCTTAATTGCCATTGCAGATTATCGAAACCTTACTTATGTTTATGAAAATGGCCGTCTACAAGAAGTGTTGGGTTATACGTTGGATGAGATTAATGCCAAAGAAAATGGTCTTTTGGACCTTATCCATCCTGACGATATTTCCCAAAGTGAACAAGTTCTGAAAGCCAACTTAAACTTGAAAGACGGGGAAGTAAAACAGCATGAGTTTCGAATTATGAATAAAGAGGGGGAATATTACTGGGTGCTGGCCAAGGATACACCATTTAAGCGGGATGAAAATGGTGAATTGATTCAAATGCTGATCTCTGCTCATGATATTACCGAACAAAAACAACGGGAGCAGCAGCTGAGAGAACAGGAGCAGTTTATCAAAGACATCACGGAAAATTCGCCAAGTTTTATCAATATTTATGACTACGAAATAGGGGATTATATTTATGAAAACCGTCCCATCCTTACTTACCTTGGCTACGAACCACCTTATGATGAATCCCGGTATCCTTATTTCCATCCTGATGAACGTGATCGGATTACTGCCTCAACCCAGGCGAATCGCTATTTAAAAGATGGTGAGATCAGTACGATTGAGTACCGCATGCAGCACCGGGATGGGCATTACCGGTGGTTTTACAACCAGGATGTTGTTCATAAGCGAGATAAAGCTAGCAATGTTAAACAACTGCTTGGGCTCATTACGGATGTAACCGAAACAAAAGAAGCTCAGGCTTCTCTCAGGCGTAGTGAGGCTTACTACCGGCAGTTGTTCCAGAATACCCCGGTTGGTATCGTAACCCTTGACATGAATTATCAAGTGGTAAACTGCAATGCTGGCTTTACGGCCTTGTTCGGCTATACGCAAGAGGAGCTGGAAGGCTATGTGCTGGATGATTTCATTGTGCCTGAAGCGTACCGGTATGAAAGCAAAACCTTTTCTGATAAGCCGGCTCAAGGGGAGACCATTACCCGGGAAACGGTGCGGTTAGATAAGGAAGGGAACCATTTGCCTGTGCTTGTTTATGGCGTACCCGTTTTTTATGACAATGAGCCCGTTAACATTTACGGGATGTACATTGATATTGCTGACCGCAAAAAAGCTGAGGATGACCTGCGGAAAAAGACCGAAGCCCTTCTGCAAACCAACGCTGAACTTGAGCAGTTTGCTTACATCACTTCGCATCACCTGCGCTCGCCGGTAATAAACCTTCAAAGTTTAACCGAACTATTTGATAGCAGTGAGCTAAAGGATCCGGAAAACCAATACATTTTCCAAAAGGTTACGGAATCGGTAGAAGTGCTGGAACATACCCTGAATGACCTGACCTACATTGTGGGCAAAAAAGACCAACTTAGTGCCCCTAAAGAGCTGATCCGGTTTCAAACGGTGTTTGAGGAGTGTAAGGCTTTGTTAGCTGAAAAAATTGAACAGGCCAATGCCCATATAACAGCTGATTTTACGGCAGTCTCTGGTATCGGTTACTTGCGGACCTTTTTAAGCAGCATCCTCTGCCACTTGCTAAGCAATGCTCTCCGCTTTCGGCATCCTGAACGGGAGCCGGTAATCCATTTGCAAACCTTCAAAGCTGGAAATTATACCTGCCTTTCTGTAAGCGATAATGGCCTCGGCATTGATTTAAAGAAAAACGAGAACAGAATTTTTGAACTTTACGAAGGCATTCATAAAGACCGTTCCGGTAAGGGAATGGGCCTTTACCTGGTTAAATACCAGGTGGAAGCGTTGGGTGGTTACGTAGCGGTGGAAAGCAAGGTCAATGAAGGCAGCACCTTTTACGTCTACCTGACCGATTATTTGTAAAGGTAGTACTTAAGTACCTGCTTGCAGTATTGTTCATGCCAAAGCAGCCGCGGCATCCGGTAATTTCCAAAACCTAAATGCCCGCCATGTGCACATTCTGTAAAGTTCAACCAAGTATGAGAGCGGAGAAGGGTTTTAGGAATGCTGTGCTGTGGAATAAACGGATCATCCTTTGCTGAAAGCAATAGGGTAGGGCATTCGATAGCCGGTAAATAAGCAGCGGAACTGCATTGGTCATAATAATCATTGGCATCCCTGAAGCCATGAACCGGCGCGGTAAATTCCTCATCAAATCCTTCCAATGTTTTGGTAGCTTTTAGGGCTTCTGTTTGAACAGGTATATCAGGAAACCATTGCTTCATTTGCATGGCCCTTCTTTTAAGGGTGCGCAGAAAATGGTAGCGGAACAGCCAATTAGCACTCCGATCCAATTGCCGGACCACCTGTTTTAGGTCAAAAGGCATGGCTATGACGGTTAGCAATCGAATAAAATTAGGAAGCTGATTTTGCTGTTCTCCCGCATATTTCATTAGGAGGTTCCCTCCAAGGCTGAAACCCATTATGCCTATTGCATGGTAGCTGAAATGGCGGGAAACGTAATCAACGGCAGTTGCAAGGTCTTCGGTTTTGCCACTATGATAGGTGGCGGGTTGGTAGGGTAATTCCCCTCCGCATCCTCTCAGGTTTAGGCAAAGGGTGTCCAGCCCCAATTCTTCCATACAACGGTTCATGCCTTTTATGTAACCTGAGTGGCTGTTGCCCTCTAAGCCGTGAACCATCAAAACGGCTTTTGAGCTTTTCCGGCATACCCGGTCCATAGCTAACGCATCCCCATCGGGGGTGGGAATGTGGAAGCGCTGATAGTTTGGTGCCGGAAGCAACTGACGCCTGAAGTTGCTTATCAGGGTGTTAAAAGTTCCGTGGGTAAACGGCCATGTAGGACGGTAATCAAGGGTGTCCTCGGAAATGGGATCAGGTGGCTTATTCAAAAGGATTGCTAAATCGGGGATTATTGACAAAGGCGGTGTCGGTAAAGGTCTTCAAGAAGCTGATCAAATCTTTTTTCTCCCTTTCAGTCAGGTTGACACCCCCTGAGGCCCACCGGTTGGCCGGTAAATGTTTGCGAATGTTCGCATCTACATTTTGGGCGGGCTGTAGATCACCACTGTAGAAATCAACTACGGCTTTAAGGGTCTCAAAACGGCCATCATGCATGTAGGGGGCTGTGAGTTCGATGTTCCTGAGCGTAGGGGTTCGAAACCGGCCATTATCCATACGGTTACCCGTTACCCCACCGCGGCCCGGGTCTTCAAAATTGAGTTCATCCGGTCCCATGGAATCCAGGCCATTGTTAATGAATTCATTGTTGGTAAGCAATGGCTGTGTACCCGTACCACCGTGACAATGAAAACAATCAGCCCGCTCGGTATTGAAAAGGTTTAAGCCTCTGAGCTCCGAAGGTGACAGGATATTGCTGGCAGCCTGCTGAATGCCTATTCCACCCTCATTTGCCTTCCTCAGGACTTGGTCCCACTTGGAATTGTGGGAGATCAAGGTTCGCTCAAATTGGGCAATGGCCTTGGTGACGAGTTCCCGCGTAATAGGCTTATCCCCAAAAGCCTCTTCAAACAACTCAGGATATTGAGGATGGCGCTTCAATCGTTTAACAACGCCCGGCCAGGAAGCACTCATCTCAATGGGGTTCAGAACTGGCTCCAGGGCTTGCCTTGCAAGGTTAGTGGCGCTGCCATGCCAGTTAAAAGCCGGATAAAAACCGACATTGGCAAGAGACATGGCATTCCGGAATCCCTCAATTCCCTGTACGCCTTCATTAAAGCGTTTATTACTGGCAAAAGCATTCTCTTGTTTATGGCAGCTTGAACAAGACATGCTGCTGTCACTGGAGAGAATGGGATCATAAAATAGCATGCGCCCAAGCTTTACGCCCTGTTTGGTGGTAGGATTATCAGCTGGCACCTTCATTTCCGGGAAATACCCCGGAATATCGAGTTTCAAAGGAGTCCCGGGCGTTTGATTGCCCTTGTTGGGCGTTAGCGGTTCATCCTGCTGGCAGCCTAATATGAAAGCAAGGGCCAACGATAGTACGATGGCATAATTAAGAATTTCTCGCTTATTCATGTTTAGCTTTATACTTTCACTAATATAATTGGTTGAAGGCTTCCTGCCACCATTATCGGGCTGTTATTGCTGCATACTTCCTAACCTGAATACATCTTCTTTTCCATTCTCCATCAGCACTTGCTGTTTTTGCCGGCTTTTCATGATGCCTTCTAATTGCATTGTCGAGAATTCGTAAGTATTGGGGTTGCGGTACCAGTTGTTCAGGTTCATGATCACCTCCATCTCAACAGGGCTACTGGGTATTTGGAAGTTCTCCGTATCCATTTTTACCTCAAAGGCAAAACTTTTCGTCTGGTCTTCTGCCAATTTAGGAGGCATCGTATCGAAATTCCATTTTTTGTTACGTCCGAGATGGGTGGTAAAACCATCATCAAAACCGGCACTGTCATGAATACCATTCATTCGCATGTAATGGTAGCCGCCTCCATTGTTTGGTGGCCATCCCATGCTATTGAAGTTGCTATTGCTAGGTAGATTTCCGGTTTGGTTCTTGGAATCCCGAATGCCAAAAACAAAGCTAACTTGCTGGTATTCTCCCTCAGGAACGTCCTCTAAGGTAAAGCTTGTCGTTTCAGGCTTTTGCGGGTTTATATATTGAGATGTGCTAACTTCCTCGAAATTTGTCTCGTCCTTATAAAGGCGAAAATCGGTAACGATGTATTCCAATTTGGTGACCCCATAATCTTCTCCAGCCTCATTCGTGTAGCGCATGTCATCAAAAACAAGGGTATCACCATCTACCTCATGTTTGAAACGAACTTGTAAAGTGCTGGATTCCGGTTCGGCATTTTTGCTATCGTCATCATCATCGCAGGCAGGCAAAACCATACCGACACCAAGCGCAATGACGATATAAGGAATTAAGCGTTTCATAAGCGTTGTATTTACTTTGATTCTCATTGAAAAATTGATTTTCATCCGATAAGGCCCGAACTTAAATGAATTCCAACAAATATATGAACAACCTTTCAAGTAATTTAAGTTTCAGAATAGGTCCACTATGCCATTAATTCGTCCAGGCTTTTCTAACCGCAAGGCAACTCATGGTATATCACGTTGTTAAGGTTTTAGGTCAGCTAAATTAAAACATAGTCTGAATGACGAAGCAGGATCAAAAACAGGTTGGGATTTGGTTAATGATTGGCGCCTTTATGGTCTTTATCCAGGTGGTGATCGGTGGCATAACGCGGTTAACGGAAAGCGGGCTTTCCATCACCCAATGGGAGGTTGTAGGAGGAACCATCCCTCCTTTAACCGAAGCGGATTGGCAGGAAGCTTTTGCTGAATATAAAGGAACTCCGGAGCATCAAAAGCTCAACAAAGGGATGAACCTGGAAGAGTTTAAATACATCTATTTCTGGGAATATTTTCACCGGCTATGGGCGCGGACTTTGGGATTTGTTTTCATTTTACCCTTTTTGTACTTCCTTGTCCGGCGCAAGCTGAATGGCTTTTGGATCAAAAGAAGCCTTGGGGCTTTTGCTTTAGGCGGGTTAGCTGGGGTTTTTGGCTGGATTATGGTCAAAAGTGGGCTTCAGGATAAACCTATGGTAAGCCCTTACCGGCTAGCCATCCACCTGGCTATTGCTATTACCACATTCAGCTATTTGTTGTGGAATTCATGGAAACTGCTAGCTGAAAGAGATCCTTTTAGACAACAACTTACCGGATTAAGAAGATTTGCGCTTGGATTAACCGTTTTACTTTGCTTTCAAATACTAATGGGGGCGCTTGTATCCGGGATGGAAGCAGCGAGGGCTTATCCAACTTGGCCGGCTATGAATAACCATTTCGTACCCCCCATTCTGCTGGATGCTGCTAATTGGGAATGGTCTGCTTTTGTTAATTTTAATAAGGATATATTGCCCCATGCTCTGGTTCAATTTATTCATCGGAACCTGGCCTATTTCATTGTTTTATTAGCCATTCCATTTACTATTCTTGGGCTAAAAAGACTCCCGAAGGCGGAAAGTCACGTTTCTCGTCTAGGGTTATTGTTTATACCGGCTTTCATATTCATGCAAGCAACCTTAGGCGTAGTAATCTTACTTAATACTACCAATGAAATTCCGGTAGCCTTAGGAGTTATTCATCAAGCTATGGCCATTTTGCTACTAGGAGCTGTGCTGTTTCTAAATTATCGCTTGAGTGGAAAGCCTGTTGCAATGAAAGGTGCAGGGCTGAATGATCACCAAACACCCAGTCATTCCAAAGAAGCCCAAATTCAGGAAGCCTGAATTTTCTGATGAAACAGTAATTCGGCTTTAACCCCTTGATTTGGTAATTACCTTTGTATAGCCAAGTTCCTTTTCTACTCAAAGGTTTTGTGCTTATAAACTGTCATAATCATGTTCCAAGTTGATAACCTCACCATACGCTATGAGGGCAATCCCATTTTCCAGCAGGTTAGTTTCCTGATCAATAAAACTGACCGCATTGGCTTAGTTGGGAAAAATGGCGCTGGTAAGACTACCCTTCTAAAGGTTTTAGCCGGCTCCATAAACCCGGATGAAGGCCGGGTATCCATGCCAAAAAGCGTCACGATTGGCTATTTGCCTCAAGAACTAACCATAGAAACAGACAAAACTGTTGTAGAGGAAGCTCGGCAGGCTTTCCAACATGTTAACCAAATGGAGCAAGAGCTGGAAAGCTTGCAGGCTCAGTTGACCACCCGCACGGATACCAGCAGCGATGATTACATGCAGTTGGTGCAGCAATTCAATGATAAAGAGGAAGCCCTTCGAATGGCCGGCGGCTATGATCTAGAAGGTGAATTAGAGCGTGTACTAAAAGGATTGGGTTTTCTTGAATCCGATTTGAACAGGTCCATGAAGGAATTCAGCGGGGGATGGCAGATGCGTGTTGAGCTTGCTAAAATCCTCCTTAAGCAACCTCACTTATTACTACTGGACGAGCCTACCAACCACCTGGATATCGAGTCCATTCGATGGATGGAGCAGTTCCTTGGCAGTTTTGAAGGGGCTTTGGTGATGGTGTCGCACGACCGTAGTTTTCTCGATAATGTCACCAATCGGACCATGGAAATCCGTTTTGGTGGTGTGGAAGATTACAAAGCCCCTTTCACCCAGTACCTTGAACTCCGGGAAGCTAAAAAGCAGCAACAAGAAGCTGCCAAAAAAGACCAAGAAAGAAAAAAGGCCCAAATGGAGCGGAATATTGAGCGTTTCAGGGCCAAACCCAATAAGGCCAAGTTTGCCAAGAAACTGATGCGCGAACTTGAACAGATGGAAGATATTGAGGTAGAGCAGGATGATGTGGCTTCAGCCAATATTCAGTTTAAAGCCAGCAGAAGAGAGGGAGAGGTAGTGGCAATGGGAAGGCAATTACGAAAGGCTTACGACCAAAAGCCTGTTATATCAAGATTAAACTTTGAGATACAGCGTGGAGATAAGGTAGCTTTTGTGGGCAAGAACGGCATGGGCAAGAGTACCCTCGCTAAGTTAATCACCGGTGATATCCAAGCCTATGAAGGGGAACTGAAACATGGGCACAACATTGACCTCGGCTATTTTGCACAAGATCAGCCTCAAAATTTGGATCCTGAGAAAACGGTTATGGAAACCATGGAGGCTTCAGCTAAGCCCGATATGAGGCCTCATATCCGTAAAATTCTTGGTGCATTTTTATTCAGTGGGGATGCGGTTCATAAAAAGGTGAAGGTGCTCTCGGGTGGTGAAAAAAGCCGCTTAGCGTTGGCTGAGATGATTCTTCATCCCGTGAACGTCCTGGTGCTTGACGAGCCTACCAATCACCTGGATATGCGATCGAAGGACGTGCTGAAAATGGCATTGTTGAATTTTGATGGGACTGTGATCGTAGTTTCTCACGATCGAAGCTTCATGGAAGGCTTGACCAACAAGGTTTTTGAATTCAGAGAAGATGGTATTCAGGTTTATCCGGGCGATATCAACACCTTCCTGGAACACCGGGAGTTGGAAGATTTTCGTGCTTTGGAAGAAGAGCCGCATCATCAACATCAAAAAACCGCCAATACCGTATCCAATAGCTCCTCTACCCCTGATAAGCAGGAGCAGAAGAAAGAACAGCCCCAACTATCCCAAAAAGAACTGCGGAAACTCAAAAATGAAGTAAACAAACACGAAAAAGAAGTACAGGAGTTGGAGGCAGCCTTAGCAGAGCAGGAAAAGAAATTGAATAACCCACATGCTTATGGTCTGGATCCGCAGGATGAAGAAGCTTACCGGCTATATGAAGAAAAGCGAGAAGCCCTGAAAGCAGCAATGGCTTACTGGGAAGCAGCTTATGAACGCTTTCAGAATGGCGATGCTACTTCTAAACAGCCTGATTAGCCGATGATTTGTTCGTGGGCCCGAATCATTGCTAACTTTGTTAGCGGAGGGTTGACAGAGTGGCCGATTGTGGCGGTCTCGAAAACCGCTGTCCGTTTATGCGGACCGGGGGTTCGAATCCCCCACCCTCCGCAGATTACCAAATCATCAAATGCTTGCCCTTTTCTATTTTCAGCTATTATAGCGATTCAGAAGAATATGGATCAATAACCCACTATTTAAAAACAAACCGCTAATTAAATAAGGAACGTTTCGATTAACTTGCTGCTTTACACTCCAAACTAAAATTCCAAATCCCAAAATAATGACTACCACGCCCCACTCCTTGATGAAAAAATTTCATGGGAAGAGGGTTTCAGTGTTTTGTCCGGGAATTGGCTGTAAATTTTTATTTAAAAAATTCACGTAAAAGCTTCAAAGTTCTGAGTTAAATAATAGCAAAACCGCCAGTAATCTGGATGGAAAAATGTGGGATGAACGATACAGCCAGAATGAGTACGTATACGGAAAGGCCCCTAACAAATTCATAGCTCAAAAGCTAGATACGTTAAAAACTGGAAAAATCCTCTTCCCCTGCGAAGGAGAAGGTCGCAATGCAGTATATGCTGCAAAGCTAGGCTGGACCGTAGATGCTTTTGACTTCTCCAATGCTGGTTATAAAAAAGCCATGTCCCTAGCTGACCAAGAAGGAATAACACTCAGCAATTTTTGGATAGCGGATGCCGAGGAATTTGCACCAGAACATGGACAATATGATGCCATAGGCTTAGCCTATTGCCATGTGGGGGTTGAAATAAGGCCTGCCTTCCATCAAAGGCTGATAGAGGGCCTTAAGCCGGGTGGAGTGATAATTTTTGAAGCCTTTTCTCAAGATCAGCTAAGTTATGATTCTGGAGGACCGCCCGCGATAGAACGCTTGTTTACTAAAAGTAAAGTTGAGCAGGAATTTGCGGGCTTGCAATTTCAAATGCTTCAGCATGAGATCGTTCATTTACAAGAAGGCCGTTACCACTCGGGTGATGGTGCTGTTATTCGAATGGTGGGTACCAAACCCTTTTAAGGTCGTCCAACTAATAAACCAAACAATACTTTATGATAAAAGGTATAGATCATGTAGGTCTGGCTGTGGATGATCTGGAAGCAGCCCAGTCAGTTTTTGACAAGTTATTGCAACAGCCTTCAGAAGAAGCAGAACATGTAGAAAGCGAGCAGGTAAAGGTGAGTTTCTATCACACCGCTAAGGGTAAAATTGAACTTATCAAGGGGATGTCAGCTGATAGCAATATCACTAACTATATTCGTAAAAAAGGAGAAGGGATCCACCACGTAGCCTTGGCTGTAGACGATATTGAGCTTGAAATGGCACGGGTGACCAAACAAGGTTTTGAGCTAATCAATAATTCCCCCAAAGAAGGAGCCGGTGGAAAGTTGGTTTGCTTCCTTCACCCTAAAACCACGAATGGAGTTCTAGTCGAACTCTGCCAGGATAAGGAGCGCTAAGACGTTTCCAGGCTGGAATGGTGACCGGAATGCTCCCGGATGATATCAATGGAGGTCTGGGAAGGACTCATTTTGCCAACGTCAAGAATCGCCATCGTCTGCTTAAAGATGTTGTACTGGTGTTGGAGTTGCGGATCATTTTGAAGGGCTTGATCTATCTCCGATGAACGTTCTTGGTCTAGCTCTTCGTAGCAGTAAAGGATTAAATCATCTTCGGTAACGTTGTTGGCCATAGAGTTCATTTTTATGTCATAAACGCGACTAAAGCCAAGATATTTTACCAAATACTTTAAGACTATTAGCTGCCTAAGCTAAGAGGTAATTTGATGCTTGGCCATAATCTTTCTAAGGTTATTTAGCGCATAGCGCATACGACCAAGGGCCGTGTTTATACTAACGTTGGTTAATTCTGCGATTTCTTTAAAACTCAAACCTGCATAATGCCTGTAAACTAACACCTCTTTTTGGTTTTCAGGTAACCGCTGGATAAGATCACGGACTTGCATCTGGGTTTGTGTTCTCACGATGTCATCTTCCATGTTGGTTTCTTCCTCAACATCAAGGTTTTCGAGGATGTCAGTCCCATCATTGTCGGTAACAATAGGGCGTTTGTTGGTTTTCCTGAAATGGTCAATAGCCAGGTTTCTTGCGATCCGCAAAGCCCAAGGCAAAAATTTGCCCTGTTCTTGATAGCGCCCTTCTTTCAGGGTGTTAACAATTTTCAGGAAAGTTTCCTGGAAAAGATCTTCCGCAAGATATTCATCTTTTACCAAGAAGTAAATGGTGGTGTAAATTTGCGACTTGTGTCGATTGATCAACATCCGCAAGCAATCCTCATTGCCGCACAGGTACTGATCTATCAGCCCTTGATCCGAAATCACTTCTTTTCTCATAGTACTGTTTTGTTTAGTTGCTAAAATGTGATTAATGGCCTCAAAAAACAGTGTAGAAGTGTTGCTTATAACGACAATGATTTACGGCTGTTGAACAATTTTAAGCAATATTAACTAAAAAACTTAAATGAAATTTAATTGGAGGATTTAGATTTTCCAAAAAAATGCTAAGGAAAATAATTGATATGGGAGTTACCAACCTTGAAGAATTGGATCACAAGCGATATATCCTGGCTAAAAATATCAGGCAAAATAACCTGAAGGGGATAGATATCGCTATCCCTCAAAACCAATTTATTGTAGTAACAGGGGTGTCCGGTAGTGGCAAAACTTCGCTGGCTTTTGATACCATGTATGCGGAAGGTCAGCGGCGCTACATCGAAAGCCTTTCTGCCTACATCCGGCAGTTTCTGGGCAAGATTAACAAGCCAGAGGTAGATTACATCAAGGGGTTAGCACCAGCCATCGCCATAAAACAAAAAGTCAGCAACGCTAATCCACGCTCCACAGTCGGGACTTTTTCTGAAATCTATGACTACTTAAAGCTATTATATGCTAGAGTAGGAAGAACGATCTCGCCTGCTAGTGGCCGGGAAGTTAAGCGCCACACCGTGCAGGACATGTTAGATTTTATTCAAAGCCAACCTGAAGATAACCGTTTTCAAGTCTTAGCGCCTGTTCCTAAACCAGAGGAACGTTCATGGAAGGATGAATTTGCTGTTATTCTTCAAAAGGGATTTAACCGTGTTCAAATCGGCAAGCAAGTGGTTAAGGTTGAGCAACTTGTCAATCACCTTGAAGGGCAGGAGTCCTTGAATGATCGAGCATTGTTAGAAGCTGTAGCTGATCCGGATTATATGGAGAATAATACGCGTCTTATCGTGGATCGACTTACTGTCAAACAAAATCCGGATGAGGACCTCCAAACAAGGATTAGCGATTCTCTACAAACCGCTCTATTTGAGGCTCAAGGGTCTTGCATCCTTGAATTTTATGATGATCAAAAGCAACCGCTTCAGCATGAGTTTAACAACCGTTTTGAGCTTGACGGAATCCAGTTTGAAGAACCCTCTGTTAACCTTTTTACTTTTAACAGCCCGTATGGCGCCTGTCCTACTTGCGAGGGTTTTGGTCAAACCATCGGGCTCGATGAAGATAAAGTGATACCGGATAAATCGCTATCCATTTACGAGGATGCCGTAGCGTGTTGGAAAGGAGATAAAATGAGTGAATGGAAAAAAGCTTTCATCAAGCGAGCATCAAGATATGACTTTCCAATTCACAGGCCTTACCAGGAACTGACGCGGCAGCAGCAAAACTTACTTTGGAATGGAGCTTCTGATGTGGATGGTTTAAATGATTTCTTCAAATACCTGGAAAGGAAATCTTACAAGATCCAATACCGGGTGCTTTTAGCGCGGTACAAGGGTAAAACAACCTGCCCTACTTGTAAAGGAACCAGGCTATGCGAAGCCGCCACTTACGTTAAAATCAATGGCACCGCTATAACGGACTTACTTACCACGCCCATAAGTGAGGTTCGCGAATTCTTCAATAACCTGAGCCTGAATCCTGATGAGGCTCAAATAGCCAAACGTTTACTTACGGAAATTCAAAGCCTAACTACCTTGCTCTCGGAAGTTGGCCTGGGGTACCTTTCCCTCAACAGGCCTGCAAATACCTTATCAGGCGGTGAAACACAACGGATCCAGCTAGTAACTTCCCTGGGCAGTAACCTAACCGGCTCCCTATACATTCTGGATGAGCCAAGCGTTGGGCTTCACCCACGCGATAACGAGCGCCTTGTAAATGTACTAAAGAATTTAAAATCCCTCGGTAACACAGTGATCGTGGTAGAGCATGATGAAGCCATCATCCGTGCTGCTGATCAAATTCTGGATGTAGGACCGCATGCCGGGAATCAAGGTGGTGAGTTGATTTTTCAGGGGACCGTCCTGGAATTGTTAAAGGGTGGGGATACCCTGACGGCCGATTACCTCAATGGTAGGCGTCTGATACCACCAGATCCTGAGCGCCGGCAACCAGAGCGTTTCCTTGAAATAGAAGGAGCCTACCGCCACAATTTGAAGCATGTCGATCTCAAACTTCCCCTTCAGGCCATCTCAGTAATTACTGGTGTGAGTGGTTCAGGCAAATCCACTTTTGTGGGCGAGGTTTTACAGCCAAGTCTACAAGGGCTTCAAGAACAAGAAGCGCCATCTCCCTACTTTTGTCACAATGTTCACCTCCCTAAAAACGGTTTACATCGCGTAGCTTATGTTGATCAGAATCCCCTTGGCAAGTCCTCCCGTTCTAATCCTGTTACCTACCTTAAGGCGTTTGATCCGATAAGGGAGCTTTTTGCCTATCAGCCGGCTGCTAAAGCCCAAGGCTATACGCCGGGTCATTTTTCCTTTAATGTAGATGGCGGCCGTTGTGATAACTGCAAAGGAGAAGGCCACATCACTGTTGAGATGCAGTTTATGGCTGATATCCATCTGACGTGTGAGGAGTGCAATGGCAGGCGTTTTAAAGATGATTTGCTTAAGATTACTTACCAGGACCATAATATTGCTGATGTGCTGGAAATGACAGTTGATGAAGCATTGGATTTCTTTAAGAAGGAAAATGCCATCGTTCAGCAGATACAGCCCCTTGCTGATGTTGGGCTTGGTTACATCAAGCTTGGTCAGCCTTCCATAAACCTGAGCGGTGGGGAGGCTCAAAGGATTAAGCTCGCCAGCTTCTTAACAAAACAGGCTACTGATGACCCTATCCTGTTCATTTTTGATGAGCCTACAACCGGCCTGCACTTTCATGACATCCATAAACTGCTTACTGCTTTTCATGCCTTGGTAGGAAAAGGCCATACCATCTTTATTGTTGAACACAACCTGGACATCATTAAAAGTGCTGATTGGGTCATTGATCTAGGACCAGAAGGGGGCGCTAAAGGCGGATATTGCTTGTACCAAGGTGATCCCGAGGGGCTTATGCAACTAGAAGACTCTTACACCGGCCAGTACTTAAAGGAAAAAGTTGAGCATGAGCGAAGCCTTCAGCACGCTCAAGCAGGTTAGACGCTGGCGTGCCTTTGCTTTATAAATTCGGATGAGTAGACAAAAGCGTGGAGTTCCGGGTTGGATGTATCCTTTATTTCCGAAGGTGTGCCTTCCCACCATTTCTGACCTTGGTGTAAGAAGACAATTTGCTCACCAATTTCAAAAATCGAATTCATGTCATGGGTATTGATGACAGTGGTAACGTTAAATTCCTCCGTGATCTCTCTGATTAAATTATCAATTACCGAAGCTGTTTGCGGATCCAGGCCTGAATTGGGCTCATCAACAAACAAATACTGGGGATTCATGGAAATAGCCCGGGCAATACCAACCCGCTTTTTCATTCCGCCACTCAATTCTGAAGGGTAAAGGTTATTGACTTTCCCAAGGTTTACGCGTTCAAGGCAAAAGTCCACCCGATCTTTTATTTCTTGCTTAGTCTTGTTGGTAAAGATCCTTAAGGCAAAGCCCACATTTTCTTCCACATTCAGCGAATCAAAAAGTGCTGAACCTTGAAACAACATGCCCATCTCTTTCCTTAATGATTTCTTCTGGTCGTAAGTCAGGCACGTGAATTCCTTATCGTTGTAGTAAATTTTACCATCGGTTGGCTCATGAAGGCCGACTATGCACTTCATCAGGACTGTCTTACCACTTCCACTGGCCCCAATAATCATATTAATCCGGCCCTGATCGAATTTCGTATTGATATCCGATATTACGGGATTTCCATCAAAAGACTTGAAGATGTGTTCGACTGTGATCATAGCGGTTTTATACCATTACAGGAATAGCTGGGCCAGAAGGTAGTCCAAAAAAAGGATAAACACACAGCTTAAAACAACAGCCTTGGTACTGGATTGACCCACTTCTAATGAGCCACCAAATGTATAATATCCTTGGTAGGCAGGTACAGAAGAAATGACAAAAGCAAATGCAAAGGCTTTTATCAAGGAAAAAATAACAGTAAAGTTTTTAAATGTTGCCCGGGTGCCTTCCAGGAATTCCTGGGAGCTAACGATTCCAGTAGCCTCACCTGCTACAATCCCACCCGAAATAGCAAGGAACATGGAAATAATCACAAGCATGGGTATGACCAACAATGCCGCTACGATCTTCGGTAAAATTAAATACCCCGCTGAATTTATACCCATCACCTCCAAAGCATCAATTTGTTCGCTTACGCGCATGGTGCCGATCTCAGAAGCTATACTAGAACCAATTCGCCCTGCTAACACCAATGAAGTAATGGTAGGTGATAGCTCTAGCATGCTGGAATTGCTAACTACACTACCGATGACGCTTTTGGATATAAAGTCAGAAATTAGCTGATAAGCTGTTTGAATAGTGGTGACGGCTCCCATGAATATAGAAATCAAAACCACAATGCCAAGTGATTTCACCCCAATGTTGTCCATTTCTTGGAGGGTCCGCTGAAGATACAAGCTTCCTTTTTCTGGTTTAGAAAAAGTTTTGCCAAGCAGTCCCAAGTACTTTCCAAAGTAAAAAAAAGGGTTCATTTATAAGAAGCCATCACTTTTGAAGCACGAATGTAAAGGAAGCCTAAAAACTTTAAAGGCTATTCAAATACCTCTACCGGCTTATATTCAGTATTTGAAACAAACGAAAAGCAAATGACCTTAAAGTAGTAAGCATGAAAAAGCAAAAGCAGTCCTTATTTTCGTACAATAAAAACAGCCCAAACTTTACTTCCCGTTACTATGATTGATGTTCAGGACTATTTAAAACACTTTCATTTCTGCGATAGCTTGAATGCCTACAAAAGAAGGCGTACAAGAGCTGTAGATATCGGAGGTGTAGCTGTTGGAGGGGATAACCCTATTAGGATTCAATCCATGACTATTTCCAACACCCGGGATACGGAAGCTAGTGTGGAAGAGGTGAAGCAATTAGCGGATGCGGGTTGTGATTATGTGCGTTTAACGGCCCCCAGTAAAAGGGAAGCTGAAAACCTACAGAATATTAAAGATCAGCTGCGTAGCCGCGGCTATCGGATCCCATTAATAGCGGATATCCACTTTACTCCCAATGCTGCGGAAATAGCCGCTCAAATAGTGGATAAGGTAAGAATCAATCCCGGTAATTATGCGGATAAAAAGCGTTTCCAGGTATTTGAGTTTTCGGATGAAGAATACCAAGCTGAGCTAGAACGGATCCGGGAAAAGTTTACTCCTTTGGTTCAGCTTTGTAAGCAATATGGGACCGCCATGCGGATCGGTACGAATCATGGTTCCCTGTCGGATCGCATCATGAACCGTTACGGTGATACACCGGCAGGCATGGTGGAATCAGCAATGGAATTTCTTAGGATTGCTGAAGAGCAGGATTTTCGAGAAATCGTCCTTTCTATGAAGGCTAGTAATCCTAAGGTCATGGTGCAGGCTTACCGAATGCTCGTAGCCAAGATGGACGAAGAAGGGATGTACTATCCGCTACACCTGGGAGTAACGGAAGCTGGTGATGGAGAAGAAGCCCGTATTAAATCAGCTAGCGGAATTGGTACTTTGTTAGAAGATGGCCTGGGCGATACCATAAGGGTTTCTTTAACGGAGGATGCAGTTTATGAGCCCCCTGTTGCTAAGAAACTAGCTGATCGCTACGCTCAGCGTACCAACCTTAAACCCATCCCTCAACTTCAGAATAGAGATTTAAAATTGTCAATTCCTGATCCGGACTATGATCCGTTTTCATTCCAACCCCGGAATAGTAAGGCAATTTTAACCGTAGGGGGGAGCAATGCCAAGCAAGTCATAGCCGACTACTCCCAAAAGCAGGATCTTCGTCCTCTATCCCTGAAAGCTATCGATCATCACTACCAGCCAGGGATTAACGAATGGCAACCAGGGGAGCATGCCTGCGATTGGCTTTATTTAGGCCGTCAAATATTGCCCTTTGATCCTCCTGAAAGTTTAGGGTTGATTTATGATTACGACACATGGCTTGAACAAGCCCATCCTCAAGCTTATCCCCTACTGGATAAACAAACCTATCTACACGGTTCCCCAAAGCATTCCTCCCTGAATTTTTTGGCTGTGAGCGTTGAAGAAATTGATGAAAACCTGATGGAAACTTTTAAAACCGAACATTCCACAGCACTTATCCTGAGTACTCACCATGAGCATGCTTATCCTACGCTGAGAAAAGCGAGTTTAGACTTGATTCACATGGGAGTTGACCTTCCCGTAATCCCAACGACAAGTTACAGCATGGATGACCAAGAAGCATTCATCCTTCATGCTGCTACCGATCAGGGAGCTCTTCTGGTGGATGGTCTTACTGATGGTTTATGGATCCGCTACACTGATCCTCAGGAAAACCATTTGGTAAATACTATTAGAATGGTCAACCGGGTAAGTTTTGATATTCTTCAGGCCACTGGCGCAAGGATTTCTAAAACAGAATTCATTGCATGCCCGTCTTGTGGACGCACCCAATTTGATTTACAGGAAACCACGGCTATGGTCAAGGAAAAGACTAGCCACTTACAGGGCGTGAAGATTGCAGTTATGGGGTGTATCGTTAACGGACCAGGCGAAATGGCGGATGCTGATTATGGTTATGTAGGAACTGGCCGTGGAAAAGTAGCCCTTTATCGGGGTAAGGAAATTGTTAAGAAGAATCTGGGAAGTGAAGAAGCGTTGGAAGAGCTCATCAATATCATTAAGGCAGATGGAAATTGGGCCGAGACAACGGAACTTGCAGAATAATCGTCCTTCAAAAGACAAAACGGCATGAAATATTTAGTGCCTACCGGAAATGCACTATATTTGCCATTCTTTTGAGCATCTAAAAGCAAAATATTATGAAAAGATTATTATCAATTGGTTTATCCCTTTTTACAACAATAGGGGTAATGGCACAATCACCAACGCTAGCTCCTAAAAGTGAATTAGCTAAAGAAGAAAACGCTGTTAAACAGGTCAACCCTGGCTCGGAATCCGATGGGTCTTACTTTGCAGATGAAAATCAGTCAGCTTCCCGCGAAATTGCAACAGAGCCTTTCAGCGAAAGTTACAACATTGAGAATTTGATTAATCAAGCCCTTCCTAGTCAATCTAACCGGGCATTTACTCCGATTCATAGAGATTCATCGCTACTTGAATTCACTAACAGTTTTGGTGGGGTATTTTTTCATTCAGTTGGTATGGTATTCAACCCTGGAGAGGATTTAATAGATCGTTTATCAAGTGATCTTCCCACGCTCCAATATATCAATAGTTACAACCTTGATTCAGTAAGTTTCCCTTACTGGTACAACAGGCCTGTTGATTCCTTAGCTATTACAGACACCACTTTTATCGATACTACAGCTGTAGATTTCCGCGTAGAAGGAGATAATAAAGACAGTTTTAGGTATCGTTTTGATACAGCATTTCGTTACACGAATACGGATACAAACGTAATCGAAACCCGGGTAACTTTCTTTAATGACAACCAAAATCCTTTGACTGTTACCAAGGATACCATGCTTTACCCAGCATACAACCTTTACGATACGTTTCCCAACAGTAACCAGGTAGACACCCAAATGCTAATGCCTGATAGTACGCTTAAAAATAACCCGAGGCAGGTTCAGCTAATTGATAATATAACCACTTCTAAACAAGAGGTTGTTGATACCTTAGTTGTGCAATATTACATTGTGCGCCAAAACTATATTTCCTGGGGAGAGACTCAAGAAGGTCCTTTTACGGGTGATACCATCAGGGCAGCCTCCGCTCCCGCTAACGTAACACAAGCTGAAATGAGTAACCCCGATGGTGAGGTTCGGATCCCGCTAACTACTGATGATGAATTTAATACCAATAATAACGATGCCTCGACCGACATTACCTTAGATGCTAACATGGAAGTGCCGGCTGCAAGTAGGCAGCTTGGAGAGCCACTCTCGGTAGCTGCTACAGCAAGCTTTAAGCCGGGATACCCGATTGACGGAAGAGATACTTTGCGTACCATTGATCAAAGTGATAACATTGTTTATCAAAATAACTATATCACCACCATTCAAAACGTCTTTTCCGGATTAATCCCCAATGAATCCTGGACCAATGCCTTGACCATATTAAATGGTCAACGTTATGAGGATCCCCAGTTAGCCGATTTTTTTCAAGATAACTTTTACATGCTCAACGCACCACCAAGCGAAGCTCCCGGCCCCAATAACAATGCTTCCACAGCTCGGTACTTCCCTTTCACTTTTCACATAAGTGCTGATGAAAGTGATAACATTGATACCGTTGTTGATGATCCTGGTGATACAACCAGCGGAATTGGGTTGACACCAAATGGTGCCCAAGGCGTTGAGGTAGAAGTTTATCCTAATCCGGCTTCAAGTGGAGATCAGGTCCAAGTTCAATTAAACAGTCAAGAAAATACTGAGGTAGACGTTCAGTTGTATAATACGATTGGTAAGAAAGTACAAAACTTTGGTACTTACCAGTTATCCAATACGGACAATACAGCTATTCAAATCGACAGTCGTGACCTTCAGCCCGGTATTTATTTCCTCAACATCAGAAGCGATGAGGGTGAGGTTACCCGAAAACTAAGTATTACCAAGTAGGTAGTATTTTTAGCTTCTGGGAATAATTCGAATGCTTAAAGCCTCCTCTAAAAAAGAGGGGGCTTTTTTTAGATTATAAGCGGACACAGGAGTTTAAGTTCGTATGCGCAAAAAAGACCGATACCAAGCGGTAAAGCAATACTTTGAACAAGCTTTACCAGAACCTGACACTGAACTTCAGTACCAATCGCCCTATCAGTTATTGGTGGCGGTAATCCTTTCTGCTCAGTGCACTGATAAAAGGGTGAACATGACCACGCCTTCTTTTTTTGAAGCATTTCCACATGTCCATGCTCTAGCGAATGCTACGCCAGATGATATTTACCCTTATGTCAAAAGTATTAGCTATCCGAATAACAAAGCCAAACATCTTAACGGAATGGCTCAGAAAATCGTAAGCGAATTTGATGGCCAGGTTCCGGCTGACCTTGAAGCTCTACAAACGCTACCTGGAGTGGGTCGCAAAACGGCCAACGTGGTGGCTTCTGTCGTTTTTAACAAAGAAACTTTTCCAGTAGATACGCATGTTTTCCGTGTTGCTCAGCGTATAGGGTTAGTCAAGCCTTCAAAAACGCCTTACCAAGTGGAGCAGCAGCTTTTGAAGATAATTCCCAAAAAAGTTCGAGGTAAGTTTCATCATTGGCTTATTCTTCACGGACGCAATGTTTGCCTCGCTAGGAAACCCCGCTGTGAGGATTGCGGGATATCTGAGGTGTGCCGTTATTATCAAAATGGCCAGAGCTTGCCTGAACCTACCTCATGAGGGCAACGAGAGTTGTGATAGAGCAGGTGTTATAATAAGAACAGGTTGAAATTTGTTATTTTTGTTAGGGATTTTCAATAAGGCATTTAGTAGAAATTAAAAGATATATGGCAGGCAAGCAAAAAAATGAGCAGTCCGAAAAAGATAAGGCTTTGAACCTTACGCTTGATAAACTCCAGAAAACGTATGGTAAGGGTGCAGTGATGAAGATGGGAGATCAAACGGTTCAGGATGTCCCGGCTATCTCTACAGGTTCCCTTGGATTAGACATTGCTCTGGGAAATGGAGGGCTTCCGAGAGGAAGGGTAGTTGAAATTTACGGGCCTGAATCCTCAGGTAAAACAACCCTTGCCATGCAGACTATTGCCGAAGCTCAGAAAGCAGGGGGCATGGCTGCCTTCATAGATGCTGAACATGCCTTTGATAAAGTTTATGGACGGAACCTAGGCATTGACACCGATAATTTACTCATTTCTCAACCTGATGATGGTGAGCAATCCCTTGAAATTACTGACCACCTGATACGATCGGGTGCATTAGATGTTATTGTGATCGACTCAGTGGCAGCTTTAACCCCAAAAGCTGAGCTAGAGGGCGAAATGGGAGAATCCAAAATGGGACTGCAAGCAAGGTTGATGTCACAGGCTTTGCGGAAATTAACCGGCTCTATTGCTAAGACCAATACCGTCTGCATTTTCATTAACCAGCTACGGGAGAAAATCGGGGTCATGTTCGGTAGCCCTGAAACGACTACTGGCGGAAATGCCTTAAAGTTTTATTCGTCTGTTAGGCTGGATATCCGTAAAATTCAATCCCTGAAAGATGGGAAGGAAATTATCGGGAACAGGGCCAGGGTTAAGGTTGCAAAAAATAAAGTGGCACCGCCTTTCCGCACTGCGGAATTTGATATCCTCTATGGGGAGGGAATTTCCCATGAAGGTGAGGTTTTGGATATTGGCGTTGATTATGAGATTGTTAAGAAAAGCGGTTCTTGGTTTAGTTATGGTTCCACAAGGCTAGGCCAGGGTCGTGATGCTGTTAAAAAGCTTTTCCAGGATAACCCGGAACTCCAACAGGAGATAGAAGACCGGATCAGAGCACAAGCTTTTAGTGGAGAACCCGGAGCCACTACGGAAGGGGATTCCAGTGGGGCTAATGATTCGTCAAAAGCCAATGAGGCCGACACAGAAACAAATGTGGATGAAGGCTGAAGGTTTTTGGACCAACTAGCCACTTTAAAGGCTTTGACATAGCGCTTAAACATTTGCAATTTGGGGAAATCTGCTCAATTGCCGTTATTTGCACTTTGCTAAAAAGCGTATATTTAAAAGATTTCCCTGTAGGTATTATAAAAATTCAAATGGTTCGATATTATGACAAAAGCTGATCACAATCAAGACGAGCAGGGTTTCGTCAGAGAATCTGGTTATTACAAGGAAGAATACGTAAGTGATTTTGTAGATCGATGGGATGATTTAATCGATTGGGAAGCGCGTGGTAAAGGTGAAGGTGAATTCTTTATTAAAGAGCTCGAAAAGCGGGGAAAGAAGAAAATCCTGGATGCAGCTGCGGGAACGGGTTATCATTCGATAAAGCTCCGCGAGCGTGGCTTTGAGGTAGATAGCGTAGATGGAAATCCTAACATGCTGGCAAAAGCCTTTAACAATGGAAGGGAGCGCGATCTGATTCTCCGAACTATACAAGGTGACTGGCGTTGGCTGAACAAGGATGTTCACAGTAAGTATGATGCCATAATCTGTTTAGGCAATTCTTTTACTCACCTTTTCTCTGAAAATGACCGGAGGAAAGCACTGGCAGAGTTTTACTCAGCATTAAGGCACGATGGGATCTTAATTCTGGACCATAGAAACTATGACACTATCCTTGACAAAGGTTTCTCTAACAAACACACCTACTATTATGCAGGGGAAAACGTTAGAGCAGAACCAGAGCACGTAGATGAAGGACTGGTGCGTTTTAGGTACGAATTCCCGGATGATTCCATTCACCACCTCAATTTTTACCCTTTGCGTAAAGAATACGTTACCAGACTTATGAAAGAAGTTGGATTTCAAGAGATATTTACGTATGGGGATTTTCAAGAAACCTATGCCAATGATGACCCCGACTACATCATCCATATTGCCGAAAAGGGCTATCAGTCGGAATAAAAAACACTTCCGAATGTAGATGAGTATGGTAACCGGTCTAAAGACACTTTAGGCCGGTTTTTTTTGGCCCTACTCAAGTAATTGACCTACCAATGAATTGCTAAATTCGCTTTACTAAAAAATTTATTAATGGCGAATAAAGATACGCTGATTGAGGCATACCGTCTGATGTGCACTGAACGGGCCATGGCGGATGTTTACGATCAAAATCGCTCCATAGCTCACTATGTTCATTCCACCGCTAGGGGGCATGAAGCTATTCAATTAGCCACCGCTTTTCATCTTCAGCCTTACGATTACATATCACCCTATTACCGTGATGATTGCATGCTGCTTGGCCTCGGCTTAAAACCCTATGAAATCATGCTGCAACTTTTGGCCAAGCAAGACGATCCCTTTACGGGCGGCAGGAGTTACTACTCCCATCCTAACCTTATCCGTGAAGGTTTTCCGACCATCCCCCATCAAACAAGTGCTACAGGCATGCAAGCCATTCCTACCACTGGTTTGGCCCAAGGCGTTCAATACCTGGAAAAGCGAGGGCTTCTTGAAGAAGATGATAAACCTGTAGTAATCTGTTCCTTAGGAGATGGATCTATTACAGAGGGTGAGGTTTCGGAAGCCTTCCAGGAAGCTGTGCTTCATCAATTACCGATTCTCTACCTTATACAGGACAACCAGTGGGGTATTTCAGTGAGTGATGAGGAGATGGCCGCTATGACCCCCTACGAATTTGCAGGAGGGTTTAAAGGCCTGAAGCGATCACAAGTTGATGGTGGGGATTTTTCAGCATCTTATGATGCTGTTAAAAAAAGCATGAATTATGTTCGCAAACAGCGAAAACCTCTCTTTTTACATGCTACGTGTCCGCTTCTAGGTCATCATACTTCCGGGGTAAGGCGGGAATACTACCGTGATGAGGAGGATTGGAATGCTCATCATCAAGATGATCCCATACCCGTACTTGAGGATCAATTGAGGAGAGCTGGTGTGAGTGATGAGCAAATGAACGAAATTGACTATCAAGGTCGTAAAGAAGCCGAAGAGGCGTTCCAAAAGGCTTCTAATGCAAAAGAACCAGACCCCGAGACTCTTCATGACCACGCCTGGGCGCCAACGCCGGTTGAAGCCGAAGAGGGAACGCGTGTCCCGGCTAAAGGTAAAAAGGTGGTAATGGTAGATGCAGCCCTTCATGCTATTCAGGAAATAATGGAGGATGATGAGCGAACGCTGCTTTATGGCCAGGATGTGGGTAGGCGTTTAGGTGGTGTTTTTCGTGAAGCTGCTACACTTGCTGAAAAGTTTGGCGATGACCGTGTTTTCAATACGCCTATTCAAGAAGCCTACATTATTGGTTCCACTGTTGGTATGTCTGCTGCTGGTGCCAAAGCCTTTGTTGAAGTTCAATTCTGCGATTATATCTGGCCGGGAATCAATCAATTAGCAACCGAAGTAGCTAAATCCGGCTACCTTTCTCAGGGGAAATTTCCTGTGAATACGGTTATCCGGGTACCACTTGGAGCTTATGGCGGAGGTGGCCCTTACCATTCCGGATCCTATGAGACCTCTATACTTGGTATAAAGGGGTTAAAAGTGGCCTATCCAGCAACTTCAGCTGATATGAAAGGGCTTATGAAAGCTGCATACCAGGATCCGAACCCTGTAGTAATGCTTGAGCATAAAGGGCTTTATTGGTCTAAAGTTCCCGGAACCAAAGGTGCACAAACCATTGAGCCTGATAGAGATTACCTACTACCATTTGGGAAAGCCCGTTTAGCGCTGAAAGCAGAACAGGAAAAGATCAGTAAGGGGGAAAGCATCTGTGTAATTACCTACGGTGTTGGGGTGTACTGGGCCTCGAATGCGGCAGAAGCTTATCCTGGTAAAGTAACGATTGTAGACCTGAGAACCCTTAACCCCTTAGATAAGGATTTGATTTCCGAAACTGTGAAGGCCCACGGAAAGTGCCTGGTCCTAACTGAAGAGCCAATCGAAAACTCCTTTGCCAGGAATTTAGCTGGCTGGATAGGGGAGCATTGTTTCCAATGGCTAGATGCGCCCGTATTCACCATGGGTGCTGATAACCTTCCAGCTATACCCTTAAATATACAACTTGAAGAAGCCATGCTACCCAATGCAGATAAAGTTACCGCTAAGATCAGTGAGGTGATGGCTTATTGAAAGGTGAGGTAAATTTTCTTACATTCGCACTTTCATTTATAAGGTATATCAAATTTTTAAACCCCAAAACTTTTAGAAATGGCTTATCTGTTTACGTCAGAATCAGTCTCCGAAGGACATCCTGACAAGGTATCTGATCAGATTTCAGACGCAATTCTTGATGAATTTTTAAAACAAGACGTTCACTCCAAATTTGCTTGCGAAACCTTGGTTACTACCGGCTTGGTCGTAGTTGGAGGAGAAATAAAGTCAAGCAGCTATATTGACGTCCAAGAGGTTGCCCGCAATGTTATCAATCGCATAGGGTACAACAAAGCTGAGTACAAGTTTGACGCAGAGTCCTGCGGTATGCTCTCAGCCATGCATGAGCAGTCCCCTGACATTAATAGGGGAGTCGATGTCGAAAATGAAGAAGAACAGGGTGCAGGCGACCAAGGTATGATGTTTGGCTATGCTACCACTGAGAATGATAACTACATGCCCATGGCATTAGATCTTTCTCATCGGATCCTAAGGGTATTGGCCAATATTCGCCGTGAAGGAAAAGAAATGCCCTACCTCGGCCCCGATTCCAAATCCCAGGTTACCATCGAATATGATGATAACAACCGCCCGCATCGAATTGATACCATTGTTGTTTCCACCCAACATGATGAGTTTGATACCGATGAGAATATGCTTAAAAGGATCGAGAGTGATGTGAAAAACATCCTCATCCCGAAAGTTAAGGCTACTTACTCAGAAGATGTTCAGAAACTCTTCACCGATGATATCAAATATTTTGTAAACCCTACCGGTAAGTTTGTCGTAGCAGGTCCTCACGGAGATACTGGACTTACTGGCCGTAAGATCATTGTCGATACTTATGGTGGTAAAGGTGCCCACGGAGGTGGTGCTTTCTCAGGGAAAGACCCCTCGAAGGTCGACCGCTCCGCTGCTTATGCCACCCGTCACATTGCTAAGAATCTGTGCGCAGCGGGTGTTGCTGATGAAATATTGGTTCAGGTCGCCTATGCGATTGGCGTTGCTGAGCCTGTTGGGCTTTATGTAAATACGTATGGCACAACCAAGATCAACATGTCTGATGGTGAAATATCGAAGAAGGTCAGTGAGATCTTTGACATGAGGCCGAATGCTATTGCTAAACGTCTTGGGCTGCATAATCCAATTTTTGAAGATACTGCCGCTTATGGTCACATGGGTCGTGAACCCTACATGAAGCGTGTAGAAATGAATGGCGAGGTCAAAGAAGTTGAAACCTTTACATGGGAAAAGCTTGATTACGTAGATAAAGTGAAAAAAGCTTTTAACCTTTAAGGCTCAACGCCTTAAGGTTTCAAACGAATTAAAGGTCGTTTGGGTTACTTACCTAAACGGCCTTTTTTTTGGCTAGCCATGCTTAAATAGCTAAGAAAAGCCAATGGGATTTTAAACTTCAAAATAATACGTTAAGCTTTTTAGATACGTTAACTTAGGATCATAAATAATTTTTTATGAGAAGGTGCATCTGGTTTTGCTTACAAGCTACAATCCTTCTAAGTATTTTACTAAGCTATTCCGTACCATCTGCGGATGCTAAACACTTAGTAGGTGGTAGCCTAACCTATGACTACTTGGGCAAAACTCCTTCAGGTGATCAGAGGTACCGTATTCAGATGAGGATTTATCGGGATGCGAGGCCACCAACCACAGCATTCGACCGCTTTGTAGAAATTGGCGTATATGAGGATGATGTCGACCTTTCCAGGGATCAGCTGATAACTATCAATTACGATACAGCTAATGAAACGAAGGTCTCTATCCCTTCTGGTGGTAGCAATTGCTCGTTTTCCCCTGGTTTTGATTTCAGGCAAGCCATCTATGAAACTACGATTACCCTTCCGCCCTCTCAATTTGGCTATCATTTGGCCCATCCAAGGTGTTGCAGGAATGCGCCAGCTAACCTTGTCTCTAATATGGGACAATGGTATTATGCCTTTATTCCGCCAACTAAGCGTAAAAATACTTCGCCGGATTTTAATTCAGTCCCCGCTCCTTATATCTGCGTTGGTGACACCATCCAGATCTCTTATCAAACCTTTGAACCTGATGGCGATTCCCTTGCTTATAAGCTGGTTGATCCATACACAGGAGGGGGTGCTCCTCCGAATGGCAGGCCAAAACCCGGTGCACCCAATACCCTGCCGCTACCCCTCAGTACCGTTGACTATAAGCCTGGGTACAGTTCGTCAAAACCATTTGGCAATAACGGCCTAGCCAAAATAAGCTCTACAACAGGTATAGCTACATTCAGTGCCCCGGTAAAAGGGCGCTATGCCATTGCTGTGGAAATACAGGAGTACAGGAATGGTAAGCTGATCAGCTCCACCCGCCGGGATGTTCAAATTATAGTCATTGATTGTCCGAAAAATTCACCTCCTGAAAGTAATATTCCCCCCACTGATAGCAATAAGCGTAACTTCACAGTTGTAGAAGGCAACCAAGCTAAATTCTCAGCTAAATTCACTGATGATGATCCCATGAGCTTAGGAGCTTCCGGGGGTGTTTTCGAAGAGGTCTCCAAACCTCGTGCAGATTACAGTAGCAAGATTAAACCCGATTCCCTTCAAGCTCAGTTTAGATGGCAGACAGCATGTTACCACGGTCGTGAGCCACCTTATGTGTTTAACTTCAGAGTCAGGGATAGTGGCTGTCCGCCCAAAACAACGATTAGTACTTTCCAAGTGAGGGTGATTGAGTATCCCCGTGCATCTATTAAAGGGCCTGACAATGTGTGTCAATCTAACAATACAACATATCGGGCAGCGCTGGGTAAAACCGGGAGTGATTCAGTAGAATGGCGCGTAAGCGGCGGCCGCATAATAAGGGGTCAGCAAAATGATACCATAAAGGTAGACTGGAAGCGTAGAGGCCTGCAGACCATCACAGCCATTAGCACGAACATCAATGGCTGTAATCCGGATACTGCAAAGTTTAAGGTTCGCGTTTTCAAACCACCCTATGGAGCAGCTGGACCCGACACCGCTTTATGTGGAAGTGATACGATTCGCTTAGGTCCCTCTTCTAAAGATTCATTAAATAGCTACTCCTGGCCCAATAATAAAGGCCTAGGCGCAAAAAGGGATACGGCAAATCCTACTTTTACTTCAATCAACAACTCGCAGGGTATAAATACGCAAACTTTCAATCCTGAAATTCAACGCGGAGTATGCACAATCATTGATACCGTGAACATAAGTATTCAACCTAAACCTTCTATTCGCCTTATTACGGGTGATAGCATGCCTTGTCTGCAAGCAAAAGAGACTTATACTGCTAAGACACAAAGTGGGATACAGTTTGAATGGTATGCCAAAGGTGGAAATGTTAATCCTAGCTCTAACCTAGCTCGTGTTACCTGGACTGATTCGGATAGCGGTTGGGTGGCTGCCACTACAACCAATGTTTACGGCTGTCAATCAGATACATTTAAAAAACCAGTTGATGTAATCAACCCTGTTTTGGATACCATTTTAGGTACGGAAGTCGTCTGCCCTAACTCCGAAAATATTCGGTATTGGGTGGATTCAGTCCCTCAAAATACTTACAAATGGGAAGTTAAGGGCGGATCGATAGCAAGTGGTCAAGGATTTGGTCAAATAAGGGTTGATTGGGGTGATTCTGGCAGCGGTTATGTTCAGACCTATGAAAAAACTCCGCAAGGTTGCTTTAGTGATACTGTTCGTTTTCCGATCCAGATAGCCTATAGGCTAGAAACTTCGCCAATTCTCGGAGATACCAACGTATGCGAACAAAGCTCACACAATTACAATGTCCGGTATACGAATGGATCATCCTACGAATGGTGGGTTGATGGAGGGCAGGGCAATCAGCAAGCCCCTGGAAATAAAATTGATGTTAATTGGGGTGAAACTGGAATAGCTCAGTTAGCTGTCCTAGAAACCAGTTATGATTCCGTAAATGATAAGGCTTGCATAGGCGATACAATTCGCCAGGAAGTTGTATTAAACCGCTTACCCGATCCAGGACCTATTCAGGGACCGGACAGTGTATGTCAAGATGATACGGTAATCTATCATGTTCAGGGTTTTGACTCCTCGGAATTTGTTTGGGATTATTCTGATGAAAGAGCTGAGCGTATTTCCAAACCTGGTGATTCCCTGATAATCTACCTGAAAAAATCCGGTACTCTGAAACTTTCCTTACAAGAGGTAACAAAAGATAGTTGTTTAAGTCGAGTAAAAAAGCTCCCTGTTACGATAAAACCCCGACCGAAAGCGCTTACTATTATTGGCAGTGATACTGTTTGTTCTCCGTCAGGAAACCTGGAAACCTACCGTTATGAAGGTGACACAGCCTCTAGTTTTCAATGGGATCTTCAAGGAGGGTTCTTCAAAGGTTCAGGTAAGGGGTCTAGTGTAACGGTAAGATGGGCTAACACCGGTACTCAACGGATTAAGGTCAGGGAATTTGCATTCAATGGCTGTAGCGGCCCTGAAGTTTTTAAAAATGTAACAGTAGACAAATTAGGGGTCAATATCAAGCGGGTTACTACGCTTAAAAACAATCCTGATCAGCTAAAACTAAAATGGGAGGGTATTGATAAACGCTTTTGGAATAATACTCAAACTGTAGAGCGGAAGCCCAAAGATGCAGAGGCATGGAGTTTAACCGTTGATGGACTACCCCCGAATCGAACAGAATACATTGATAAAGCAGTCAATCCCAACCGCACAGCTTTTAGTTACCAAGTAGTAACACGCAATCTGTGTAAAGATATTGTATCCTCAAAACCGCATCAAGCAGTTTGGCTGAAAGGGCAAAAAGAGGGTGAGCGGTCGCTTAATTTGAATTGGACGCCTTACAGGGGTTGGTTATCGGGAGTGCAGTATTACGAGGTGATGAGAAGGACTACGGACACTTCAAAAACTCCCGATTATAAAGTAATACAAAGAATAAGCAAGGATAAGCAACAATTTAAGCTTGAAAGCCCCACTGCTGGAGCTACTCAATGTTACCGCGTACGGGCTGTGAAGCAAGGAGGCGAAAATAAAACCGGGGTAAGCTGGTCTAATGAAATCTGTGAGAATTTTCCAGCTTTTATTTTTATTCCTAACGCTTTTTCCCCTTGGGATGATAATGGCGTGAATGATATGTTCAAGGTAGTAACAGCCAACCTGAAATCCTTTAAAATGTCAATTTTTAATAGATGGGGAGAAAAAATGTTTGAAAGTAAAGATCCTGAGAAAGGTTGGGATGGATTTTACAATGGAAAACCAGCACCTGTGGGTACTTATTTGGTCAGGATTAAGTTCAGGGGAAATGGAAGTGTTCAGAGTAAATCAAAAACCTTCCGCCTTCTGCGCTAAGTGAGTAAGCATAAAAAAGCCTTGATTTCAAAGAGCGAGAACGCTAAATCAAGGCTTTAATTTTAGATAACTTTTTTAATGCTCCTTATTCAGAAGCGCTTTTATCTTCTGAATCATCATCAAAATTGACAGCGAAAGTAGATGGATCTTCCTCATCTAGTTCCTCTTCACCCCCTTCGTTAAAATTATCCTTGGTTAATGTTTGATTTTTCTGCTCACTATCAAACTTTTCAAAGTCGTACTCTGGCAACAGGTTATTTTTGATGTAATCTATTGCTTCATTCAGTCCCTCTTGAAATTTATTGAAATCTTCCTTGTACAAGAAGAGCTTGTGCTTCATTACCTCGTTACTCTCAGGGTGCTTCCGCTTACTTTCTGTGATAGTGATGTAGTAGTCGCTTTTGCGAGTACTACGAACATCAATAAAGTAAGTACGTTTTTTACCTGCACGGATTTTTTTTGAAAAAATCTCTTCTTTTTGTCCTTTAAAGTCTTCCATTGAGCTAGCCATTCAATTAAACAATCTTTCAGATAAGTCCATCCAACTATGGGCGAAGTTTAGAAAAATAAGGTAGAATGTCAATAATAGGGATTCTTGAATACCCTCTAGACTAGTCTGTTTCACTTTCAGAGTACTTGACCCGGACGTGGTATATGCTTTTCATCAGCCTCTTAAGGCGATTCCTGATGATATTTATTTCACGTATAGTGATATCTGCTCGCTCTAACTGGTTGTCTTTAAATTTTCCATCTAGTATGTTATCTACTAGGTTATTAAGCTCTTTCTCTGTTGGATCTTGAAGGCTTCGGCTCGCAGCTTCTACCGAATCCACTAGCATCACAACTGCGGTTTCCCTGGAAAACGGCTTCGGACCCGGGTAACGGAATTTATGCTCATCGGCTGTTTCGCCATTGCTTATCTGGCGCAAGTAATTTCTGTAAAAGTATTCAACCCGTGAGGATCCATGATGTGTTCTAATAAACTTCGTGATTTGTTCCGGTAAGCGCATTTGGCGGGCTTTTTCTACACCCTTAGGCACATGACTAATGATAACACGTGCACTATCTTCATAGCTAAGGTTATTATGAGGGTTATCGAGGTATCGCTGATTTTCAATGAAATATTCAGGGTTGTCCATTTTACCTATATCATGGTAAAGCGCCCCAACTCTTGCTAATAAAGCATTGCCGCCAATTTCGTTCAGGACTGTTTCAGTAAGGTTCGCTACTTGCAAAGAATGCTGGAAAGTGCCGGGTGCCCGCATCGATAGCCGCCGCAAAACCCGCTTGTTGATATCCGCATACTCAATTAAGGTTATATCAGTGATGAAGCCAAATAATTTTTCGTGAGCATAGATCAAGGGATAGGCCAACAGCGTCAACACAAAATTCCCCGTAAACCAAAGGAGATTGGTCCATTGTATACTTTGGAAAGAACTTACTTCTATAAATTTAAGCCCTAAGAAACTGATGTAGTAGGAAAATACAATTAGAATACTGGCAATAAAAAATTGCGATAGGTAACGAATCCTTGACATGGCCAGGATACTCATGAAACCGGCCATAACCTGCAGAAAGGTGAATTCCAATCCTCCCGGAATGAATAAACCGCCAATGAGGACAACTACCAAATGAGCCATAATGGCTACGCGTGGTCCAAAGAAGGCCAGCATGACAATGGGTAGAATGGCGTAAGGGATTAAGTAGACGCTGAGCGTCTGATTGTGATTGGCATAAATCGTAAGAAGAATAAATAGCAATATATTACTTAAAATAAGCAACAAAGACTTTGTGGACCTAAAGACATCCTGCTTGAAAAAACCCAGGTAAACGCCAAAAATGGCCATAATGAAAGCAACCAAGAGGCTGTAGCCACCCACTATGATATAGCGGCTAATGCCTTGCGCTGTTTGGTCTTCATAAGCTGCTTCAAGGGACCTTAGTTTGCCATATTTCTCAGGTGTCACCTTGGCTCCTCTAGCAATAATGGTTTCTCCTTTTCGCACCATACCTCGGTTCGTACTAACATTGCTTAAAAGCTTATTGAGCCGCTGGGTAGAGATTTTACTGGCATGAATGATATTCGGTTGAACTGCGGTAGTCAAAGCCTTGACATAAAAACTTTTATTCAAGCGATCAAAGCTTTTTATTGATGCTTTTAGTTGTTGCTTAGCTTGACTTAGGGTAAGCATCGTATCTAGAAGAAAGGGGGTTGACTCATTGCCCTCTACTAAGCGAAAGGCTTTTTTGCCGGTTTTTTTATGCTTTTTTGCGACTTTAATAACACCAGTTTGATAAAGCTCTTTTAAAATCGATACCCCTGAGTCCCTGAAAACTTCCATTGCCGGTATCTTACTTTGGGAAGCTTGAGACTCATAAGCTTTAGGAATGATCTTTTGCTTAAAGTCGGCTATACTTTCCCGGGCTATCCGGTTCTGTCTTTTGTAGTAAGGCCGAAAACGCGCTTTTATAGCAGCCTTTTCTTGCTTTAAGGTTTCTTTCTCTTTTTTTATTGGAAAGGAAAATGGTGCTTGGAGGGTCTCATATTTCCAGGCTTCTCCTTCACTGTAGCTAAACTGAAATTTGCCACTTTTCGGGATCACGTAGATAATTAAAGCTGTGGCTACAAAGAATAAGAAGTAGCGGAACCAAGTAGCGCTTGTTTCGATCAGGTTAGCCATTGAACTATTACCCCTTGAATGCAAGTCTTCTGCAAAATGCTATACAAAAAAACCAAATCTTTCCCAGAACTTCACTTGCTTAATAGCGGGAGGTCCTGATTAAAGGTCAAAAATTTGTTCCTTTGATCTCCTTAATTCTAATTGAAAATCAGGTTTGCAACCTACCAAAACGTTAACTCAAACTATGGCACGAAGTGTTTATATTGCAGCCGTTGCTCGTACTCCTGTTGGAAGTATGGGGTCTACCCTTGCCAGCTTCTCAGCGCCAGAGCTTGGTACAAAAGCCATTCATGCGGCAGTGGAAAGAGCTGGGATTAAGCCGGGGCAAGTTGAGGAGGTCTTTTACGGAAACGTTTTAACAGCTAACACAGGACAGGCACCCGGCAGACAAGCCGCTTTAGGGGCCGGGATCAGTAACACAGTGCCTTGTACCACGGTGAACAAAGTATGCGCATCAGGTGCAAAATCCACGATGTTCGGTATCCAAAGTATCCTTTTAGGTGATGCTGACCTGGTTGTAACAGGAGGCATGGAAAGCATGAGTAACACACCTTTTTACTTGGATAAAGCACGGTTCGGGTATAAACTAGGGCATGGTTCGATAACTGATGGTATTTTAAGGGATGGTCTATGGGATGTTTACAATGATTTTCACATGGGCAATGCCGCCGAGCTTTGTGCCGAAGAGTGTCAGATATCCCGGGAGCAGCAGGATGAGTACACGATTCAGTCCTACAAGCGCGCTGAAGAGGCAACCCAAAATGGTTTTTTACAAGATGAGATCGTACCTGTAGAAGTGCCGGGCAAAAAAGAAAACACGACCATATCTGAAGATGAGGAGTATAAGAACATCAAGTATGATAAGGTTGGAAAACTTAAGCCTGTATTTCAGAAAGAGGGGTCTGTGACAGCAGCAAATTCCTCTACGATCAATGATGGGGCAGCGGCCCTGGTACTTGCTAGTGAGGAAAAAGTGAATGAGCTCGGCCTTAAGCCCTTGGCAAAAGTGCTTTCATACGCTGATGCGGCTAAGGAACCCGAGCGCTTTACCACTGCTCCCGCTGAAGCCTTAAGAAAAGCAGTTGGAAAAGCAGGGAAAAACTTAACCGATATTGATTATTTTGAGATTAATGAGGCTTTTGCAGTAGTACCTATGGCTAATAATCAAATGCTTGATCTGGATCCTGAAAGGGTAAATGTATTTGGAGGCGCTGTTTCGCTCGGTCACCCTATTGGCTGCAGCGGGGCCAGGATCCTCGTCACGCTTACCTCGGTCCTTAAGCACAAACAAGGGCAAACCGGTGCTATTAGTATTTGCAATGGGGGTGGTGGCGCATCTTCCCTTGTCATTGAAAAACTTTAAAGCGATAGGAGTAAAACAATATATGGAAGGGTCGGAGTCGTTTAAAAGGCTAAATCATGGAAACGAAATACGGTTTTGGGTTTTAGCCTTGTTAGCAGGGATTATGGCTTTTTTTGTAAGCACTAACCATGCAATTGCTCAAAGGCCTCATGGTCCAGCTCAAATTGATAGCCTTCAACAGCAAGAGGCCAAGCTACATGGCATTGGTGATAGCATGGTGGATGGTAAGCGGCAGGCTACTCGCGTCAGGAGTTTAAAGCGTTTCATACCGGCATTAATAGAAGCGCTTCAAATTCCCGGTTCTTTCAACTACCCATTCGACTCGTTGCGATACATGTTTACTTTTACTCCCCCTGATAAGCGTTTTCGCTTGTATAATTGGCACATCAATTTTGCCGACAATACTTATCGCTATTACGGGGTGATCCAAATGAAGAATGATGATAGCCTGCAATTATACCCATTATATGACCGGGTAGAAGATGCTTTACTTAATGCAAGGGATACGATCCTCGGGAGAGAGGGATGGTATGGTGCTCAATACTTTAAAATGATCCAACAGGAAATAGATGGTAAAAAGTACTATACAATGCTAGGCTGGGATGGTTTCAATCATACCATGAACCGTAAGTTGATAGATGTTATTCACTTCACAGAATCAGATAAGCCTCGCTTTGGTGCTCCTATCTTTCTAAAAGACGATAAAAAGCAAAAGCGCGTCATGTGGAAATACAACAATGAAGCGAAAATGCAGGTAGAATACGATGCCCAAGAGCAGGTGATAGCATTCGATCACTTGGTACCTCCAAGTAAAAGACGTAGAGGTATGAGAAACACCTACGTGCCAGATGGCACCTACGACTACTACAAATTCATGCCTAAGAAGGGCGTCTGGAAGTTTAAAGAGCAATATTTCCCGGCCGAGTTCACCCCGGCGGAAGATTCAGAAAATGCTAATAAAGAAAAAGATGAAGAATAAGGTTTGATCAGGTAGTAATGATGATTACCTTTGTTTTAAACGATTTTGGGTTTATGAAAAGAGGACTACTTCTAATACTAAGCGGTTTTTTTGTTCTTGGAGGATTCGCTTCCTGCGAGAAATGCATGACCTGCGAGATCACTTATACGCAGACTAATGGTGAGCGAGCCCTTAAAACCTCACCCCAAAAGTGTGGCTATCCGTGGCAATTAGATGATAAAGAAGATGAGCTAGAGGAAGCATATTCATCCTATGACTCGGTTAGGGTCGATTGCAACCGTGATCAATAAAAAACCAGTTCAAATTATTCAGAACAGCACTTATTTAAAAGTATATTGATGAACTCCTTTTTTTAGGAAGCTCTTCAATAAATAAATGACGACAATCTTTTCATTAATTAAAGGAAGTAGAGGCTAAATTATGGCTAATCAAAAAGCAGAATTGGGAGATAAAGTTAAGGTTCACTATGTGGGCAAGCTCTCGAACGGAGAAGTTTTCGATCAAACACAACAAGAAGAGCCCCTCGATTTTGAAATCGGTAAGGGTCAGCTAATTCAAGGATTTGAACAAGCCGTAATTGGCATGGAAGCAGGTGAAACTAAAACTGAACAAGTGCCTTACGACTTTGCTTATGGGGAGCGCCGGGATGATCTGGTTTTGCAGTTAGAAAAAGACAAAATCCCCGAGCACTTGAATCCGCAAGTTGGTGATCAGTTAGAAATCAAACAAGATGAAGGAAATAACATTCCTGTGGTGGTAAAGGAAATCACGGAAGAGGCTATGACCATAGATGCGAATCATCCCCTTGCAGGTCAAGATCTAACCTTTGACCTGGAATTGGTGGAAATTTCTGGTAAAGGCAGTGGCCAATAAAAATATCAGGTAAGGTTTTTTGATGCTTTTTATGGCCATAAAAAACTACTACTGTGTGATTATTTAATCGTTTTAAGAAAGCTCACCTCATTCATGGGTGGGCTTTCTTGATTTTTAGCCAAGTTTGCCCTATTAGCAAATTACTATTAAATGGCGGTTGCACTTTTAAAGTTTTTCGACTAATTCAATGATTCAAAATTTCCTACAAAATCTTGCACAATGAGTGTTTTAGTTAATTCCCATTCAAAAGTTGTAGTTCAAGGTATTACCGGTAAAGAAGGTTCCTTTCATGCAGAGCAAATGATCAGTTATGGTACCAACGTTATAGGTGGCGTTACCCCCGGTAAAGCCGGTGAAAAACACTTAGACAAGCCGGTATTTAATACGGTTGAAGATGCTGTAAAAGAAGGCGGAGCTAATGTATCGGTCATTTTTGTTCCTCCTCCCTTTGCAGCGGACGCTATCATGGAAGCTGCAGACGCAGGGATTGACCTGATCGTTTGCATAACCGAAGGCATTCCCGCAAAAGATATGATCAAGGTTCAGGAATTCCTTTCGGATAAAAACAGCCGTTTGGTAGGACCTAACTGCCCTGGTGTCATCACTCCTGATGAAGCTAAAGTGGGCATCATGCCAGGGTTTATCCATACTAAAGGAAAAATTGGCATTGTTTCCAGGTCAGGTACGTTAACCTACGAAGCTGTGGATCAAGTGACTAAACAGGGAATGGGACAATCTACCTGCATTGGAATAGGAGGTGATCCCATTATAGGTACCTCTACTAAGGAAGCGGTAGAACTTCTTATGGATGATGATGAAACTGACGGAATTATCATGATAGGAGAAATCGGAGGTCCCATGGAGTCTGAGGCTGCCCGCTGGATTGCAGCACATGGTTCTAAACCTGTTGTAGGCTTTATAGCAGGCCAAACTGCTCCAAAGGGACGAACAATGGGCCATGCCGGAGCTATAGTAGGGGGTGCTGAGGATACAGCTGCCGCAAAAATGGAGGTCATGCGGAATTGCGGTATTCATGTGGTAGACAATCCGGCTCACATAGGTAAAACCATGACCAAAGCCCTTCAAAAAGTAAATGCTTGAATCCTGAATAGCACAAATATCGGATCCATTCGAACCACTAAAATGTCCTTCAATGGGAATGCTTGATCAAAAAATTGCACTGGTTACGGGTGCAACCAGGGGTATTGGCCGTGGCATCGCTCAAAAATTTGCTGAGGAAGGTGCGCAGGTAGCTTTTACTTACCATTCCTCAGTTGAAAAAGCTGAGGCCTTGAAAGAAGAGCTAGAACAAAAAGGTGTGCAAGCGAAAGGATACCAATCAGATGGAGCCGATTACCAAGCTGCGGAGGCCCTTATCCAAAATGTTACCAAAGATTTCGGCGGGCTTGAGGTAGTCGTTAACAATGCGGGTGTTACCCGTGACAACTTACTTATGCGGATGGATGAATCCCAATGGGATGAGGTCATCAATAACAACCTGAAGTCCATTTTTAATATTTCCAAGTTTGCTGTTAAGCCACTTATGAAAAATCGGAAAGGGGCTTTTGTCAATATTAGCTCTGTTGTTGGATTGCAGGGAAATGCCGGGCAGGCTAATTATGCTGCGTCCAAAGCTGGTATTGAGGGTTTTTCAAAATCCCTGGCTAAAGAACTGGGATCACGGAATGTCCGTAGTAATGTTATAGCTCCGGGGTTTATTGAAACCGAGATGACTGAAAACCTTGACCCCGAAACCTTGGAACAATGGACTAATATTATCCCCTTACAGCGAGCCGGGCATGTGCAGGACGTGGCAGATACAGCTGTCTTCCTTGCTTCTGACAGAGCGTCTTACATAACCGGCCAAACGCTTAGTGTTTGCGGTGGAATGCACTCCTGATAAGGGGAAGTTCCTTTTAAATATTTAGCCTGATATGGCACCCTTACAATTAAAGGGTGAGTATAGCAATTAATTTTGTTAAGCTAAAGGCCTAACCCCTTCCAAAGCCTGAGCCGTTGCGTGGTGTTTTTAAGCAAATTGGAGGGCTTTTAGCCCTTTTAGCTGGGGTGATGGTGCTTCCACTCCTTGTTGCCCTAGTTTATGGAGAGCTTTATACGGCTTTGGGCCTGGCTTATTCAAGTATTCTAACCCTTGTGGTTGGTCTACTATTATTTAAAGGTATCAAGAATGCACCTGAACTAACCAATAAGCATGCCCTTATTACGGCTGCTAGTGGGTGGTTAAGTTTAGCAATATTAGGTGCGCTTCCTTTTTACTTTACCGCCATTATAACGCCTCCCGAGGTCGCTACTGGGTTTGTTCCTCAGGGTGCTTCCTATACCTCAAGCTTATACCATTTTACCAATCCGCTGCATGCCTTTTTTGAGAGTATGAGCGCCTATACCACCACAGGGCTTACAATGGCCGTACATGAACCATCAATAGGGAAGGGGCTATTGTTCTACCGGTCACTGGCTCAATGGATCGGCGGGGTAGGTTTTATCGTACTCAGCTTAGCCATTTTGCGGCAGTCCCCTAGTCAGCGAGCAATGCAATTTTCAGGTTCTGATTACAGCGGGGAAAAACTAAAACCTAATATTATAGGAACTGCTCGGGCAATATGGCAGATCTACGTAGGCCTTACCCTAATTACAGCGATTTACTTATGGCTAGCTGGTATTTGGTTTAAACCGGATTATCCGTTAGGTAAAATGGCTTTTAACGCTATTAATCATGCAATGACTGGCTTGGCTACTGGTGGTTTCAGTACTTTGGATGCTAGTATAGCAGGCTATCAGTCTAATGCTTTGATATACGCGCACTGCCTTCCGATGATAATGGGAGGTTTAGCCCTTCCATTTTATTACAAGCTTATTCATTACAAGCAGCTTAATGTCTTTTGGAAAAACCTCCAGACTCGTTCGGTTTTTATAGCCATTGCTATTGGTGGAACTTGCTTAAGCTTATTTTTATTGGATGGAGGCGTTGTGGATGCACCGTTTAAACATGGCTTTTTTCAGTATATCAGTGCCCTTACGACTACCGGATGGCAAACTACTAATATTCAGGTCTGGAGTAATGAAGGCATTATTTTCTTTGTTTTTACTGGTTTGATCATTGGAGCAGCAGCAGGTTCTACAACAGGTGGTATTAAAATTATTCGTATCCTAGTAATCGGGAAGGGCATCTGGTGGCAGATTAATAAATATTTTATGTTAAGAGGGGTTGTTCAAACTGTTCGTTTCAATGGCGTAAGTTATCAAGAACGGGACATGCACAAGTGGATATCGGAGGCAGGAACCTTTACTTTTCTTTACCTTCTTTTGATCTTAATCGGAACACTTATAACGGTCTACTTTTGTGATAGCTCCTTTTCATTGGCTAACGCTTTTTTTGAGGCAGCTTCGGCACAGAATATTGGATTAAGTACGGGGCTTACAAGACCTGATATGGCCACCCCTATTGAGTGGTGTTATGTGCTTCAGATGTGGGCTGGGCGTTTAGAGATCTTCCCCGTATTGGCTTTGTTCCGTAGTTTTTTTCTGGGAACTCGTATGATAAGGGTTTAACTTTAAAATAAATTTAAAATCATCCCCGATTTATGTATGTGGTCATTGTAGGAGCCGGTCGCACAGGCCGCCATGTTATTCAATCAGCGGTAAATGATGATCAGGAAGTGCTGGTTTTTGAGAAGGATGAATCAAGGGCCCAATGGGTAAGCGCTAACATGGATTGTTTTGTGTCAAATGCAGATGCCTCATCGTTGGAAAAATTAAAAGATGCGGAGGTTAATCAAGCTGATGCCATGATCGCTACTACGAATGATGACGCAGTGAACCTCATGGTGATGATGCTTGGAAAGGAGCTTGGCGTGAAGCGTTTGATCAGTAGCGTAACAGATGATGAGCATCTGAGCCTTTTTGATGAACTGGGAATAGCTACCGTTGGTAATCCTTTCCGCTTAAACGGGCAATTCCTTTACCGTACCCTTCAGCGCCCGGGAGTTAAAGATTTTATGGACTTAGGCAACGGTGCTGAGATCATTGAAATAACGGTAAATGAAGGTGCTCCCCTTATTCAAAAGGACCTGCAACAGATTAACGAAAAATCACTCCTGCCAAAGGAAAGCTTGGTGGTGGCCATTAAACGTAAAGATAAACTTATTGTACCTGATGGTAATACAGAAATTCATGCCGGAGATCTGGTCACCCTCTTTACAAGGGAGGGGGTGACTCGAAAATTACTCAATCAATTCAACTAGATGGTTTTAAATAACACCTCCGCCTCGCTTTTGAAACCCAAAAAAGGACAATGGAAAAGGAAAGGGAAGAATTAGATGAGGCGGAGATGCCATTTATTTTTCCCCTTTTTCGGTTTTTTTGTGGAACAGGTAAACAGCAGCCTAAAAAATTTTAAAACTTCTATAAAAAACTGATTTTCAATAGTATAAAGCTTTATAAGAGCCAAATTTTACCTTACAAATAAGAACTATTGCCAGTGGTAGAGCCTATTTGTCTTCTGGTGGTAGCGCTTTTAATCACAAAAACCACTAACACCAATTGAAAGACACTTAATTGTAACTTGAGTTTGGAGTATTTTTAATTTGTTTTAGATTGCATATATTAGCTTTTTAGTTTAACCGTAAAGTACTTTAAATAGATGCTAAAACTTTTAGTTTATTAAAAACATCCCTTGCATGATGCCTATTAATCAAATGGAAAAGGCTCAGTTATTGGCGAAGCTCCAGAAAGGGAATGAAGCTGTATTTCAAGGTATTTATGACGAGTATCGCATGCTTTTTGTTAATTGGGCTGCTAATCGTTATAAGTTGGATCAGGAAACCTTATTAGACGTTTTCCAGGAAGCTGTAGCTGAGCTCTTCCTTAAAGTCAAAAAAAAGCAATACGATCCTGAAAAGGCATCTGTTAAAACTTATTTATTCTCCATAGGAACAAATCATATCCTGGAGCGAATGAGAGAGGCTTCCCGAAATCCCACTGACATGGCTTGGTCTGATTTGGAAAACTCTCGGGGTTGGACTATCGAAGCCTATCAGTCAAGCTTAAATGAAACGAATCATGAAGTTGAAAACCTGCTTCAGGATGTGCATTATACTCATAGGAGGGTTATGGAATTATATTATCTTGAGGGTTGTTCTATGTCTGAAATTGCTAGGCGTTTAGGTTATCAAAATAGCGATGCTGTAAAAGCTGTTAAATACCGGATAGTCAATTATATTAAGTCTAATTTTGGAATCAAAGCGCTAGAATAAATTACTTTAAGATATGCCTTATTCCGAAGACTACATTATACAATTTATAAGGGGGGATTTATCGGAAAAAGAAAACCGCGAGGTACAGGCTGCTATGGAAGTGGATCCAGCTTTACGCAAAGAAGTAGCATTTCACCGTAGTCTAATGGAAGGCTTAGAATACAAAGTAAAGCAGGATATAAAGGCTAAGCTTCAGCAATATGAGGCTGAACTTCAAGCTGATCAGGCCACCAATTCTTCCCAAAAGCGTCAGAGGGCTTCCAACAAACCGGCAAGTATTCTCGCTTTAGATAAACCAATCTTGAAAGTTGCGGCTTTTTTGATTATAGCCCTTAGTATTGGTTTAGCAGGTGGATTTTATTGGATGGCGCCATCTGATTCTTCATCCTTAGCTTACAGCGAGTTTGAGGCTTATCCCAATCACATTACTCAACAATACCGATCGCCCACGGCTAAAACCAAAGACAATCCCGTTTTAATAAAAGCAATGAATGAATACTCAGCTAAAAATTACAAGGCGGCTATCCCGCTCTTAAAGCGTTTAATTGAAGGTGAAAGCGCAGGAGCTTTAACGCATTTTTACCTGGGTAATGCTTATTTAGCCAAAAGTCAATCAAAGGCCGCTATCAAGCATTTCCATAAAGCTAAAAAAGCAAAACTCCCCAAAAAATTTAAATTACCCAATTTATGGTTCCTTGCTTTAGCTAATCTTTCAGGTAATAGGATAGCAGAAGCCAAACAAATATTGGACACTATAAAATTGAAGTCCGATGGTTTTTATGAGCGCAAAGCTACATCGCTAGAAAAAAAACTTGGGGCTACTTCTTAATAACCCTGTTGGGCTGATGCAAGGCTACTTTTTAGCGCTTTTATATTTGGAATTTCCAATGAATTGACGTTCCTGGCTTCTGCTGTAAGAAGCGCTACCCAATCAAGTGTAAAAATAAGCCTAAGCATATCTTCTGTTTGAAAGCCGTCTACTGAAACCTCAATTACAGGATTTCCATGGCTTTCTAATAAATCTTTCAAAAAGTTGAAGCGAAGACGATTTCGCTCTATTTTACCGCTATTCAGGAATACAAAGACAGAGTGGACATTCCCATAATAAGACTCAATAACGTTGTGATTGGCCTCCGGAATCTGGTGTACAAATGCTTCCTTTTTCGCATTTTCCTGCATTTGTTGGCAAAAGCGCACACCAGCCGGATACGTGAAATCATCTGTAACTACAACCACTTTCTGTTCTAAATAGGGTTGGAATTGCGAGAAATACTTCTTGGCAACTTCGATGAAGTATGAGGAATCCTTGAGCTCATCAGAGAGGGTACGCAGTGTAGGCTCCATGCGATGGCCAAAAAGTTCTCCTAATTGCAGCATTAGATAACCCAAGGAATACCCAAGTGCCATGCGGGGCTGAAACCCTGGTTCAGCATAAAATATTGGCCATTCCTGTTTTGTTGCTATTTCTTCTAAATAGCCATTGGTGGTCATAACGCAGGTACGACAACCCCGTTCTATGGCTTCTTCGGCAATAGCGAGTGTTTCCTCCGTATTTCCGGAATAGGAACTAAGGATCAAAAACGTAGAAGAATTGCTGTACGCGGGTAGTTCATAATTACCAATGACCTCTATAGGAATGGTGGCCTTACTATAAAACAGTTGCTTAACAATCCAGCCAGCAATACCGGAGCCTCCTAAACCCGCTATAACAACGTTAGCGTAATCATTGGCAACAAAACCTTGCGGTGTGTAATTGTTGATAGCATATTCAAATTGATAGGGGAAGTAAGCAAGATCTTCTTTTTGGTATTGCACTACTGGCAGTTTTAGGTGTTTCTCAAAAATAGTGTTTTGTTTAACTATAGCTAGATTAAAAAGCAAAGCGGTTTTTTATTCCGCTTTACTTAGCTTTATGGTAAATTATTAAAATCCATGTCCAAAAAGTGCTTTATGCGAGTTTACGTCCTTCTTTTCATTGTTGCAATGACCCTTCAAAAGCCTTTATTAGGAGATAATCCCGCCTATGTGATCTATAACAAAGATGGTGAAAAGGTATCATTTAATGCTATGGTTAATGAGGCTTTGAAAGCTGACGTGATCCTATTTGGGGAGAAGCACAACAACCCGGTAGTTCATTGGCTACAAAAAGATTTAGCGCAGGCCTTAGGAAGCAATATCGGTGACTCTCTAATCCTGGGTGCGGAAATGTTTCAGAGAGATGACCAAATGGTAATCAACGAATACATCAAGGGCTTTATAAAGGAAAAACATTTTACAAATTCAGCTAACCTGTGGGATAATTACGAAACAGATTACAAGCCCTTTATAGAGATGGCTCGTAAAAAGGATTACCAATTTATAGCTACTAATGTGCCCAGAAGGTATGCTAACTATGTGGCTTACCATGGATTAAAAGCACTTGAGACATTTTCAAGATCAGCCGATAGTTTAATGGCCCCTCGTCCTATTCCCCTAAACCTTGACTTACCCAGCTATCAGCGGATTCAAAAAATGGGAGCCCATGGAAAAGCAAAGTTCCTTGCTAAAGCCCAGGCGCTGAAAGATGCTACTATGGCCTATTTCATAAAGGAAAATTGGAAGCCAGGGCATACTTTCCTTCATTTAAATGGAAGTTTTCACTCCGATAATTTTGAAGGTATTTACTGGTATTTAAAGAAGTACCAGAATAGCCTGGAAAAACTCACTATAACTACTGTAGAGCAAAAGAACCCGGAAGACTTAGAACAGGAACAAAAAGACAATGCTGATTTTATTATCTGCACCCCAAAGGACATGACTACAAGTTATTAACTTTGCCTTTACTAAAAGGGCTAATCATGCGGATAACCTCGTTTTTATTAATTGCTACTTTGTTTTTTACAGGATGTAACCAGGCCCAACAGCAGGGTGGTAGTAAACAAAGCTTGCGGCAAACTATAAATCAATACAAAGACAGCCTTAAGCAATCAAATAAGAGAGAAAATGCCAGGCGGTATGCCCGTAAAATAGCCAGAAAAGCGGGAAAGTATAAGGATCAATATCCTAAAGATACCTTAGCACCAAAATACCTTTATCTGCTAGGTGATCTTCATTACAGTTACTTAAGGAATAAAGATAAGGCCTTAAAAAATTTAAAAGAACTCAGAGAAAAATATCCTGACCATGAAAAGGCCCCTTTAGCGCTATTTACATCTGGGTTTTATTATGAGCAGCAGAATAAAACGGAACTGGCTGAAAAGCAGTATAAACTTTTCCTGAAAAAATATCCTAACCATAAGCTGGCTGAAGATGTACGCCTTTCTAAAAAACGGCTTGGCAAAAGTCCAAAAGAGCAATTGCAAGATGCGCTTGAGAAAAGGCGTCAAAAAGACGCTTTAAGCCAATAAAATAAGTTTCTATTAGAGGCCTTCAGCTCCTACTGGCTGATGAAATTCCTCCATTCCATTGGTTAATGTGTTCCGATCTTATCGGCGGCTAAGCCCGGTTGTGGTAAACCTGATAATTGGCGGGTTTTTTATAAAACTCGTTAATGCCAGTTTTTTCCTGCTCTTCAATCTTTTTTTAGCCAGGCAGGGTTATGCCGATCCTGCCATAGCCAACATGGTTTCTTTTCGCTTTCTGGGAATGTTGGCAATTGCATTACCATTGGGATTTTTAATCAAATCCAGGCCCCTCAAACCTTTGTTTTACATAGCCGGCATAACTGTGCCGCTCTCAACATTATCGGTAGTGGCCGGGATTTATCAGGGCTGGAGCCTTACTGTTTATGGAAGTTTGCTTGTAGGAGGTATGGGCCTCTCAAGCTTTGATATTGCCATGTTACCTTTCATCTTGAGGAATGAAACAGTTGAAAACCATTCATCCGCCATTGCCCTGAACTTCTCCACCTTTAGCTTGAGCATATTCATAGCAGGTTCCCTCAATTTTTTATTACCCCAAATAGCGGATGGCTTTTTCAGGGAAGGAACCTTAATAGGAATATTTGCCCTGTGTGGGTTAGCCAGTTTGGGATTTATTTACCGCGTTCAACAACAGCCGGAGGCGGTCCCTACTAAGACTCACCACCGCCTCAACCTAAGGCAATATGACTGGGGCTTGATAGCCAAGGCTTTGGTGCCAAAAATTTTATTGGCAACCGGGGCAGGTTTAACCATACAGTTTATTAACCTATTTTTCTACCAGGTGTTTGGTATTGATTTTCATGAATTTTCCTTGATGGCCATGCTCATGGCTATTCTTGTTGTTCTGGGTGTTTTGCTGATTCCTGGTATCAAAAGAAAACTAGGCTACAGCCGGTCTATCAGTTTTACCCAGTTTTCTGCTGCTTTAGCATTGTGTCTTTTGGCTGCTACTCAGTACATAAGCTACCTCGAGGTGGCTTTGTATATAGCCATCGGGTGCTTTGTAGTTCGTCAGCCCTTAATGAACATGGCTAACCCTATTACTTCGGAGTTGACCATGTACTATGTGGGTGGTAGAAACCAGGAGCTGGTTAGCGCTCTGAATGCCTCAATATGGGCCGGTAGCCGTTTTTTTAGCTCTCAGATCTTTGGGTGGATGCGCAGTTATGATTTAAAGTTTGCTACGATCTTTTTTACAACTGCTATTTTATATGCTTTGGCTACTTCTTGGTACTTGCTATTAATCCGCGATTACAATGCACGTCAACAGCAAATTTTAAATACCAATGAAATCTAAAAATAACCGAACCGCTAACCAATAATTAATTTATGTATTTAGCTTCATGGATTTTAAGGCTGGGTACATCGCTAACTTTTTCGGCACATGGGTTAGTAGCTTTAAGTGTTAAGAAAAAATGGCTGCCTTACTTGATGGTAACAGGCATGAGTGAGGAAACGGCAGTGATTGTTATGCCCTGTATTGGTTGCATGGACCTGCTAGTAGCCTTACTTGTCCTGGCAAGGCCGTTTAAGTTTGTCCTTTTATGGGCGGTTTTTTGGGCCTTTGTTACGGCATTAGCCAGGCCTCTTGCAGGGGAAGGATGGTTGGCTTTTTTGGAAAGGGGTGCCAACTGGACGGTACCCCTGGCCTTATGCATACTTAGATGCTGGAAAGGTCCTCATCATAAAACTTTAGTTAAAAATAACACTAACAGCCAATAAATATTGTTAACCTCATAGTATGGCAATGCTAAACAGGATGAAGGTCCATGCGAAAAATTAGCATAGTTATATCAATCACCCTTTTATGCGCTTTTGCCGTGGTACGGCGAAGGCAAAATCAAGATGCAGAACCGCTTTTTGAAGAAGCTATTACGCGTGTTGTGGAGGAAAACCAGGTGGTGTATCAATTGCATACCGATAGGGAAACCATCGAAAACGCGGGGGATGAATTATTCACTGATAGGCCAACAAATGCTAACCAATTGCTGAGCACCGGTATGGATCACATTGTGTGGGTTACAAAAGGTTGTAAACTGAGTTGGCTACTCGTATCACCGAAACATGCTACTAATGCTTCTGATGCCTTACCACTGTTTTGGGATGTGAATTAAGGTTTAAAAGCGCTTTATGATTTTTGTCGCCTTTTTTGCTTTTCTGGTATTGTTCTTCTTCCTTCTATGGGTGTGGCATCACTTACGTAAAAATTCCCTACTTCTTAAAAAAAGGATTAAAAAGCGCTCAAATAAAGCTTATAACCAAGGTCATTACCGCGGTTAAGAAAACCTGCCTTTGGTGAATTAAGCGGAATAAAGGATTTTTGCGTAAAATTGTTGTGATGAACTATTCCCACACCCTTGCTCTGATTAAACCAGATGCTGTTCAGGAGGGTCACATTGGTCAAATTTTAGCCCAAATTCAAAATGGAGGTTTTAAGATACACGCGCTAAAACTTACAGCCCTGTCGAAAAGCAAGGCTGAGGATTTTTACAGTGTTCATAAAGACCGTTCATTTTTTGACAGTCTAACAAGTTACATGTCTTCAGGTCCTATTGTGGCCATAGTTTTAGGTAAGTCCAATGCAGTACAAGATTTCAGGTCCCTGATAGGTGCTACAAAACCAGAAGAAGCTGAGCCTGGTACTATTCGTGCTCAATTTGCTAAGTCTGTTGAGGCCAATGCAGTTCATGGTTCTGACTCAGACGAAAATGCGAACCGAGAATCGGCATTCTTTTTTTCAAGTATAGAGACTTTTTAATTAGGCTGGCTTACTAAGCTTGAAATTCACTTAACTAAACCCTTTAGCGTATGGGAGATGATTATCAAAATGCTGGGCCAGACCCTGAAAAAAATGCAGAAAATGGCGCTAAAAAACGCAGGAACCTGCTAATTGGCATAGTTGGGGTTTTGGTGTTACTTAATGGCTTCTTGGGTTATCTATATTTCAACCAAAAATCTAAAACCCAGGAAAAGAAAAAGGCCCTGATCGCTACCGAGCAATTAAAGAAAGACCTGCAGGAGGAAGTAAAAAATTATAAATCTAGCGTAGCAGACCTCAAAGGCCAAAATGCCCGCCTTGATTCAATCATCAGTAAACGGGAGTCTGAGATTCAGAAAAAGGCCGCGCGTATTCGTGACCTGTTACAACAGCGCAAGATCCGTATCAAAAAATACCGGGAGGCCCGCGAAGAGATCGAGCAACTACGCTACTACACAGAGAAATATCAAAACCAAATTGATTCTTTAGTTCGCGTCAATAAGGAGCTCCGGGCTAAAAATCAGAACCTTGCTTCAGAAGTTCGGGAAACCAAGAAGGAAAAAAGTAAGCTTGCTGAAGATAAAGCGCGGCTGGAAAATAAGGTCTCCCTTGGCTCACGTTTAAAACTTAAAGAAGCCAAGGTTACCGGAGTCAAAGTGAAAAATGACGGTGACAAAAAAGAGACTGATAACACCAATAAAATTGATCAACTTAAGGTCTGTTTTAATTTTCAGGATAACCCGATTTCCGATCCCGGAAAGCGCAGAATGCTTATTCGCGTCTTAAATCCGAATGGAGAAACCATTTTTATCAAAAGCCGTGGATCGGGGAAATTTACTTATAAGAAAGATACAGCGCTTTACACTTATAGCGCACAGGTTAATTATCAAAATAAAGATAAGTTACACTGTACTTATTGGAGTAAGGGCAGTGAGTTCAGTAAAGGAAAACATACTGTAAAGCTCTATACCAACGGGTATTTAGTAGGTAAGCATGAATTTGAACTCAAATCCGGTTTTTTAAATCTATTCTAAAGTATAGCCATGGCAGCCATTCAACAGATTCGAAAGCGCTGGAAGTTAGTATTCACCCTTATTGGTTTTGCCATAGTTGCCTTTGTTTTAAGCGATCTTCTCCGAAGTAACCGCTCGCTTTTCCAAGGGGGACAGCAAAGTAACCACGTTGGAAAAATCAATGGCCAAAAAATCAGTTATCAGCAATTTCAAGATCGCGTTAACGAGGCCGTCAATAACTTTAAACGAAGGCGGCAGTCTAAAGAGTTAAGTGATAGGATGAGAAATCGCCTACAAGATCAAGCCTGGCAGCAAATGGTTTTTAGTAAGGCGTTTCAGCAAGAACAAAAAAGCCTCGCCCTTAAGGTTACGGATAAAGAACTCTTTGACATGGTGCAGGGCCCTAATCCCCACCCATCTGTTAAAAGAGCGTTTAAAAATCCAAAAACCGGGGAGTTTAACAGGCAAAATTTGCAGCGGTTTCTACAGCGGCTGGATCAAGGATTGCCCAGCCAGGCCAGCCAGCAGCAAGTACAGCGTTTTGAACAGCAAAAAAAGCAATGGTTCCGTTTTGAAGAGTCCATGCTCGAGCAAAGGGAGCGTAGTAAATACTTTACCCTCATCAAGAAAAGTTTCTATGTTACTGACATAGAGGCCGAGCGTGATTTCCTGAATGAAAATAAGACTGCTTCCATAGATTACGTTAAAAAAAGGTACCGTTCAGTTGCCGACTCCGCTATTAACGTTTCTGAAGAGGCGCTTCGTAACTATTACAAAGATCATAAGGAGCAATATAAAAGGGAGACCGAAGAGCGCAGCATTGAATACGTCATTTTTGATGTGGAGCCATCAGCTAAAGACTCAGCTAAAATCCGTAGAGACCTGAAAGCGTTAGCAAAGCGTTTCAAAAGAACAACGAAAGATTCCACGTTTGTCGAGTTACATAGTGAAAAGTCGTACGATAGCACTTTTCAACGTCTAGATAAGGTCCCAGGCCCTGTACAAGATTCCATCGTGAAGGCCGATACAGGAGCCGTATTTGGCCCTTATTTGAATAAAAATGGCTACAACCTTACCAAGTTAATGGAAAGGAAGGATGACACCGTCCAGTATTTCAAAGCTAAGCATATCCTGTTCCAGCCAAAGGGAGATGCTGAAAGTGATACAGCAGAAGCTGAGCAAAGAGCTCGGGAAGTCTTCCAGGAAATTCAGCAAGGATCTGACTTTGATGAAATGGGTGCTAAACACCATGAAGGATCCTCAGTGAACCTAGGCTGGTTTCGGGAAGGCCGAATGGCCAAGCCCTTTGAGGAAGGGGTGCGAAACCATCAAAAGGGTGAAGTTTTCACTGTTAATACCCAATTTGGAACCCATATCATAAAACCAACGGCTGAACCTATAAGCACTAAGTTTAAACTAGCCAATATTACGGCACCCGTTTATCCCGGTGATAAGACTTATGAGAAGCAGTACCAGAAAACCAATGAATTCAGAGCTAGCATCCAAAAGGCTAAGGAATTCGATAAAAAAATTCGCGAAGCCGGCCTTAATAAACGAATTGCTGATAAGCTGACACCTTCCAAAAAAGTTATACCAGGACTATCGGATGCAGGTGAAGTTGTTCGCTGGGCTTACAGTAATGATGAAGGTGCTTTGTCTGGTATTCTCGAGCTTAAAAAACAATACGTGGTTGCCCACTTAACAGCTGTAAAGCAAAAAGGAACAAAGCCCCTGAAGGAGGTTAAAAATCAAATTCGCCCTAAAGTCAAAGAAAAGCTAAAAGCCCAAGCATTAAAAGACCAATTTGAAAAAGCTATTCAATCCAACAGTGACCTGGATCAAATAGCTCAGCAGTTGAATCTTAGGGTTCAAACTGCTCCAGGAGTTCAATTCAGCAAGCCGATGATACCAGGAAGTGGTGAGGAGCCAGCGGTAGTGGGGGCCGTTTTTGGTTTGGAAAAAGGAATGCTTTCTCAGCCGATAAAAGGAAATAAAGGGCTTTATGAGCTAAAACTTAAAAGTGTTAACACTATTGACCCTCCCAAAAAGTTATTGAGTACCAAAACAGATATTCGTAGCAATATGGCTGCTCAATCGCAATCGTTGACAATTGAGGCCTTGAGAGATATGGCTAATGTGGAAGATATGCGCTATCGTTTTAATTAAAAACAAGGAGGAATTATGACTACAGGGATCGAAAATAAAGTGGATAAAAGTGGTCTGATCACAATCGATCTTGGCGACTATGCCCCCAATACCGAATTGGTTGTGCTTGATATCAAAGATTGGCTATATCAAGGACTCATTTTAAGAGAACAGGATTTTAAGGACGCCATTAAAAATCATGATTGGTCCCAGTATCAAGATAAGATCGTTACAGTCTATTGCTCTAATGATGCTATTATTCCGGTGTGGGCATTTATGACTTTAGCCTCTAAACTAAAGCCATATGCTCAAAGTGTTTATTTTGGCAGCTATGAAGAGGCACTTGACCAACGCTTTCAAGCCAACCTTGATCATTTTATTAAGGCTGAAGCGTATGAAGACGCTAAGATCGTTATTAAAGGGTGTGGGGATGTCACCATAACAAATGGGGCATTTTTTTACTTAACAGCTAAGCTGCAACCTTACGTCAAGAGTATTATGTACGGAGAGCCTTGCTCGACCGTACCTGTTTACAAGAAACCCAAAACAAGGCGTCAATCTAAGCAAGGTTCCCCTTCAACCTCTAGTCAATAGTTCACAATCATATACATAGCTCATTAAAATTATCCCATGGAATACCGCGCTGAAAGCGATAGTCTAGGACAGGTTTCTGTACCGGCTGAGCGTTACTGGGGTGCCCAAACCCAGCGGTCCTATCAGAATTTTCCTATTGGTTCAACAGGGGATCAAATGCCGGAAGCCATTATTGATGGTTTTGCTTACCTGAAAAAGGCAGCAGCCCAGGTTAATTCGGAAGCAGGGCTACTATCTGAAAAGAAAGCAGGGCTCATTAGCAGGGTCTGTGACGAAATCCTGGACGGGTCCCTGCGAGCCGAGTTCCCTTTGGTTGTATGGCAGACCGGCTCCGGTACGCAGTCCAACATGAATGTGAATGAGGTTATAGCCAATAGAGGACACGTAATGGATGGCGGTAGCCTTGAAGATGATGAGAAAACCCTGCATCCCAACGATGATGTCAACAAATCCCAGTCATCCAATGACACCTTCCCCACCGCTATGCACATAGCGGCCTACCAGCTAACACATCATAACACATTACAGGGGCTCAGGCAGCTGAGAGATCAGCTTAAGGCTAAAGCAGAAGCTTTTGATGATGTGGTTAAAATTGGCCGTACGCACTTCATGGATGCTACGCCCTTGACCCTTGGTCAGGAATTTTCTGGTTATGTGGCCCAGATTGATAATGGAATTTCAGCAATTCAAGAAGCTTTGGAAGGTACAGCTAAGATCGCCCTCGGAGGTACTGCTGTAGGAACAGGATTGAATACCCCAGAAGGTTACGATGAAAAGGTGGCTGATAAGATTGCCCAGTTTACAGGCCTGCCTATTAAAACAGCTCCTAATAAATTCGAATCTTTGGCAGCCCATGATGCCATGGTATCCCTCTCGGGCGCCTTCAAGCGTGTGGCTAATAGCTTAATGAAAATCGGGAATGATATCCGGATCTTATCCTCGGGCCCACGCTGTGGGATTGGAGAAATCCTGATTCCTTCTAATGAGCCCGGCTCTTCCATCATGCCTGGTAAGGTGAATCCTACACAGGCTGAAGCCCTTACCATGGTTGCGGGGCAGGTAATAGGGAATGACGCGGCCGTAAGTGCGGGTGGTATGAGTGGACAATTCGAGCTGAACGTTTTTAAGCCCATGATGGCTTTTAACGTGATTAACTCGGCCCGGCTCATAGGAGATGCCTGCCGTTCATTTGAAGAGCGCTGTGCTCGTGGAATTCAGCCTAATCATGAGCGGATTCAAATGCACTTAGGTAATTCTTTAATGCTGGTAACGGCATTAAACACCCATATTGGCTACGATAATGCAGCCAAAATTGCCAAAAAAGCTTATGCCGAAGGCAAGACCTTAAAAACGGCAGCTCTGGAATTAAATATGCTTACCGAAGAGCAATTTGATGCGTGGGTGCAACCCTACGAAATGGTTAACAAGTAAATCCCTACTTTTTAGAAAGCCAGAATGGTTTCCAAGCCTTTAATAATATATGCGTTACAACCCTTTACCTGTTCACTTTTTCCAGCAAAACCGTGAAAATTTTTGTCAACAACTTAAACCGAATGCGCTAGCTGTCTTTCATTCCAATGACAAAATGCCGAAGTCAGCTGACCAGGAGTTTCAACTGTGGCAAAACTCTGATCTTTATTATTTAACAGGAATTGACCAGGAGGAAAGCATCCTTGTGCTTTATCCCCAACATCCGCAGCCAGAGATGCGGGCGCTATTATTCCTTCGGAAAACAAGTCCTGAAATAGCTGTATGGGAAGGTGCTAAGCTCACAAAACCGCAAGCAACGAAGCTTACCGGCATATCGAGTGTTTACTGGCTGGAAGATTTTGATAAGATTTTCCCGGCCCTGATGAATCGTGCGTCAGCCTGTTACGTCAATCTGAATGAGCACGATCGTTTCAGCTCGGAGGTCCCCTATAAAGACCTACGGTTCGCGCGAGACATTCAACACCGATATCCTGCTCAGGAGTTGGAAAGGGCTAACCCCATCATGAAAGATCTAAGAGCTGTAAAGCAAGATGAGGAAATTGCTTACATGCAGCTGGCTGCAGATATCACTAAAAGTGCTTTTGAGCGGGTGTTGAATTTTGTTAAGCCGGGGGTTAAAGAATATGAAATTGAGGCCGAAATAACGCATGAATTCATTCGAAATGGTGCGCAAGGCCATTCTTATGACCCTATTGTGGCATCTGGTGGCAATGCCTGTGTACTCCATTACATCACCAACGATGATGTGTGTAGGGATGGAGATACGATTTTGTTTGATTTTGGGGCAAGTTATGCTCATTATGCAGCTGATATGTCTCGGGTTATTCCGGTAAACGGTCGCTTCACTCAACGGCAGAGAGCTGTATACGATAGCGTGCAACAGGTTTTCAGGCAGGCCAAGGAATACCTGGTACCCGGTGCTAAGATCCGGGATATCCAGGAAGCAGTTACCGACCTGATAGGAGAGGAACTCATAAAGTTAGAAGTGCTTTCGGGTGAAGACCAGCTAAATAAAGAAGACGACAAAAAGGCGGCTATTAAAAAATACTTTCCCCATGGTGTTTCCCACCATTTAGGGCTTGATGTTCACGATGTTCCTGATCGTGAGCGACCTTTGGAGCCTGGTATGGTACTAACCTGTGAGCCAGGCATTTATCTTCCTGATGAAGGCATAGGGGTTAGGCTTGAGAATGACGTTATGGTTACGAATAATGGTCCTTATGACCTTATGGAACACATTCCAATGATACCCGAACAAATTGAAGATATCATGAACTCGTTATAGAACGGGTAAAAATTTTGCATTTAATTTAGTTGCTAATTCACCTTTTTATTCGTGGTAGGGGATCCAGTCCCAATAATATACCGTATGTCTGAAGCCGTTAAAATTCACGATGCGTGGTTTGAACCCTATATCTCGGCCGATCAGCTTAATGCCCGGGTAAAAATAGTGGGAGAGGCCATTAATAAGGATTATGCCCAATTAAATCCGCTGTTTGTTTCGGTTTTAAAGGGTGCTGTTTTCTTTAGTACCGAGCTCCTCAAGCATTTTGAAGGGGATTGTGAAGTGGATTTTATTAAAGTGAGTTCCTATGAAAAGATGACTTCAACAGGGAATGTTCAGGAAACTATGGGATTAAGTACCAACTTAAATGGCCGACATGTGATTATACTGGAAGATATAGTTGACACTGGACTTACTTTACAGACTTTAATTGAACAATTTCAGCGTTCACAACCGGCAAGCATTCGAATAGCTTCAATGACAATGAAGCCCGATGCTTTGCAAATATCCATGAAAGTTCCTTATTTAGGCTTTGAACTGCCAAATGAGTTTGTGGTAGGCTATGGCCTGGATTATGACCAACAAGGTCGTAATCTGAATGGCATTTATAAACTTAAAAGGTAAACTATGATCAATATTGTTCTATTTGGACCTCCCGGGGCAGGTAAAGGAACCCAATCGGAAAAGATGATTGATGCCTTCAACCTTGTACACCTCGCTACTGGCGACATGTTACGTCAGGAGATTGCAAATGGCAGCGAGCTAGGCCGGAGGGCTAAGGAACTCATAGACGAAGGTAAATTGGTGCCTGATGAGGTTGTGATAGGCATGATCGAACAGCGTTTAAAAACCATTAATAACGCTAGTGGTTTTATTTTTGATGGATTCCCAAGAACAGAAGCGCAGGCGGAATCCCTGGATAAGCTTGCCCAGCAAGAGAATACGGAGATCGATGCCATGGTAGCCCTACAAGTACCGGAGGAAGAATTGGTTAAACGCTTATTGGAAAGGGGAAAATCCTCTGGCCGTAGTGACGACAGCGATGAGAATGTCATCCGAAACCGTATTCAAGAATATGAAGATAAGACTGCAACCCTTGCTAACTATTATGATAAACAGGGAAAGTATTATCCGGTAGAAGGTGTTGGGAGTGTAGATGAAATTTTTGAGCGCATTAGCCGGGTTGTCAGGCTGTTTCAGTAGCCGATTAAGGCCAATTTATAAACTAGGGTAGGCGGCATGTTGGATCACAGTTTTATTGATCATGTGCGAATTTGTTGCCGCGCTGGGAAAGGTGGCGATGGTTTATCCCACTTTCACCGCGAGAAATTTGTGCCTAAAGGTGGGCCCGATGGGGGTGATGGCGGTAGAGGAGGTAATGTACTTCTGGTCGGAGATTCCCAATTAAACACCCTACTTCATCTTCGTTACCAAAAGCATGCGATAGCGGAAGATGGTGCAAAAGGGGGTAAAAGCAATAAGACAGGCTCACAGGGGTCGGAACTTTATCTTCATGTGCCCCTGGGAACAGTAGCTAAAGACCTAGAGAGTGGCATGGTAATAGGAGAGGTGTTACACCAAGGCGAAACCTTGCTTCTAGCAAAAGGCGGTAGGGGAGGCCGTGGAAACGAGCATTTTAAAAGTTCAACTGATCAGGCCCCTGATTGGAAAGAAGAGGGCGAGGAAGGAGCGGAAAACTGGTTAATCCTGGAATTGAAACTGCTGGCTGATGTTGGGCTCGTTGGTTACCCCAATGCAGGAAAATCAACATTACTCAGTACCATATCCGAAGCTAAGCCCGCTATAGCTGACTATCCTTTTACTACTACAAATCCCCAATTAGGGGTTGTTTTTTTGAGAGCGGATGCTTCTTTTGTAGCAGCTGATCTGCCCGGTCTTATAGAAGGAGCCAGTGAGGGAAGGGGCCAAGGCGTTCGCTTCCTCCGGCACATTGAACGGAATGCTATTTTACTTTTTGTTATTAGTGCTGAGGAACTTAATGTTGCGGATACCTATCAAGCATTATTAAAGGAACTTGAAGGTTACAATGAGGCTCTTCTATCCAAAAAGCGCTTCTTGGCTATATCGAAGGCTGACCTCCTTGATGATGAGCTAAAGAGAGGTATAGAAGCCGATTTACCTTCAGATGTACAAATGGAATTTGTATCAGCGGTAACTGAAGAGGGTATCGCAAACCTCAAAAACAGGCTTTATGATCAGATTCAAAAGGGCCAAACCTCCGTTCACGATGTTGATTACTAGCTAATGGACATCTGATAACTGGTCCATTGTTTTTGTACATATTTCCCGATCAAATCAAATTCAAGGTTGACCATTGTTCCTTGCTCTACCTTCTTGAGATTGGTATACTCGTACGTGTAAGGAATAATAGCCACTGTAAAGTGATTTTCTGCTACATCAAAGGCGGTTAAACTGATACCATTGATAGTAATGGAACCTTTTTCTACAAGAAGGCTGCTGAATGAGGAGTCAAACTGGAATTGAAAAAACCAACTACCATCAGCTTCCCATCTTTTCCTACAAGTGGCGATATTATCTACATGGCCCTGAACCAGATGGCCATCTACAAAACTCCCCAGCGTTAGGCTACGTTCTAGGTTTAATAAACTACCTTCTTTAAGATTTCCAAGGCATGTTTTCCTTAAAGTCTCCAAAACCGCTGTAACTCTATAAATATCATCGCTGACTTCCTCAATGGTCAGGCAGACCCCATCATGGGATAGACTTTGATCTATATGCAAGGCTTCCTTAAAAGGAGATTTTAACCAAAAAACCTTATTATTTCCGCTTTCTTCAATTTTTTGGACCTCAGCCATTCCTTCTACAATACCACTGAACATACCCGAAATTATTTAACGAATTAACTGTATAACCCCACTCTTACTCCTGTTGGCTTCATTTTTTAACCGGTTTTCAAAAATGGTTATTTCGTAAAAATAAGTTCCTGCTGGTAACTTATTGCCGTTGTTCATATCTTTCCCATCCCACATTAACTTAGGGTCAGTGGTTTCATAAACCAGATCTCCCCATCTGTTAAAGACTTGAAAACGAACCTGATCCACAAATTGCCAACCTTTCTTTGGCCGGAAAAAGTCATTGGTCCCATCCCCATCCGGAGTAAACACATTGGGTAATTTATACTTGGGACAGTTTTCCATGCATACACTGTTGCTGGGAGCACTCTCATTACCATATTTATCCAGTGCTGTAACCACATAACATCCTGCAATATCGTTTGATAAAACTTCTCGATCGTCAATTAGCGATGTAGAATCAGGAGAACCTAAACTGGAAACCGGGCTAAAAGTCTTACCGAGATGATTACGGAAGTACACGTTGTATTTCTTAATACTACTATCTTTAGCACATAAGGGCTTATTCCAGTTGAGGGAATTGGTTCTGTTGGCACAATTGGCCTGTCCATTTAAATCGGGAGGGCATGGCGCAATAGTGTCAATGGGTTCGTTGGAATTAACTTGTGAATGGTTAATGATAGGCTTTGGGAAACCCTTAGCTGAGAAGGCGCCAATGGTCTTTACATAGTAGGAATAGGTGGAATCCTTTACAAGATTGGTATCAGCATAACGGGATTGAGTAACTGTATCATAGACGCTAAAGCTATCCGCCTTAAAACTTTTGCGGTAAATGATGTAGCGGTTATTATTCCAAAGCACATTGGCTTCCCAGGATAACCTTAGCATTTTATGATCAGGCTCTATTGATAGGAAAGGGGAAGAATTGCTTCTGGATGACCCCACAAAAACATCTCTTTTTCCAGAGTCTGATGAAGCATAAAGCTTAACGTTGTAAGAGTAAGATTGAGACTTGGTATCCAATGATTCATCAAAATAAAAGGTGTCAGAGCTGCTACTAACCAAGCGCTTAAACGTACGTATGCTGTTGAAACTTTGTACCAGTTCACCATCTCCCCCACTTTGCCCTACTGAGCGGTATAATTTGTAAGCATAGGGCGGTTCATAAGTTGCAGAGTCTAATTCAATCGGCCTACTCCAATCGACAAATATGGAACCCGTATCTGTTGCAGTTTTTCTGACATCCACGTGGGTGATTACTGGAACATCCTTTTTCAACCGGGCACATGTTTCATTGGAAGTATAACCTTCCGTCCAATTGTAGCGGTCTTGATTAATGTATATGCCCGTCACCCGGTAACAATACCTGGTGCCCGGGAGTGCCTTGTCATCAAAAAAGGAAGTTTCCTTGGCATCAGTAATCGTATCTATTCGCCTAAACCCTGTTTTCCCAGGTATGCCAGTTTGACAACGACTTGGCGACCACTTGGAGCTGTCTACTTTTCGGTAAACATAGTAGCCTTTTACGTTGGAACATTTGGGTAAATTCCAGTCCAATTTTATGCCTTTGGGCTCGGGTTCAGACGTCAGGTTTCGGGGTTCTGGACCAATAACCTTAATCCTAAGATGCTTGAGGTCAGCAAGGGGATTGGTAGGATGGTTATCCTTGGCTTTGAAAACGACTTGATAAGGGTACCGTCTTATATGTTGGCAACTGACCTGCCAGGAAAAGCGGGTGTTTACCTGAAAACTTCCCCTTTCTTCAGAAAATTTAGCCCTATTGTTGGCCACCTGAAAAGGACCGCCCGTGGCTGTAATCGTGGTTTCCTGCTGCTTTGGACCGGGCGCCTGATTTTTATTGGTGTCAAAAGCAACCACCGGCACGTCTAGTTTTATCTGTTGCCCTGCTTTAACGCATGTGTCCTTAAACTTGCTAAGATTGGGCCGTTTGTTACGGCCTTCAGTTACAATAATCTGCATGTCACGGATCACTTCGCCAATTTTACGCCCTTGCCGGAACTCTTCCACTTTGATAGCAATATTGTAAATACCTGTGGAGTCAGGGTGATCCCATTCTACCCTACCGGTTAGGTTGTCAATAGAAAAGTTATTTTCAGCATAAGGAAGGTAATAGCCGTTTACAGGATCACCTTTTGACCTTTTTGGCGTTACAAAAGAATAGGCCAAGCTATCCCCATTGGTGTCGTAAGCATTGGGATAGTGGACAAAAACTTCTCCGGTTTGGGCGTAGTCAATGGGAGGTTGTAGAAGCTCTGGTGAGCTGTTTTCTCCCCTTCCGCCAGGAAATATTTTGAGTTTTGATTCAACATAAAACGCGGTGTTAACAGAATTGGTCATGTTTACAATATCAGCAACCCGGTTACGGTCTCTCATCCTTATAACGTAATCATCGGGGCCAGGAAAGGTATGTTCTCCAATGTAAATATTTCGATCCACCGGATGTTGATTTTCTTTACCGATGTTCCCGTCAATACGAACTCTTGGTAGAGAAGAGGATGTACCATCATCCCAGAAAACGGTAAGTTCTTCTCGATCCGGTGGGCTTTGAGGGTCGGTATAAGTGATCACTTTAACTTCGTAAGTAAATCCTTGAATATGCTTAAAAGTAATTTCACCTGCTCTATTGTGCGTTGCGTAGCTTGTAAAGCTTACACAAACCAATGCAGTTATTATTGTTAGATATCCTAATCTCTGTAACATAAGCTTAAATTTACAGCTTTGTAAAGTACAAAACATACACCAATTAAGACGTTTATGGTAGCCGAAAAGTTGCAATGTTTAGTTTTAGCTATTGTTAAGCTTGAATAGCACTGGATGACTTGGACTTGCATCACTTTCCAGGCTTAATACCTGCATATTAAGTAGATAGCTACCATCATTTATGGTATTAGGAACGTAAATAAGCTCCGTTATGGTACGAGTGGAATTCCGCTCTTCTGGATAACCAAAATATGCATGGTGTGCAGGAAGTAATGGGTCATCCTCATGATCAACTGACGGGAGGTCAACCAATAGGTGCTGTATCCCAGCCTTTTTGATGGCCTGAATAGCCTCTACCGTTAAGAAAGGCGGATTCTTACCGGAATAAATTCTCGCTTTTTTGGTGTCATTATTAGGAATAGTGCGAATGATAAGAGCCTGAAAATCAGAGTCTGAATAAGGTAAAGCTTTTCTAAGGGAAGCCTCAGCAATAATTTGCCCTTCCTTACTGGCCGTCAAAGGGACTGAAACAACCCGCGCTAAGTAATGATATTGGAGTAAAATATCTTTCAGGTAGTGGTGCTCTTTGCTGATGTGCCCAACGCACTCAGTATGAGTTCCATTACCATGCGCATTGAGGTGAATATTTTCAACGTTACAGCTACCGCCCTGATTAACATTGCCAATAAAGTTTCCTGCCACAACTGTTTCAAATGAGGGATCTGGTAGGTGAAAAGCATTAACAGCGGCCTCCCTTTTTAAAGGAATGCTAATGTCTAAGGGCTTATCGAGATCTACTTGATAAGAGTTGAGTGCTGTAAAAAGTTTCATTTGCGGATTTTGAAGGTTTAGGGCAATATAAAAAACCGGCTTAACCAGTCATCTACCTCCAGCCAATAGTTCCTGTTGAAAAAGAAATGTTCGCCAGAGTCCTTATACAAACGATTATTAGCGTAAGCTTTTTCGAGCTCTCCCAGTAATTGCTCGTAGTCAATGATTCTTAAATGGTGTTTTAGCTCACTTTCAGGGTGGATACCTTTACAAGAACGTAATCCTAAGAGGAGCTTCTCGTTTACAATATCCAGGTGACGCAGTACTTCTTTCTGAGCAGGGTTGCTATTATTATCCAGGGAATTTTGGTACTGCTCTAAATCTGAGAAGTTCCCCCACCTTGAGTTCAGGTTGAAGCTTTCTGCGCCTGGCCCTAATCCTAAATAAGGCTCTCTGTATGAGTATGCCATGTTTTGTATACTTTCATACCCTTTTTGTGCTAAATCAACGACATCGTAATGGTGGTAATTATTTTCAGTAGCAAAGGCTCTTATTGCTAAAAACCCTTCGGCATTTGTTAAACAATTCAAATTTTCCCTGACCGGCTTGGGCTGGTGTTGTTGGTAACTAAAATTTTCAGAAAATGCTTCAGCTGTAATATGTGGTACATCGTAAGATGCTAGTAGTGTAAGCTCTTGTAGCCATTCATCGTAAGATTGATAAGGGTACCCGTAAGTTACTTCCACACAATAATTATCAAATCCCGCCATCTTAATTGATTCAATTACCTCAATGGCTTCTTGCGCCGTATGGCCTACCTCATTGTTTCTCAAGTGCTGATCAGTCAAGGAATAAACATGAAGCACAAGCCGGTTAAAACCGATACTTCTTAGCCGGCTTATATGCTCCATGTCCAAACTTTTAGGGCTCCCTTCAATGCTAACTTCCGAAATTTCCTGTAAATTGAAATGCTGCTTTGCCATGCTTAAAATATCTGAAAGAAAAGTTCCGGATAAGCTAGGGAGATCAGTCCCTGCTAAATAGATGCTTTTGATGCTTTTATCCTTAAAGTAAGGAGCCTTAAATTCAAGTTCCTTGGCCAAATTTTTCCACCAAATACCCATTGAAAAATTTTGGGACTGGTGTAGAATTTTTTTAGCCTTAGCTTGTATGTTTGGAATTTGAATGTAAATAGCAGCCACCACTATGGTTTTAATTTGGTTGAAGCTTCAGAATTGGGTAGGCAATGTTAGCAATTCCCTTTTCTTGTTCATGCTACAATACAATCGTTTACAAAGTAAAGTTGACGAGAGTTGCAGTTAAAAATTGGATGTTGTAGGGGTCCATTCTCATGGTATACATAATGGGATAAGCAGGCACAAACCAAGGGAAAGTTAAGCATGCAGGGTCAAGGCTTTGAAAGTGTACCAACAAATAGTACGTCTTTATTTGGAGTTTTTATTGCTGGGTTGCTCATAATGGGGTTAATAAGGGTACAAAAACCAGGGTACCTAAAAGCGCTTATTAGTAGCCTACTTAACCTCAGTTATGTGCAGTTGATGCGTAGAGAAGGAAGATTAAGGTTGACGCCTACAAATATTTATCTTGACCTAATTATGCTTTTTAGTACAAGCTTTTTGATACACCAGTTAATAAGTATTTCCTCTGAAACAACTTTTGCTTTTGCTAGTATTTTGCTTATTGTGGTGGGAATTTTAGTAAATCAGCTAATACTGGCTCTTGTACTCGGGAATGTATTTTACACATTAAAATACATTATTCCCTTTATTTTAAATATAATTGTTTTTAATCGTGTTTTAGGGATAGGGCTACTACCCCTCACTTTTTTGATTACTTTCACTGATGTCTTAAGTCAAAAAATGGGATTTTTACTGATTGGTGGATTAGCTGGGGTATTTCTATTATTCAGGGCATTACGTTCACTTTTACAAATGCAGGAAATGCTGCAGCATGGCATCATTTACAATTTTTGCTATATTTGTATGGTTGAATTAGGTCCTTTAGTGGTAGTTGTTAACTGGCTAACGGGCTTTATATAAAAAATTCTACAACTCATCGTGAAGATTAAAAGCATCCTGATTTCTCAACCGGAACCAGAAAATGGAAGATCCCCTTATCAGGAGCTGGCAGATAAATACAACATTCAAGTAGACTTTTATCCTTTTATTAAGGTTGAAGGTGTTACTGCCAAAGAATTCAGGCGCAGTAAAATCAATATCCTTAAACACTCTGCTATCGTAATGACAAGCAGAACTGCTATTGAGCATTTCTTTCGGTTATGCGATGAGCTAAGGATTGAGGTTCCGGCGGAAATGAAGTACTTCTGCGTCACTGAAGCTATAGCCCTTTACCTGCAAAAGTTTATCACTTATAGGAAACGCAAAGTATTCTTTCCTAAAGCCAAGGATAAAAGTTTTGAGAGCCTCCTCATAAAACATAAGCGGGAAACATTTCTGATTCCCCAATCTAATGTAAGCAAGAACGAGTTTGCAAAGACCTTCCGAAAATACAAGGTGGAGTTTACCGAAGCCACAATGTATCGTACGGTTTACAATGATCTCTCAGAGCTGAGAAATATTAATTATGATTTACTAGCCTTTTTTAGCCCATCTGGTATCCGATCTTTGATGGAAAACTTCTCCGATTTTGAACAGGGTAATACAAAGATCGCAGGGTTCGGCCCAAAAACCTGTAAAGAGGTTAAAAAAGCAGGGTTAACCTTGGACATTGAAGCTCCCTCACCTCAGGCTCCCTCCATGAAGATGGCTTTGGAACAATTTGTTAAGCGCTACAATAATGCCAAGTAAGGGTGCTCTAAATGCTTTTGCTTCTAGTATAAAAGCAATGCCTTTTTACCAACTTTATTTTGGCATTTGGAATTAATCTGTATATTTGACCGCTCAGCAGGAGTAGCGAAAGCAAAAAACTTCTATGAGACAAAAGGTTTTCTACACACTTGTACTTTTTGCATTACTAACATTCTTTGGGTCCCATATCAATGATGCTGAAGCTCAGCAGGACCCACAGTTTAGTCATTACATGTTTAATGAAATGACTTACAATCCTGCTTTTGCGGGTAATAATCGTACTCACATTTGCGCTAACTTTCTTCAACACTCCCAATGGACGGGGTTTGATGGTGTAGATGGTGGGAGCTCACCCAACACTCAGTTTTTCACCGCAAATGCACCCTTAGGTAATAAATATGTTCAGGGCGTTGGCCTTTCCATTTTTAATGATCAAGTCGGTTTTCAAAATACCGTTTCCGCAGTGGCTTCCGGGAGCCATCACATCCAGACTGGTTACGGCCGATTATCTTTGGGTATCAATGCAGGTATCATCCAAACCACCCTCAATGGGGACGAGCTGGATCCGACTGTAAGACCTGATGCTAAAATTCCTAATAAAGAAGTTTCCAACATTCTTTTGGATCTTGGCTTTGGCGCTTATCTACAGGCAAAAAACTACTACGCGGGTGTTTCCGTGCTTCGTATCCCCCAAGGTGATCTAGGATGGTCGGATGGTTCTGGAAACAGCCAGTACCAACGCCATTTCTATTTAACCGGTGGGTACAATTACCAATTGAATGAAAGCTGGGATTTGAAGCCAAGCACCTTGATTAAGTATGATGGTAGTAAAATCCAGGCTGATGTTAATGGGAGGGCTGTTTTGAATGATAAATACTGGGGAGGTCTCGGGTATCGTGTAGGGGAAAAATCCCTTAGTGCGATGCTTGGTTTATACATTACACCCAAGCTAAAGTTTGGTTATTCATTTGATCTTCCTTTTGCTCCTAATGATGTAAGATCTGGTGGAACACACGAATTTTTAATAGGCTATTGTTTCCGTTTCAATCCCCAGCCTAAGGAGGAGTTCCCAATCTGGAGTCCTAGGTTCTTGTAGTCAAAAATTTGACAATAATAAACTTTTGCTAACTTCGTTCAGCCATGTAATTGTTAGTTATAGCATTATCTGAGACTAATTGCTTTGAATAGTTGAATCTTATGAAAACAAAATTACATCACATGAGAAGGTTAAAGCTTGTAATAGTATTGTTTATGCCCGTGGCCATGATGCTTCTTCAGAGTTGTGGGCTAAGCAGTACTAAGGGACAATTAACCGGGGTAGAAGGTCGTGACCCTTGGAAGCATCCTCAACCTTACGGGACCGTTTATGTTCCAACAGGGTCTTTTAAAATGGGGCAAAGCGATCAAGATGTGGTTTATTCCAGAACTGCAAGACCTAAGCAGGTTTCTGTTAAGGCTTTCTTTATGGATGACACAGAGATTACGAATAACGAATATCGCCAGTTTGTTCACTGGGTTAGAGACTCCATAGCTAAGGAGAAGATGGGCGGTGAGCATTTAGAAGAAACCGAATCAGGAGGAACTAAACTTAACTGGGAAAAACCTATCCAATGGGGTAAGCAGGAAACAAAGGATATGACCAGTGAATTAAGTTATCAAGGTGATAACAAATTGGACCAAAAAGCTGGTTTTAACACCAATAAATTCGTTTACAAGTATAAGTGGTTTGATCTTCATGAGGCAGCCAAACGGAAATACATTGGGAAAGATGTAGAACGATCGAAGTTCATACACGAAGAAGAGGTGAAAATCTATCCGGATACCTTGGCTTTTATAAGGGATTTTACGTATTCTTACAATGATCCCATGGCTAAGTATTATTTCACGCACCCCGGTTATGATGATTATCCGGTTGTTGGAGTCGATTGGCACCAGGCAAAAGCATTCTCCCACTGGCGTACAGATAAACTAAACGCTTACTACAATTCTATAGGCTATCCAGACGCCAATCCGTTCAGGCTTCCGACAGAAGCTGAGTGGGAATATGCAGCTCGAGGAGGTCGCGATTTTAGCCCCTATCCATGGGGTGGCCCGTATACGCGTAATCGCCACGGATGCTTCCTGGCGAATTTCAAACCAATAAGAGGTAATTATATTGAAGATGGTGGTTTTTATCCTGTAAAAGCGAATTCTTACTTCCCTAATGATTACGGCCTTTATTGCATGGCAGGAAATGTAGCGGAATGGACAAGTACCGCTTACAATGAGTCTCTTTATGACAAAACCAACGACATGAACCCTTATTACCATTACGATGCTGATGAAAATGAGCCTGTAACCAGAACTAGAAAGGTTATCAGGGGAGGATCATGGAAAGATGTTGCGTATTATTGTCAGAATGGCGTTAGAGCTTACGAGTATGCAGACACGGCTAAATCTTACGTTGGGTTCCGAAATGCTATGACATTAATAGGTCGCTCACTTGATCAATAAGATAGATAGTGATTTATCAAGAAATGTTGTATCCTTTTAACTAACTAAAACCTAAGATAAAATGGCAAAATCAAAAAGCTTTTTAGAAAGTAAAACCTTTAAATCCATCATGGCCAAAATTTATGGCCTTGGAGCAGCAGTGGTGATTCTTGGTGCATTGTTCAAATTACAGCATTATCCAGGGGCTGGTTTAATGCTTATAATAGGGCTGGGAACCGAAGCCCTCATTTTCGCACTTTCAGCTTTCGAACCAGTTAAGGAAGATTATGATTGGACACTGGTTTACCCGGAGCTAGCCGGAATTGAAGAAGGGAAAAAGAAAGATAAGAAGAAGTCCGCTTCTCAAGAGCTTGATAAAGCATTTGAGGATGCTCAAATAGATCAAAACCTTATACAACGTTTAGGAGATGGAATGCGGTCGTTGTCAGATAATGTCAATAAGATGGGCGAATTGACCAATGCAGCTGTTGCTACCGATGAATATACCTCTAAGGTAAAAGAAGCCGCACAAAATGTTGATAAGATCAACCAATCCTATTCGGAAAATATTCAAGCTCTTCAGACCTTGAACCAATCCTCTGAGGTAACGAAAGAGTATTTTGATCAGGTAAAAGAAGCCTCTCAAAAGTTATCCTCTCTTAACTCTGTGTATGAAATGGAATTAGAAGAGACCAACAACCACATTAAGTCCCTCAATAAATATTATGATAGCCTTACTAAGACCATCGAAAACTTGTCTGGATCTCAAGATGAAACCTCTAAGTTGAAAGATGAGTTTGGCAGACTTAACAATAATCTTGCTTCCCTTAATTCTGTTTATGGTAATATGTTGAGCGCCATGGGAACAAGTGGGTCAAATTCGAATGCTTAATTCAATTGGAAAACATAGCAATAAGTGTTTTAAGTTGTTAAAATTATAGATAATTTATGGCAGCAGGAAGTCAGAATCCATTGCGTCAGGCAATGATCAATATGATGTATTTGGTTTTATTGGCGCTTTTGGCTCTTAATGTGTCAGCTGAGGTCCTGAAAGCTTTTCGGACAGTTCATGCTGGAATTCAAGCATCCAATGAGTCCATTTCCCAAAAAAATGCGAGCACTATGAAGCGTTTTGAGGATTTATTGGAGAATAACCGTGAAAGAACTATAAAGCATTACCGGAAGGCTGATTCGGCTAAAATGCTAGCTAATAAGTTAAACCATTACATTGACACTATAAAAGATCATATCATTCAAGAAAGTGGTGGCTATCTTGAAGATGATACTAGCACACTTGTTGGTGCTAAAAATCTTGATATTGGAACCAGGGTATTGGTGAAAAAAGGTAATGGGGATACGCTAAAGCGGAAGATTAATAGCACTCGTGAGGAGTTAATTGATATCCTGGAAGACTACAACCAAGATACCGTAAGTGCTAATGATATTAACTTGACAAGGCTTAAAAATCAAATACCCTTAAAAGCTGAAGCTCCACCTAAAGGACCGGATAATAAGAATACTTGGGCTGCGGCGAATTTTGAGATGGTTCCTGTGACGGCAGCTGTTACTATTCTAACCAAACTTCAAAGTGATGTTAAAAATACCAAATCCGAAGTCCTTAACACTTTGGTAGGGCAGGTTGGAAGCTCTGAGATTAGTTTTGATGTTTTTGAGCCCATTGTTAAAACTAAGAAAAGTGCTGTTTCCGTCAATGAGGAATTTAGCGCTAAAATTATGCTTGGTGCATACAGTTCTACCCAAAACCCTAAAATTAAGGTTAATGGTGAAAAACTTGATGTAGAGAAAGGTCAGGGCAAGTTTACTACCGTCCCTAGTTCGCCAGGCGAAAAGAGTTTACCAGGTGAAATTACCATAGAGGATCCATCAACTGGCAAGGAAAAATCTTTTGACTTCAATGTAAACTACAGTGCCTTTAAAGCACCGGCTATTATTTCAGCGGATGCGATGAATGTCTTGTACACAGGCCTAGAAAATCCTATTACTGTATCAGTCCCTGGTTATAAACCCCGTCAAATAAGGGCCAACATGACCAAGGGTGATCTTATTAAACAGGAGCCTGGTAAATATATAGCAAAAGTTCCTGAAGGCCGTAAAACCTACATTGACGTTAGTGTATCCCTGAAAGATGGTGGAACTAAATCAGTAGGTAGGAAGGAATTTCGTATTAAACCCGTCCCGAAGCCTACCCCTTACTTTGGTAGTAAAGCTTCCGGTACGATCTCCAAAGGTGAGGTTGGAATTGTGGATGCTATCGTAGCTAGTATGGGAGAAGGGTTTGCTTTTGAAGGTGTTAAATATGTTGTTTCTCACTTCAGGCTAACGTATGTTCCTAAACGGGGTAATTTTAAGGAAGCCTCCAATGACGGACCAAGGTTAACCTCTAAAATGGACCGAATCCTAAGTAATCCAAAGCCTGGGGATAAAATCATTGTGGATAACATATCGGCGAAAGGTCCTGATGGCGTTAAGCGTCTACCGTCAACTATTGTACTAACTATAGATTAATTAAACAAGGTGCCATGAATAATTGGTTAAGGTCTTCAATAAGTTTAGCAGTTTTGATTGTGTTCTCCTGTGGTTTTGCTTTTGGCCAAGACGGATCAGGTGGCGATGGTTCTAAGGGTGGAGATTATCAAGGAGATTTTACCTATGATAAGAGGACAACTGAAGAACGTAAAGCCATTCCTTATCCTCCCCTTCGTCAGGCGGATGTAATGTATGCCCGGCGGATACACCAAAAGCTAGATATGCGGGAAAAGCAAAATTTGGCTATGCAGTGGCCAAAGAATCCGTTTAATTGCTTAGTGTGGAATGCAGTTATGGAGGGAATAGATGGGAAGCAACTTACCCCTTACAGGAATGACTCTTTAACCTCTTACTACTCAACAGAAGCTGTAATGGACCGCGTATCCACAGAGGAAGTTGTAGAACAAAGGCCTTATCCTATTGAAAGGCCTAACTACACCGTTGACACGACTATTAGAAATTCCTTGGGTTGCGAGGAAATTAACAAATTCCGGATAATGGAAGACTGGATCTTTGACAAGGAGACATCCCAGTACATGCCTCGAATTATTGCTATTGCTCCCCTTTTTAAGCCCAAGCGGGGTGGTGCTGAACTTGATGAGCAGACGATTTTCTGGGTAAAGTGGTCTGAGTTAAGGCATATATTGGTTAATGAGCCTATGTTTAACAGGCAAAATGATGCAGCCCGGTTAACTTATTATGACTTTTTTGAACAACGGTTATATTCCAGCTATATAGTTCGTTATCCAAACGAATTTAATTTGGATATCACGGATATGCCTAAGTATGAAGGTAGTAAATATGCTGCTTTACTTAAGGCCAAGAAAATCGAAGCAAAACTTATGAACTTCGAACATGATTTATGGCAATGGTAAGCCATACAAGTTAAAGTCAAATTCATATTTAAAGCCCTGCAATGTCAGGGTTTTTTTTGGCTGTTTACGCTTTAAGCGATGGAGTTATGGGGAAAATTCCATTATGTCGCTCCTACCTGGACCAATCGATATAATCTGAACATTCGTTTTAGTGAGGTACTCCAATTCCTTTTTAAAAGAGGCCCATTCATCGCTTTCGGTTTCACCATTATTAGTCACACGTTTGTGGGCATGATTTAACGGTTTCAAGGCGGCATAAAAGGAGCCGGTACTTAAGATCTCAGGATAGCTTATTCTATTACCATCTGAATCCGTAAAACCTTCACAGTAAGCCGGGTCGGCAATGTTTTTCAGGACATCAGCTTTGGTAACAATAAGACGATTAACGCCATTCATCTGAATGGCATACTTTAGGGCGGGGAGGTCCAGCCACCCACATCTCCGTTTTCTTCCAGTTGTTGCCCCATATTCATTGCCTAGGCGCTGTAGTTGCTCTTCAATCTCGCCTTGCAACTCTGTGGGGAATGGTCCAGCACCTACCCTTGTCATGTAGGCTTTAAAAACCCCATATACGTTGCGGACATGACTAGGTGCAATTCCTAAGCTTAAGCAAGCATTGGCTGCTAGCGTGTTAGAAGAGGTCACGAAAGGGTAAGACCCATGGTCCAAATCAAGTAAAGTTCCCTGTGCTCCTTCTGCAAGGATAGAGGTATTCTGGTTTAGCTTTTCATTGAGGTATTGCTCAGTTTCCATTAAATGCAAATGCGACAAAAACTGTATAGCATCAAACCATTCCTCAACTTTATCTTTACTTGGTTGGTGGTGACTAGGCAACTGATTAATGTGGCTTTCTATTAATGTTTGAACACGCTCTTTAAAGTCATTTTGCTCAATATCTCTTACTCTAAACCCAATCCGGCTAGCTTTATCAGCATAGGTAGGGCCAATCCCTTTTTTAGTTGACCCTATCCGCATTTCCTCTTTAGCCTTTTCTTGCGCTTCATCCATGGCACTATGAGTAGGAAGTATGAGATGGGCGTTTTTACTTATTAATAAACGATCCTTGTTAAAAAAGTTGGCCTCTTGGAGGTTTTCAATTTCTTGCTTGAGTATTACCGGATCAATGACCATTCCCGCACCGATTACATTCATTATATCGTTATGAACGATACCAGAGGGAATGGTATGGAGCACATGTTTTTCACCATTTACGTAAAGGGTGTGACCAGCATTGGGGCCTCCCTGGAAACGAGCTACCACTTGATATCGAAGTGCCAGAAGATCTACGATTTTACCTTTCCCTTCATCGCCCCATTGTAAGCCTAAAAGGATGTCTAAGCTCATGTTAAATTCTTGTGGTTAATCTGATAAGGCATTGACAAATTGAGAGCATCGTTGGCAAATACCCTCTTCACTTACTTGGGGATTGCCATATAAGGTCAGCGCATGTTGAGTAACCTCAAAGCCAAATAGTTGGCCAACCATGTCTTGGGTCTTCTGCAATCTGGGGTCACAAAATTCCAGGACTTTATGGCAATAGTTACAAATAAGGTGGTCGTGCTGACGGTATCCATAGGCTTTTTCATAAAGGGCCGTGTTATTTCCAAATTGCTGTTTGATGACCAAACCGCAGTCCAGCAATAAATCAAGCGTGTTATAAACGGTAGCTCTGCTTATTTGGTAGTTCTTATTTTTTAGCTCTAGGTAGAGCATTTCTACATCAAAGTGATCATCACGGTCATAAATCTCTGAGAGGATTGAGAAGCGCTCTGGAGTTTTACGGTGACGCCTTTCTTCAAGGTAGCGAGAAAACTTGTTCTTGGCCTCCGTGTATAGTTCTTCCCTGGTCATAAGAGTGATTCAATTATAAAATTCAAAACTACAAATGGAACCCTAAAAGTCCTGCTTTAACATTTTGAGGTTAAAGATTTACCGGCTGTTGAAATTATTGCGATTGCTCTAGGTAAAAATCAGGATTAAAACGATGAACCGATTCAATGCCCTCCTGATCTGAAAGTTGGTCTATCAAGCGTTCGAGATGTTTAGTATTATAGATGTATAAGATGATCGAACCTTCAAAAGCTCCTGCTTTAGCAGAAATTGTAATGGAATTGATGTTTACTTGTAATTCTTTAGAGATGATGTCCGTAATTGTGCTGACGATTCCTAGCGAGTCAATTCCCAAAATTTGGAGGCCAACAGGAAATGCTGAAACGGCCTTTATATCCTGAGCTACCCATTCTGCGTTTAGAATACGGGAGCCAAATTTTGACATCAGATGAATCCCATTTGAACAATTGGTTCGGTGAACTTTTACATCATTATTTTTGGTAATAAATCCAAAAATGTCATCACCTGGTATGGGATTACAACATTTGGCAAAAGTGTAATCGTAGTTTTGCTCGCCCCCTTCAAAAATAACCTCACTTTTATCAAAGGTTTGCAATTCGATTGGGCTCCCACTTACTTCATTGGCATTGTTACCATTTGCTTTTTGATGGGTTTGAAAATTATAGCGATGAATAAAGCGATCTATTCCAGCATTGAGGTCCTCTTGACTGATGCGGCCTTGTGCAATACCGTAAAAAAGATCTAAGCTGGTATCTTCTTCCATGTAAGATGTAAACGCATTAAAAGTTTGTTTATCCGGGCTTATGTTATGGTACCTGAATTTCCTTTCAAGGATTTCTTTACCAATCTGAGAACTCTGGCGCTTTTCATCTTTTAAGGTTGCGTTTATTTTAGACTTAGCTTTAGCGGTTACTACATACTCTAGCCATTCAGGATTTGGCTTTTGCTTTTTAGATGTCAGAATTTCTACCTGGTCTCCGCTTTTAAGTTTATAATCTAAAGGCACTAGCTTATGGTTTACTTTAGCACCAAAGCAAAGCAGTCCAACCTCTGTATGAATTTCAAATGCAAAATCCAGGGCAGTGGCATTTAAAGGGAGCTTGATAAGGTCGCCTCTGGGTGTAAAAACAAAAACCTCGTCTGAAAAAAGGTTTAACTTAAACTCATCTAAAAAGTCAATTGCACTTACTGATCGGTTCTCAAGCGTTTCACGAACTCTATTCAGCCATTCATCGAGGCGTGAATCCTTTTCAAAAGCGTTCTCCTTGTATTTCCAATGAGCTGCAAATCCTTTTTCTGCAATCTCGTCCATTCTTTGGCTTCGAATCTGTACTTCTACCCATCTGCCTAAAGGGCCCATCACTGTTGTATGTAATGCCTCATAACCGTTGGCTTTAGGGGTTGATATCCAGTCCCGAAGCCGATTGGGATTGGGAGTGTAAGTATCTGTTATAACAGAGTACGTACGCCAACAATACTGTTTTTCCTGTTCCTCTGGCGTCTCTAAGATCACCCTTATCGCAAATACATCGTAAACTTCCTCAAATGGGATACCTTGGTTCTTCATTTTGCGGTAAATAGAATAAATGGATTTGGTTCTGCCTTTAATTTCATAGTTAAATCCGAGCTCATCCAGCTTTTTTTGTAGCGGCAGGGTGAATTTTCTTATGAAGCGGTTACGCTGGCTTTTGTTACTTTTCAGCTTTTCTACAATCTCGTGATAAACCTCAGGTTCAGTGTATTTAAGGGATAGATCCTCAAGTTCACTTTTAATGTTGTAAAGCCCCAATCGATGAGCTAAGGGGGCATAAACCTCAAGGGTTTCTGAAGCAATTTTTAATTGTTTCCTGGCTGGAATAGCTTCTAGTGTTCGCATATTATGCAAGCGATCGGCTAGCTTGATAAGAATTACGCGCACATCATCTGATAAGGTTAGCAGGATTTTCCTGAAATTTTCAGCCTGCATACTTTTCGTGTGCCCGGATACGTCAGATATTTTAGTTAATCCCTTTATAATTCTTGCTACGCGATTACCAAAAGTAGCCTCGATGTCCTCGTGGGTGGTTTCCGTATCCTCTACAACATCATGTAAAAAAGCGCTAATTATAGATGTAGCCCCAAGATTAATTTCTTTGGCGCAGATGGTAGCTACGGATAAGGGATGAAAAATGTATAACTCCCCGGAGCTCCTTCTCATACCCCTATGAGCATCCAACGAAAAGTTGAAAGCCTTACGGATAGCCTGTTTATCTTCATGGTTGATGAAGGGCTTACTGGCCCTTAATAAGCTCCTGTATGCATTTACGATCTGCCGTTTCTCCTGCTCGGTATGATAATCAGCCATAGCCTTTACCCTGGTTTAAAGGACGTTCTTTAAAAAGTAACCTAAAAAAAACTCTATTAGTTGTAAAACGGTTCTTCAAAAATGGGTTCCAAGCAATAATATGGCACCATCTGATTGAAATTGTAACTTTGTAGGCTTATTTAAAAGCGGATGTGGCGGAATTGGTAGACGCGCTAGACTTAGGATCTAGTGCCTTCGGGCTTGGGGGTTCGAGTCCCCCCATCCGCACTACTTGTAAACTTCTGACTATTGTTGGATAAAATGCTTAAACGTGGATATTAACTTACAGCAAAAGGACGATTTAGACGCTGAACTACGTATTCAGATCAATCCTGCTGATTACGAGGAATCTTTTGAAAAAGAAGTCAAGAATTACCGGAAAGAGGCTAATTTACCGGGCTTCCGTAAAGGCAGAGTTCCTAAAGGACTTATTCGGAAAAAATTAGGATCGGAGATCAAAAAGAAACTGGTCCCTGACACGCTAAATAAGGCAATCCAGGATTATATTAGCGAAAATGATCTAAAGCTTTTACTTAACCCTTTGCAGGTGGCCCCTGAAGGTGACCCCGATTGGGAAGGTCAGGATTCCTTCGAGTTTACTTATTTGGTAGGGTTAAGACCCGCTATTGATGATAATTTACAGGAAGCATTAGGAAGCTTAACGCAGTATGTGATCAAAGCTACCGATCAAGAATTGGAAGATCAGATTGAAAAGATCAAAAACCTCAAGGGCTCTTCGGAAAACAAAGAAACGGTAGAGGATATTGAACACCTTGCCCTCAGGATGAAAGTTCAAGAACTCAATGATGATGGTTCGGAAATGGAAGAGGGTTTCTCGCAAGTTAAGGCTGTCAATTTGAAAGAGCTTCCGGATAAATTACAGGGTGATCTATTAAATGCTAAACCCGATGATAAACTGGACCTTAACCTGAGAAGCTATTTTGATGATGAAGATCGATTTGCCGAGTTTTTGAATACCGATAAGCTCACTGTACAAGATTTAGGTGATACTTTAAGGGTTGAAGTTCAATCCGTGTATGAATTTCATCAAGCCGAGCTGGATGAAAAGGTTTTTCAAGAAATTTTTCCGGATAAAGAGATCCACAATGAAGAAGAATTTAAAACAGCTATCCGCGAGGCATTGGAATCTTCTTACGAAAGAGAAACTGATGGTCACTTATTTAAAGAATTGAAGGATGCTTTTATTAAAAACTATGATAAAGGCTTGCCAGAAGCCTTTTTAAAGCGCTGGTTCGATCAAGTTCAATCGGATCAGGAAGAACAAGAAAATGAGGAGCAAAAAACTGAAGAAGAAAAATACCAGGATTTCGTTAAGGATATTAAATGGATGATAGTGGTTGATGGACTGGCTGAGCGGTTTGACATTACTGTAGAAAATCAGGAAGTCATGGAATACGCTCAAGCTATGATTCGAAATGAAGTTTCTAGGATTGGCATGGGCGAAATTGGAGAAGATAAAGTGCGAGAATATGCAGCCAATTACCTCCAGGATCAAAACAATTTTTACAAATCACTTTTTACCCTAAAGGAAGATAAAGTTTTTAAGCAAATAAAAGAAGAGGTAACGTTTCAAAAGCAAGAGGTAACCTACAACGAATTTCAAGAAGTTAATCAAGACAAAGACGAAGAAACAGCAAAAGCAACAAACAATGAATAACAATCGTAATCAAGGTCAAGAATTCCAGAAATTTGCTAGCCAACACATGGGAATTGGTAGCGATAAACTTAATAGCTACTCCAATTATATCACCCCCAATATCATTGAAGAACGCCCCATGAACGTAGCTTCCATGGATGTTTTTTCCAGGTTGATGATGGACCGGATCATATTTCTGGGAGTTCCTATCAATGATGATGTTGCCAACATTATCCAGGCTCAAATGCTATTCTTGGAGTCCACTGATCCCAATAGTGATATTTACCTTTACATCAACAGTCCAGGAGGAAGCGTTTATCCGGGATTTGGCATCTACGATACCATCCAATATATACAGCCCAGCGTTCATACTATTTGTACCGGTATGGCCGCCTCTATGGGCGCTGTTATGCTTTGTGCTGGAGAAAGTGGTAAGCGCTACTGTTTACGCCATTCAAGGGTAATGATCCACCAACCCTTAGGCGGAGCTCAAGGTCAGGCTGCAGATATCGAAATCACGGCCAATGAGATCGTCAAGATTCGTAAGGAAATCTATCAAATTATAGCTGACCATACCGGCAACGCTATTGAAAAAATAGAAGACGATGCGGATCGGGATTACTGGATGGATTGTAATGAGGCCAAGAATTACGGAATGGTAGACGATATTCTCACACGCAATTCAGCTCCTAAACAAGATGAGGAAGCTTAAATAATCCTATGAAAAATAATAGTTATTGCTCTTTCTGCTGGCGTAGTAAAAATGAGGTCAATTTTTTAATAGAAGGCAAGGAAGGTTTTATTTGTGACAGTTGTGCGCAGGAGGCATCACGAATAGTTGAAGCTGAGTCGCAAAAAAAGGAAACGACACCAACGTTTGAAAACATTTCCAAGCCTAAAGAAATCAAGGCCTATCTGGATAAACATGTGATCGGGCAGGAAGCGGCTAAAAAATCTATATCGGTAGGGGTTTATAATCACTACAAAAGGTTGATAAGTGGTGGTAGTAATCAGCAAACAAGCAGTGGTGAAGAGGTGAAAATTGAAAAATCCAACATACTGCTTGCCGGAGAAACTGGTACAGGAAAAACTTTACTGGCGCGCACTATTGCTGATATCCTCGAAGTACCGTTTTGTATTGCCGATGCCACCGTTATCACCGAGGCGGGTTATGTAGGTGAGGATGTTGAAACCATTCTTACCCGGCTTTTACAAGCAGCTAATAATGACTCCAAAGCAGCAGAGAGAGGAATTGTTTATATTGATGAGCTTGACAAGGTGGCCCGGAAAGGCGATAATGCTTCTATCACAAGAGATGTTTCCGGAGAGGGTGTTCAACAAGCAATGTTAAAATTGCTAGAGGGCGATACCATTTACATCCCACCCCAAGGGGGGCGGAAGCATCCTGAGCAAAACATGGTCCCCATAGATACCCGTAACATTCTTTTTATCTGTGGTGGAGCTTTTGATGGACTGGAAGAAATTATTGAAAAGCGGGTCAATAAGCAACGAATCGGCTTTCAAACCGTTCCTGAGGATAAGTCGCAAAAGGCTGATAAACAAAACCTTTTCCAATTTATAATGCCTCAGGATTTAAAAAACTTCGGGTTAATCCCGGAATTAATTGGCCGCTTACCGATTGTTACCTATTTGGATCCCCTTGATAAAGAAGCACTGAAAAAAATTCTTACAGAACCCAAAAATGCCCTTATCAAACAGTATCAAAAGCTGTTTGAGATGGAGGGTATAGAATTGAAAGTGACGGCTACAGCAATCGATCTTATTGCCTCAAAGGCTATTGATTTTAACCTAGGCGCAAGAGGTTTACGTTCTCTGGTGGAATCTATTATGATGGATACCCTTTATGGTTTACCATCAGAAAGTGAAAGGGAGACTTTTAAAGTAGATGTGAAATTTGTCAAAAACCGCCTAGAAGGGTTAAAACTCAGCGAACTCAAAGTTGCTTAGTTTATCAATTAGCCCACATCATAGCCCCAAATGTCGTACTTTTGGAGGCTTACAGAGGCACCGAAGAACAGCCTGGCTGTTTCCTCAAATGATTGGGTGTAGTCAGAAACGTAGAAAGTGTTCAAAGTTTTAAGGTTGGCTGAATTGGGTTCTAAGCCATTGTTTAGCATCTCTTTGTCACTAAGGGTACCAACTAATTCATTAACTGTAGGGTCAATGTTATCTAATACTGGAGTTGAACCTCTGTAGAAGGACTCAACTTCCGTTTTAATTAAAGGATAATGGGTACATCCCAAGATTAAAGCTTCGATACCTTCAAACTGTTTTTTACTCAGGTAAGCACTGATGAGGGTATGGCTAATCTTATTGTTGTAAAATCCCTCTTCAATCATCGGTGCCAGTAAAGGAGTAGAGGCAGTGGTTACGGCTATTGTCCTGTCTGACTGGTTAAATTTACGCGGGTAGGACCTTGATTGAATAGTACTTCTGGTACCGATTACCCCTACATTGTGGGGTTTATAAAATTGAATGCAAGTACGGACGACCGGGTCAATGACATTAAAAAGCAAGAGGTAAGAATCCCATGACTTCAATAACTTGGGGTATGCTATTGCAGACGCGGTGTTACAAGCGATCAATACTGCTTTGCAGTTCTGCTGGTAAAAAAAACGCAGAATTTCTTGTGCAAAAGCCTGTATGTTCTTAACAGACTTGTCACCATAAGGTAAGTGAGCGGTATCACCAAAAAAAATTATGCGCTCGTAAGGTAAGGCGTTACCGAGGGCATGAACCAACGTTAATCCACCAATGCCGGAATCGAAGACACCTATAGGTCGACTATCTGGCATCAGTTAATTACATGTCTAGCCGTTGTTTAACTAACGGGGTGATGTTCCTGCTTTCTTCCGCATAAAGGACAGATCCCTGAGAAGCATCAAAAACATAAGTATACCCTTTTTCCTTTGCTATAGCCTGGATGGCATTATTGATATTTTCCATAATGGGCTTCAGTAATTCTGACCGCTTTTGAGATACTTGCTTTTGGGCATCTTTCCGGAACTTTTGAATTCTTTCTTCCAGGCTTTTAAGCGCTCGCTGTTCATCCTTTCGTTCAGTTACGGACATGGACTTCCGGTTTTTCTGGAAGTTCTTGGTCTTATTTCGATATTCTTTTAATAATTGTTGCACCTGAGTTTCCAATTCTTTACTGTAAGATTTCAGGTTTTTTTGTGCCTTTTGGACTTCAGGCATATTCTGAAGAATCTGACTTCTATTAACATGGGCAAGCTTCTGACCTGCTGCATTTAAGGTAATGGAGCCAAGCAATAGGGTGAGAAAAATACGAACTAGATGCTTCATGCTTGTATTGCGATTATTTTAGGTTGAAAATATTAATGTGATTTCAAAGGTAAAAAAAGCTATAAATCTAATTGTCAGTCAAACCCCTACAAGTAGTTTTTTCACCCCCTGCGTATCATCTTTTGCATCTAATAATCAATTATCGCCGGGGCCATCTGGAGCATCGGGTAGGGTTTGTTTATCATCTTCCTGCTTATCCTTATTTTTATCCGGATTAATACCCATGAGTTTGAGCACTTTGTCACTACGGTCATACCTTGCATTGGTGTAAAGCATTGTAGTAGCACCAGCTTTATCAAATATGATATCAAGGGACTGCTCTTTAGCCAATTTCTGAACCGCATCAAAGACTCTGTCTTGAATAGGCTTAACAAGTTCCTTTCTTTTCTGAAATAATTTACCTTCTTCTCCAAATTTTTCTTCCTTGTATTTCCTCAAAGCCTTCTCCTTTTGGGCAATTTGTTTCTGCATTTGTTGCTTTTCATCCTTTGGCAATAGGACTTTCTCCGCTTTATATTTACTGTTAAGTTTATCAATTTCCTTTACTCGCTGTTGTATCTCACTCTTCCACTTTTTCGTAAGATCATCTAGTTGGTCTTGCGCGGCTTTGTATTGGGGAAGGTTTTCGAGGATATAATCTGTATTGACATATGCTATTCGCTGGGCATTGCTAATGAAAGGTAAACCGGCTATGAAAGCAAGTGGAAGCAAAAATTTGATAAAAGTACGCATTGGGATCGTATTTAAGGGTATTAAAACCTTTGGCCAATTGAAATGTGTATCTGGCCCGGTTTGCTCTGTACATTTTCATAGTCAAAACCATAACCCCAATCAACTCCTAAAAGCCCAAACATAGGTAAGAAAACCCTTATACCACCTCCTGCAGAGCGATGAATTTCAGAAGGGGTAAATTTATCAATTCCTAACCAGCTATTGCCGGCCTCTAAAAACCCTAAAAAGTAAATAGTAGCCGATCTTTTTTGTATGACAGGGTACCTGAGTTCCATCGTAAGCTTGTTAAAAACGTTAGCTCCTTGCCTTGGGCTAAGGGCATCTTGCTGATATCCGCGAAGACGAATTAGTTCTCGGCCATCAAGCTGAAAACCCTGGAGGCCATCACCTCCTACGTAAAATCGTTCAAAAGGTGTAATCCCAATATCGTTGTTATAGAAGCCTAGATAACCAAAATCGGCTCGTGGATTTAATACCAGGTCGCCTCCTAAGTTAAGGAAGTAAGATGCTTTAAATTTCCATTTGTGAAATTCAATCCACTTAAACTTACGCTGGGCTGATACCTCATTGTAGTTCAAATTGGTAAAAGCTGAAACCGGTGGCGTGTATTTGAGCGATAACGAAAATTCAGAACCGGCTGTAGGATAAATTTTGCGATTGACTGAGTTACGGGATATTTTGTGCTTAAGGCTAATGGTATACGAGGTGCCATTTGTGAAGTCCAGGGGAAGGGCTCGGTAATCATTTAACTGATACTGCTGGAATTCTAACGTGTTATTAAGGGTGAAATAATTATCGGGATATTGGAGGCGTTTACCCAAGCCAATATTAGCCCCCAAGATTTCAAGTGACCTTCTGCTGGAACTATTGAAGCCACCTGTGGCCTGAACGGAATAAAAAGCACCAACCGTTAAAGAGTTAGGTTTATGGCCACCAAACCAAGGCTCGGTGAATGAGAAGTTGATGGAACTGTAACGAGGTCCATTGGAAGTCGCCCTTAGGCTTAATTTTTGGCCATCTCCAGCCGGCAATGGACGCCAGGCGTCCAGGTTATCGATTTTATCTAAGGAGAAGTTGTTGAATTGAATACCTACGCTACCTACTAATTGGCCAGCACCCCAGCCTCCTTGTAACTGTAGCTGATCACTCGGTTTTTCTACTACATCGTAGTTGATATCAACTGTTCCTTCTTCAGGGTTTGGTTTAGGAGTTATACTAATTTTTTTGGCATCGAAATATCCTAACCTCGAAAGTTCTCTTCTTGATCGGATAATATCAGAGCGGCTAAACTTATCTCCAGGTCTTGTTCTTAATTCCCTTAAAATTACGTGGTCACTGGTTTTGGTGTTCCCACTAACGGTAATCTCATCAATGGTAGCTTGTTTACCTTCCTTGATACGAATCTGAATATCTACCGTATCTTGGTAAAGGTTGGTTTCAACGGGCTTGACGTTAAAAAACAAGAAACCATTGTCCATGTATAAAGAGGAGATATCTAAGCCTCTCTTATTGAATCGTAGGTTCGTTTGGAGCTTTTTAGGCGAGTAAACCTCTCCTTTTTCAATGTTAAGCACGGAACTGAGAAATTTCGAACTGTATTCCGTATTACCTTGAAAAGTTATATCGCCAAAATAGTATTGATTTCCCTCCTTTAGATCAATATGAATTTTTACTCTATCATCTTCTACCAGATATGTGCTGTCGCTTACAATTTTAGCGTCCCTGTAACCATGGTTTTGGTAAAATTTGATTAATTTTTCTTTATCTTTTTTATATTTTGAAGGTATAAATTTCGATGACTTAAAGAGGTTGAGGATAGTTTTTCTATTCGTGTTTTCAAGTTGACTCCTTAACTTACCATCATCAAAAGCTTGATTACCTGAAAATGTTATATCTTTAATTTTAACTTTTTCTCCTTTATTGATATCAATGATCATTGTGCTATTAGGAGAGGAAAACAAACTTTCATCCTTACCCCTTATTGAAATCTCCGCACTCATGTATCCCTCACTGTTGAAATAACTTTTAATCTTTTCTTTAATGGACCTTATCAATTGTTTAGTGATAATATCGCCCCGTACAAGTTTAATCCTCTCACGGATATCAGAGGCTTCATTTTGAGAAACACCATTTATTTTAAACTGGCGAAGCCGCGGCCTGGTCTTAAGGTCTATAAGTAAGTATATTTTGTCTTCTATTTGGTCAACTTTATTGATTTTGATGGCTACATCTTTGAATAAATCTTGCTTCCATAAATTTTTGATAGCATCGGCTATTTCATCACCGGGAACTTTTATTTCTTGGCCCACTTGCAAACCTGTGTAGGCAATTATTACATTCCGGTTTATGCGGCCGTTACCTTTTATCGATATTCCTGCGAGGTTATAGGTGGCAGGTGTTTGGTAATCCAGGATGATATCATTGTTAACTTCAGAAGAGTCATCCTGAGCTTTTGCAAAATCAGGTTGTATACATACTAAAAAACAAAAGCTAATAGTTATCAGGATTCCGTGCGCGGCCTTCATCATCTGGTTAGTTATATTTGTTCGCTGATCATTCCAAAACGGCGTTCCCGGTTTTGGTAGTCTATTATAGCTTGAAAAAGGTCTGCTTTTTCAAATTCGGGCCAGTTTTTCTTAAAAAAGTATAACTCTGTATAAGCCAATTCCCAGAGTAAAAAGTTACTAACCCTGGTTTCCCCGCTTGTACGAATCAGGAGAGCTGGATCTGGCACATTAGCTGTAGTCAGGTGTTGCTCAATAAGCGATTCATCGATCTGATCTGGTTCTATTTCCCCTCTTTTGACTGCTCCGGCAATTTGTTTTGTTGCTTTTGTTATATCCCATTTCCCACTGTAGCTAAGGGCAAGGTTTAGGGTTAGTCCAGTATTGTCTTGGGTTTCTTTAATAGCACTTTCTAAACTGGTATGACAAGCTTCTGGCAGTTGGTTTAAATTTCCAATGGCAGAAAGCGAAATGTTGTTATCCTGTAAGGTTTTCATTTCGCTGCGGATAGTTTGGATCAAAAGATCCATCAAGGCATTCACCTCCTGTTCAGGCCGGTTCCAGTTCTCGCTGGAAAACGCATACAAGGTTAAATAATCAATCCCTACTTCAGCACATGCCTCGGCTGTATTTCTAACTGCTGTTACTCCATGATTATGACCGAAAATTCTATTTTCCCCTTGCTCTTTGGCCCACCTTCCATTGCCATCCATTATGATAGCTATGTGCTTAGGCAAATGATCATAACGGATTTCCTCCCGCTTATCAGTCATAGAAACCTCGAAATTTGTGTTTAAAACTCATAGCATTCCGGGTTTTTGATGTTATATGAAAAAGTAAAACCCGTAAATAGGTACCAGTCGTTATTTTGGGAATTTCCGCGCTGTTTTCCTTTTCCGGTGTACCATTCATCAACACTTCTATCGCTTAGGCTAACAGCCCGGTCTCCTTTAGCACTAGCTAATATGTCTTTTGAAGGATAGTCAGTACTTACGTCATCTAGGAAATCTGTAAAAGTTGCCCGATAACCAAGCTTAAGAGTCAAGTTTAGCCTGCGGTTGAGCTGTAGTTTAAATCCTCCTCCAATGGGAATAGCTGGTTGCAATTTACTGTAATTACCAGGGCCATCACTTCTGGTTCCCTGTCCTTCTGTCCTAAGATCCTTTAAATCAAAAGTTTGACCGTTAATAGTGGTCGTTGGTTCAAAACGATAAAAAGCAAAACCGGAGTAGACGTAGGGCGTAAATTGATCAGCTCCCAATCCTTTCAGAAATGGAAAAAAATTAAATTCAATAATAGCGCTAACTTCCGTAAGATTAGATTCGAAAGAAAGGTTTCGATCTTCTAAATGACTAAAATTTTCATCGTCTCCAGAAATGGTCCCTTGTTTTGCCGTAAGCGCAAAGGAGAAGAATGGACTAAGGTTTCGCTTTACAAAAACTCCAATAGCAGGGTGAGTTTCACCAGGGACAACATTTGGGGCAAGGTCGCCTTTGTAATTACTTGCTCCTACAAACAGACCACCTTCCCAATTTTGCCCTTGAACATAGCTAAAACATCCCATGCTTAGGAGCAAAGTTAACAGGTACAAAAAGGTGAATCTCATACTTGTTAAAAACTGCTTATCCCCGCTTCTTATTGTACGCTTGATAATATCCTTCCCGTTCTGGAATTGCTTTTGAATTATTTTACTTACCGAACCCCGGACATTTGTTTTCTTTAAAGGTGTAGGATAAAGTTATACCTCCAAAGTAGTACCAGTCTTCCGTTTCTGGGTTGCCCCTGCGTGAGTTCGCTTTATCAAGTGCCTGATCGTTCGTTTCCCAGGTTCTATTCGAAAGCCGGTAAGAGATTTCCCCATAACGACTTATCAAAGCATCCTTCGGAGCATACGTTTTGCTAACATCATCCAAGTAGTCGGTAAATGTCTTCCTAAAGGCTACTTCCACCCCAATATTTAAGTGGTCGCTTAATGAGTGAGTTATACCAGCCCCAATAGGAATGGAGATTTGGGTTAAGCTATACTTTTCACGATCCGGAAATGCTGAGGTTCCTTGTCCTTCGGTCCCTAGGGGTTGAAGTTCTACTAATTCTCCTTCGAATTTTGCTTTAGGATTAAAATTGAACAACGCTATACCCGTGACACCATAAAAGGAAGTGGTTGGCTTACGAAAACTTTCATTGATCTTCCAAAAGTGGTATTCACCTAGAACTCCTATTTCAAAAATGGGAGACTTAAAGTCCAGGTTTCGCCTTTTGCGGAGCCTTGGTGTGTTGTAATTTGCATCATCCCCACTAATAGTAGCGTAGGTAATGGTGCCTTTCACCTTTATCCTTTCTGAAATGGAATACTTCGCAAAAGCACCAATTGATAGTTTGGTTTCTTTGAGAACGACAGGATCAACAGGTGCAAGCTCACCATTATAGTTGGCACCGCCTATAGTAGCACCCAATTCCCAATTTTGCCCTTTGGTGATGCATGGCATTACAATGAGGAGAAAAATAAAGCATATGCGCCTCATAAATTGAAAGCCTTTGTTCCTTTAATACAAAGAAAAGGCTTTTCAATGAAAATAAACAAAGCCTTTTTTATTTTAACTTTTATGTAAAAGCCAAGTGATGATATTCAAAAAAAAGTTAAAATAACATAAGACTTGATTTTAGATAGTTTATTAAAAACCTTGACAATGAGGGCCGGCTATAGTGTAGGTCAAGGTTATACCACCAAACATGTACCAATCTGATGTTTCCGGGTTCCCCCTTCTGTTATTAGCCCCATAATCTTTGGCTTCATCAAAGCTTTCCCAAGTCCTGTTAGAAAGCCGATAAGCGGGATCATCCGGGCCGTCAAAAACGCTCTGCGGTGCGTAGGTTCGGCTGACATCATCCAGGTAATCCGTAAGGGTTTTTCTTGCCCCAAATTCAATACCTAAACTCCAATTGTGATTTATTGCATACTTGATACCGCCTCCTGCGGGAAACGACACCTGAGTCAGGCTATATTTTTCTCTATTAGGGAACCGGTCAGTTCCCTGACCTTCAGTTCCTAGATTTTGTAAATCATACCATTCTCCTTGATATTTTGATTGGGGATTGAAATGGTAGACCGAAATCCCTCCCAAAAGATATAAGGCAAAATGATGATCATTGTCAGTTGGGTCAAAACCAAATATATTTATTTCAGCTTGAAGGCTGGCCTCAAAAATATCTGATCGAAAGCTTAAATTTCTCCCTTGCACACGGCTTGGGGCTGAATTGTTCTCATCGTTCCCACTTATGCGGCCGTATGTTAGGCTACCTTTTGCGCTTACGTAAGGCGAGAAACTGTAACGTCCTAAAACTCCAAAACTAGGGTGCGTTTCTTCCAAAAAAACCGGCTGGGCTGCATTCAGTTCTCCATTATAATTGGATCCTCCCGCAAAAATGCCAAAGGACCAATGCTGGCTAAGGCCAAAAAATGGAATCGCTAAGAATAAAACTAGGAGTAACAAGTTTTTTTTCATAGTACACTAATTTAAATAAGCAACCAATTCCCTGGATTAGAATTTAAAACAATTGTCTGGGATCACGGTGTAAGAAAGCGTTAAACCAACAAAATGATAGGCATCATTGGTGGTGGGATCACCTCTTTGGTCTTGAGAATTTAATTCTTTACGACCATCCTCCAGGACTTCCCCTGTCCTGTTGGAAAGCTGTGGAGAAATTTCACCGTTGGTCCCTCTTAGAATGCTCGGGCTAACATAAGTTTTGCTCACATCATCTATGTAATCAGTGAAAGTGTACCTGAAACCTACTTCAAATCCAATAACCCAATGCTTATTAATTGCGTGCTTAAACCCGACTCCGAAAGGAATGGCTATTTGGGTCAATGCGTAAGGATCTCGCTCGTTGAATTTAGCTGTCCCCTGCCCTTCCGTTCCTAACTGTTGAAGTTCATACCACTTCCCATTGAATTTAGCTTCAGGATTGAATCTGAAAACAGAAACACCTAAAAGGCCATAAAAGGAGGACCTTAGGTTTTCTTTCAAGGTATTAAAACCAGAAAAATTAAATTCTCCTTGCACACCTAAATCGAGAATGTCGGATCGAAAACTAAGGTTACGAATACGATCCGAACGGGATGAAGCATTAGCATCATCACCACTGATGGTCCCGTAATAAACGTTTGATTTGATAGTGAAGTACTTGTTAACATTATACCTGGCGAAACCTCCAAAACCCGGCTTGGTTTCGCTTAGAACAATAGGCTTATCATTGGTAAGCTCACCTGTGTAAAACGGAGCACCTGCAAATATTCCAAATTCCCAATCTTGCGCAGCTCCTGATATTGGGAGGCACAGCCCTAGAATTATTACAAGTCTTTTCATAAGTAGCAGCGTCATCCTTAAGGTAATTAAAGGACGAAAATTAATAAAAATCTTTTGTACATCCACTGCTACGGAAGGTCTTAGTGATGGTAAAGCCAGCTATCCCATACCAATCCTTGTTACTTGAATTTCCCCGGGTATTACCAGGTGAAAATTGTTCTTGGTTAAATTGGACTAACTCATCTGAACGATCGGCAATGTCAGCGGCTTGACCACTAAGCTGAACATACTCATCACTCACATCATCCAAATAATCAGTGAAAAGCTTACGCGCACCGATTTCTAAGCCAATATTCCATCGATTGCCAATGCTATATTTTATCCCTACGCCAAATGGAATGGCCAGTTGTGTTAGGCTATAATCTTCACCTTCGGTAGTAAAATCTGCTAGGTCTACTGTAGAACCTTGAAAATCCGCTTTCGGATTAAAACGATAAAGGGCAACACCGCCGAAAACATAGGGAGACCAATTGTATTCTTTGGTATTGCTTATATAGGGTAGTATATTATATTCTCCTTGAATGGAGGCCTCAAAAATGTTGCTTTTAAAACTTAAATTTCTTTTTTCCCGAAAATTTATATCGTCATAATTCTCATCATCACCGGAAACCCTGGCATAAGACAAAGAAGCTTTTAAATTAAACTTAGGAGAAAAGTAGTACCTGAAAAGAAGACCGGCAGCAGGCTGAGTTTCCGAAAAGGTAAGTCTATCTGCTGTTAAATCTCCACTGTAGTTGGAGGGGCCAACCATTATTCCAGCTTCAATATCCTGTGAGCGAGCTAAGTTTAATGAAAAAACAAAAAGGCAAATGGCTACAAGGGTTTTTTTTGATATCATTGGATTATGGTATTTATAAAATCGGTCTCAAAGTTATATTCTTTTATTTCTAAATCAAAACTTTATTCATTCCGAGAGTCTGCCCCCCATTTCAATTTGTCCCGAATGGTTTGAATAAAGGACTGGTGCGGAAGTTTGATTAAATTAAAAACAAAAGGCGCCTTGCGTAAAACGATTTCCTGATGCTTATCCACTGTGGTATATCTTGAATCCAGTGACGCTAGAAAATTACTATCCCTTCCTGTTACTTTCAATTTTAACTCAGACTGGTCTGAGAGTATAATAGGGCGAATAGTTAGATTATGTGGCGCAACGGGAGTGATAACAAAACTTCCTGAATGAGGAAAAATCAAGGGCCCGCCACAGCTTAGGGAATATCCTGTGGACCCCGTTGGTGTAGCAACAATGACACCATCAGCCCAATAGGTGTTAAAGTAAATGCCATTTAAATAAGTTTCTACCGTAACCATAGAGGTAAAATCCCTTTTCTGCACCACAAAATCATTCAAAGCGTATGGTGCATTTTCAAAAGGGTTTAAATTGGTTGATATCTCCAATAGCCCCCTTGACTCGGTTGTGTATTGCCCCCCCTTAAGCGCTGCCAAAGCCTTCCCGATTTCCTGCTTGGGGGTGTTCGCTAAAAATCCTAACCGGCCTGTATTGATTCCCATTACAGGAATGTTGCTATTTTTCACCAATTGAAGGGTATCCAATAAAGTGCCATCTCCTCCAAGGCTTACCAAGGCTTGAACTTGACGTTGAGCTAAATCTTCATCCTTCGTAAAAGATTCGATGTCTTCTAATATCAGCCCATAGTGCTGCTTTAAATCCTCCATGAACTGATCATATAGAAGGTAATTTATTTGGTAGTATGCTAATTGTTCGAAAAAGTGGTCTATAAGGGATCGCTGAAGCGTGTTAAGCGATCTTGCGTAAACAGCAACTTTCATAAAGGAGGGTTTGCAAAAGGCAGTCTCAGGCCTCTGGTATAGGGGTTACGGGCAGTTTCAAAGGTCAAGGTAACGCATTAATAGCTCATACCGTTGTTTTACGTCTACATCTTCCTGGTATATTGAATTATAATGGACATGAATATCGTAATTGTAGCGTTCAAAAGTTGCTTCCAATGGCTTGAGGTCCATAGTATTGACTTTAATGGTAATGAAAGCGATGGAACCCTCTTGGTTTAACTCGGTGTAAAAACTTAGTATTTTAGTATTGTTAATCTCCACGATCCGGCTTATTTCGGAATGGTCATAATTCTTGTAAGGTACCTGGAGCGTAAAAATACCGCCTATTTCCCTGAAGGAATACAAGCCAGCAAAGTGATTCATTAAGTCATTGACTGTAAATGCCCCTTGATAGGCATTATTTAAATCGACCACTGGAATAACGCTTAGCTCAAGCTCTGCAGTTTGTTTAAAAATGTTCATCAGGTGCATATCTACCGATACCTGAGCTGGCTTGAACTCATGCTTAAAAGCTTGAATGGGTGTATCCAGATAATCGTTCATTCGTAGAAGGTCCAGGGGCAGCAAGCCTTGTAAGGTTTCCTTATCTACAATAGGAACCTCGCAAATGCAGCTCTCGAGAAATATTTTTCTGGCATCGGCTATTAGCTGACTTGAATTTAAACAGGGAATGTCAGCATTAATAAGATTTTGTGCTATCATGCATTCTGGAGATTTGGTCGAGGGACAACCTTTTCCAGAAAAGGTTGAAGGACTCGGTTAAAAGCTTCCGGTTTCTCCATCATTGGAGCGTGACCGCATTCATTTATAAAGTGGAGTTCTGAATTAGGAATCAATTTGTGGAATTCTTCAGCCACGTAAAAGGGGGTAATATTATCGTTTGCTCCCCAGATAAGGCAGACGGGTATTTTTATCTGCTGCATCTCAGTTTTTAGGTTGTGACGGATGGAGGATTTGGCCATAGCAATGATCCGCATTCCTTTGCTTCGATTATTCACTGTTTCATAGACTTCATCTACCAAGGCTTTTGTTGCAGTTTCTGGGTGGTAAAACGTATATTCAACTTTCGATCGTATGAAATCATAGTTGTTACGTTGGGGGAAGCTTCCGCCCATGGAATTTTCGTAGAGGCCAGAGCTACCTGTTAATACCATGGCGCTAACTTTTTCAGGATGCTCTAGTGTATAGGTAAGACCTACATGACCTCCCAATGAATTGCCTAATAAAGTAACATGCTGGTACTGCTTGTATTTAATGAACTCATGAATGTAATCTGTTAATCCTCCGACATTGGTATTTTTTAAGGGCATTTCGTAAATGGGCATAAGCGGTATCACTACTTTGTAACGGGTAGAAAAAAACCGCAAAACCTCCTGCCAATTACTTAAAGCCCCAAATAGCCCGTGTAATAGCATGAGCACAGGGCCCTCCCCCTCTTCTACGAACTCGAACCCGTTCTCCTTTTTTGTTCTAAGCTTCATGTTAGGCTAAAATTAGCATTAAATTTATTCGGTATATGCCCCACAAGCAAATATACAAAGTCAAGGATGGGGTACCTACAATTTCTTTTCAAAGGCTTGCACACATAATCGCAAGCTATTAGTTCCATACCCAGGTAAAACGATTGTAAACAAGAACAATTCGCCTCTATCAGTAACCAATTAAAGCTCAGGCTTAAGCCTTATTATTAATACTTCACATTCAAAAAATTGTTTGAAAGCCAATTGTAAATCACGGTAAGGCCATGCTCTGTTAAAATCGCTTCTGGATGATACTGAAACCCCCAAATGGGATATTGATAATGAGCCAACGCCATTGGTAATTCTTCATTGAGGGTTTTAGCTATTATTGAAACGTTTTTCATTTGCCCTGTATCAGTTATTACAAGAGAATGGTAACGGGTCACTGAAAAGGAATCCGGAAGGGTGGCAAATGCGTCATGGCCATAGTGTTCAATAACGGAAAGCTTGCCATGAACGGGCACTTGAGCTTTCTCTACGGTGGCGCCATAAAAAGAAGCTATAGCCTGAAACCCCAGGCAAATTCCAAGGATGGGTTTCTGGCCATGCCATCGTTCAAGAATTTCGAACATTAATGGATGCTCTTCCGGCCTGCCTGGTCCAGGTGAAAATATAAAACCTTCAGGATCGTTAACTTCAAGATCCTTTATGGTTAAGGTATCATTGCGCAATAGCCTTATGTCTGAATAAAATTGCTGACAATAGTCCAATAAGTTAAAAGTGAAGGAATCGTAATTATCTATAAGGTAAATCATGTGGTTACAAACCTCGCCAGCGCCTCACTTAAGGCTTTGAATTTTGGATTTCCTGGTTCAGGTTTTTAAAAAACGCTTCGGCTTCGGCTATTAAGTCTTTTAAAATTGGAAAATAAGCGGTGACTTGATTGATTAGCCAAGGAGCTATAGGAGCAGCGTACTTGTAACTAAATACTTCCGATTTAAAGGAAGCATCCAGGCCGTCAGCCTGTTCTAATAACCAAAAAATTAAACTAACCAGGAATAGGATTTTGAATAGCCCTCCTAGACCTCCAAGGATGCGATTTATAAAATTTAAACGTGTGGCTTTTAAAACCTTTTCTAATGCTGAGCCTATTAATTGAACGCCAATAAAAACAACCAAAAAGCTTAAAAGGTATCCGGCATAAAAAACCCACTCAGCATGGCTGAAGGTATCAGCTAGCAAATCAGTGACCCGCCCAGCTAATTGCATTGCGGCTATAATTCCAAGTAGCAAAGCAATAAGGGTGATCACCTCAACGATAAGTCCTTTTTGATAACCCTTCACAACAAAAAAAACGCTAGCTAAAAGGACAATGATGTCTACCGGATGTACTGGCATATTTACCCCTTATGTTACAAAGCAATCGATTAATAATTTAATTACACCAAGATGTTTAATTTTCCTAATGGCGATTGATTGCCAAACCATAGGATGGAACCATTATTGCTATTTTTGAAAGTTTATTGACGAAGGTACGAAACCCTAGAGTGCAAACGATTCAATAATGAGTTAGAAACCTTAGCATGTCTCTACAGTTTGCTTACCCCGTTTATTTTATTGCTTTTTGCCTGTTGGCTGGCGCAGTTTACGCCTTTTTAATGTATTACAATCGGTATTTTGGAGAGCGGAACCGCTTCTGGTCATTTCCCAATTGGCTATTAGCCACTTTCCGGTTCTTGTCCGTCAGCTTAATAGCTTTTCTGCTACTATCACCTTTTATCAAATCCTACTACAAAGAGGTCCAAGAGCCAGTAGTTGCCGTTGCAATGGATAATTCCGCATCAATACTTCTCAATAGGGATTCTACTTATTACCGGGACACTTTTACAAAAGCCATGAAAAGACTTGTCTCCCGCCTTGAAAATTCCTATCAAGTTAAAACCTACGCCTATGGAAGCCAAGTGTCCAATGAGAAAGAGCTAACCTATGAGGCAAGGGCATCCAATCTGTCCAAGCCGCTGGAAAAAATTTATGATGATTATTACAATCGAAACCTTGGTGCTATTATCCTTGCCAGCGATGGTATATACAATCAAGGGCAACCACCTATGAGTGTTGCTCGTAAACTGCAATCGCCCATTTATACAATTGCTATGGGTGACACGATTCCCCCAAAAGATTGGCTTATCCGTAGGATTCAACACAACGATATTGTATACGCTGGAAGTAAATTTCCGGTGGAAATTCAGGTCCAGGCAGAATCCTTCAAGGGTAAATCGACAGATCTTACGATAAAAAAAGCAGGAAAACAGGTTTTTCAGCAAAGTATAAGGTCGGGTTCCGATGATCTGGATACCACTATAAAGGCTTTTTTCAGGATTGAAGAACCCGGATTAAAATCGTTTAAAGCAATACTTGAAACTGAGGATGGAGAAGTTAGCCAGGCCAATAATACCCGTTCTTTTTATATAGAAGCCTTAAAAAGCAAAAGGAAAGTTGCTGTTATTGCCCAACATCCCCATCCTGATGTTGGAGTTATCAAGCAGGCACTGAAAAGCCGTAAGCGGTACACTGTTAGTACCTTTACTTTGGATCAATGGCAAAAGGCCAACGAAGAAATGGAAGGGTATGATGTTTTTGTTTTTCACCAGCTTCCTGCCTCAGGTGGAAATGGTCGTGAATTGCTAAGGCGAGCGAATAAAAAAGCCATACCGACCCTTTATATATTGGGCAATAAAACGGCTTTCTCGGCTTTAAACCAACTCAACCTAGGTTTTGCCATTGAGCGCAAAAGCAGCAATGCCAATCAGGTACAGGCAGATTTGAAAGAAGGATTCAATGCCTTCAGTATCAGCAAGTCCTTGAAAAAGCTCTTACCGCAACTTCCCCCGGTAAATTCACCACTTGCATCTTACCGTTTAAATGCTCCCAGTAATACTTTGCTCCAGCAAAAAATTGGAGAGGTTATTAGCCAAAAGCCCTTGTTCACTTTCCTTACAAAGCCCAATCATAAAGTTGGGATTTTTACGGCCACTGGTTTATGGCGATGGTATTTAAATGAATACCGGGTTTTAGATCAGCATGAGGCAATCCCAAATTTCCTCGCAAAATCGGTTCAGTACTTAGCGGTAGATGCGCAAAAAAGGCGATTCCGGTTAGTGAATAAGCAGAATCAATACTTAGAAAATGAACGGATTCGTTTTCAAGCTGAATTTTACAATGAGAGTTATGAACCTGTGAGAGATGCAACGATAAGTATTGCTATTAGTAACCAAAAAGGGGATACTTATGATTTTGATTTTACCTCATCTAAAGACGGGTATCAAGTTGAAGTTGGTTATCTACCTGTTGGTAAATATGACTTTACAGCTGAAGCTTCTTATGGTGATGAGACTTTTAGAAGATCGGGTTCTTTTGTAGTTAAACCTGTTAATAAGGAACACCTAACTACTGTTGCAAATCATGCATTGTTAAAAAACCTGGCAAGCGAAAACAATGGTAAGCTTGTTTATGCACGGGAAATAAATAATTTGCCTGATAAGCTAGAAAAGTCGGGACAATTGAAACGAACCTCAAAGCGGGAATACGAACTAAAGGAATTAATACACGCGCAAATGTTGTTTTGGGCTTTAGTGCTATTATTAGGAGGGGAATGGTTCTTTAGGAAATATTACGGCGGATATTAGGATTGCTGAAAGCACCTGAAATGTTATTAAAGGCTGTGAAAAGACATACAAATAATACCCGGGCCGCTGCCGCTAAATATGGAGGGATTCTAATTTTTGTAGCCATGGCTGGCTTATGGTTATCTCATGGTGTTCAGGCACAAGGGACTGATATAAGGTTTGGAAGGAATCGGGTCCAGCATAAAGAGTTTGACTGGCGGTTCTACAAGGCAGAAGCGTTTGATATTTACTTTTACACTGGCGGTAGAAACCTTGCGCGATTTGCTGGGCGTCACGCTACTCAATACCTCAAAAAACTTCAAGATCGCTTGGATTACCGTGCTAAAAGCCGGCTCAAGCTCATAGTTTACAACTCTTATGCTGACCTAAGACAAACCAACATCGGCTATTCAGCCAAGAAAGATGATCCCAATGGTGTAACACCCATTGTAGATAACCATGCTTTTGTTTACTATAATGGCAACCATTTCGATTTTCTTAATACGATTCGTGAGTCAATAGCAAGAGTTCTGATTAATGAAATGCTTTATGGAGGAGGCATTCAGGATCGTGTGCAAAACTCAACATTACTCAATTTACCAGATTGGTACTTGCAGGGGTTAGCTGATTACCTTGGAAATCCCTTATCTCAAGAAGATTTATCAAATTTCCGGGATGGTATACTTTCAGGTAAATACAGCAAGTTTCAACAACTGAATAAGGAGGAGAAAGTATTTATAAGCCAATTAATCTGGCGGTATATTGCCACTTCTTACGGAAAGAGCTCTATTTCTAATATCCTTTACCTCAACAAAGTCAACAAAAGTTTAGAAAGTGGTTTCGCTTTCGTGCTTGGGAAGGATTACAATGAACTCTATGAAGAATGGTACCGGTATTATCGCAGAAAATTTGAGGAAAACCAACGGCCCTTAGAAAAAGCACCCTCGCAAGCGAATCTTGTTAAAACGCCTGATGCTTTTCATAAAAGCAAGGTTACATCCGCCAAATTAGGTCCTCAAGGAGAGCAATTAGCCTATGTAACGAACAATCAGGGGCGTAAAAAAGTATGGTTGTATAACACTAAAACCGGTGATCGTGAAAAAATTTACCGGGAAGGTTATCGTGCGCAAGTGCTTGAGCGGGATTACAATTATCCTTTAATAGCATGGCATCCCCAGCGTCCCCAACTCATGATAGTCGATAACGAAAAGGATATTGTTGTCTTCAAGCAATACAATGTAGACGAGGATGAAATCGAAAGCCGCCGAAAAAACTTCCGGTTGGAAAAGATCACGGACATGAACTATGGTCCGAGAGGCAACTATTTAGCTTTGTCTGCTATTGACAATGGCAGGTCGGATATTTACCTGTTTAATTGGCAGACCAATAACATGCGTCCCATCACGCGTGATCCATTTGATGACTTGCATCCGCAATTCACCCCTGATGGTAAAGCTTTGGTGTTCAGTTCAAACAGGTACAATGATACAATTAAAAGGCGAAGAAGAAGGCGCGGCAATGCTTTAACAGGCTTTAATACCAGCTTTGACATCTTCTACTACAAATATCGTGAACAGGGAAATGAGTTGCAGAGGCTGACCTACACACCCCTTATCGATGAGTTTAAGCCCAATGCATACGATACAAGCTATCTATCATACCTGACTACGCGTAATGGTGTTACTAACCGCAGCGCAACTCGTCTGGATAGTTTATTTCAGTATTCTCAGATAACAGTTGGCTACAAAGATTCAGCGCAATTTCCTAATGACACATTTCGGTTCAGTAAGAAAGACTCATCGGATTTAGTTTTCCCGCGTTATGCCCTTGCGGATACAGGGCTTCGGTTTGTGGATACGAATTTCTATTACAAAGACACGGCTTACACTTACACCCTTACTAACCGCAGGCGATCTATTCGGGATTACCAGATTGACCATAGAAAAAAGCGCATTACAGAATTTTACAAGGTCAATGGTAAATACCGCATGGCCCATTATCCTTTACCGGATAGTGCACCCGCTAAAGCAACAAACCTTACTATGACAGGATACGGCAGTGTTTTGAGGGATCATAACCGAAAGCGTATTGAGAGCCCTTTAGTTGCTGCCAAGTTCAGTAATAGCCCGCAAGCTAGTACAAGTAATGATGTTAAACCATCAAAAGGAGAACAGGACACCACTGAAAAAGTCGACATTAACGACTATTATTTCCAGAGTGAATTTGATAACCAGCAAAAGCAAGCCGAAAAGCCAAAGGCCATTAAAGACCAAAAATCCAAAGAAAACAACACTGGTAAAAGGCCTTCGCTAGGGCGAGCACGCAGTTACGAACTGTCCTTTACGCCTAATTATCTGCAAAGCCAACTTGATAACAGCATTATCAACACTCGTTATTTACCCTATAATCAAGAAAATCCGGAGTCATCTGTCTACAACCCCGTTTTAAATGCTATGACCAAAATGGGGGTCAGTGATCTTTTTCAGGACTACCGGATAACTGGTGGCTTCCGAATATTGGGTAATTTACAAGGTGCTGATTATTTCATGCGTTATCAAAATCTTAAGCAGCGCCTGGATAAAAAATGGACTTTTTTCAGGCACGGGGAGAAAAAACAGCAAGGTAACCGAAGGCAGGTTCAGGAAACCTCATATGAGATCAGGTACAGCTTAAAATGGCCGTTTAATGAAGTGACCTCTATTAAAGGAGATGTATTTGCTAGGCGCGACAACAACATCACCTTATCCTCTGAAAGGCGAACCCTTGAGGAACCTAATGATCCCCAAAACTGGCTGGGCGTTGATTTTGAATATGTATTTGACAACACGCTTGATATTGGAAAGAATACCAAAAGTGGAACCCGATTCAAGCTCTACGCATCTGGTTATCGGGCCTTTAATTTGAAAGGTTTTGCCGATGAGAAGACGTCCTTTGGAGTTATTGGCGGAGATTTCAGGAATTACATACCCATTTTCCGGGATATGATTCTTGCGAATAGGCTATCTTTTGCCTCATCTTTTGGGCAAGCTAAAGTCGTATATTTTATGGGAGGTACCGATAATTGGCTCTTCCCCCAATTTAACGATGAGGTGGATGTTTCTAATGAACAAAACTACGTTTATAAATCGCCTGCCACCAACATGCGGGGGTTTGACCAAAATATTCGCAATGGTAATTCCTACAGCTTATTTAACAGTGAATTAAGAATCCCGCTATTCCGAATGTTCAATAACAAGCCGGTCATTTCGCCATTCTTTAAAAATTTCCAACTTATTGCTTTTGGCGATATCGGGTCGGCCTGGACTGGACTTAATCCATTTAAGAAAAACAATGCGCTTAATGAAGAAACTATAAACAGGGGACCTTTGGAAATTTCAATTATCAATTTAAGTAACCCGTTTGTAGCCGGCTATGGATTTGGTATTCGTACTAACTTACTAGGCTATTTTGTAAGAATGGATTATGCGTGGGGTGTCGAGAATAACCTGGTTAAAAATAAGGGTAAGTTTTACCTCTCTCTGGGGCTCGATTTTTAACTAAAATCCGGGCTGTTGTTTCTTAATTCGGAATGACTGACGAAACTCCATCATTTCTAACATGGCTTCCGTGGCTTCAGCTCCCTTGTTACCAGCTTGCCCTCCTGCACGGGCTTTAGCTTGTGATTGGTTGTTAACCGTCAAAACTCCAAAGCTAATCGGAAGGTGGTAATAAAGGTTTAACTGGCTTAGTTGATGCGTGACAGCGTGAGCGATGTAATCAAAATGAGGAGTCTCACCTTGAATAAGACATCCAATAGCCACAATTCCGCTTACACGAGTATTTTCGGCTAGAAATTGAGCACCCAGAGGCAATTCAAAAGAACCAGGTACTGAGTGATCATGAATAGATTCCGAAAATATGTGGAATTCGTAGAGCTTGTTCAAAGCACCCAGTCTAAGCGCTTCCGTCACCTCTTCATTCCAACGGGCCGTAACGATACCAACTGATTGTTGAAGGGTTCCGTTGCTAAGGCTCAATTTACCTTCTGTCTTCCCCTCTGAAGCCATTGTTAAATCAGGATTTTTTAGCGTATAGCTTAGTTTCTACCCGTGAGATGTACTTTTGGATATTCCTGGCCTGATTGCTTTCAGGGTAGTTGTTTTTAAGCTTTTTGTAGGTGCTAAGGGCCTTCTCGTATTTCTGGGATTCCTCTAGGACCAGTCCAGCTTTCATTAAGTAAATAGGCGATGTGAAGGGATTATCTTTAGCGTTTGCTGCCTTCAGGTAATAATTCGCAGCTTTGTTATAATTAGCCTTTTCACTGTAAGCATCCCCCATAGCTCCTAGTGATAAAGGCTCTAGCATATCACTATTTGTTTCAAAACTGCCTAAATAATCCAGCGCCTGGGAATAATCCCCCTTTTTAAGCAAAATAATTCCTGTGTAGTAATGAGCCAGGTTACCGGTTTTAGTCCAGGAATAGTTTTCAGCGATTTCACGGAAACCGGGGTTGGCTGCATCTCCCTTCAAGGCTAAGTCTAAGGAGTCCTGCTTAAAATATTGCTGGGCTTGGTAAATCTTTTCTTGCGCTTTATCATTTTGGCGTGGGATATACCACTGGGTTAATCCAAGGTAGCCTACAATTACAATCAATACCGCACTTAATCCAATTGATAAGATTTTTTGATTTTGAAGGATAAAAGCTTCAAGCCTGTTACTTTGTCCTTCCGGAATGTTTTCTTCCGCCATAAATTAAACTTAGCTTATAGGGGTTGTTGAGTAATTCAATATCTTGCTCATGTTCTTAGCATCAAAAATCTAGTCCATTAGATAGGGATAGTCAGCTTGCATGTAGACGTCTTTATACATCTGGCTGTCATCTGGAAGAGGAGAATTTTCAGCAAATGCAATAGCATCTTTCACTTGCTGTTGAACTTCCTTTTTGGTTTGTTTAATTTCCTCCTCGGTCATTAGCTCATGCTGCCTTATAGATTCTATAACTTGCTCAATAGGGTCTAATTGCTGCCATTCTTTTAATTCTTCCCGTGACCGGTAAGTAGCAGGATCTGAAATTGAGTGCCCCTTGTAGCGATAGGTGTTCATCTCCAATAAAGTTGGCATATGCTCTTCTCTGGCACGCTTAGCTGCTTTTGCAATATGGTTATGAACCGTTTCCACGTTCATGCCATCAACACGCTCAGCTGGCATTTCAAATTCGCAGGCTTTTTTGTAGAGCTCGGTAACATTGGTTACGCGCTCAACCGCGGTTCCCATGCCATAGTGATTGTTCTCAATAACATATACAATGGGTAACTGCCAGGTCATGGCAAGGTTTAAACTTTCATGGAATGAACCTTGAAGTACCGCTCCATCTCCCAGAAAAGTCATGCACACGTTTCCGGTATTCTTGTACTTTTCTGCAAACCCGATACCTGTACCAAGCGGGGTTACTCCGCCCACAATGCCATGTCCCCCGAAAAAATTATGCTCCTTAGAAAATAAGTGCATGGAGCCACCCTTGCCTTTCGAGCAGCCATCTATTTTGCCAAAAAGCTCTGCCATGGCATGTTTCGGATTCATACCTGTTGCCAGGGCATGACCATGATCCCTGTAAGCCGTGATGATCTTATCATCTTTTTGAGCTGCTGTGACTGCCCCTGTGGCCACTGCCTCTTCCCCCATGTAAACATGGCAAAATCCCCGGATTTTACCTTCTCCCACTAATCGGTAGGCGTTGAACTCAAAATCCCGAATCGACTGCATAGTGCGATACCAAAAAGCATAGGTATCTTTATCAAAAGGCTTTTTTTGCTTAGAAGCTTGTTTTGTTTGTGCCATAGGGCAACAATTTAGCTTGTTTTCAAAAGCGGAAGGGGCCTTACCGATTTAAAAGGCGCTAATTTAGGAAAAATCCCTTAGAAGCGGGTTGAAAGCGCTTATCAGTTCCTATTTTAGGGGGTCGGTTTTCAAACGCTTAACCACTTTAGGGACGCCTTCACTGGCCTTCTCTTGTATGACCTCCAGGGCATTGTAGGGGAGATTCTGGTCTGCCTTCGGGTCAATGTAATACTTTGGTGCCTTAGGGCTTGCATAATCCAGAAGCCCGGCAGCTGGATAAACCAAAAGGGAGGTGCCAATGACCAACACCGCATCGGCTTCCGAAAAAAGTTGAGCTGCTTCAGGCATTTTGGGAACGGGTTCTCCAAACCACACAATATTGGGCCTTAATTGATAACCTTTATCACACTTGTCTCCAACTTTTATAGCTTCATGGCCAATGTCATAAACCAGGGAAGGGTCCCCTTTGCTACAAGCTTCTTTTAGCCTCCCATGAAGGTGATGAACCTGTGTAGAACCTGCACGCTCATGAAGGTCATCCACATTTTGGGTGACGATATCCACCCTGTAAGACTCTTCAAGCTCAGCCAGCGCCCGATGACCTTCATTAGGGGATACATTAGCCAGTTGCTGCCGGCGCTGGTTGTAGAATTCCAATACGGTTTCAGGGTTTGCGGTAAATGCTTCTGGTGTAGCCACATCCTCAATACGATACTGATCCCAAAGGCCATTGTTATCTCTAAAAGTGCTTAAGCCGCTTTCCGCGCTAATACCGGCCCCTGTTAAAACGACAACTTTTGGTTTAGCCATTAGCGTGTTTTTTTTAGTAGGTTAAGATTACTCATGATCATTAGCATCAATGACATCCTCATCCCTTAAAATGGGCAGCCCCTTAAAACGCATGAGGAGGCGGCTGGTGGCTATGACGTCTTTCTCACAGTAATGAGCGATCCTTTCAACATCACCTTCCTGGTAAAATACCCGGCCTACTTCACTACCATCCAGGTCATCTTTGGGGGTTGGGATGTTAAAAATGGCTGACAAGAGTGGCAGGGAAGTGAAATGCTTATAGTCGCCAAATTTCCAAAGCTGCATGGTATCCAGCAGATGGTTGGTTTCCCATGGTTTTTTACCGGCAATATCTAAGGCATCGGGTAATTTTAACCCGTTGATAAGGGTGCGCCTTGCTAGATAAGGAAAGTCAAATTCGCGACCGTTGTGTGCACACAGAAAATTTTGCCTGGTGTCAATATAATTGCTCAAAACCTGGTTAAAGGTTTTAAGGATGGTACCTTCCTCTGTACCAAAGAAAGATTTGATGCGAAGCTGGTATTCGTAAGGAGCTAGTAACCGAGGGTTGACCTGAAAAAAGGCCACAGAAATACAAACCACTCTTCCGAATTCAGCAAAAATCCCAGCTTTTTCGAATTGCGAGATGGCATCCGATTGCTCTCCGTTTTTGGCAATCCGGCTGGCTTTTTCAGTCCACATTTCCTGCATGGCAGGAGTCAAATCTTCGAAGTGGCGAACAATTGGTGCCGTTTCAATATCCAGCACCATAACTTTATCCAAGTTCACCCCATTAAGCATCCATCAAACAAGTTTAAGTTGTTGGTGATCAATTTTAAATAATTTCAGCTATAAGAAGAAACTGGCAGAGTGGTGGTGGGCGCAGTTAAATCAACTTCAAACACTTGCTCAAAGGCCCTTTTCAGGGATATTTTGACTTCTTCATTGGATGGGGTATACCCCAGTTCAAGGGCCATTGAGGTAACGCCTTTATCATTAATACCGCATGGAATAATCTGGTCAAAATACCATAAATCCGGATTTACGTTTAAAGCCCAACCATGCATAGTGATCCAACGGGACGTTTTAACCCCATGGGCGCATATTTTCCGACTACGTTGAGGATCGTTGGTATCCAGCCAAACTCCAGTGTGCTTATCTAACCGCTCAGCCTGAATGCCATAATCTTCCAAAGCCTTTATAATTGTTTCCTCCAGCAACCGCATATAGAGGCGGATATCCGGGGAAAAATTATCCAAATCCAAAACAGGGTATCCCACTATTTGACCAGGCCCATGATAGGTAATATCCCCACCGCGATTGGTTTTATGAAAAGTGATGCCCTTTTCGCCCATTGCTTTTTCATCAATCAGGAGGTTGTTTAGGCTTCCGTTTTTGCCCATGGTGTATACCGGCGGATGTTCACAAAAAAGTAGATAGTTAGGTGTTGATTTCTGATTCAAAACCTTAGCATTGCGATTATAGATTTTTATTTGTTCTATTTGCTGAAACAATTGATTTTGAAAATCCCAGGCCTCCTGGTAGCCAATTCGGCCTATATCCTGAAATTGAACATTTTGGTTTTGCATGGCTATGGTTTCTGTGAATGATCTTCTTTTATTAAAAATCTTCTAAGCGGGAATTTGGTTTCAAGTTACCAAACATTTTACCTTTGCCTAGCTTTTAAGAACAGATTTTAATAGAAAAGGTCCGGTAGTTCAGTTGGTTAGAATGCCTGCCTGTCACGCAGGAGGCCGCGGGTTCGAGTCCCGTCCGGACCGCAATTACAAAAGGCCCTTCTAGGGGTCTTTTTTATTGGTTCCCGTTTACAAAGTGCTTTTTCAATTGGTTGAAGCCATCTAAATGCCTTTCATCTATGGTGCAGCCTCGCATCTTTTTTCATCTTGGCATTCCAAAGGCTGCATCCACATATCTCCAATTAAAAGTTTTTCCAAGACTTAAAGGATTAACTTACTACCGGAAGAAGTATTTTAAGCATTTTTCTAACATTGTTAAAAAGGCTCCCCCTAATCATAGTCCTTTTCTTTTCTCAAGTGAAATGTACAACCGCTTGGAAGAAAGGGCTGAAAAGATAAGCAAAGAATTCCCTGATGCTGGAATAATTCTGGTCCTCCGTAGACAAGACCGTTGGATTAAGTCGAAATACAAATACTATCTGTGGAAAAACGGGAATAAAAACTTCAGGGATTTCTTTGATATTTACAATGACCAAGGAGCTTGGCAGCAAGCTGATCTCTATTACCAGCCAAAAATTGAAGCGTTAGAACAGCTATTTGATAAGCAGCCTCTGATTTTACTGTTAGATGAGCTCCAGCATACAGAAGGCAAGTTTTTGGATAAGCTTCAGAACTATACAGGAACAATACTAGATAAAACACCTAAAGGGCAAAAGATAAAAACAGCTTTTAGCGATCATCAACTCATTCTTCTTAGGGACTTTAACAAAGCCTTTCCTTACAAAAAACCCCAGCACTGGCCAAGATTTCTCAAACAGCTTCACATGAACTTAAGGCAAGCGGTCAACTACCTTGTAGCTTTTTCAGCTTTAATCTTTCCAAATTCCTTTTTCCGAAATAAAGTACTGGTACCGGAATCTGATTTACTAGCGATCAAGGAAGCTTATGCCGAGGATTGGGAATTGAGTAAAACAAAAACCCAAGTTGACATTAAAAACGCCAACTCAGGTTAGGAAATTTCATCCTTAACCTTCTTTTCCGGATTTTTCAACAACCCCTTTAATTTTTAAGGTCTTAGTGCCGGAAAAAGGAACATTGGTTTTGACCTGTATAGATTTTTGGAAAGCACCCATGCTCTTCGCATCATATACTGCTTTAATTTCAGCGGAATCGCCTGGGCTAATCGGCTTTCTAGGCCACTTAGGTGTTGTACAGCCACAAGATGGTTTTACATCTTTGATCACCAAAGGTGCATCACCAGTGTTCTTGACAGTGAAGCTGTGAGAAGCCGGCTGCCCCTGAGGTATTTCACCGAAATCGTGAGTGGGATTGTTAATAGAAAGATCAGGCTTCCCATCTTTGGTCTTAAATTCCTGGGCATTCGAAAATATTGGCGAAATTGTAAGCATCACGGCTACGAGCGTTGTTACTGTTTTTACTACCATAGCAAATTGATTTAGGGTTTATCTTTCCAAAGCAAAAGCATTGCCATGCCATAGGAATCAGGGGTTTTATACTTTAACGAGTTGACAATTGGTAATAAATCATGGATGACAAAATTCAAACTTACCCTTTAAAAGAAGTTGGAGCAAACAAGAAAGGTTACACCTATTCCTTCAAGGAGGTGATCAATAATCGGGGAATGCTTGCAGCTACACGGTATGCTGGAACAGTTAGCGGAAAGCACTATCACAAGGGATTATCGGATGAGAAAAACCCTGAAGTACTGGTTTTGATTGCAGGCCATGCTAAACTATTTGCAGAGGATTTGGTAAATGGAGAACAACAAGAATTATTATTGTATGACCCCATAATTGTTTACATTTATCCTTTAGTTTGGCATGAGTTAGAGGCTTATACTACATGTCACTTCATCGAGTTAAATACTTTGCAATCCCATGAAATGGACACTTTTTACACTTATCCAAGCCAAAAAGCGTGATTGTTTTTAAAACTATTCATGAACATTCCTCAATAAGTGTTAACATTCTGAAACTGCACTGAAAAAATTTGCGAAACTGTAATAGGGAATGTGGAGAGACTTTAAGACGCATGGATTCTACTTAGGAGAGGGAGATTCCCAAAAGGTTGTATTTATTCGGGAACAGCAGTTAGTGCTTATTTTCGGTGGTCTCCTATATGTGGCTTTTGGGCTCCTCTACAAGTATGTTAACGAAGCTTTTTATGATCCTTTGGCCGGCCGGTTAATTGTTGCCAGTGGTTTTTGGTTGTTAGCTTTTGCATTTCAATTGCGTCCAAATCGGTTTCACCTTATAACGGAAATTAGCTTCGGTTTTGGCTTTGTTCTGTTGGGTTACCTCGCCTTTTTAATGGTGATTAACGATTTTAACCGGCTTTATTTATGGGGTTTTGATATCATCTTCCTTTTACTTGCCATTGATTGCTCGACCAAGGGCAAGTTGCGTTTTTTTGTATTAATAGGGGGATTGCTGATTTTAGTACCCTTATGGTTGTCTTCGGTAAAGTTTGAAAATCAGGTTTTCTACACCGCGCTATTTTTGTTGTCAGCCTGGCTGGCTTATCAATCGGTAAAAACAAGAATCGATAAAGAAGTATCGCTGGATAATCAGCGTGCATTTACTGAAGAGATTTTTAAGCAGGAGAAAGATGGCGTTTTAATTTTTAATCAGGATAGCGGGGAATTAATTGCCGGAAACAATTCCGCTCTCAGATTCTTTCATGGGGATTATTGTCAAAAAATTGGAGACCTGGAGTCAGTGTTGCAGGCTAATACGCTTGAGTGCGATTGCTCTAAAGATGCTAATGCTGGTCTTTTCACTACTGTACCTTCAGAACAGCAGCGGAGAATTAAGACGCCCAACAATAATGAGCGCTGGATTGAGCTTAATATGCAGGAAATCCGAGCAAAGGATGCCGCTTACAACCTGCTTAAGATCAAGGACATTGATGGCAAAAAGCGGGCTCAGGAAGCGCTGGCTGATAGCGAAGCTTCTTACCGTTTATTGGCTGAGAATGCTACAGATGTTATAGCCATGCATCAATTGGATGGAACATTTACGTATGCATCACCCCAAGCGGAACAGGTTATAGGTTATAAGCCAGAAGAGCTTCAATCTTATCGTATACAGGAGCTTGCGGACCACTCGCAGGATTATATGCCTGATGATTTAAGTGTTGCACTTCATGGTAATCAAACACCCACGATCCTTACCTATTGCATGAAAGATAAAGCTAAGGGGTATCAGTGGCTTGAAACTACTTTACGAAAAGCCACTTCTGAAGAAGCCGGTTGGGGGCAAGGTGAAGTTGCTGTTTCCGTAACCCGAGATATCACACAGCGAAAAGCCATAGAAAACCAGCTTAAGAGGCAGGAAGCAGTAATGCAGGAGTTGGCAACCGTTGTTACTAACCACTTAATGGCTGATAATTATAACAATGGCATTCATCGGTTGCTTCAAACCATCGTTGAAAACTGTAACTTTCAGTTAGCTGAAGTATTCCAGCTTAAAGAAGTTAATGAAAGCCCGGTAGCACAAATAAGCCATGCATGGAATTACCTCGATGGTGCCCTTTCAACCGATGAATCTTCATATCAAATTAATTACTCAGAGGATTTTTTCTCACAACTAAAGCAGGGTAAACTCTTAGCAGCTTACGACAACACTGGCTATGCGCTATTAGCAGATAGAATGCAAGTGGTAGGTAGTATTAGGACCATAACAGCCCCTATTTTGCACGGTGAGCAGCTAATAGGTTTTTGCACCATGTATAATAGGGCTTTAGAGGAGATTTCAGACCTCGAAGAAAAGGCTATAAAAATTATAGCAAGCTCCATAAGTTCAGCTATCGTTAATAAAGAAGCTAATGAGGCTTTAATAAACGCAAAAGAAGAAGCTGAGATCGCAGCTAAAGCCAAAGCGGATTTTCTAGCTACGATGAGCCACGAAATCCGAACGCCACTGAATGCAGTAATCGGGATGACAAATCTCCTGATAGATACACCGCTAACAGAGGAGCAACGGGAATATGTTGACACCGTTAAACTTAGTGGAAGCAATTTGCTTGATCTGATCAATGAAATCCTTGACTTCTCCAAAATAGAATCAGGCCAGCTATCAATACAGCAAACCACTTTTAACCTTTATCAATCTGTTGAAAATGCCCTGGAACTAATGGGGAGCGCGGCTGCCAAACAAGATCTTGAGTTATCTTATTTTATTAGTTCTGATATTCCAAATCAAATTGAAGGGGATAGCCTTCGATTACGACAAGTACTTGTAAACTTGGTAAATAATGCAATCAAATTCACCTACTCAGGAGGGGTTTGTGTGTATGTTACTTTGTTAAGCAGCGAAACGAAAGTATTGAACCTTCAATTTGAAGTTCAGGATACCGGGGAAGGAATTCCTGATGATCAACAACGAAAGTTATTTGAAGCATTTGAACAGGGGACATCAGCCGTGGCTAATCAGCAGAAAGGTACGGGCTTAGGCCTAGCCATTGCAAAGCGCCTCGTTGAACTTATGGGTGGGACCATATGGTTTACTAGCAAGCTTAATAAGGGAACCAGTTTCTTTTTTACCATTCAAGCCCATTCAAGTTCAGAATCAGTAAAAGAACTGGAGAATCCGGCTAAAGATCTAGGTCTAAAGCCTCACCCTGTAGGTTTAGTAGGAAAACCTTACGGGGCACTTAATCAGGTTTACCACAACCTCTACAACTTTGGGCTCAAACCATTTTTTATCTCGCAGGAAGTAGAGGCTGTAAAGGTATCTGAATCATCTTTGGTAATCTTAGATGCCAGTCAGGTCCGAAAAAATGAGCGGCTTCAGGTAATAACTGGTAGTCTAACCAGTGAGCCATTAATTGTTCTAGGCTATCCTAATGAACATAAGGATCAATTATCGCCTCTGAAGAAAAATCCAGATCAAACCATTAATAAGCCGGTAAAGAAGGATGTGCTCCATCAAGCTGTAAAACAGGTCTTAGCTGAGGCTTCTACAACCGCTAATGATGCGTCACCAACTTCTGCTAGTAGTATTCCTCCAACGCTTGGGACAGAATTGCCTATTCGGATTTTGGTTGCTGAGGATAACTTCATCAATCAAAAGCTCATTATCCGTGTTCTGGAAAAAATGGGTTTCAAACCAGACTTAGCGGATAATGGTGATGAAGTATTAAAATTCTTAGGAAAGAATAATTACGATCTTATTTTGATGGATGTTCAAATGCCCGAGAAAGATGGCATTGAAACAACAAAAGCCATACGGGCAGACCATTTACATCAGCCTGCCATCATTGCTTTAACAGCTGCAGCTCAGGAAACTGATCATGAACGTTGCTTAAAGGCTGGCATGAACGACTTCATTAGTAAGCCTATGAACTTTGAAAAGTTGGAGGCATTAATCCGCAAGTGGGGTTATTCCATCAAAGATTAATGGCAAAGCAAGCTTTAGCATAAATGTTACTTATGGCAGCACTCTTTGAGACTATACTTAAAGAGCTCCAACAAACAAGTGTTATTGAATATGTGGCCTTTGTTTCACTAGTATTGTACGTGTATTTCGCTACAAAGCAAAAAGCCATAGCCTGGGGCTTAAGCCTCGTGGGATTGGTGCTTTTTATCGTGATTAACTACCAGGCTTCTCTGTATGGGGAAATTCCCCTTCAGTTCGTTTACATACTTCTTAGTTTTTACGGTTGGTACCAATGGCGATATGGTGGTAGCAAGGAAACAGTTTTAAAAGTTACATTCACTTCCCTGAACTTATGGCTGGTTTTGCTAATTTTAGGGATTTTCGGCACCGTCTTGATCGGGTATGTCTTAAGCAGCTATACAGCTATGGCTATTCCTTACTGGGATGCTGCCACCACAGCCTTCAGCCTGGTTGGTACATGGATGTTAGCCCGTAAAAAACTCGAAAACTGGGTGGTTTGGATGGTTGTGGATACATTCTATACCGTCATATACTTTGACAAAGATTTTTTCTTGATGACAATGCTATACGGGCTTTATGTGGTCTTTTCATTTATTGGCATCTACCGTTGGTATCGCTCCATGTAAATAAGAGTTGTAATACACTGCCCTGGCTTTATTCAACGCTTAAATGCCCTCTTAAAAGCCCAGTTTTAGAGATGCCATGAAGTTCCTTCCTGCCTGTGGATAAAAGAAGTTGAAGTTATTGACCTCACCCGATTCTGCGCGGGCCGCAAAAGTGTAACCATCATTGGCGTACCGAACGTTTAGCAGGTTATTCACATCTAGCTGAGCCTTAACCTGATCGAAAACAGCCCATTGATTGAGCGTATAGGACAGGCGAAGGTTGTTAAGCAGGTAATCCTGGATTTTTCGGCTTTCAGACCCGGTGTTGTCTAAATACTGCTCCCCTACGTATTTACTTTGGAGGGATGCTTCAAATCCTTTAAAAGGCTGAAACCGGAATTGGCTCGCTGCTATCACAGATGGCGAAAAAGCAATAGGTGTGGACTCGAAACTTTTTTCAAGCTCACCATCCACTTTGTAATCAGTGTTCAAGATTCGATTCCGGCTAAAGGTGGCATTGCCTTGCCATTGCCATTGCTTACCGAGCTGAATAGCGCCTATGAATTCCAAACCAGCCCGGTAGCTATGGTCCACGTTCGTTCGGATGTTAGCGCCCACATCATTCACCTCACCTGTATTGACTAATTGATTGCGATAACGCATGTAGTAGGCGTTGACCTTTAGGCGCTTGGTGTTATCCTGATACTGGTAGCCGGCTTCTCCGTTATAAAGACTTTCATGCTGAGGAGATTGCCCCTGCGATGCATCGATGTAATCATTCCGAGTGGGTTCCCGGTTACCCATACCAAAAAAGACGTAAAAGCTGTTACGGCTGTTGTAGCGGTAATCCAGTCCTACTTTGGGGTTGAAGAAGCCCAGATTATCGGTCACATACAAGGATTTTTGGCCAAGATCCATCCCATCAACGTCATAATGGACACCCCGGTATTGCAGGTCCACAAAGCCTGAAAGGGAAGTGGTTAGTTGGTAATTGACCTTCCCATAAATGTTGAAATCCCGTTTCTTCCCGGTGTTGTCATAAAATTTATCACCAATTTCGCTGTTACCGGCAAAGCGAACCCACCGTAATTTCCCAAAGTGGTCACCTTCATACTGGTTCCAGGCTCCTCCAATGACGGCATTTAAGCGTTTGTTGTTGTCATAGTTGATGGAAAAGGTGCCGCCATAAAAATGGTTATCCAGCCACCGCCTTCGCACAAGGTCTGAAGTGCTTATCGTTGAATCTCCAAGCCTTACGGGTTGGATCTGGTGACGTTGGAGGGAAGCTTGTTCGCGGAATTGTTCAAAGAAACCTCGCCCATAAGTGTAATGCAATGCAGCATTCGCAGTGATGACTTCACTAAACTCATGAGAAAGGTGTAGCTGGTAATGGTCTTGCCCATAGTCATCCACCTGGTTTTCGTAATCGTAAAAGTTATAGGTTCGATCGCCTTTATTTATAGTCGGATCATTGCCAAAGAGCCCTTGAACAGGCTTAGCCAGGTCTCCGAGGTATTGTTGGCCATTGGCAAATTGCCCCATTTTCCTTTCGGGTACACCATACCAGGCCTGGTAGGTTTCTTCTCTGCCGCCAAAAACAATGGCTTTGAGGATTGATTTTTCCCCATAGTAACCACCGCTGAGGTAATAAGACTTGAGATCCGAAGTAGCGCGGTCAATGTAGCCATCTGATTCGATGCGCGAGAAACTTCCCTGGAAACTCCAGTTATTATCCAATAGGCCAGTGCCAAAACGAACATTGTTACGCATACTGCTGAAAGAACCAAAACTGTTATTGACCTCAACAAAAGGTTCTTTATTGAAACCGCTGGTTTCCAGGTTGACTGTGGCGCCAAATGCTGCGGCACCATTAGTAGAAGTGCCTACCCCCCGCTGAATTTGGATACTTTCTGAAGAAGCAGCTATATCGGGGATATTGACCCAGAAAACGCCTTGGGATTCGGCATCATTCAACGGGATCCCATTAACGGTAACATTAACCCGGCTCTGAGATACACCTCTGATACGCATGTCCGTATAACCAATGTCCATTCCGCCATTGGAGGAGCTGACTACAGAGGGTTGATTGGCCAGAAGCGCTGGCATGTTCCGACCGGTGTTCTCTTCTTGAATGATTTCCTTCTCCACGTTGGTATAAGTAGTCGGGGTGCCCCGATCAGCCCTTGTACTTTGTACAAGTACCTCATCTTCCTGGTATGTCCGCTTTTGAAGCCTGATGTTTAAAGTCTTATCGCTGTCGAGGTTCAGGTTGAGCGTATCAGGCTGGTAGCCAAGATATGTTACAATCAGCGTTCTGGAACCTTTATCCAGTCCGGATAGCTTGAAGCTACCATCCTTTCGGGTAACAGCTCCTTGGTAACCCGGCTTTAAGCGGACATTAGCGCCTTTTAGGCTTTGTTCAGAAGCTTGCTCCCTAACGGTTCCGGAAATGGTGTGCTGTGCCCTAGATGCAAATGGAACAGTGATAAGGAGGATTAAGGTAATCAAAAAGAAACGCATACTTTTAGCAGTCTTTGATTCCACAATTCGGCGGAATCAAGGGGTCGGATTCCACTGCATAAAAAATTACCAGTTGCTCGATCCCTGCGCCTGCATTACCAGTGTCAGGTTCTACGGGTCTGTTCTCAGAGGTCTTTCTAAAAAAGACCCCACCCCTTTGAGATGGCGTTTAGAGGAAAATGAGAGAGAAAAAAATGGTAGCAGCTTACACTTGAATAGCCTAAGCAGCTTTTCCCTGCGTCCGTGCTAACGGTGTCAGGTTCCAAGGGTTACCTCTCAGCCTGCTGTTACAGGCGCCCCTAAAGCCTTTACAAAATTATAAAATTGGTCTGAAAAGGGTATTAAACTTGATCAGGTTCTTGTTCCTTTTCCATTAACTGTTTTACGGTGGCCTGTGCCTGCCGGATGCAGTCGGGTATCCCCACACCCCGGTAAGGGCTACCTGCTACATGAAAACCCGGAAACGGTTTAAGCGCTTGCTCAATGGCTTCAATATGGGTTAAATGTTGCATTTTGTACTGAGGCTGAGCGTTCTTCCAGGTATGTAGCCAACTTTTGATTGGTTGCTCATAAAGGCTAAGTATCTTTTTCAGCTCCTCATCTGCAAGCGCTTGCCAATCTTCATGAGAGCGCTGGTTTATCAGCAAAGGATCAACATTGCTGAAAAAACACCGGAAGGTTACATACCCGTTTGGAGCACGCCCAGGCCATTTCTCAGAGCTCCAGGTACAAGCAGAAAGCGCGGTTTGCTCAGGCTTGGGAATAAGGAAGCCTGTTGCGTTGAGATCATTCCTGACGGCTGATCGGGAATAAGCCAACGTAACGATGGCTGAACTGGCAAAGTCAATTGCTTCTAAAGGCTTTTGAGCTAACGGTACCATATTACGGGTGGCGGATGCTAATTGATAAGAAGGAATGGTACTGATTACCTGCGTAGCTTCAAATCTCGCACTGACTGTTTTGACCGTGTAGCCGTTTTTGGCCTGTTGTATTTCACTAACCGGTGTATTCGTAAGGACCTGGGTATGGGCTAATTGATTAACAATCTCACAGGGAAGGGTGTCCATCCCGTCCTTAAAACTGCGGAAGGGTGACCTAGCGGGTGGCCCATTTTGCTTGCGATTCTGAAGAACAGCCTTGGTTACACTCCCATATTGCGTTTCCATCCGGTGAAAATGAGGAAAAGTGGCTTTGATACTCAAGTCATCAGCAGGGGCCGAGTAAACACCTGAGAAGAGCGGTTCCGCTAGCTGGTCTAAGACTTCCCGTCCGAACCTGCGTGTAATGAACTGAGCCAGGCTCTCATCTTTATCATGATCCCTCGGGCGTATTAAACGCTCCGCCAGCATGCGAGCTTTCCCACGCCATGAAAGGATAGGAGACCGCATGAAATCGCCAAGGTCAGCCGGAACCATTGACGCAAATCCTGCCGGAACAGCCTGCAGTTTCCCTTTGTGAAGGATGTAAAAATGCCTGCTTGCAGGCTCTATGAGCTGTTCTTCCAGATCAAGTTTTCGGATAAAGTCCAGGACACCTGGCTTGGTGATCATGAGCGCGTCAGGCCCTGTTTCAATAAGGAATCCATTTTCCCGATCAGTTTTAATTTTCCCGCCCCACTCATCGGAAGCTTCAAGGATTGTTACATTGGTGTAACCTGCTTCCTCTAGTAACCAGGCTGATGTCAGCCCGGTAATACCACCTCCAATGATAATAACTTCGCTATTCTGCATAAACAGGCATCCGCTGTTGTACAATATCGGCCAGGGTTCTGGCCAGGTATGGTGAGTCATTCAGGGTTTTAGACCGCGCAAGCTCCATATTCAGTTTATGAGCCTCGGGTTTGGCCTCTATATCGATGTCATTTATAATCTCAAAGTGGTCTGCAAGGAAGCCAATGGATGTCACCAAAACTTTATTCTGTCCTTGATCAGCGAGGGTGTGAAGATGGCTAAGGATATCCGGTCCTAGCCAAGGCATTCGGCTTTTGCCAGCACTTTGAAAACAGAACGACCAATTACTCTGGTCCAATTCCTCACTTAATAGCTGGCTGGTCTCATTTAACTGCTTTGGATAAGGGCCATAATACTCTAAAACCTTGGCCGGAAGGCTGTGAGCAGTAAAAAGGTAATGGATATTTTCATTGGGAATATCTTCTGGAAATTGCTGTCGGCCCTCTTTGACTCGCTCAGCCATGCCTTTGATATATTCACGATGCGTATGCCATGATTTAATGCGGTGAAGCTTCAGGTCATAGTTTAACCACTCAAGCGCTTCATTCACCCGCTCATAATACTTGCAGACACTCATGCGGGAGAAATGCGGAGCCATGATGATACAGACGGCTTCCTCAATTCCATCCTGCTGCATCTGCTGTAGGGTCTCATGAATCCAGGGCTCCCAATGCCGCATTCCAATGTAAACCGGGTATTCATTGTTGAGCTCTTGTTTCAGGCTGTTAGCCTGATTCTGGGTGATCTCCAGCAGCGGAGAATAACCACCGATCATGTCATACTCCTCAATGAGCTCATCGATCATTTCCTGCGTTGGCTCAACGCCCGCATAACTCATCCTTATATCCCTGTAAAAAGGGGCAATGTCTTCGCGCCGGTTCGGCCCCCCATAAGCCAGTAAAAGAATTCCTTTTTTCATAAATGCTGCTTTCTAATTTTTGCGAAAAGTGCTTTCAGGTGCGAATAATTATCTTTAAAAAACACGATCTATTAAATGACTTTAATTAAAAACTACTACTCGGAATAATTAATTAACAACGAATTTAGCGGCTGGTTGTGCGGTGTACGTGATCAACCACTGACTTCAATTTTTCGGGAGACAAACTAGGAATTACCCCGTGACCAAGGTTAAAGATAAATCCTTTTTGCCGGTCTTCTCCTATGCTATCCAGCACCTGCTGAACTTTTTCCTGTATTAATTCCTCAGGCCCCAGTACGGAGACGGGATCCAGGTTACCCATGATAGCTACTTCATGCTCCATGATCTGCCAGGCTACGCCAATATCGGTGCGCCAATCAACGCCTACTACATCGCAGCCGGTTTCTTTGAACTGACCTAAAAGGTGGAGGGTGTTCACGCCAAAAAGTATCGTAGGAACATTCAGGTACTTAAGAGACCTGAAGAGCCGCTCCATGTGGGGAAAGATGTACGTAGCATAGTCTGGCTGGCTCAGGTTCCCCACCCAGCTATCAAAAATCTGGACGGCATTTGCTCCAGCCTGAACCTGCATATCCAGGTAATTCAGCATGCCATCCACCAGCTTTTCCATGAGCTCATGCCATACCTGTGGTTGGTTATACATCAAGCTTTTGGTATGCTCGTAATGCTTGCTTTTACCCCCCTCTATCATGTAGCTGGCTAGCGTGAAAGGTGCTCCGCAGAACCCGATTAATGGAATATTGATAGCATTAATAACTTGCTGAATGGTTTCGCCTACGTAAGGCGTGGCTTGCTCGTAGTTGGGTACCGTAAGGTTGTTGACGTCAGCTTGGCTCCTGACTGGATTGGGGACATAAGGTCCATAATTAGGTCTGATCTCATTTTCCAATCCCATAGGCCCGATGGGCGTCATGATGTCAGAAAAGAGGATAGCTGCATCTACTCCTAATTGCTGAAGGGGCAATTTTGTGACGTACGCGCATAATTCGGGATTTTGAATAATATCGTAGATGGTTCGGTTCTCCTTGATCTCCCGGTATTCAGCCTGGTAACGACCAGCTTGCCGCATGAACCATACCGGTGTATGATCTACCGGCTCGCCCCGGCAAGCCCTTAAAAAATTATCGTTATAGGTATCCATTGATTTGTTTTGATAAGCTGTAAAAAACCCTTTTGGCTGGTTTATGCCTGTTAAAGCTAAATATCAGGATCAGCGGCTAAGCAATGGACCATTCCGTTCCTTCTTTGGAATCCCGTATCTCAAAGCCCAGTTCTTGTAAGCGGTCGCGGATTTTATCAGCTGTTTGAAAATCCTTTTTCTGACGAGCCTCTTGGCGCAATTCTAATAAAAGGTCCATTACCTCGTTCAAGTGCTTCCGGGATCCTTCTCCCTCTTCTTGTAATGTTAATCCCAGAATATCTTCTACAAACTCGCTAAAAGCTTTTTGCATGGCCTGTAGATCAGCACTATTTAAATGTTCTTGCCCTTGCCAGGCGCGGTTTATGGCATTACATCCCTCAAACAGCTCAGCAATGAGCATGGGCGTGTTGAAATCATCATTCATGGCGCTGTAGCATCGCTGAATCCAGTTGCTGACGTCAAAGGAAGAATTTTCACTGCTAGGAGTAAGGTTTTGGAGACGCTGTACACTTTCAACTAAACGTTGGTAGCCTTTGTGCGCGGATTCCAACGCTTCGTTAGAAAAATCAAGGGGCTTCCGGTAATGAGACTGAAGAATCAAAAAACGGACTGACATGGGATGATAGGCTCTTTCAAGCAGAGTGTGATCGCCTGAAAATAACTCAGAAAGGGTGATGCTATTGCCTTGCGATTTACCCATTTTCTGGCCGTTGACGGTTACCATGTTGTTATGCATCCAATAACGGGCAAAGGAACCCTCTTCTAACCCTTCAGCCTGGGCGATTTCGCATTCGTGGTGGGGAAACATGTTCTCCATACCCCCACCGTGAATATCAAACTGGTTGCCCAGGTATTTTTGGCTCATAGCCGTACACTCGATATGCCAGCCGGGATAACCTTGACTCCATGGGGAGGGCCATTGCATCAGATGGTCTGGTGTGGCTTTCTTCCAAAGGGCAAAATCCAGCGGGCTTTTCTTTTGGTACTGGCCGCTTAATTCCCGATTAGCAGCCCCTTCTGCTAAATCTTCAGGTTTTTTACCACTCAACTTTCCGTAATGGTTGGGCCCTTTTTGTTGATAGGCCGTAACATCAAAGTAAATAGAGCCATTTACTTCGTAGGCAAAACCCTGTTCTAGCAGGTTTTGAATGTATTGAACTTGTTCAGGTATATGTCCGCTAGGGCGTGGCGTAATGGAAGGTCTTTTTTGGTTTAGGGTATCCATATGGCGGAAATAACTGTTCATGTAATACTCCACCACTTCCATGGGCTCCAACTGCTCAACCTTGGACTGCTTTTGGATCTTATCCTCACCTTCATCTGAATCATCCGTTAGGTGGCCTACATCCGTAATGTTCTGAACATACCGCACTTTGTAGCCCAAATGCAATAAGTACCGGTAAATCACATCAAATGAGACATAAGACTTGGCATGCCCAAGGTGGGGATCTCCGTAAACCGTGGGTCCACAAACATACATCCCAATATAAGGTGAGTTTAGGGGCTCAAAAACTTCTTTTTGTCGGCTAAGGGAATTATGAATGGTTAGCTGTTGCATGGGTCAAATTTAGGTGTCCCATTTCATGATTAGCGAATAACCTTGATGTAAAATAAGCTATGAACGCAATCAGGATGAGTTTCAGGATTGGTCAAAGTGCTTTTAAATAGGGATTTCCTAATATTCGACTTTGGTATGGTGTTTTACTTACTAGCTTTAAAAAGGGTTTTACGCTCTTCCTCAGTTAAGCTATCGTACCCGTTTTCGGCGATTTTATCAAGAATCCGGTCAACCTCTTTTTGATCTGCCTTTTTGTCCTTTTCCCCTGGGTAGGTTTTATACTTAGCTTTTTCCTTATTACGGTGAACTTTAAAACCTGATTTCCGGTCACTATTGCTACTAGTAAAGGCTTCTCTTAGTTTATCAATTCCCTGCATAAGCCATTCGCCAAGGTCCCTGCCTCTATCCATCTGCTTTATGTAGAAGAATCCATAAAGGGCACCTCCCAGGTGGGAAAATTCCCCACCGGCATTAGATCCAGCTGTTCCCAGAAAGCTGATCAGTACCATGAATCCGGCAATGTATTTCAGCCTGACAGGGCCTATAAGGATGAGGTTCAAAGAAAAGTCTGGCAGTAGGGTTGCAGCTCCAACAACAATAGCCATTACTCCAGCAGAGGCCCCTACCATCCCTGTCACTGCCGCTCGCTGAGCAAGCGCCGGGAAAATTTGGTATGCCAGGATAAAAACAATAGCTCCTGCAATGCCTCCCAGGATAAAGGTGCTGATCAATCGCCGGTCGCCCAGATATTCCTGGAAAATACGCCCAAACCAGTAAAAGATCAGCATATTAAAAAGAATATGGAAGAACCCTGCATGCAAAAACATGTAGGTAACAAGACTCCATGGCTGTGTGAGCACTTCCATGGGGTCATTGGATACGCTCAGGTAAGCCCTTATCTCGCTGAAAAGCGTTGAGTCCACTAGAAAAAGCGCAAGGAAAACCTGGATAATCCGGAAGGCCAGAAAAACCACTACAATGGCGAAAATAAGCTGATAGAGGGCGTTACCGCTATGAAGGATTTTATCTTTCCATTCTTCCCACGTAGAACTTCCACTAGGCATAATGCAGTATTCTTAACTTTAACCTCTTCTTTGAAATTATAATGCCAAGGATATACCTCGTTTTAGGCTTCAGACCTGTTGCATTATGGTTCGGGCTGCCACGAATTTATCCCTGTAGCGCTCTTCGTGTTCCTGCTGTAGAGCAGGTGCATATTTTTCCTGGTACTTTTCATAATCCCTTACGGAGGCCATGAAATATTGAATACAGTAAGTGAGGCCTTCTTCCTGCGGATTAGAGATAATCCGGAACATGTAATAGCCCTGGAAAAGCCCTGTATTCATGACATCCGGTATGTGCTTTTCCTTCATCCAGCTTACCCAATCATCATGTACATCCGGCTCTATGTTGATGGTGACATTGTAGAGTATCATAGTACCTATGCTTACTAAAAATAAGGGGTTAATATTAATCTTAAAGCCAGGCCCTAATTGATGAGGCCTGGCCTCCTTCTGGCTAGGTAACCATTTATTAGTTACTAGGAGTTGACTTGTTCTTCTGAACTTATCACATTCAATTCCTGGCCAATAGCCTTGAAAGCATTGATCGCTTTATCAAGCTGCTCTTGCGAGTGCGCAGCGGATATCTGAACGCGGATCCTTGCTTCTCCTTTGGGTACAACGGGATAGTAAAAACCCGTAACATAAATGCCTTGCTCGTATAACTTGGCGGCCATTTGCTGCGCAAGTGGTGCATCGTAAAGCATGATCGGGATAATGGGCGTTTCACCGGGTTTAATATCAAAACCCGCTTCCTGTACTTTATCCCGGAAATATTGGGTGTTGCTTTCCAGACGATCCCGCAATTCCGTTGATTCATTCAGGATCTCAAAAGTCTTAATAGAAGCACCAACAATTGATGGGGTTAAGCTATTGGAAAACAAGTAGGGCCTTGAACGCTGTCTTAACGTATCTACAATTTCCTGGCGTGCTGCTGTGAAACCGCCCATCGCGCCACCTAAGGCTTTACCGAGTGTGCCGGTTATGATATCCACCCGGTCCATGACACCCTTGTATTCGTGAACACCACGGCCATGCTTACCAATAAAGCCTGTGGCGTGGCACTCATCGGTCATAACCAGGGCATCGTATTTATCAGCCAGGTCACAGATCTCATCAAGCTTGGCAATATCGCCATCCATGGAAAATACGCCATCGGTCGCAATTACCCTGTGCCGAGCGTTCTGGGCATCCTTGAGTTTAGCTTCCAGGTCTGCCATATCGCTGTGCTGGTACCTGTAACGCTGAGCTTTACAAAGGCGGATCCCGTCTATGACAGAGGCGTGGTTTAAGGCATCTGAAATAATGGCATCATCCGGGCCGAATAGCGGCTCAAAAATTCCCCCATTGGCATCAAAAGCGGCTGCATATAAAATGGCTGCATCCATGCCCAGGTAGTCGGCAATGGTATCTTCCAGTTGTTTGTGCAGATCCTGTGTACCACAGATAAACCGGACGGAAGCAAGTCCATAACCACGGATGTCAATGGCTTCCTTTGCTGCCTCCTGAAGCCGCTCATCATTGGCCAATCCCAGGTAGTTATTGGCACAAAAGTTCAATAACTGGGTGCCATCCTGAAGGGTGACTTCAGTTCCCTGCGGACTGGTAATAACCCTTTCCTTTTTGTAAAGGCCTGCATCTTTGGTTTCTTGTAATTCCTGCTGTAAGCGATCCTTTAGCTTTCCGTACATAGGGTGCTGTTTTGTATTTCTTATTAAGGTTTAAAGGTAAAGGTTTTTAGCTTTCGGGTCAATACTAATAATACCTGTACATCTCATATTTGTTCATTTGATGATTCACTTTTATCACATCTGGTTTTCTAAGAAACGGGGCTTTTAAGTAAACCCAAACTCCTACTTTTGTCCTATTAATTAATTAACTAGCTATGCACAGAACTCATACCTGTGGAGAACTCCGTCTTGTAAACCAGGGCCAAGAGGTAACCCTTAGTGGCTGGGTGCAAGCCGCAAGAGATTTGGGAAGCCTAACTTTTGTTGATCTCCGCGACCGTTACGGCATTACCCAATTGGTTTTTGATAATGAAACAGATAGCCAACTCCGGCAACAAGCCCAAAATCTTGGGCGGGAGTATGTGGTAAAAGCTATTGGTAAGGTAGCTGAACGTAGTAATAAGAATCCGGAAAGACCAACAGGTGATATAGAGATCCTTGTCTCTAAGCTTGAAGTTCTCAATGCATCCGAAGTTCCACCTTTTACGATTGAAAATGAAACTGATGGTGGTGAGGCGGTTCGTATGCAGTACCGCTACCTGGATCTGCGCCGCTCAGCAGAACAGCAGAAATTTTTGCTGCGCCATCAACTCCTGCAAATTGTGCGGAATTACTTGTCCAGCAAAGGTTTCCTGGAAGTAGAAACACCATACCTTATCAAATCCACACCCGAAGGAGCGCGGGACTTTGTCGTACCCTCAAGGCTTCATAATGCTGAGTTTTACGCATTACCGCAATCCCCCCAAACCTTTAAGCAGTTGATTATGATGGCTGGGTTTGATCAATATTTTCAAATCGTACGCTGCTTCCGGGATGAAGACTTCAGAGCTGACCGCCAACCTGAGTTTACCCAGATAGATTGTGAGCTCTCTTTTGTTGAGCGGGATGATGTTGTTAACAGGTTTAGCCACTTCATTCGTCATATCTTTAGGGAGCTAAAAGGCCTGGAGCTCGGAACCATACCGGTCATCAAATATGATGATGCCGTTTATTACTACGGGAGTGATAAACCGGATCTTCGCTTTGGCATGAGTTTCTGCTACCTTGACGACCTCGTGGCTGATTCCGATTTTCAAGTATTTACCAATGCGCTAGCCAATGGGGGCACCGTAGTAGGTTTAAATGCCGAAGGTTGCGCTTCTTACACGCGCAAGCAGATTGATGCCATTGAAGCTTTTGTTAAAGATCTAAAAAGAGGCATGAAAGGCCTTGTTTGGGTAAAATGCCAGGAAGATGGCAGCTTTAAGTCTTCTGTTGATAAATTTTTTGGTCAGGATGCCCTTGAAAAATGGGCTCAGCGATTTGAGGCCAAACCTGGTGATTTACTCCTTATACTTGCCGGACCTACCCAAAAAACCCAAGAAGCGCTTAGCGACCTTAGATTGAAGTTAGGAGATGACCTGGAACTTCGTGATCCCCACGTTTTTAAACCTTTGTGGGTTATTGACTTTCCACTGATGGAATGGGATGAAGAAGAGGAGCGGTATTCTTTTGCCCATCATCCATTTACGGCTCCCCTTGAGGATGACCTTGATCAATTAAGAAACGACCCAACCTCTGCTAAGGCCTCTTCTTATGATTTTGTATTAAATGGGCACGAATGCGGTTCAGGCTCCATTCGTAACCACAATCGGCAGATGCAGGAGGCCTACTTTGATATTCTGGGGATTGAACAGGAAGAGGCCAGGGAAAAATTTGGCTTTTTGTTGGATGCCCTTGATCAAGGGGCACCTCCACATGGCGGTATTGCTTTTGGTTTTGACCGCCTCTGCGCGCTTTTAGCCGGGTATGAAAGTATCCGTCAAGTGATTGCCTTTCCTAAAACCAGTGCAGGAAGGGATATAATGATCGATGCGCCATCGGCAATTTCGCAAATGCAGCTTGACGAGCTAGGGCTTAAATTAAATCATAAAGGTTCTTTGTAAACTTTTTTAAATAATGAAAACCCATTTTAACTATAAATTCTTATTTTAGTTGTACAGTTAAATCACGGGTTATGGAAACAGTTAAGCATGAGCTAATTGATGAGTCAATCGAAGAACTTCACAATCTCGGAGAGGGAGAACTCCGGAACATGGTTTACCAAATGAGTGAAGAACAGCCTGACCTCATGAGTTATTTGCTAACCGTTGGCGAACAAGAGCTAAGTGCTGAAGATCAGGAAGTATTACTGTTCCTTGGACTGAATGTTTGGAATGCTTTCAAAAAGTACCAAACATTACCCTTCATTCCTGACCAAAAAATTCATCAGAAGAAACATGAGAATGCAGCTTTGATCGATGAACTAGAGCATAATAAGGAACATGGTTTTACCCAATTAGCCCGTTCATTAATTGCTGATCATACCCAAGAACCCTTGTTGGAATATATTGTACAGGCTATTGTTGAGGAAGATATCGAAGAGGAAGAGCCGCTGGTGAGCGAAGAAAACAGGGATCTCCTTTTTCTAACCCTTAAGACTTTTGTAGAAAGTATAGCATCCGCTGATCAAGGCCTCCCTGCATAAGCATTTTTTTACCCTTACCATTTATATTTTAAATTTATACTTTGAACTCCTTAACTGGAGTTGCGATTCGCTAATGGTATTAATTGGGTTAAAAACTGGATATGGCTCATTCGGTAATTCAATCCATACCCTTATTAAGAGGACTTTTACCATATTTAGGAGGAGTAATAGTGGCCTTATTCACACCTTACTTAGAAATGTGGTCTGTGGGGCTGGCAGGTCTGGTTTGGTTAGCCATTTTAGGGCTTACTAACCAATTTGCTAATCAACGTTATCGTTGGGCATGGCTTGCTGGTGCTGTTCTGATAGCGGGTTTTGCTATGCTTGGCTTCTTACGGGTGCATCAGGTTGACGATCAGCATGAACCTATGCACTTTGGGAATAAAGCATCTCAAGAGGATAAAGTTTTACTAAAACTCCTTCAGCGACCTAAACCTGCTGATCAATCCGTCAAACTAAAAACTGAAGTGATCGGAATTTGGCGGGATGGTAATTGGTTGGATACCCACGGTAAACTCCTTGCTTATATTGACAAGGATGATGCTGCCGAAAAACTTGATTATGGTGACGTTATCCTCACCGAAAACAACTTTGAGCCCTTAGAACCACCCGATAATCCTGAGCAATTTAATCGGAAAGCATTTTTAAGTAATCAACAGATCTATCAGCAGACTTTCCTTGACTCATCCAAGTGGACAAACACTGGGATCAATGAAGGTAATGCTGCTTTTAAGATCATCTACGATATTCGCCATCAGTGCCTGACCTGGCTTTCAAAAGCTGTCAACAACCAGGATGCCTATGCTGTGGCTGCGGCTTTATTAGCAGGCTATAAAGCTGAGATCGATCCTGACCTTCGATCTTCTTACGCCAGTACAGGAGCCATGCATGTCCTAGCTGTATCAGGGTTACATGTGGGAATCATTTACTTGATGCTAAGCTATGGCTTAAGCTTTCTGAACGCTCTTCCCCGAGGCCGATTTATAAAGCTTGGCGTAATTGTTCTATTACTTTGGATCTATGCCTGTGTTACGGGCTTGCCTTCTTCGGTTATAAGGGCCTGTACAATGTTCTCATTTGTTGCCATTGGCAGTAATCTGCAACGGGTCACCAATATTTACGGCTCTATTACCGCATCCCTTTTCCTGCTGCTTTTAATAAACCCTTATTTATTAACGCAGGTTGGTTTTCAATTATCCTATGCGGCTGTTTTGGGAATCGTATTTTTACAACCACGCTTGTATAACCTTTTTCCGAAAAGCCGATATTGGCTGGTAGATAAAATCTGGGCCATAACTGCGGTATCCATAGCCGCTCAGCTTTCTACCTTTCCATTGACGTTGTTTTACTTTAACCAATTCCCGACTTATTTCATGATTTCCAACCTCGTGGTGATCCCTGCTGCAATGCTGATAGTGCCCACAGGTTTTATTTTCTTTTTACTAAAAACGTGCGGTTTGGATAATGTGGGTTACCTTGCAGGTACCTTGTTGGATGAGTTGCTGAGACACTTAAATTTCCTAATAGGGCAGGTAGAGGCTTTGCCTTATTCCCTAATTGATCAGCTTTACATTAGTACACCTACTTTTTACCTAATCTACTTAATGATCATAGGTTTTAGTATAGGGTTGATATTTCGTTACAAAACAATGCTTTTTACAGGTATGATCGCTGCAATAGCAGTTTTGGGATTGATTAATTACCAGCAATGGCAGCAGCGGAACCTGCAAAAACTTGCTTACCTTAAAATTGATAATGCCACGGTTTTAGCCAATCTTGGGGCCAGTAAAGCAATCCTAAAAGGTCCGCCAAGTGTACTTAAGAAAGAAAATCAGGTTAAGTTCTTTACCTACCGTTTCCTTTGGAGTAATGGGCTAAAAAAAAGTGATATTCAGAAAAAACCAATCCCTGATAAGTCCTCAAAAAACCCCAAAAACTTTTACGATACTCTTGATCAAACTTATTTAGCCACTATAAGGGATAAGCGCATTTTACTGGCTTCTGAACCCTTATATTGGCCAGATACCAGCACTTGCAAACTTGATATAGACCATTTGCTCCTCACGGATGATAAGGCTTTAGAGCCTCAACATGTCAAAAAGTATTTGAGACCAGAACTCGTGGTATTAGGGTATGAGTTAGCGCCTTGGACTATTGATAAATGGGAAAAAGCCGAGCATCGCGCATCATTTAACTGTTACAACCTTCAAGAAGCAGGTGCCTTGGTAAAAAATTTGTAAATCGCTGAAAACAAAAAATTGCCATCTCCATGGATGAACAATCCTATAATATCATTGAAACCCATCTTGAAAATCGGACCCGGTATATCACATTGAATCGCCCGGATAAGCGAAATGCCCTCAACAGCGAAATGGTAAGTGAACTCAAAGAGGTATTTCGTCTGGCAGAAAAGGAAAAAGAATCACGGGTAATCGTTATACGTGCCAATGGTAAAGTTTTTAGTGCAGGTGCAGATCTAGAGGCCCTTCAAAAGCTTCAAACTTACTCCTATTCGGATAATCTACAGGATTCAAATCACCTAAAAGAGTTGTTTCAGCTTATTTACTTTCATGACAAACCGGTTATAGCCCAGGTGGAGGGTCATGCCATTGCCGGAGGCTGTGGGCTTGTTACCGTTTGTGACTTTATTTACGCCGTACCGGAAGCTAAGTTTGGTTACACGGAGGTAAAGATTGGATTTGTGCCTGCTATTGTCATGGTATTTCTCTTGCGAAAGGTGGGGGAAGCCAAAGCTCGAGAGCTGCTCTTAACCGGTAAATTGGAAAAGGCACCGGCAATGCAAACTTCTGGATTATTGAACGGCGTTTATGAAGCCCATGATATACAGCAAGCCGTTAAAGAACTAGCAGACCAAATTGCTTACGGGACTTCTCCTGAAGCAATTGCCCTCACGCGGCAAATGATCGCGGATATCCAAAGTATGCCGGTCAAAGATGCCATCAATTATGCAGCAGAAAACAATGCCAAGGCTAGAGGCTTTGATGATTGTCAACGCGGAATTGAGGCTTTCTTGAATAAAGAAGAACTAAGCTGGTAAACTATGCCTTCGTTAAGCCAAGCTGTTTGAGGGTGGCCGTAAGCCTTTCCGCTTGGTCTTTTTGGTGAACGCTGAAGCCAAGTGCCCTTGCAGCCTCCACATGTTGGGGGCTGTCGTCAATAAAAAGGGTTCGGATAGGGGACAATTGCTGCTGCTCCTGGAGCAATTTAAAGACCGCTTGATCTGGCTTACGTTCTCTTACAAGGTGCGAGTAATAGCTTGCATGGAAATAAGGCTCGAGGGAACGGCTCCTTAATAATGCTTGAACTTTATCAAAAAAACATTCATAGTGGATGGCGTTCGTATTACTAAGCAGGTAAATATGGAAATGGTCCTGTAGTTTTTTGATTGCTTCCAGGTTCTCCGGTGGAAGGTCCAAAAGCATGGCGTTCCAAGCCTCAGTAAGCTCTTCATGATTAACTTGCCGATTACTATAGGACTGAAGCGTATTCAAGAAATCAGAAGGATGGATGAGCCCTTTTTCAAGCTTAACAAACAGATCACTCTGTTTAAACTGCGTGTAAAGCTGGTCAAAATTTGGGAATCCCAGATCATTAAAAGCCTGTAAAGTCAGCTTGTAGTCAATATTCAGAACCACACCTCCAAGGTCAAAAATGATGGTATCGTAGGGATTGGACATGGCTTCAATAGTTGATTCAATCTTTTTACCTTCGTGCAAAGTTAACTCTAAGCGGGCCCGTAGCTCAGGGGTCAGAGCAGTAGACTCATAATCTATTGGTCGAGGGTTCAAATCCCTCCGGGCCCACTTCATTATCTCTATTTGTCCCTTTCAATTATATGGAAATTTAACAGAAAGTTTTATTTAAGCATCTTCTTTATCTACTTTCTGTATTGTCCATGTTGTGTGGTCTCGAATCCTCGACCAATTTTAAGTTATCCTTGAAAAAGGGAAATCAAGTTTTTAAAGGTTTTCAATACCAACTGGTAAGTTCAGCTGAATCCAGGCTTGCTGCCTATCGATACCTATGACCAAGTCTGGGTGGCAGGGAGCTTCAAAGGGTCTTGCCTCTCGTCCAGGCGAGATAGTGAGTATGAGTTGATCGCTTAGTTCTGTGGTATTGGTAATGAGACCCTGCCATTGGTGGGATTGGTCATATACCGCTAAACCCTCTAAACCTATTAGAGACCGGTCCTTTTGATCACGGCTTTCAAGAGAAGCTTTAGCGTAGAGGATAGGGGTTTGTTTGTATGCTATAGCTTGTTCTGGGGAGTCTATTCCAGCTAATTTGATCACCGAACCTCCACTATCCGAGTAGGATATCGCTTCAATGTAGAAGGGAACAGGTTTATTACATAGGGAAAAGAAACACCACGTATGGGCTTCAAAATCTGGCTGGAAAAAAAGACGAAACAGGCATTTGACAGCGCCCTGTCTTCCATGGGGCTTTAGCACATGTCCACAGGGCACAAAATCCTGACTTAGGAGGATCAAGAGGTGATTAAGCTATTCTTGCTTATCGGACGCTTCATCGTTAGGAGCCTCTCCCGTTTCTTCACTGGCTTCCTCAGTTGCTTCTTGTTCACTTTCAGAAGGCTGAGCAGCTGCTTCCTCATCAGCAGAACCTTCTTCAGTTTCTTTTGCTCTGAGAGCTTCAGCTCGTTGACGGTTAATGGCAGCTTCCGCTTCAAGTCTTTGTTGCGCTTCTTCCTGGCTTTTTTGTTGAACGGCTTCTACTTTCTTTTGAATTTCGGCCGCTTTATCCTCTAACCATTTGGCATACTTTTCATCAGCCTCTTCTTCTGTAAGTAACCCTTTCTTTACACCTCTGAGGAGATGTTTCCGGTATTTAACTCCCCGGTAGCTCAAGATGCGATCAACGGTAGGCGTAGGTTGCGCACCTACCTGTAGCCAATAAAGGGCATTATCGTTATTAAGTTCAATTGTAGCGGGCTGACTATTCGGGTTGTAATAACCAAGTTTTTGGATGGAACGACCATCTCTTGGCTTAGCGCTATCAGCTACTACAATATTATAATGCGGCTTTTTCTTCCTTCCGCGCCTCTGAAGTCTAATTTTAACGCTCATATTTCACCATTCAATCTTTACGAAATCCCTGCAAAGGTCAGTTTTTTTCTTTTCCTGTTCAAGGAGTCAAGGCATTGTTTATGACATTCCCATTAAGTCTTGCATTTGAGGCATTTTTCCTTTCTTACCGCCTTTATTCATATTCTTCATCATCTTCCGCATTTCTTGCATTTGTTTTAATAGTTGGTTGACTTCCTGTACGGTTGTGCCACTCCCTGCTGCAACACGTTTCTTTCGCTGAGCATCGAGGATCTCGGGCCTTTGGCGCTCAGCAGGCTTCATCCCACGAATAATGGCCTCGGTATGCTTGAACATATCCTCGTCCAATTCCTCATCGCCTACCATTTTGTTCATTCCCGGTATCATTTTAACCAGGTCCTTTACATTCCCCATTTTCTTTATCTGCTGTATTTGAGAAAGGAAGTCATCCAGATCAAATTCATTTTTCTTGAATTTTTTCTGCAACCGTTCGGCTTCCTGTTGATCCACTTTTTCCTGTGCTCGCTCAACAAGGGAAACGATATCTCCCATCCCCAGAATGCGGTTGGCCATCCGATCCGGGTAAAAAATGTCAACATCCTCTAGTTTTTCCCCCGTGCCCACGAACTTAATCGGCTTCTGTACAACCTTCATTACTGAGATAGCAGCGCCACCACGTGTGTCGCCATCCATTTTAGTGAGGATAACGCCCTCATAGTCCAGCTGGTCATTGAAGGCTTTGGCGGTGTTGACCGCATCCTGTCCGGTCATGGCATCAACGACAAACAGGGTTTCAGTGGGGTTGGTCTTTTTCTTAATACTGGCTATCTCATCCATCATGCCCTGATCAATGGATAGCCGCCCTGCCGTGTCTATCACAACTGCAGAATGCCCATTTTGCTTAGCATAGTGAATGGCGTTATCAGCAATAGCTACAGGATCTGTCTGGCCATTTTCGGTGTAGACTTCAGCATCGATCTGCTCACCTAGGGTTTGGAGCTGATCAATAGCCGCTGGACGGTAAACGTCACCAGCCACCAATAAAGGCTTCCTATTTTTCTGATTTTTGAGGAAATGACCCAACTTACCGGTAAAAGTGGTTTTACCTGAACCCTGGAGCCCTGCCATAAGGATGACAGGGGGATTACCGGATAGGTCCAGGTCTGATTTCGTGCCTCCCATGAGCTCCGTTAGCTCATCCTGAACAATCTTGACCATCATCTGGCCTGGAGAAACAGATTTGATAACTCCCTGGCCTAAGGCCTTATCCTTAACCTCTTGGGTAAATTCCTTTGCGATCTTGTAGTTAACATCAGCGTCAACAAGGGCTCGCCGGACTTCTTTTAGGGTCTCAGCAATATTAACATCCGTAATCCTCCCTTGGCCTTTCAGCTTTTTAAAAGCATCTTCTAGCCGGTCGGTAAGCCTTTCGAACATGATTGTTCACATTTTACTTTGCAAAAATAACAATGAATTTGTTTCATCTTTCATATTATGCTCTGGCATCTAAAAGCGAAATAGTTAGGTTTGCATTTATTATAACAGCACCAATCAATGTTTAAAGGGTTCTACCCTCTAATAGGCTCACCTAAAAAACAAAAAGGTCAACTTTATGCGTTTTCAAGCGCTTGCCACTGCTCAAACCAGGAAACCAGCTTCAAGATCGGATAAGCGATCCCAATCTGAGCAGTTTGAGGAATATGTCTTTGCTACTCATACCATGAAGCAATACCTTTCCAAAGGGGCTTATAAACAGGTAAAAGCAGCTATTGAGCAGGGCGATAGTATTAATCGTTCAGTAGCTGATCAGGTGGCTGAGGGAATGAAAAACTGGGCAGTAAAAAAGGGGGCGACCCATTATACGCACTGGTTCCAGCCCCTAACTGGAATGACAGCAGAAAAACATGATGCCTTCCTGGATTTAGTAGATGGTGAAGCCATTGAAAGTTTCAGTGGCAATGAGCTTATCCAGCAGGAACCAGATGCCTCTAGTTTACCTAGCGGTGGCCTCCGTAATACATTCGAGGCCAGGGGATATACGGCCTGGGATCCTAGCTCCCCGGCTTTTCTGATGAGTAATTCAGCCGGCTTGACCCTGTGCATTCCCACAATTTTTATTGCTTACACAGGGGAGGCCCTTGATTACAAGACGCCATTGTTAAAATCCGCTCAAGCGCTTGAAAACGCGGCTGGTGAAGTACTCGGTTATTTCAATGAGGCGTCAGAACCAATGCAGGCTAACCTCGGGGTAGAACAGGAATACTTCCTGGTAGATGAAGCCCTTTACCATGCCAGGCCAGACCTGGTGATGAGCGGCCGAACGCTGTTTGGTAGGCCACCGGCTAAAGGACAGCAGCTTAACGATCACTACTTTGGGTCTACCCCAGAGCGGGTTCATGCTTTCATGGTAGACCTGGAGCAAGAGGCCATGAAGCTGGGTATTCCCCTAAAAACTCGCCACAATGAGGTGGCGCCAGCTCAATTTGAGTGCGCTCCAATTTTTGAAGAGGTCAACAAAGCTGTAGACCATAATCAGCTTTTGATGGAACTAATCGACCGGATAGCCAAGCGTCATCAATTTCGTGCGCTATTACACGAGAAGCCTTTTGCCCAGATCAACGGATCCGGAAAGCATTGCAATTGGTCAATTTCAACAACAAAAGGGGAAAACCTGCTCTCTCCAGGCGATACCCCAGAGCAAAACTTTCGTTTTCTTGCTTATTTTATCAATGTTATCAAAGCTGTTCATGACCATGCTGATCTTTTGCGGGCCAGTGTTGCCAATGCCGGTAATGACCACCGGTTAGGTGCTAATGAAGCTCCACCTGCTATTATGTCCATTTTTATAGGTGAACAATTAACACGGGTATTACAAGAGTTCGAAAATGGTAAAAGCGGTTCCGAGGAAGGGCAGCAACAAGCCTCAAATAATTTGAATGTGAACATTCCTAAAGTTCCGCCGCTCTTACTGGACAATACTGATCGGAACCGCACCTCACCTTTTGCTTTCACTGGAAATAAATTTGAACTCCGGGCAGGAGGATCCTCCATGAATCTTGCCTCCCCAATGACAGCCCTCAATACCATGGTGGCTAATCAGTTAAAGCAATTTAACCAGGATCTGGAACAAGCGCTGGAAAAAGGCGAAGGGCAACAACAAGCCATTACCCGGATACTTCGTGGGTATTTACAGGATGGAAAGCCAATCCTCTTTGAAGGCGATAATTACAGTGATGAATGGGTACAAGAAGCTGAAAAGCGAGGACTTTCTAACCTTAAGGACACACCAGAGGCGCTGGATACTTTTCTTTTAGACCGCGTTCATAACCTTTTTGATAACAACGAAGTGCTGAGCAAGCGGGAAATTGAAGCACGATATGAAACGCAGCTGGAGCGGTATGGTAAAAACATTCAGATCGAATCCCGAATTCTGGAGGATATGGCCCTTAACCGGGTGATCCCGCCCGCTATCCAAACCCAGGATATGCTTATTGAACATCTTCAAAAATTGGATAGTATAGGTATTACGGAAAGCCGTGCTGAGCTCAGGGTGACAATAGAAAAAAATGCATGGCATATTAAAGCCGTTAAACAGCAGGTCTATGAAATGATACAGGAGCGGAAAGCGGCTAATATTCTGGAAAATACGAAAGCCATTGCCACTGCTTACAATGACAAGGTTAAGCCTTACCTCGAAAGTATTCGATACCACATTGAAAAATTAGAATTGAATATTGACGACCAGCTTTGGCAGGTACCCAAGTACCATGAGCTGTTATTTTTCCGTTAAAGGCTTTAAGGCCATTTTAGGCAAACCTTTTTTGGTAAGGTTGATGGGTATTAGTGATGTTTGCATGTCCAGTTTTCTGAAAAATGATAATTTAGCACCCAACAAAAGCTTTGAAAAGCATGCGATTTCGTTACGTTTTTTTGATCTCCCTCTTACCTTTCATAGCCTCCTGTAAGGTCACGCTAGAGGAAGCTAATCGAGCCTTCAAGCTTTACCGGTTTGATAAAGCTGCCTCCATGTACGAGAAACTTTATGACCAAGATCGCGATAAAGCTGAAAAATCGGCAATAGCGTTTAAAGCAGCTGAATCCTATCGCAAGAAGAATGATTGGCGAAGGGCTGAGTCATGGTATAACCGTGCTATCCGCCGGGATTACAGCGATCCTATGGTTTATTACCGGAAGGCTCAAATGCAAAATCTTCAGCAGAATTTTGAGCAGGCAATTGAAACTTACAAGAAATTTAAGAAGAAGGCCCCTGGGAAGAAGGAAAAAGCGAAAGAGGGAATAGCGCAAGTCAAACGATATCGTGACTGGAAAAACGATTCCACAAGGTATACAGTAGAGGAAGCTCAACGACTTAACTCCAGGGAAAGTGACTTTGCTCCTACTTATCTGGGTGATCGTAATACCATGATCTTTACCTCTGACCGGAAAAATCCCGAAAATGATGATGAATACCGCTGGACCGGGCGGAAATTTACAGATCTGTATAAGGCTAAATGGGACCGGAGACGAGAGTATTACAGCGAAATTAAACCTTTGGAAGGTGATGTGAACACGCCTTATAACGAGGGGGTTGCCACTTTTGCTAAGCGTGGACGAAAGATGTATTACACCCAATGCAATGGACCAGAGGGTGAAAAAACCAATTGCCGTATTATGGCATCCAGCAGGCAAGGTGCTAGCGGCTATGGCGACCAAAAGAAACTACCATTCTGCAAGGATTCAACGGTCAATTATGCCAATCCCTCTGTTTCAGGGAACGGAAAACGCCTATTTTTCTCAAGTAATATGGAGAATGGCAAAGGTGGGCGTGATTTATACGTCTCCCATTATGTAAGTCGAAGTAGAACCTGGGGTGAACCCGTTAACCTAGGTGATAAAATCAATACGGAAGGAGATGAAAGTTTCCCCTTTATGTATAAAAACGAAAAGCTCTACTTTGCATCTACTGGTCATAATAGTCTGGGAGGCTACGATATTTTTGTATCCGAATGGGATGGAGAAAATTGGTCTGAGCCGGAAAATTTGAAATATCCCATCAATTCCCCTTCAGATGACTTTGGAATTGTTTTTACGGAAAATGGAAACCAAGGCCACTTCTCTACCAATCGTGGTGGTAGTGGTGATAACATCTACAGCTTCTTCCTGAAGGAACTGAAATTTTACCTCTCCGGTGTGGTAACCAATTCCAAAACGGGTGATACGGTAAGGAATGCTAAGGTGAAGCTGGCCAGCAATAAGTTTGATTCACCGGATTCCGTAACCACTGATGCCGATGGGGAGTACAAATTCAACCTGCCTAAAAATGCACGCTTTGAAGTAGATGCTAAAAAGGAAGAATTTTTCCGAAGTCAAAAGAAATTTGTTTCCACCAAAGGTTATGAATACTCCCGGGAATTCATTCGAAATTTAAGCATTGAACCTTTTCCACCTAAGGAAATTGAGGTTGAAGGGATTTATTACGGGCTTGATAGCGCTAATATAAGGCCGAAATCTGCAGAGGCCCTTGACGAGCTGGTTCAAACCCTTCGCAGTAATCCCCGCCTAAAGATTGAATTAAGGTCCCATACGGACTGCCGAGCCTCTAAAGATTACAACCGGGACCTTTCCCAACGCCGGGCTGACTCGGTTGTGGATTACCTGATCCGGAATGAAATCGATTCAGCCAGGCTGGTACCCAAAGGTTACGGAGAGTCCAAGCTTGTAAACAATTGTTCTTGCGAAAATGGAGAAGGGCCTGGTACCGAGTGTACTGAAGAAGAGCATCAGCAAAACCGGAGGACCACTTTCAAGATTCTGAGTACCGACTACGAACCTGATCGGCCAGAGTTGGAAGAAGGGCAGTTGAAAGGCGATGATCAAGGTGGCCAAAATCCATCTAATGGCAATGGTGGACCCCACAAGGGAAGGCTCGGATTACCGTTTAAGCCTTACAGTAATCAATAACAAGGGCCTCATAGGTCGAAGTGTAGCCGCTAATTAATTAAGCCTTTGCTGTTGGTAAAATTTAGGGAAGCCCTTCAGGACTACTGAAGGGCTTTTTACTTTCGCCCTATTAAGGATAGAAAATCATCCTCCTCCAGGACGCTAACGGAGTCAAGATTTCTGGCCTTTTGGAGTTTAGAACCTGGATTATCTCCGGCAACCACGTAGCTAGTGTTACTACTAACACCGCTGGTGACCTTCCCGCCCTGTTGCTCAACGGCGGCTGTGGCTTCATCCCTTGATAAGTTATTTAGGGTTCCTGTTAATACAAAAGTTTGTCCGCTAAGTGGCTGTTGTTCCTCTATTGGTTGATCGGCTTCTTCGGCTGTTGTTTTAACGCCAAGTGTTCGAAGTTCTTGAATTAAAGCCAGGTTTTGGGGATTCTGAAAAAACTGCTTGATGCTACCAGCTACCACCGGACCCACATCCTGAAGTGCTGTCAGATCTTCTTCGGACCAATGTTTCAGATCTTCAAGGTCATCTACGCTTGACGCCAGGGTCTTAGCAGTGGTTTTGCCTACAAAAGGGATTCCCAGGCCAAATAAAAGTTGCTGAAGCGTGCGATTTTTAGAGCGCTTTATGGCATTTTCAAGGTTCTCTACGGATTTTTTACCAAAGCCTTCCAATTGCTGAATGCGCCCATAATCCAAACGGTAAATATCCGGGATATTTTGGAGTAAGCCCAATTCGTAAAAGCGTTTTATTTGCTGACTCCCTAACCCATCGATATCCATGGCGGCTTTTGAAACAAAATGCCCCATGCGCTCCAAAACTTGTGCAGGGCAATTGATATTGGTGCAGATCCAGTTGGCGTCCCCTTCAGGTCGGCTGATGGAAGAACCACAGGAGGGACAATAATCTGGAAATTCTACGGGCTTCTCATCACCTTCACGGGCCTCTTCAATAACTTTTACGATGTAAGGAATAACATCCCCAGCGCGCTCAACCAATACGCGATCACCTTCGCGTATATCTTTTTCTCGTAGAAAATCCTCGTTGAATAAAGAAACGGACGAAATAGTGGCACCGCCAATATTTACAGGATCAAGTTTTGCTACGGGGGTTATGGTACCTACACGACCCACCTGGAACTGAACTTCCTGGATAGTGGACGATGCTTGCCGAGCTTTGAATTTGTAGGCCATCGCCCATCGGGGGTGGTGGCTGGTAAAACCAAGTTGGCCCTGTAAGTTGAGGTTGTTGACCTTGATCACCATACCATCAATCTCGAAGGCATAATCATCCCTGTGGGCTTCCCAATCCCGACAGTATTGAAGTACTTCCTGGATGTTGTTGTAAACCGTGTGCTCTTGCTGAGGCGCCTTGAAGCCCAGCTTGTGCAGCAATTCAATATTCTCATCCCGGTTTTTGATGGTGCTTCCGATAAGGTTGTTCCCATCTTTATCAATGGCATAACTGATGTCATAAATGAAAGCTTCCAATCCCCGATTTGCAACAATCTTGGGGTCATGAAGACGCAATGCACCAGCCGCTGAGTTCCGGGGATTGGCCAATGGTGACTGCCCTTGTTCCACCCGTTGTTTATTGAGTTTTTCAAAGTTCTCCTTATTGATCATAACTTCTCCACGGAGCTCTATCTTGTAGATGCCTAACTGCGAAAAAGCGGGTTTCATGGGAATAGAGCGAAGGACCTTAAGATTAGGAGTGATGTCATCGCCCACAGCCCCGTTTCCCCTTGTTGCCCCACGCGTGTAATAGTCATTTTCGTAGATCAGGGAAATTCCTGCACCGTCAAACTTGGGTTCCACACAATAGCTCACATCCGATAATCCGGTTAACTCCTTTACCCGCCGATCAAAATCCAGGAGATCGGCTTCATTGTAGGAATTGTCAAGGGAAAGCATGGACACCATGTGGGAAACCTGCGGAAACTCCTCTGTAAGACCCTCTGGAATCCGCTGTGTAGGAGAATATGGGCTTTGAAGGTCAGGGTAGGTCTCTTCTAGCCGCTGCAGAAGTTTGAAAAGGCTATCATATTCTGGGTCAGGCACTAGTGGATCTGCCAATACATAGTAGCGGTAATCGTGGTAGCGTAGCGCATCCCGTATTCCTTCTATTTCTGCTTTTGCCCAATCATAGGACGGTTTCTCATTCCTATGTGCTAAAGCTAAATAGGATTGAGATCTCTGGAGAAGTTGCTGCTGTTGCTCTTCTGTATACATCACTTAAAGCAGTTTTAGTCAGCCATTCATAGGATTAAGTTAAAAGACTAAAATACAAATTGACTGACGGCAGAAAGGGAGCCCTTGTTCAATTGACAGGACATAAAAAAGGGGGCTAATGCCCCCTTTTTACTAAACCTCAAAATTGTTATTGCTGATGGCCGGAAGCTACCTACTTGTACATAGGCGGTTAATTGGCTTTCACGATATTTTCCTGGACAGCGTAAATAACCAGGCTGGCAGTGTTATTGATACCGAGCTTTCGCATAATGTTTTTGCGATGGGTGACCACAGTGTGGGTGCTTAGGAAAAGCTGATCAGCAATTTCTTTGGTGGTGTGCCCTTTGGCAATTAACCGAATAATCTCCACCTCTCTGCTGCTGATCTTAACCGGTTCACAAGAAGCCCAAACCCTGCTCATGATATCGCTAGAAGCAAGGTCGGATTCCGGATTTTCGTGAAGAATTTGCTCAACGATCTGCCCACAGAAAAAGTTTTCGCGGTTAGCGGTGGCATGGATCGCTTCAATGATCTCTTCTTGCTCGCAATTTTTTAGAAGGAAGCTGGTTACTTCTAAATCAAGCCCTTTCTGAAGCGTCATCTTGGATTGGGAAGGGGTTACAGCGAGCACTTTGGTACGGGGAACCAGTTTTAAGATTGGCTGAAGAACCTCTTCGGGGAACATATCCGATGTGTAATCTACGATGAGCACATCCGGTTGTTCCTTAAGTGCCATTTGCTCAAGTTCGGAACAATCCAGCGCCTCCCCAACGATCCGGATATCATTTTGACCTTCAAGCACGCGCTTCATGCCCTGACGAACCAGGTAATGATCTTCTGCTATTAATAACTTGACCATTGCTGCTTTCATTTACTGACCCACAATTTCAAACAAAAGTAAGGGGCTTTTGCTTAGGCTGCAACAAAAATCAGCATTTCCTACCGTTTTTTAGGTAGTGCCGCTCTTTACCCTTAGGTTATTCTCGTTTTCACTAGTTGATAGGCCTTTGAACCTCCAACGGATGAATTTAAGTAGGCACTTCTGCAATAATCACCTTTTTGGTCGGGTTTATCTACCAATTTTCCAGTGGTTCCACCCCCTCAGTCTCCCGCCAGCGGGGGACAAAAATGTCCTCCCCCCGGGGGAGGACATATGGAATGGAGAGTGGTTATGGATTTCTATCAAACGCTTCAAAATAGGGTTCTAATAGGCCTAGAACATTGGGCCAATCTTTCAATATTGCTTAAATGCCTATTTGAATGGATGAATTATTAGGCCTCTCATTATTGCAACCAAAGCAGGTTAAAAATTTATGTGGTTTTCCTGAATGCTCAAGGCAAAAGCACTAACCATTTCTTCCCATAAGGATAATTGTAAAGATCGAATCCCAAGATCCTCATTAGCGTTGCAATCAAACGTTAGACTTACTTCCAGGGGTAATAGCTGCACTGGCATCAATCGTGTAAAATTTGCGTTTTAGCCAAAACGCTACCCGCACTAGCAGGATCAAAGCCGGTACCTCTATAAGCGGGCCGATAACCCCCGCAAACGCTTGACCGGAGTTCAAGCCAAAGACGGCTATCGCCACGGCTATGGCGAGCTCAAAATTGTTACCGGCCGCAGTAAAGGCCACAGCAGCATTTTCATCATATTTTGCACCGGCCATCTTACTGACAAAGAAGCCTATCAAGAACATCAGGGTGAAATACAGCAACAACGGAATCGCAATGGTCACCACATCCATCGGTATGGCCACAATCATCTCGCCCTTCAGCGAAAACATGACTATAATGGTGAACAACAAGGCAATAATGGTAATGGGAGAAATCGCAGGGATGAACTTTTGCTGGTACCATTCCTCGCCTTTTTGTTTGACCAAAATGACACGGCTTAAAATACCCAGTAAAAAGGGAATACCCAGGTAAATCGCCACGCTTTCGGCAATGGTAGCAATAGATATGTCAACAATAGCGCCTTCAAAACCGAAAAAAGGAGGCAGAATGGTAATGAACACCCAGGCGTAAAAGCTGTAAAAGAACACCTGGAAAATGCTATTCAGCGCCACCAATCCGGCCCCGTATTCCTTACTGCCTTCCGCCAGGTCATTCCAAACCAGCACCATGGCAATGCAGCGTGCCAGTCCGATCAAAATCAGGCCCACCATGTATTCCGGGTGGTTTTGCAGGAAAATGATAGCCAGGAAAAACATCACAATCGGCCCCACAATCCAATTCAAAACCAGGGAAACAGAAAGGATCTTGACATTTTTAAACACCTCCGGTAAAAGCCTGTATTTCACTTTAGCCAAAGGCGGATACATCATAAGGATCAATCCGATGGCAATGGGAATGTTCGTAGAACCCACACTGCCGGCATCAATTAATTCGGAAGTGAAGGGGAAAAAGTAGCCAATAGCCACACCTGCGGCCATGGCCAGGAATATCCAGAGTGTAAGCAGGGACTCGAGCCAGCCCATTTTTTTCATGCTTGCCATTAGTGTAAGAAGTTATTTTTAGGGTTATAAAATTGTTCTATAGTAGGGTGATCATGTAATTGAAAATTGATTCACTGCTTAATAATGCTTATTTTGATTTTTGCGAAATTTTATGATTATCCCTTCCTTTTTTAGAAAAAGGAAGCAAAAATCGCGGCTTCAGGGGGTCCGCGGTCAAACCAGCGGCTCGCTTTCCAACCCTGCCGCGCTGTATGCCGTTTCTTAAGGTTATGTTGCTATTAGCCGTTTATTTTTTCGGTCTTAAATACCTTTTGAAGCTCTTTTACGAGAAACGGCTCGATAGCGCTTGCCCCCTCGTCCATCCCTTCGAAAGCTCGCCGGGTTTGAGAGCGCTGACTCCCTATGCCGCTTTTATCATGGTGCACTTCTCTTTAAGGTTCATTTTTTGTTTTCAAGCGGTTTTTATTGGCTAATGCTTTACGGTTTCCGTGAACTGTTTGCTGTAAAAATCCAGCAAAGCCGGTAATAAGGGGTCTTTGACCAGGTAAGGAATGCCATACACCTGATCCGCATACTTTTCCCGGATTGTGTAGAGGACCTCCCATTCCGCCATTGCCCGGCTTTTCAGCAAGGGATCTTTCAATTCCGGATGCATAGAGAGGCTCTGGTTCACCACCCAGGCATGCGGGGAAATACCTGCTCGCTCCAGGTCTTTTTGGAGTTCGGCTGATTCGCGCATCGGGGTCGTTTCAGGAAGGGAGACCAGGATAACTTTGGATAAGCTGCTGTCCTGTAGCATCATGTAAGGCGTTTTGATATTGCCCAGGTCTGATGAAGCATTGCGCATGACTTCCTGGTGATAACTGCCGGCCGTATCAAGCAGCATTAGCGTGTGCCCGGTAGGCGCTGTATCCACTACCACAAACTGCCGCTTGGCTTTTTGGATGGCTTTGGAAAAAGCATGAAAGACCGCTACTTCTTCGGTGCAGGGAGATTTCAGGTCCTCTTCCAAAAGCCTTCTACCTTCCTCATCCAGTTTGTCCCCTTTTTGGCGCAAGACCCGTTCCTGGTACTTACGGGTTTCCTCCTTAGGGTCAATGCGGTTAATGGTGAGATTGCCCGGAAGGGCTTCCATTTGATTGGTGAAATCCTGTACATGCGCGGCCGGGTCTGTCGTGGTTAAATGGACATTATAACCCTGACGGGCTATCATGAGGGCCAGGGCTGAAGCCGTGATGGTTTTGCCAACCCCGCCTTTCCCCATCGTCATGATGAGGCCGTGGTCTTTTCCTTCTGTCAAGTCATTGACCAGCCCATCAATCCCTTCCAGAAAAGGTGTTACCGTTTGTTCAGGAGCGAGGTCTTCATGGAGGACTTCCGTTTGTAGCTGTTCATCCAGCAAGGACCGGAGTTTCTTCAAACCCAGCACATTGTACGGCAATAACGGGAAATGCTGCTGTTCTAAGCCTTGAAGGTTCTCCGGAATGGCATTGAGTTGGGCCCGGGCATTGGCTTCCATTTTTTGAGCAAAAGGATCAGAAGGGTCCAAAGCCTTGAAAACCCCGTTGATCAGCAGTTTTTGATGGCTAAGCCCCAATGCTTTGAGCTCCTCACTGGTCCGCGAAGCTTCTTTCAATGAAGATGCTTCAGCACGGGCCACCAGGTAAAACGTTGTTTGATCGTCATCTCGTAAGGTGGCTACGACTTTTTTGTACCGTTCCCGGCTGTTTTGAAGGGCAGAAGTCGGACCCAGGCAGGAAGCGCCTTCGGGGTTTTGCTCAGCAAATTCCGCCCATGCTGACGGTAACTCAAGTAGCCGAAGCGTATGACCGGTAGGCGCTGTGTCAAATAGGATGGTATCAAATTGACCGCCCTCATTTTCCCCGGAAATGAAACGGGCAAATTCATCAAAAGCCGCAATTTCGGTGGTGCAAGCCCCGGAAAGTTCTTCTTCCGTTTGCTTGATTTCCTCCTCAGGCAAAGTGCCTTTCAACGGTTCCAGGATCCTGCTGCGATATTCCTCAGCCGCTATCTCCGGGTCAATATTGATGGCTGAAAGGTTCGGCAAGCCTTCAACCTGGCTGATCGATTCCGAAACCTTGCTTTCCAGTACGTCCTCAAGGTTGGAAGCCGGGTCGGTACTGACCAGCAATACGTTTTTCCCTTCATCGGCCAGTTTAACGGCAGTGGCACTGGCCAGGCAAGTCTTTCCTACGCCTCCTTTGCCCGTAAAGAACAGGTATGGTGTCATCCTATTTTAAGTTTCTGAATTTTTCGAGCTACTTACTGAGCTAATAAAATGCGGATTACAAATCCGAAAGATCAACAGGGCTGTTCGGGATTTGTAATCCCGAACTTTAATGGTTGGGGATTTACAATCCCCATAATTTTAAAAAGAACGAAACATTAATAGTTAGATAAGAAATTCATTTAAGTTTTTCCTTGTTCTGATAAAAGTGTATTCGCCAAGTTTTCAACATAAGCCTGAATCTGATCCCGGGTCTCCCGGAAAGCTTGCAAGGTTTCCGTTTCATCGCCTTCCGCCTTGGCGGGATCCGGGAAATCCTCGTGTAACCG
>CAZIUI010000001.1:160696-273121 GCA_964542585.1 uncultured Sphingobacteriales bacterium | reverse complement strand
CATGAAGGCGCTGTAAGTCGCTTACGCTCCAACATCGCCTAACATTCAAAATGACATGGGGAGGAGGTGCGGCTATTTGGCGGAATACAGTCTGCTACTCCACTGGCCTGAAAATGTCCGGATGGGCGTTTCCGTGGAAGATGAGCGGGTCATCCACCGCATTGATGCCTTACGCAGCACCGGACCCCAATCAAGCCCAAAGGAAGGGTGCTAGCTGGACGGAAATTGTATGATTTAGATCCAATAGAATAGTTTAACCCTAACCAAATTAAGCGTTACCAAGGCAATCACTCCACCACCACCTTTTTCACCAGAACACCTTTTTCTGTTTGAAGGGTTAGCAAGTAAACGCCCGCTTTTATAGGAGATATATCAATTTTAGTGGTAACACCTTTTACCAGTTTTCCTGATTGGAGGGTTTGGCCACTTAAGGTTTTTAGCTGGTAAGCGCCGGTTAGGATTTCTTTTTTGGAGCGAATCATTAAAACTTCCCGGGCGGGGTTGGGATATACGGCTATGTTTTCCGATGCCCGCACCTTGGAAAGTCCAACCGGCTGAATACCATAGCAAGCAGAAGTATCCGTGCAGTTATTCTTTGTGACGGCAACAGCATAATTTCCATCCTGCTTGGGAACAAATTGGCGCGAGGTTGTCCCGTTAATAGCTGTGGTGTCATTTGCACAATTGAGCCATTGGTATGCCGCATTCGCTGCAGCAGCACGCAGCGTATCGCCTCGCTTGGTCACACCCGTATCCACAGCCGCAAAAGACAGTTTGATGGTTATCAGGCTATCGCACCCTTGTTGGTTTGTCACGGTATCACGGTAAGTGCCGGCTGTTTGATAAGACCGGCTTCCACTGGGCAAAGTGTAAGTAGAACATGCGGTGGTATCTAAGGTGGATGTAGTGCTATCGGTTATCGTCAGTTCTAAGGTCAAAAGGCTATCACAACCGGCTGCATTGGTAAGGGTATCCATGAAAGTGCCGCTTTGCGTGTAGGTTTCATGGCCGCTGGGAACCGTGTATTTGTAGCAGGCCGTATCCTTCAGCGTGTCGTAGGTATTATTTACGGTTAGCTGAATGAATGCAATGGTATCACAGCCAGGGCCTTGGCTAATCGTATCACGGTAGTTACCGGACTTGCGATAAGTTCGGCCGGACCTTGCATAGGTGTATTGATCACAAACTGTTGGCGTAAGGGTATCGTAAAAAGGGCCCTTGGCTACATGGGTAATGACGATGCTATCCGGTCCATCAGCGGACTGGAAGGTATCCTGATAGGTGCCGGATGTCCGATAGGTATTTTTCCCAACCCTAATGGAATCACCCTCGCAAAGCACGACTTGGTTGGTATCGAGCTTGGGCGGACGGAATTGAATCAGGCCGGCACGAGGTTGTTTTCCGGTTGGCTTATTACTAAAATCAAATTCCGTTTGAACGGTTTTCAGGGAAGGAAACTGCCGATTGGGATAAAACTCATAAATCAGACCATTGTCCTCATCCGAATCTACACCTTCCCATTTGCAGACGCCATACATCAATCCATTCTCTAACTCTATTAAAGTTCCAAGTGGTTCATCTCCGGGATAGTAAGGACGATCGCTATCCGTAACGGTTACGAAACTATCCTTTCCGATTTCATAGGAGAAAATAACGAACTCGTTAAACCGGGCATTCTGTGCTGTACCGTAGATTTTGCCATCGGTTGGCGATTGCATCAAACTACCTATCGGACGCCCTCCTCTTACGCTGCTATTGCCAAAGTCCCTAACCACTGTAAGGGTATCTTGCTGAATGTTGTATTTGAAAACAGTTCCTCCAAAGCCACGGCTGCCACTGTAAGAAGCCGTTCCGTATAAATGGCCATTATTGGCTTCCAATAAAGTTCCGCGCGGCAAAGCTCCTGTTTTTCCAACATCATTAAAGCTATGGAGATTTTTGGCGGTATCCTGGGCAATGTTGTAAACAAACATTGATCCGTCATCAAAGGCGCCACCTTCAGTCGTAACGCCATACAGTTTGCCGTTTTTAGCCTGCGTAAGACCTCCTAACGGCTTTACACCAATCATTCCGCCAAGCTCTAATTCTTTGGTGAAGCTGTCCGTGTTAGGATCAAATGAAAATAGAACACCGGCACCCGAGCCACCGCGGGAAGTCATGCCGTATAGCTTGCCATTATTGGCTTGCATCAGATTGCCACGGGGATTGGCACCTTTTGCCTTCCCTTTAAAATCAACTTCCTTGAATAATTGCTTTTGATAGGGATCATACCGGTAAAGCACGCCATCGCCATGCTTACCTCCGTTGGTGGTAATCCCGTAAAGCTGGTTGTTAGCCGTCCGTAAAAGCCGGCTGGAGGGATTCTTGCCTTTAAGGGGTTTTTGAAATTCAAAAGCCCTGTTGATGGTTTTCGCACTGGTATCAAAAGCATAGATGCCTTGCTCTGATCCGTAGAGTTGGCCATCCTGTCCTTTTATCAGGCCAAGCCTAAAATCTATTTCTTTGGTGATCAAAGGGAAAGAAAGCTTATTACTGGCAATGTTATACCTGAAAATAGCGCCGCCTCCGCTCTGGCCTAGTACATCTTCATTAATGCCGTATAGCACACCTGGCTTCCCTTCCGTTACCTTATCAACCGGGCGGATAGCCTTTTCACCACTAAAGTCTTTTAGTTTTTTAAATGTTTGATTGGTTGGATTATAAGAAAAAATAGCACCTCTGTTGCGGATACCCTTTCCATCGGGAAGCACCCCATAAAGCTTTCCGTTAGAAGCCTGAATTAAGCTTCCCTTTGGAAGGCCGCCTGCTTTGGCTTCGTCAAAACTGTGAACCACTTGAAACGTATCAACCGCCGGATCGAAAGCGAAAATAACGCCATCTCCTTCGCTACCCCCTTTTTCGGTTAAGCCATAAAGCAAACCATTGTTAGCTTCTACGAGCCTTCCTTTTGGACCAAAGCCATCAGGACCGCGGAAATCATGAATCTTTTGGAATTGCTGATTGGTAGGATTGTACTTATAAACAATACCGGCTCCCTGAGAACCGCCCCTAAAGGTCATGCCATATAAGGCCCCATTAGCAGCTTCAATAAGCCCTCCTCTCGGATAACCGCCATCTGAGAAGTCAACCAGCTTTTTATACTGCCCTTTATTCGGATTATAGCGGTATAAGACCCCGGAGTCAGCTGTGCCTCCGCGTGCGGTTACCCCATACAGGTTGCCGTTAGTAGCCTTAACAAGTTTGCCTCGCGGCCTTCCTCCTTTAGCCGAGCTTTCAAAAATTACTTCCGCCTCATAGCTTCCGGCTTTTGGCTCATAGGAATATAAAACCCCCTGATCATTGGGTCCGCCCGCTAAGGTTACGCCATAAAAGCGCCCATTAGAAGTCTGAAGCAACTCACCGCTACTGGTTTTGCCTTTAAAGCTAACTTTAAAATCATAAACCGTCTTTATGGAATCCCCGTTGGCGTAGGTTCGGTAAATGGTTCCGGCGTTATCCGAGCCGCCTCTGTAAGTGGTGCCCCAAAGCGCCTCCTGGGCTTTGAGAGCGCTAGTGATCGATCCGAAGAATCCTACAATAAGCATAAAACTGAGCTTATAGTTGACTAAAGCTGAAAACATACATGCGTAGTTAAGTAATCGTAAAACAATTAGTAGTATATTATAGAATAAAAATTAAAGCAATTGTTAAAAAATTTTATAATCCTATAGGTAAGGTTGGCTAATCGTATCAGCCAATTTTTTTGAAAAATCTTAAATCGTTATTGCAAAAGTATGGAAACAATTGGATGGCATCAAAAAAAGCGGAATGGAGGCCTTTTAGAAAAGTAGACCTATGATCAAATGCCAGCCCAACCGCTGCTTAGCTTGATTTTCGCAAAAAGTTCAAGGAATATCACGCTAAACTTCCGGATCCTATATTTACAGGAATACCAGCTACCATCTTAATTGTATAAAACTTAGGTTTTGAAAACTTAAATACACCACTTTCCGGTAAATTGAGGTTAAAGCACTGAAAGCACTTATCCCATAGAGTTCAGGTTCTATTCGGCCTTAACAGGTTTCATTTTGGTTAAAAGCAAAATTGAAGTTGTGAAATAATTGAAAGAGGTAAAGGCTCCTTTATAAATTTTTTCCGGACAGCGCTGCCTCAAAAAGTCGAATAAAAGCAATGTTTTATTGTAAGTATGGCTTTGTTAGCTATAGGATATAGGTTACTTTTGAGCTATCAATTAATACTAAAAAATATCCCATAAATGGGCTTAAAACTCTCTTTACTGCTAAGCTTTATACTGATGGTAAGTTGTGGCAGTGTTTTTAGCCAGGATGTGATCTACACAATGGAAGGTGAAAAGCTAAAAACAGAGGTGCAAGTTATCGGTACCAAGAAAATTACCTATAAGCTCGTCTCGGATTCGGCTGACGTCAAACGGCAGATTCTCCTCAGTCAGGTCTACATGATTCGATATGAAAACGGAAAGGAGGAAATACTTACTGGGCAGATTGAAACCGCAGACTCCGCCAATCCAAAACAAGGTACCATTCCCGATTCCAATAATAAAGCAATAAAGGCTAAAACGGAAGAGGGCAAACCCTTAAAGATGCTAAGCCCGGCGGAAAAATGTGAAAGGGGATGAATAGATGCCAGGAATTATCACGGTAAAACAGTGGCTCATATTGCCTATGGTTTCTTTTTAGGTCCTTTGGGCACCATAGGTGCTGGGTTATCAGATCCCACACCTGTAAAGGGAAACTCCACAGTGACAGCGTCCGAAAATCAGGCTCTCTTTGATGATCAGGCATACCGTAGCTGTTACCAGAAAGAGGCGCGTGGAAATAATGTATTAGCCACCTTGTTTGGGCTATTTATCCCGGCAGGAATCTTTCTCGTGCTTTCGGTTTAGTTATATGAATTCAAAAATAATCCGCTTGCTAATAAAAAGGGTAAAAGGTTTGGCCTTAGAGGCTACTAAACCAAGAGCAGTAAAAATACTCAGCCCCTGCCTCAGCGCCTTCGTAATACCTTGAAGCTGCTAGACGGTAACCCTGATTTATAAGGGTTTCTGTAACACCTGCATTTTCCTGCTCAAACACTGAACAAGTCACATACACCAGCAGCCCACCCGGTTTCAGGGCTTTGGCTGCCTGCTGGACCAGCTGTTGCTGCTTGTTTTGAAATTGCTGGATGGTGGTTTTATCCACCTGCGTAATTCGTTCTGGTGTACGTGCCCATGTGCCAGAACCCGTGCAAGGCGCATCGATCAGAATGCCATCAAAAAGCGGCCATGAATCGGGGAGCGGTTGGCTCAGGTCCATTTGCTGAATGTGGGCTAGAGTAGTTTGGGTATCCTTTAATCGCTGTTTAAGGTTTTTAAGGATGGAACTCCGCTCATCGGTAGCCCAAATGGTCACAGAAGGATCGTTGAACTTCATACGCAGTGCCTTACCACCCGCCCCGGTACAGGCATCCCACCATGGGGCGTAATCAGGCAGGGGCAGTTCATCCACAATGCGCTGACTGGTCCAGTCCTGCACTATCAAGTGCTGCTGTACTTCCGCTGGTAGAGCCTGAAGTCGTGTATCAGGAGGAAATTGAAAGGTGCCGTCTATTTCTTTGTAAGGAAAAGCTTGCTGATCTAGTACTGCTCGAACTTTTGGCAACCCCATGTTTAACGGATAGGCATAAAAGGGAAGTTGTTGAAAAAGCTGTTTGACATAGGCTTCCTTATCGATATGAGCAGAAAGCGCCTCCCAATGGGGAAAGACATCCCACAGCTTAACATCCCATTCTGCTGATAAAGCCTGCCATTTGTCGTTAATGGATTGGTAGGCCCTAGCCGGATTTAAATGGCTAAACTGAGGTAGCCAGTATTCCAGGAAAGCATCAGGCTCTTGATTGGTTAGGAAATAGCCAAGGGTAATAGCAGCTTCGGAGTCCAGCTGGAGTCGCCAAGCACCAAGTCTGAAAGCGCTGTATACTAACTCCCTTAAATATCGCCGGTCTTTGGATCCTATCTGGCGATTATCACCGAAGTAAGTTCTTAGATGACCATTTAAAGGTTGGCTACCATCATATTGGCGTATAATGGCCACTGCGTGGTTCATTTGGACGACCGCTCGCATAGGTGTCAGTTGGCTTTCGCCAAATTAATGCTGTACACGCTTTAACTTGTAATTCTGGAATTGCAGTGATTGCAGGAAGTAGTTTTGCCAACCGCGCTGTCCACGCCCTTGCCCAAACCGGAAATTGGAATGAATGCCTTTAAAAACCTCATCATGCCAATAACGCTGAAAATAGATGCCATAATTAGCCATAAGTTTTCCTAGTAATAGGGTGAAGTCAAATGCTTTTATGGCATATTTATCTGGTTCCGTATAAAATGTTTGCCGGTATTGACGAACCATGGCAGCCGTAGGTAACTTGCTGTAATTAACATGGTAATCAGACAAAATATTCATCTTGAATTGCTCCATCATGCCACCATCAAGGGAGCCATAATCCAACCACTCCTGAAGGCCTACAATAACCACGTCTTCCTGGACATCGTGGAAGGTCTTAGCGGTGTCTGTTCCTTCACTGTAAACGGAGTCAATCGTAAAAACGGTGTCGACCCCTTTGATCCCGGAAATAGCAGAAGTGGTAAATGACTCATCCTCGGATGGAATAAAAATGACGTTTTTTTCCTTGCTTAGAGTATCCTTGAATATACTTGAAGTATTAAACTGATTTTCCTTTAAAGCGAGTTTTTGGTAAGATTTTACCTTACTTGTATCCACTAAACTGTCCATTCGTTTGACAATCTGCCGCTCTGTACTAGCGTATTGCCGCACAACATAAATGTTATGGTTTTTGAATTTCCGGTGAATGAGGCTGGCAACCTGTCTTGCTATCACGTCTTTTCCAGGATCCAGAGAGACGTAATAGGGATTGTTTTTCAAGCAAACCGGGACATTTGCTAATGGGCTGACGATATTGGTTTTAGTCTGTTGCGTAAATTTGTTTAAAAGTTTAATATTCCTTGTAAATAACGGTCCAAGAATTAAATCTGGTGTATCCTGCTTCATTTTTTCGCGGATAGTGAGCATTCTAACACTATCATGGCGGGAATCATAAACCTTTAGATTGATATGCATTCCGCAATTTTTCAAACTATCGAAGGCCAAACGCGCTCCTGTATAAAATGAAATCGCCACATTGGCAATGGCCTTTTTTCGCTTACTAAGGTTAAAGGTGTCCGTTTGTACTTCCGAAAAAAGCGGGAGTACCATTGCCAGGCTAAATGTATCGGGCTTTTCGATCGGATAAAGCTGATCAAGGCTATCTTTACGTGCTTTTACCCTTTTAAGTGAATCTAGTTTTTCCTGGTCGGCCTCAAGGGTGTCTTTTCCGCGCTTAGGGGTTGTATCCGGTTGCTCGGCTCGGGTTTTATCAGGCTTTTCCGTCCCTTTAGGCTGAAAGATAGAGCAAGCTTGGATTATCAACAACAAGATTAGCAGACTGAAAAAGGTACTTAAGCGACAATAACGAGGTATAAATCTTTTCATAAAAAAGCTTTGTTCCTTTATTCCCACTCAATGGTGGCTGGTGGCTTGGAACTAATATCGTAAACAACACGGTTTACGCCCCTCACTTCATTGATGATACGATTAGCAACGCGACCTAAAAAACTGGAAGGCAGGTCCACCCAATCGGCAGTCATGCCATCATGGGATTGCACCGCACGAAGGGCAACTACCTGCTCATAGGATCGCTCATCGCCCATCACTCCTACGCTCTGAACAGGCAAAAGCACAGCTCCGGCTTGCCAGACCTGATCGTAAAGTCCTTCATGGACCATCTCATTGATGTAGATTGCATCGGCTTCCTGCAGCATGTGAACCCTATCCGGTGTAACCTGATCCAGAATGCGGATCGCTAAGCCCGGACCCGGAAATGGATGACGGTTCAGGATCGTTTCTGGTAGATCAAGGGTGCGGCCAACTTTCCTTACTTCATCCTTGAAAAGGGTGTTGAGGGGCTCCACTACATCCAGGTTCATCTTGTCCGGCAGCCCGCCCACATTGTGGTGGGATTTAATGGTAGCAGCTGATTCTCCCTTACTGGCTGATTCGATCACATCTGGGTAAATCGTGCCTTGTCCGAGAAAACCAATGTTTTCCAGGCTGCGGGCTTCCTGTTCAAATACGCTTATAAACGTTTGACCAATAATGCGGCGCTTCTCCTCGGGATCCCTAACGCCTGAAAGCCCTTGGTAGAATTGTTCTTTGGCATCAACCCCTCTAACGTTCAGGCCTGAATGTTGGTAAGAAGCCAAAACTTTTTCATACTCGTTTTTTCTGAGTAAACCAGAATCAACAAACAGGCAATAAAGCTGAGGCCCAACTGCTTGGTGAATGAGCCATGCAGCAACTGAAGAATCTACTCCGCCCGATAGCGCCATCACAACTCCTTTATCGCCAATCTGCTGTTTTAGATGTTGAACGGTCTCGGTGATGAAGTTAGTTGGTGTCCAGTCCTGTTCTGATCCACAGATCGTTACCAGGAAATTTTTTAATAGTTGCGTTCCGTCCTTTGTGTGGGTAACCTCAGGATGGAATTGAATTCCATAAACTTGTTCTTTGTCCCGCTGGAAGGCTGCAATATTGCCGCTCTCACTTTTTGCCAACACATGGTAATCAGAAGGCAGACTCAAGATGCTATCACCATGCGACATCCAGACTGGTGAATCCTCCCGGATCCCTGCCAACAAGGGAGAACGATCAGCCATGTTTTCCAGGTAAGCACGGCCGTATTCCCGTTTTTCAGATGCCTCTACCTGACCACCATCCTTCTGAGCCAAACGCTGGGCTCCAAAGCAGATGCCTAAAACCGGCACATCAGGCAAATCCTGATCGGGATTAAAAGGAGGCGCTTGATCATCTGTTACGGAATAAGGGGATCCGGAGAGGATGACGCCCTTTGTTTCGGAATCCTGCAAGGGAAGGGCATTTGCTGGTTTTACTTCGCAGTAAACATTCAGCTCACGAACCTTGCGGGCGATAAGTTGCGTATATTGGGAGCCGAAGTCAATGATCAGGGCTTTTTCGGTCATTTAATAAGTAAGGTTTAAGGACCTTTTTGCTAATGGTTTAAGGATCTTCATGTTCTGCAAGCTATTGATAATTCCTTTAATCACTTCCTCAACGTTTCCCTTCTCCAAAGCTCCGCCATCGCCCTTGATAAGGTTTTCATTTGAAGTAAAAAGCTTTGTGAGCCTGTTGTAGCTTATTCGCTGCAAACGGTCTTTTTGAAAATAATGATCATCCATTTCAAAAGGATCTGAGTATAGATTGCTATTTATTTAAGCTGGTTTTAGATCATACTTGTTAACATAAGCAATTACTAACGCTGTCCTTAGCTTGGCACTACTAAGATCAGAAAACGGAAAAGGTATTAAAGCTACTTGCTTTGTTGAAGATGCATCCATGCTTCATCTTTCTCACTTTGGACCAATTTGTTTTCAATGCTTTGATTACTTAAGTAAGTTGTTACCGGCTCATGTACGTTATTTTCATTTTTTTCGTCAATGATTGTGACCAAAACCTCCTGGGATTGATAAAGCTTTACATCTTCTAGTGAGCGATTTTTTCCGTCCTTTCCAATAATAGCCCTAAAGATTTTTAATGTAGTTTGAAATTGATTGGTTGCTATTTTTTTAGCTAAATGTAACATTTAAGTGGGCCCTTGAGCCCTTACATTTCCTCCCTTTTCCTGGCCTTTAGGCGCTCTATACTGGCCTTCAGCTTTCGTATCTTTTCCTCGGCATCCTGTTTTTTCTGACGTTCCTTTTCTACCACTTCGGGTTTGGCATTATTGATAAAGCCTTCATTACTAAGTTTTTTCTCAACCCCCGCCAGGAAATTTTCATTGTAAGCCTTTTCTTCTTCAAGCTCCTTCAGTTGGGCTTCCACATCTACGGCCTCTTCTGCTTGAAATTGGAGCTGATCCTTTCCGACCATGGCGGTCTGTTGCTTATCTGTGATCGCATCCACGGCCGCAATTTCATTGACCACTGCTGCCTGTTGTATGATAGGCTGGTATCGCCTGTAAAAGTTCGGTTCTTCCGCATGAACCTGTAAATCAATGCTTTGCGAAGGCTTAAAATCCTGATTAGCTTTAAAATTCCTGATCGCCGCAATGACTTCCGTTAGTTTGTCAAAGTCATTTAGCACCTTTTCATCGTAGGTTCGTGATTGTGCGTAGTGTGCTACGATCAGGTAATCATCTTCATCCCTGTCCCTTAACTGGTGCCAGATCTCTTCGGTGATAAAAGGCATAAAAGGATGAAGAAGCTTAAGCAGCTCCTCAAAAAAACCACAGGTGGTTTCGTAGGTAGCTTTATCGATTGATTCCCCTTTCCCGGGCTTTACCCATTCTAAGTATTGGGAGCAGAAATCATCCCAGATGAGGCGGTAGATTTGAGTAAGGTTATCCGCAATGCGGAATTGTTCGTAGTTGTGCTCAAGGGTGTCGAAAATGGCATATAAACGGCTACGGAATAGCTTAATACTTTGCTCATACCGTTGATTGGCCTGCTCATTGATGTCATTGTGAACCTTATCATTTTCAGCCCAGCTTTTCACCAGCTTCATGGCGTTCCAAAGCTTATTCCCAAAGTTCCGGCCCTGCTCACAAAGCTTTTCATCAAAAAGCAGATCATTGCCGGCTGGCGAACTAATCAGGACACCAAAGCGGGTTCCGTCAGCCCCATAATCATCAATTAATTTTCCAATATCCGGCGAATTACCAAGGGATTTGGACATCTTACGGCCATGCTTATCCCGGACCATGCCATTGAAGTAGACCTTAGCAAAAGGCCGTTGACCCTCATATTCATATCCTGCCATGATCATACGTGCTACCCAGAAGAAGATGATGTCCGGTGCAGTGACCAGGACATTGGTTGGGTAGTAGTATTGAAAGTCTTCGTTATACGGCTCATTTATACCATTGAACACGGAAATCGGCCACAGCCAGGAAGAAAACCAGGTATCAAGAACATCCTCTTCCTGGGTCAGGTCTTCAGCCTGGAGATCCGGGTGGCCTGTTTGCTGACGAGCCTTATCCAAAGCTTCGTCAATGGATGCAGCTACCACAAAGTCCCCGTCAGGTAAGTAATAAACTGGAATGCGATGCCCCCACCATAGCTGTCGCGAGATGCACCAATCGCGGATATTTTCCATCCACTGCTTGTAGCTGTTCTTGAATTTTTCCGGGTAAAAGGCTATGGTATCGTTCATTACACCCTCAAGGGCCGGCGTGGCCAAGTCTGCCATCTTAAGGAACCACTGGTTGGAGAGCTTAGGCTCTATAACGGTATCGGTACGTTCGGAGTAACCCACTTTATTGGTCAACGTTTCAGTCTTAACCAGGTAACCCTCATCCTGCAGGGCTTTGGCTACGGATTCCCGCGCCTGAAACCGATCCTGGCCAACGAAAAGCTCTGCTTCCCCGCTCAGGGTCCCGTTAAAGTTCAGCATATCGATCACTGGCAACTCATGCCGCTGACCAATTTCATAGTCATTAAGGTCATGGGCCGGAGTGATCTTCAAGGCACCGGTCCCAAACTCCGGATCTACATGGTCATCAGCTATCAGCGGGACTTCGCGGTTTATAAGCGGGATGATCACGGTCTGACCGATCAAGTCCTTGTAACGCTCATCGTTCGGATTCACGCATAAGCCAGTGTCAGCAAGTATTGTCTCCGGACGTGTTGTAGCAATAGTAATAGTAGATGAACTAGTTTTAAGCGGGTATTTCACATGGTAAAGCCGGGATTCTACTTCTCTGTAATTGACCTCTTCATCAGAAACAGCAGTCTGCGCTTGGATGTCCCAATTGACCATTTGAACACCCTTGTAGATAAAGCCTTTGTGGTAGAGATCCACAAAAACCTTGATTACCGAGCGGTACAGGTCATCCTCCATGGTGAAACGGGTGCGGTTCCAATCACAGGACGCACCAATCCGCTTCAATTGATCGAGGATGATACCGCCATAATTCTCTTTCCACTCCCACGCGTATTCGAGAAATTCATCCCGTTTGAGGCTACTTTTATCAATTCCTTTTTCCTTGAGCATGTTAACAACCTTGGCTTCCGTTGCTATGGAAGCATGGTCGGTACCAGGCACCCAACAAGCATTATAGCCCTGTAGCCGTGCTCGCCTGATCAGCACATCCTGCAGGGTATTGTTGAGGAGGTGTCCCATGTGCAGGACTCCTGTCACGTTCGGAGGAGGCATGACAATGGTAAAAGGGGTTCGCTCATCTGGCTGGGAATTAAAAAAGCCTTTTTTCTGCCACTGTTCGTACCAATAGGGTTCTAATTCAGACGGGTCATACGGCCCGGGCATGCTCATAGATTGCTTTTTTTCAGAAAACACAAAGGTAAAGGGGTTCGGTTAAAAAAGGGTAAAGCTGGGTATGGAAAGCAATAGAACAATGCTAAGCTTTTAATAACCGTACTTACCCTGCCAGAGGCTTTTTAAGCGCTTCCGCGTATCTGCTTCCCGCTGATTAGAGCCGGGTTCATACAGCTTATGGCCTTGTAGCTTATTCGGCATGAATTCCTGGTCAACGAAGTTCTCTGAATAGCTATGCGCATAAAGGTAACCCTGGCCGTAACCCTGTTCCTTCATAAGGTTAGTAGGCGCATTCCGGAGGTGCAGCGGTACAGGAAGATCCCCCGTCTGCTTTACCACTTGCTGCGCAGAATTGATGGCCTCATAGGTCGCATTGCTTTTAGGGCAGTTTGCCAGGTAAATCGCGGTTTGTGATAAAATGATGCGGCCTTCTGGCATACCTATAACATCAATGGCTTGAAAGCAGTCATTTGCTAATATCAGCGCATTGGGGTTGGCATTGCCAATATCTTCGGAAGCCAGGATGAGCAATCGCCTGGCAATAAATTTTGGGTCCTCGCCTCCTTCCAGCATACGTGCCAGCCAATAGACAGCAGCATTCGGATCACTGCCACGAAGGGATTTGATAAAAGCCGAAACCAGGTCATAATGCTGGTCTCCCTGCTTATCGTAAAGTGCTGTTTTTTCCTGAGCAGCCGCTTTTACTTTATCATTGGTTAAGTGTATCAGATCTTTATTTTGCTGTTCTACAGCCAACTCTAAGAGGTTAAGTAATCTTCTAGCATCCCCGCCGGATAAATTCAGCAAGGCTTCCCATTCATCAATGTGAATCTCATACCTGCTGAGCCACCGATCCTGGGTTATAGCGGTTTGAACTAATTGCTTAAGGTCCCCTTCAGCCAATGGATTGAGGGTGTAAACCTGGCAGCGGGAGAGTAAGGCTGAATTAACCTCAAAGGAGGGATTTTCCGTAGTAGCCCCAATTAATGTAATGGTACCTTTTTCAACAGCCGAAAGCAAGGCGTCCTGTTGACCTTTGTTAAAACGGTGGATCTCATCAATGAAAAGCAGAGCCTGCCCTTGTTTTTTGGCGGTATCAATAACCTGCCGCACTTCTTTTACTCCCGCCTGAATAGCACTAAGCGCATAAAACGGGATGCCGAGGTGATCAGCAATGATGTGGGCTAATGTAGTTTTACCGGTGCCAGGTGGGCCCCAAAGGATAAGGGAAGGGACATTCTGCTGCTCAACAGCCTTTCTCAAAACGGCACTGCTACCTACAATGTGATCCTGACCAAAGAACTGATCTATTTTTCGAGGTCTGATGCGTTCGGCTAGAGGAGTTTGAGGCATGATTAATCATTTTCAGTGGGATGTTAAGTTTGTCGTGGAAAAAACACAAAACTAGGCTATCATAATGGCCTTTGGCTGGTTTATTACCCAGGTCCATGGGCAAAATGATTTTAAACCTGTACTTTTTTTTGCCTGAGAATAATTACGAAAGTTATTGATACTTCAAGCTATTTTAAAAAACCTATAAAACTTACAGGCAAAGACCCCAGCATACGGAAACCTTCCCTCAAAGGCAATAGGCAAACAACTTTACTATTTAAGGAAGCCCTATTTTTGACCGTCAATCCTTAGAAAAGCTTAAAATACTTATTGCAAGCAGCGTTACAAAAATGACCGCGTAGAGTTTGGTAGTCTGCTAAGACTTCCTCACAATCGTATGCTAGGCCTCAATTCCCGAAAAGCCGGTAGTAAAATTTAATGAAAAGGAGAAAATTCTTTTTCTACCCAACCTATCCACAAACTTTTTCGTAGAAAGCTGATATGTAATATTTATTAGTCAATGAAGCACTTTTTTACGCAGGTTAAGAAAAACTTTTACTTTTGAACAGAGGTTTTCAAAAGTATAAACCTCAAAACCTTTTTTGTAATTTTTTTATTTAACCGACATATAAATGATTATTCTCAATAAAATAGAGATACTATGCTAAAACAGTACATTCAACCCCACCTCTTTAAAGGGCTTTGTTTAGGCCTTTTGTTTGGATCGGTATTACTTTTTAACCAATCTGCTCACGGTCAGACCGTTACTTTAAACGGGTCTGTGTATGTAGATGTGGATAGTAGTTGTACAAAAGGGTCAAAAGACGTTTCACCAAGTTCAGACAGTTTAAGGGTTTATTTATTAGACAATACCGGCTCAAAAATTGATTCGACCTTCACGGGTACCGCAGGCGATTATTCTTTTACCGTGAATACCTCAAACAATAGTACTGTAAAAGTAAGGCTTGTTGATACAGGTAATTATTTGCACTATTGTCAAAGTCCTACAAAAACCGTCAGCAGCCCCGGTTCAGGAAGCGTAAATTTTGGTTTAACCCGGCCTTCCGGTTCTTTTGCTAAAGATTTATTTGTTTCAGGTGCTTCTTCCGGTAATTGCATTAAGCCCAATCAATTTGATACGTTTGAGCTTGATGTTGCCTCTGGAACAAAAGGATCAGTTAATTACCAGGTAAACTTTGGTGATGGAAGTGGCTATACAATTGATAGGTTTGCCAGACAAGACACAGTCGGGAATTATTCTATAAGCTTCTCTAATCAATACAATAGTACCGGAACTTACACTATCACAGCCTATGCTGTGGATGGTAACGGCAATGCAGACGTCCAAACTTTAACAGTATCCGTTGCTCAAAAATGTTCTTCTATTAGCGGAAAAATTTACGCTGATACCAACAATGATTGTACATTCAATTCATCCACTGAAACCGGTATTATCAACAAAACAGTCCGCCTTACTGATATTACGGACACCTTACTTGCTATTACCACTACGAACTCCAAAGGCGAGTACGATTTTAATGTCTCTAAAGGTCAGGCCTACAAAATAGTCTTTAAGGATACTAACAAGTTAACCTACGGGTGTAGCGGAAATGGGATCCTGAATGTTTCAAACGTGTCAGCCAGTAAGGTCAATTTTGGGCTAAATTGTACAGGCACGGATTTCGGCGTAAATGATGCCAATGTTGAGGCTGGAGCTTTCAGAATTGGATTTTCCAGAAATTTAAATTTCTCCGTCAATACTGTTGCAGCTTGCAATTCGGATACTTTAAGAGGAATAGAAGTGATACTTGATTCTGCCTTACAGGCAGCCGATAGCCTTTACCCGAGCAATCCTGCTTATCCCAAGTTTACCAGTATTAGTGGAGATACGGTTAAATACAACCTAAATCAAACCAAAGCCACTGATTTTAGCGATGTGGATCTTCCGCTTTACACGGATACCAGTGCTTCCATCAATGACACCCTTTGCGCAACTATTAATCTGATAACCAATACGGATATTGATCCAAGCAATGATACAAAGACCGTTTGTCAAAATGCAATCAATGCCGTAGATCCGAATAACAAGGTTGTTAGCCCCAAAGGGACCGATAGCGTTGGTTTTCTACAGGATTCTACAACGCTCACTTATACCATCAATTTTCAAAACACGGGTAATGCTACTGCCGTAAATGCTACTGTCATTGATACGTTGGACCAAGGTTTGGATCCGAATACGGTTACGGTTATCAATTCTTCAGATAACCCAACGCTCACCATTGATCAAAACAGGATTTTGAAGTTTGATATGCCCAATATTAACTTGCCGGATAGTGGATCTAACCTCTCTGGTAGTCAGGGCTTCATCACCTTCGAGGTATCTCCAAAAGCCGGAGTGGCCGCGGATTCCCAGTTTACCAATTATGCGGACATCATTTTTGACCAAAACAAGCCAATTCGCACGGATACTGTAATAAACACTATTTGCCCAAAGATTGGCGACACTATACAGCGGGTTTCCTGTAATCAATTTACCATTCCTGGTGATGGCCGGGTTGTTTCCTCTTCTGGTACTTACTTTGATTCATTTACTGCTGCCAATGGCTGTGATAGCATTGTAAGGATCGACCTTAAAATCATTAATTCTGGGCAGGGATTTATCCGCGATACCGGCTTCTGTTCAGTTGTGCTTCCGAGCAAATCTGATACCGTTTACAGTGATGGATTGTATATCGACACTATCAAGAATGGAAGCGCTAACGGTTGTGACAGTATCATCAATGTCAGTGTATTTATTGAAGATACTTCAAGGAAAACCATTCAACGAACAGCCTGTAGCTCTTACGAAGTGCCAAGCGGTGACGAAACCTACATGTCTACCGGCCAGTACAACGATACCGTTACCAATGCTCGCGGTTGCGTTACGATTTTTACCATTAACCTTACTATTCAGCCTTTTGCAACTAAGGTTATTAGTGCAACCAAGTGTAACCAATACGAGGTACCTTCCGGAGATGAAACCTATCAAACATCCGGGCAATATATGGACACGATACAAGGGACCGGAGGCTGCGACACGGTTTTGACGATAAACCTTACTATTGAAAACTTTGTGAGGACCAATGTAACCCGGTCGGTATGTGACAGTTTCACGGTTCCAAGCGGAGATGAGACTTACAAAAACTCAGGCACTTACCTCGACACCATTGTAAGGCCAAACACCTGTGATAGTATTCTTGAAATCGATTTAACCATTTTACCGGACAAACAAAGCGCACTAAACGTCACTACCTGTGGAAGCTACACCGTACCAAGCGGAGACGAAACTTATACCACAGACGGCACATATGAGGACACCATCCCCTCATCTGACGGTTGCGATAGCGTAATCTTTATCAGCCTATCCTTTAAACAGGCCATCAATAATAGCATTAGCCCAGTAGCCTGTAACTCGTACACCGTACCTAGCGGGGATGAAACTTACAATGTGAATGGTACTTATAAGGATACGCTAACAACAAGTGATGGTTGCGACAGTATTCTTACGATAAATCTGACAGTGAAAGAAGAAGTGACAAGTACCATCAGCCGAACTTCTTGTGGCTCGTATACTGTGCCAAGCGGTGATGAAACTTACACCGTCAGTGGAACTTACCTGGATACGGTTCCAAGCAGTAAGGGGTGTGACAGCGTCATAACGATTAACTTAACAGCGGGACAGGATAAACAAGTTACCACGAGTATCAAGAGCTGTAATACCTACACCGTGCCAAGCGGGGATGAAACTTACTCTTCAGATGGCACTTATCAGGATACCATTCCCACAGCAGCCGGGTGCGATAGCATTCTGACCATCAACCTGACCCTTGGTTCGTTGGATACTTCATTATCTCGATCTGGTAAAAAGCTTATAGCTAATGCCCCGAATGCCCAATACCAATGGCTTATCTGTGATAGTAATGGTTACCGTCCTATTGATGGGTCCTCCGATAAAAGTTTTCGCGCCTTCAAGAGTAACAGCTACGCAGTGGCCATTACCCAGGGCAATTGTCAGGATACCTCAGCCTGCTACTCCGTTCAGAATGTGGGTATCCCTGGTAAGCTAGGAGGTGATAACATCACGATCTATCCTAATCCCGCTCAGGATAAGCTAAATGTTGTGGTTAACAGCAATGTGAACCAGCTTGAGATGATTAACATGACAGGGCAACGCATCATCCAAAAGGATGTGATTGGTGAAGGAACCAAAACCCTTGACCTTAACAATGTAGCAGAAGGCATTTACATGCTGAAGCTTTATTCAGATAAGGGTATCCAGAGCAGGAAAGTGATTGTGAGGTAACTATTAGCTAAATCAAATACAACAAAAAGCCTCTTTCTTGCTATACCAGCTTGGAAGGGGCTTTTTTTATGAATACTCATAATAAGCTCATCTGCCTGATTTCTATGAAGAAAAAACTGGTTTAATCTGGTTTTGAAAATGGAAAATACCAGCTTTCAAAGCTGAATATTTTTAATATCCCGGTAGGATTCCCCATAAGTTGTTCATAAACACTAACAAGCAATGCAGCCCTATCAAATTGATAAAACAGCTGTCATTTATGGCATGGAATAGATCATAGCAATGTCCTGTAAATTGACTTTAAGATAGCCTAAGGATGGTACTCCTCCGGATATTGCTGTTGTTGGTATTGCTCTTTACTGCGCTTATTAAGGGTGTGGAAGTGTTCAAAACGTATTTCGCCGGGTTTCAGATTAAAAGTAAAGTCATAGGTTTTTGTGCTCCCATTTGGCTTAGTCAATACCAAGTCAACTTCTTTTTTCCCGGTTTTTAAAGGGACTTTGGCATAATGGATAGCATGCGGTAAAGTTTGCCAGTTTCTGGTGTCAGCTTGCTCTGTTAAAAAGTTGGTTACATCTACAATTGTTCCCCACCCCTCGTTTTCTTCTTTTACCGCATATTCTGCTGCCTCCTTAACAGCAAGCCTGGCTAGTGCCTTTCCTAAATCCCTTAAAATCCGGTCTTCCAGTACTTGAAATCCTAGTTTGGTGATGTTTTCTACAACTGGAAGGTTATACTTCCGATCTCCTGTCCGTAAGTATCCTCCTTTAAAAAAAGGTGGCCGCTTGAGGTACTTGGGTAAAGCTAGCCGGAGTAACTCGACCTCCGGAAGGTTCTCATGGTCCTCTTTATCTTTCTCGTAGTTTGGGTAGGGTATGGTCCAGTCGTACTGCTCACTGCTAAAATTAGCCACACCGGCTCCATCGCCTTCTACTAGACTGAAATTAAGGCTTTCTTGGCCCTTAACTGGTCCCAACCCGTTGTGCCAGAGGAAGACAAGGGTCCCATGTTGGGGCTGTTGAGGTTTAGCCTTAGCTGCTTGAAGGCCTGAAAACTTTTGGCGATACTGTCTTGCCTGACTGCGCAAACCTGATAACTGTGCTGTCCGGATCAGATCAGCTTTCAATTGTTTAGGTGCGGAAATGCCGAAAAGGTTTTGATAATCACTTTTGTAGATCTCGTAGGCATTTCGATAGGCAATGAAAGCGTTGTTGTAATCATTGTTAGCCTCATAGATCAACCCCATCAATAGATTGATGAAGGCATCAGCTTGATACCGGTGGCGTTGATCTTTATACTTCAGGTTAAGGGATTGCAACTGGATATTCATGCGGCGGCATTCTACTAGTGCCGCTATTGGTTTATCCAAAAAAAGGTAATTCAGGGCTTTAAAGTAATTGATAAGCAAAACCTCATGATGCTCGCCTTCATAAATGGTAAGCCTAGGATTAATTAAGTATGAAGCAATCTGCCGACCAGGTTTCGGTTCCTGGATTTGAGCGGTTAGGTAAGCTTGCTCAAAAGCCTTGTTACTACTTTCATACCTGCCCTGCATGAAAGCCGCCACTCCTTTATTCAAGAAGTATAGTAGCTGGTTTTTCTTCTTCGGTTTACTGTTGTTCAGAATACGCTCAGCCTCTTGAAACTGACCCCTTTCAAAAGCTTTATTGAAATCGCTCCTGCGCTCATAATAACTTAAGCATCCCTGTAAAAAGAGCAACAGTATAATACTTACTAGTAAACGGTAAGGCATAGTACCGGTCAGGAAAGGGCACTAATTTTCTACATATTTCTTAATCTCCTTATCCCCGATCCACACAATCTCATTGGTTGTGAGGTCTGCCAGCTCAAGGGTAACTTTGTAGAAAACAACTTTTTCATCATCCACTTTTTGCACATTGGAGGAAATGGCCCCATGCATCATATAATCGGCTCCTAACTCAAGGCCGAACTTGTTTTGGGTATCCTCTGAAGCGTACTTTTGCTGATCAGACCGCTCAGCACGCATCTTTTCCCGGAATTTACCATGCTCAACCACACGAATAGCATCACGCTTAATGAATTGGGTCTGCATGTCTTTTATAAAGGTCATGGGATCAATATGCTCGTGGGTTTTATTCTTGATCAGTCCCACGATCATTACCGGTTGCTCATTGTCATTCCTTTCCTGAAAACGTGGGAGCCAATCACTGCTTAAGGCACTCTTAGCCATCTTTTTAGCTACCATCCGGGAATCCGTATCATTCCACTTGCCTGTTAGATCAGTGGTTTTTTCAGGGTCCATGCGGGTTACTTCCTTCTGATTACCGCAACCACTAAAGGTCAGGAAAAAACAAGCCAGAAAACTGTAAAGCAGCGTACGGTAGGTCATGAGATTCGATTGCTTTTAGTTTTAGATAGCAAAGGTAAGGCGCTTTGCTTAGTTGGGGGACGTTTTGGTTTCTTGGCAATGCCTAATGGCTATTTTTGCCTAATGGCATGGCTACGGCTTTACCATATGCCTGGTTGGGTTCAAAAGGTTTTGCCAGGTTTGATTTGGCATAAACCAGCAACAGCCAAAACCATATACCTGACATTTGACGATGGTCCCACACCTGAAATTACCCAGTGGATTTTAGATACCTTAGAAGCTTATGAAGCCAAGGCCACTTTTTTTTGTGTGGGAGCTAATGCTGAAAGCTATCCGCGACTCCTCAATCAAATGGTAGAAGCGGGCCACCGGTTAGGAAACCATACCTACCATCACCTGGACGCTTGGCGGGTAACGCCTTCCCATTATGTGAACAATGTACAGGAAGCTCATCCATTCATCCAAAGCGCTCTTTTTCGTCCACCTTATGGTAAAATTACCCCATCTTTGGCTCGAAAACTGAAGCAAAAAGGGTTTAAAGTAGTCATGTGGGACATTCTGACCTATGACTTTGATAATAAGCTAAACACCGATAAAGCCCTTAGAAAAATACTTCAAAAAACCCGTTCAGGTAGTATTGTGGTTTTTCATGATCACCTTAAAGCTTTACCACAACTAAAGGAAATGTTACCAGCATATCTCAATCAAATGCGCGAAAACGGCTACCAGTTTAGCCCCTTGTAAATCCTTTATGATATTCCTCATTGCCCTCCTGGTCCTGGTTTTAGCTTTATTTTTCTTGATTTTCGGGTGGTACTTATGGCAGCTTCGTAAAATGCCTGATAAGCATGAGGATAGTCACGACAAACCGTTTGTTTCGGTACTCCTGGCAGCCAGGAATGAGGAGCCGAATATCATTGCATGCTTGGAGGCGCTTAGCAGGCTACGTTACCCAACTGATAAACTTGAGATCCTAATAGGCGATGACCGATCAGAGGACCATACGCGAGCCCTTATTGCTAATTACATAAGTGATAAACCCCATTTTCATTTAATAGATGTAACCTACGACTGGGGCAAAGCCAAGAGCAAGGGGAATGTCTTGGCCTGGCTGGCCAATGTAGCTTCCGGTGAGTACTATTTCATAACCGATGCCGATATACGCGTTCCGCGTGGTTGGGTTCACGGGCTTCTGAATGGCTTCGGAAACGGTATTGGTGTCGTAAGCGGTGTTTCAGTGGTTTTTGGTACCACTTTTTTTGGCAAAATGCAGGGCTTGGAGTGGCGATATTACATGACGCTTGTTCGCCTAACTGCTGAGGCTTATCCCATCACAGCTATAGGGAACAATATGGCTGTAAGCCGTGATGCCTACTGGCATACGGGTGGCTACCAGAACTTGGAATCATCGGTAACGGAGGATTATAAAATATTCCAGGAGGTAACCAAGCTAGGCTGGGCGTCCAATCATATCATGAACAGATCCGTTTTAGGAATTTCTGAGCCTACTACCTCGCTCTGGGTGCTGTTGCATCAGCGTAAACGCTGGTTGCGAGGGGGAATGGCCCTACCTAAACCGATACTGGGCCTTATGATCGTACATGGGCTCTTTGTCCCATCGGTACTCGTTCTGATCTTCATATTTCCATGGTGGGCCCTGGGGATAGCTTTGATGCGACTAATCCTTCAGTCGATTTTTATCGGAGGATTGAGCCGTTGTTTGAAGCTTCCGGTTGTTCTTATTGATCTGTTTCGGTTTGAGCCGTACCATTATTTTACAGAATTGATAACCCCAATTTACTTTTTTCTTCCCACCAAGCTAGAGTGGAAGAATCGTGAAATCTGAGTTTTATCAGCGCAGCGTATTCCTTACCTCATTAAACACCGATAACCAACTATCCCATTTTAAGCGCCCGGTTTGGGTATTCTGGCGGCTGGGATGGTAAGCCAGCATAAGGTCAGGCTGGTCTTCAAACCTGTAAAACGCCTTGTGCTGAAAGGTTAACCGCTTTAAACCCTGCAACTTCCGGTAAGTATCAAAGGCAATACGCCCAAGGCAAAGCACTACCTGAAGGTTTGGCAATAAAGCAAGCTCCTGTTTCAGGTAGGATTGCGAACAGGTATTGAGCTCAGCAGTGGTGGGCTTATTTTGAGGCGGAGCACAACGCGCTGCAGCCGTGATGAACACATCCCTTACTTCCAGGCCATCTCCCAGACCTGTGCTACTAGGCTGGTTGCTAAAGCCAGCCTTATAAAGGGCCTCGTATAGCCAATCCCCGGATTTATCACCCGTGAACATTCGACCTGTACGATTTGCTCCATGGGCTGCTGGTGCCAATCCAACAATCATAACCCGAGCTTTGGGATCGCCAAAAGCTGGTAGAGGTTTGCCCCAATATTCCTGTTCCTGGTATTTCCGGGTTTTAGTTTTCGCTATATCGGCACAATGCTGACGAAGTCGTGGACATTGATGACAATTAATTACTTCATTAGCTATACTATCAAGTGTCATTTCAGGCATGGGCCTAAGGTTTCATTATTCCGAAAAGGGTGACGCTATACTATGATTTTTTTGCTTTTAAGTGAAATATTAAGCTTTGCTGTAAGGCGAATTACAGGACCGGCCTCGACAATCCCTAAATTTGCTCTTAATAACCCTAAAACCGCAAGAAATGAATAAAATAGGCGTCATTGGCTCTGGTCAGATGGGTAATGGTATCGCCCATGTTTTTGCCCAAAACGGATACCACGTAAACATGGTGGACATCAAGCAAGAAGCCTTGGATAAAGGTTTGCAAGCCATCGAAAAAAACCTGGACCGCCAGTTGAAAAAAGAGAAGATCACAGAAAAGGATAAACAACAAACCCTGAACAATATAGCCACTAGTACTAACATGGCTGAAGCGGTAAAAGACCGGGAACTTGTGATTGAAGCTGCTTCAGAGGATGTGGATACGAAAATTGACCTCTTCACCCATTTGGCTAACAATACCGACCCTGGTTGTATTTTGGCTTCTAATACCTCTTCTATTTCCATCACTAAGATTGCCGCTGTTACCGGGCGTGATGACAAGGTTATTGGAATGCACTTTATGAATCCCGTACCAGTCATGAAACTGGTAGAGGTGATCCGCGGCTATTCCACTTCTGATGAGGTTACCAAATCCGTCATGGATACCGCTAAAAAACTAGGCAAGGTTCCAACAGAAGCCAATGATTACCCCGGATTTGTATCCAACCGTGTTTTGATCCCTATGATCAACGAGGCCATTTACAGCTTATGGCAAGGAGTAGCCGGGGTCGAAGAGATCGACACGGTGATGAAGCTTGGAATGGCACATCCAATGGGGCCACTGCAATTGGCAGATTTTATTGGGTTGGATACGGTACTTTCCATTCTTCGCGTTCTTCAGGATGGCTTTGGTGAGGATAAGTACGCGCCCTGTCCATTGTTGGTTAACATGGTAACAGCGCGTAAGTATGGCGTGAAATCAGAAGAGGGCTTTTACGATTACACGAAAGATCCTAAGAATCCGGAAGTATCCGCTCAATTTCGATCTTAACAGTTGAAAAGAACCCGGGAAGGAGGATAACACCTTCCTGGGTCTGGCATATTATTAGCATAAATTGCCAAAAAATTGCTGATGAAGCTAATTCCCGAGGTTTTTTGCATAGGCTTTTTCACCTTAATTGTTTTGAGTTTTAATTCAGGTGTTGATGCTCAAGAATTCCAAAATTATTCTGAAAACCCCTTTGCAAAAGATTCCACTATCCTTCAAAAGCCGGATATACAAGTTGAAGTAGGCTTCATGAGTAGTTTTCCAGGGAATAATAGCTATCAGTATGTAAGACCAAGTCTGCAATATCCCGTAAGTGATCGCCTGACGATAAGCGGCGGCTTACTTATTAGCCGTGGAGGTTTTTACAATACAGGTGAGTCGAATGCTTTGAGGGATGTTCAACCCCGAATGCATCTGGATCTGGCAGGTTCTTATAAGGTTTCTGAAGAATTGACCTTTTCAGGTGCTGCTCGTTTGCCCCTGAATAACAATACTTCCAATGTTACAGAAGGTTTTCAATCACTTACCCCCCGACAACAGCGCGCTTTCAGTTTTGAAGCTAACTACAGCATAGCCGATAATGTCCAAATTGAAGCGGGGGTCCAATACCTTGAGGGAGGTAATGCCTTTAGAAGGCCATCTCAATTTTTCCCGAGAGGAAGCCGGGGTTTTAATTCAGGATTTGGAGGGTTTGATCGCTCTTGGGGCGTTAACCAATGGTAATTCTATTTTGCGCTTAAAGCCGATTTAAAGCTTCTTTTAGCTGGTTAAGCGCTTGTTCCAAAGTGTCGCGAGCGGAAGCTAAATTCAGCCTCATAAATCCTTTGCCGGCTTCTCCGAATTCAGCACCATTATTAAGCCCAAGCTTAGCCTTTTCAACAAAAAAATTGTTGAGTTCATCATGGGAAAGGTTTAGCCCACGACAATCCAGCCAGGCCAGGTAAGTTCCTTCGCTAGCTGTAACCCGGATCCCGGGTAGGTCTTTTTCTACGAATTCAATTAGGTATTGCCTGTTTTCGTACAGGTATTGTATTGTGGAATCTAACCATTCAGCTCCATGATTGTACGCGGCCTCAATAGCGGTAATACTCAAAGCATTGTTAAGGAAGATGCCGTTTTGCTCTAGGGTGCGCCAATATGCCTGCCGGATTTCGGGATTTTCAGCAATGGCATAAGCACTTTGCAGGCCTTGGAGGTTAAAGGTTTTACCGGGTGAAGTTAGGGTAAGCGTCTGCTGCTTGAGGTCATCGCTGAGGTTAGCAGCCGGAAAGTGGCTAGCGTCACTGTAAACGATATCCCAATGAATTTCATCGGATAAGATCAGGATATCATTTTGGATACAAATGTCCCCTAAGGCTTTTAATTCAGATGAGGTCCAAACGCGGCCCACCGGATTATGAGGGCTACACAGGATCAGCATTTTGGTACGCTCATCAATTAGGGATTCCAAATGCTCAAGGTCCATCTGGTAATGGTTATCTAAAAGCAGAAGCGGATTTTCCTTCAGCTCCCGGTTATTATGCTGTACAGCCTGAAAAAAAGGTTTATAAACCGGTGGCTGAATAATTACCCCATCTCCCGGATCGGTAAAGGTTTGGACAGCCCAATTAAGGCCAGGGATAACACCGGGTATATAATGCAGGTGATGCCGCTCCAGAGACCAGCCATGACGGGTATTGATCCAATCCAGAATGCCTTTGTAATAATTGAAAGATTCACCGGTGTAACCAAATGTGCCGTGAGCCACTCTTTTCTGTAAAGCCTCTTTAACCGCTGGAGGGCTTTCAAAATCCATATCGGCCACCCATAGCGGAATGATATCAGACCTGCCAAATAACTTTTTATTGTAATCCCATTTTATGCTGTGTGTTCCAGTCCTGTCAATTGCTAAGGGTAGGTTTTCTGACATGATGAAATAAATTTTATACAAAGGTAGCTTTTTCCGGTATGTCCAATAAAGGGTGTTTAAACCACCCTTGAAATTGGCGGTTCTGTTTTAGCTTTGCTGTAACGTTGTTAAAGTGCAGTTTATGAAACATTTGTCGGTGGTGATACCCGTGGTGAACGAAAAAGTGAATATACCACCGCTGATTAAGCAATTAAGTCAAAGTCTGGAGGGATTGGATTATGAAGTGATCTTTATAGATGATGGAAGTACAGATCAAACTTTTGATACAATTCATCAAAATAACCCCAATGAGCGTTTTCAAGTCATTCAGCTTCGCACCAATTATGGCCAGAGCACGGCCATGTCCGCTGGAATTGATCATGCGGATGGCGCCTATATAGCTACAATGGACGGGGATCTACAGAATGATCCTGAGGATATCCCGCGGTTATTGCAGGCGCTTGAAAATGAGCCTATTGATATGGTGGTTGGCAATCGGAAAAACCGCAAGGACGGTTTTTTCAACCGCAAGTTGCCGAGCAAACTGGCTAATTCCCTGATTCGCCGATTTACAGGCGTAAAAATAACTGATTACGGGTGCACGCTTAAAGTTATTGATGGGAGCATTGCGAAAAATCTTGGGCTATATGGTGAAATGCACCGCTTTATCCCCGTCCTTGCCAAACAAGAAGGAGCGCGTATTAAAGAAATGGATGTAAAGCATCATCCTCGTCAGTATGGTTATACCAAATACGGTTTAAGCCGGACTTTCAAAGTATTAAGTGACCTTTTATTGGTCATGTTTTTCCAGAAGTACTTGAATAAGCCTATGCAGCTTTTTGGCTTGGCTGGTATTTTAGTCTTTGGTGTTGGGGTATTACTCAACTTCTACCTTTTAGGGCTAAAAATAGCTGGGACAGAACTTTGGGGTAAACCTTTGCTGATATTGGCTATGACATGTACACTTGGTGGAATTCAACTCGTAACGATCGGGATCTTAGTTGAGATGCTTATGCGTACTTACTACGAAAGCCAGAATAAGAAAACCTATCATGTAAGGTTCATCGTTAGGGGCTCAAAAACTGGTCAAAGGCAAACGGTATTTGATGTTCAATAACTTATCAAATTTTGATCAGTTAACGCCCCAAAAGAAAAACCCGTAAAATACAAAGCGAAGGAAACGGGCAGAAGCGTAAATCAGGTAGCTTTTGAAAGGGAATCCTAAGGTTCCGCTTATAAGGCTAATGGCTGCAAAGGGGAGGGGAGTCACTGATGATATTAAAATTATGATACCGCCAAATCGGTGATAATAACCCACATACTTCTGAAAGCGTCCCTCAATAAGTAGCCGGTAAATACGGCCTTTATGTAAGTGTCGTCCTACATAAAAGTTAATGAGGGCACCAGTAAATGATAAGATAGCCAGTAGCGCAATCATTAGTCCGTAGGTCTCAATCGGGAAACCCGTTGCCCACATCACGAAAAACTCAGGCGGTATGATTCCAAAAAAAGTTTCGGAAAGCGTGTAAATCAAGAATACCAGTTGAGGATGATTGTTGATGGGAGCAAGTAGGGCTTTCCAGTTTTCAGGCATCAGGTACTGGTAAAGGAAAAAAGCCCCAACAATCAAGGCAAAATATACCAAGGCTCTAAGAGCACTGCGCCAAACAAAAGCCCTGTACTCCTGGTCAAATGCCATTTGGCCAATTTTGAGTAATTCCTAAGTCCGCCATGAAAAGCAACAAAGGTAGGTAAAACCCAATGGTTCAATGCCGCCCGTTTGGCTGAAAATCCATGCTATATAGGGTTTACAAAAACTTTATAAGCCTTTTCTAGTCACCTCTGTACTTTAATTTATATTGCCGAACAAATATGGATTGGTTGTTTTATTTTACTAAAACAGTTAAAAAACCCTTGAGCGTCTGCTATCAAGCTACTTTGAAACTGATGTTAGCTAAAATTTGCAAGGACTAGCTGCCCACAAAGCTGTTTGATCCCGCGGGCGTTTCATACTAAACTGAAATGCTATGTGGAAAAAATTCAATGGCGAGCAAATTACCAGATCCATCAGCGAGGAAGTGGAAGAAACGATTCAAAAAGAAACCAACGCGGGTCATAAGCTAAAGGTATGTATTGGAACTGATTCCCTTGAGCACAGCAATGCTACCGAGTTTGCTACGGTTATTGTTTTTCTCAGAGAGCAGAGGGGCGGCTTTATGTTTATTCATACTGAGCGGTCTCAACATCCTTTCTCCGTTAAAGAGCGCATGCTTTCTGAAGTAAGTAAATCCATTGAGACTGCCTATAACCTTTGTGATCTATTGGATGCCTACAATGTGGACCTTGAGGTTCATGCGGATATCAATACGAATCCTTACTTTAAATCAAACTCAGCTTTAAGCGAGGCTATGGGCTATATCCTCAGTATGGGATTTGTTTTCAAAGCTAAACCAGAGGCTTTTGCCAGCTCTTATTGCGCTGATAAGATTGTGAATAATTAATCAACCTGGTTGCTATTTCAGGTTGCCTTTGATGAAGGTTTTCTAGTGAAATATCTTATACTTTTTTTTTGTCTGTTAGAAGTATTATATTGGAATCTTAAATAAACTGATTTACCCAACAATCAAAGGAAAGATTTTTAGTAAAAGTAGATGCATTATTGGTGGGGGTATGCATTGGGTAAATGATAAACGACACTCCTATGAGGCAACTGCGTATTACTCAACAGTTTACAAACAGGGAATCCAAAGCTGTAGATCAGTATCTAACGGATGTCAGTAACATCCCAATGGTAGATCCCGGTGAAGAGGTAAAATTAAGCCAGCGGATCAAGGAGGGTGATATGGAGGCATTGGATCGGTTGGTACGTGCCAACCTTCGCTTCGTCATATCCGTAGCGAAACAATATCAGAATCGCGGTTTAGCTTTAGGGGATCTTATCAATGAAGGCAATATTGGTTTGATAAAAGCCGCTATGCGATTTGACGAAACAAGAGGTTTCAAGTTTATATCCTACGCAGTTTGGTGGATCAGACAATCAATCATGCAAGCAACAGCCGAGCATGGCCGATTGGTTCGTATGCCCTTAAACCGGATCACAACCCTTACCCAGATCAATCACGTCTCCGCCACACTTGAGCAGCAAAAAGAAAGGTCGCCTGTTAACGAAGAAATAGCCAAAGAACTGGAAGTTCCCACTGAGAACATCGATACGACCTTAAAAGGTGCAGGACAAACTTTATCCCTGGAGGCCCCTTTGACTGATGATGAGGAGGGCAACCTGCTGAATGTAATGCCGGACGATCAGGAGCCATCTCCGGACAGCGACCTCATAATTGAATCCCTTCAAAAAGAGATGAAAACCTTACTAGAGCACTTAAAGCCCAAGGAGCAAGCAATATTGGGGCTCTATTATGGTTTAAACGGTTACAAGCGCCTATCCTTGGATGAAATTGGCCAAAAGCTTCAACTAACCCGCGAAAGGGTTCGGCAATTAAGAGATCGCGCGCTAAGACGCCTTCAAAAAACCCGTGATTGTCAAAAATTGCAGCAATATCTGTAAAGCTTAAGGCCCTCTAAGTTTTATTTAACACTATTCCTTAAAGGGCCTTGAAATTTTTCCTGGACCTAAGGTTATTCCTTACCTTATTTTTCGTTCATGAAAGGGTAGCGGTAATCTGTAGGGGTAACGAAGTTCTCTTTCAAAGAGCGCATAGAGGTCCAGCGTATCAAATTCAGGTAGGATCCCGCCTTATCATTGGTCCCCGACATCCGAGCGCCGCCAAAGGATTGCTGTCCAACCACCGATCCAGTAGGTTTATCATTGAGATAAAAGTTCCCCGCTGCATCTTCTAGTTTTCTTGCAGCAAGTTCCAATGGAGCACGCTCCCGTGACAAAATTGCACCTGTAAGGGCATAGGGCGATGTTTGATCCACGAGTTCGAGGGTTTCCTCGAATTTTTCTTCATCATAAACGTAAATAGTCAAAATAGGACCAAACAGTTCTCGCTCCATGGTATCGTAGTGGGGGTCGGTAGTCAGGATTAAGGTGGGTTCTACAAAATAACCGACTGAGTTATCGCAATTACCCCCAAAGATCACTTCAGCCCTTGAGTCTGCTTTAGCATCTTCAATGGCTTTCTTATGCTTTTCAAAAGCATTCTGATCAATAACAGCATTCACAAAATTGGTAAAGTCCTCCACATCTCCCATTTTGATGGTATCCAGATCTATTTTCATGTGCTCACGAACTTCCTCCCACCGGTTAGACGGAACATAAGCCCGGGATGCCGCAGAGCATTTTTGGCCTTGGTACTCAAAAGCTCCCCTAATAAGACTGGTAGCGACTTCTTTAGGGTCAGCTGACTCATGCATTACCACGAAATCCTTCCCTCCGGATTCCCCTACTACACGAGGGAAGCTTCTGTATTTATCAATGTTTTGGCCACTGCGTTTCCAAAGATCCTTCAGCACTCCATTTGATCCGGTAAAGTGAAGACCCGCAAAATCGGGGTTTTCCATAACGGTATTGGTTGTCTCATCAGGATCGGCAAATACCATATTGATCACACCATCCGGCAGGCCGGCTTTATGAAAAACCTCCATGATTACCTGGGCGGAATAGATCTGCTTATCAGATGGTTTCCAAACTACGGTATTTCCCATCATTGCTGGTGCTGCACCAAGGTTACCGCTGATGGAAGTAAAGTTGAACGGGGTTACCGCATAAACAAAGCCTTCTAATGGCCGGTAGTCACTACGGTTCCACATGTACTTCCCGTTTTGAGGTTGCCCCTCATAGATCATTTGGGCATTATAGGCATTAAACTTCAGGAAGTCAATGAATTCAGCTACTGCTTCAATTTCGGACTGATGAGCATTTTTGGATTGGCCGACCATCGTAGCGGCATTCATTTTTTGACGGTAAGGCCCTTGAAGCAAATCAGCCGCTTTTAGGAATATGGAAGCTCTGTGCTCCCAGGAAGTGTTCCGCCAGGCTTGCTTAGCCGATAAAGCCGCATCAATTGCCTGCTGAACTTCCTGTGAGCCGCCGTAGTAATAGTGGGCCACAGTTTGATTCAAGCGATGAGGTGGACGATACGCCCGGCGATCATTGGTAGTAACGGCTTTGCCATTGATGATCATAGGAATCTCACGAACCTCTTCATAGCATTTATGAAGTTCTTGCTTTAGCTCTGCTCTTTCAGGTGAACCGGGCTCATACGCATAAAATGGTTCATTGCGGGGTGGCTCTACTTTGAACAATCCATCAGCCATAGTATTCAAGGTTTTTTTAGTCTTTAAGAGCTACAAATATAAAAGCCAAATAGCTGCAAATGGTTAACTTCTGGTGGGCCATAGGCAAGGGAAATTTTGATCAAAAAAGATCGAAATAACCCGAATCATGTTATTTTTGTAAAGTCGAATTCTGACGGGTCTTTAAATGAGTAAAAAGTAAACTTGAAATTTAAACCGATCATTTACCTGACTTTTTGTAAGAGGCAAACGAAAGTATTCCATGAGTGGTATCAAGCTGGTTGATCTTAATAACCAACATGCTCGTATTAGGCCGGAGTTGGATGAAGCTGTAAAGTCCGTTATGGACAGCGGTTTATTTATTAACGGTCCGGAAGTTCAAGCCTTTGAACAAGAATTAGCTGAGTACTTGCGTGAGCCTCATGTTGTTGGGTGTGCAAATGGGACTGATGCCCTGCAATTGGCTTTAATGACCCTGGAACTTCCTAAAGGAAGTGAGGTGATCGTTCCCGACTTCACCTTTGTATCCACTGCAGAAGTAGCAAAACAACTAGGTTTACAACCTAAGCTGGTAGAGGTGGACCCCCACACTTTTCTGATAGATCCAGAAGCCGCTAAAAGGGCTATTACTGCTAGTACCAGGGCCATTATGCCCGTTCATTTATTTGGGCAGTGCGCGCCAATGGAAGATGTTCTGGAGCTTGCCGATACCTACAACCTGTACGTGATAGAGGATGTTGCCCAGGCATTGGGGGCCCATTGCTACTGTAAAGGTGAGTGGCGGCCCGCTGGAACGATGGGTACCTTGGGTGCTACATCATTTTTTCCCACCAAAAATTTAGGATGCATGGGAGATGGTGGTGCTTTGTTTACATCTGATGAATCGCTGGCTTACCAGGCTAAGGTATTACGGCAGCACGGCATGAGTACTCAATATCATTATTATCATGTTGGCCTTAATTCGAGGCTGGATACTATCCAAGCTGCTATTCTCAGGGTTAAACTCGCTAATCTTGACAAATTTAACCTAGAACGACAGCAGGTTGCTCAAGCTTATGATGCTGTATTGCAAGAATTGCCCGGTATTCAACCTCCTGAAAAGGTGGCCTGGTCAACGCATGTTTATCAACAATACACGGTGAAAGTAAGGGCAGGAGAAAGAGAAAGTCTGAAAAGCTATCTAGGAGACAAAGAAATCCCTGCCAAGGTATTTTATCCTACCGGATTACACGAGCATGCTGTATATCAGGATGGTAAACCTGATCAAGAATCCCTATCAAATTCACTGAACATAAGTAAACAAGTCCTATCTTTGCCCATGCATACAGAATTAAGCCAAGGAGATATTCATTATATAATAGAGGCAATAAAGGCCTGGACAACAAAATTTGATACTGCTAAAGAAAACTCAATTTATTAAAGCTTTTTAAAAAACTCTCCTCATGAAAATTGCAGTTATCGGAACTGGTTATGTTGGTCTTGTAACTGGTACTTGCTTTGCTGAAACGGGCAACGATGTTACGTGTGTGGATATTGATGAAGTGAAGGTCCAACAAATGCAAAATGGCCATATTCCCATTTATGAACCAGGCCTGGAAACGCTTTTTGAGCGGAATATTGAACAAAAGCGGTTGCAGTTCACAACTGATATCTCTGAGGGGATTAAAGGGGCGCAAGTTATATTTTTAGCCTTACCAACCCCACCCGGTGATGATGGTGCAGCCGATCTGCGCTATGTACTACAAGTAGGTCATGATTTAGGACCATTGTTAGAAGGTTATACAGTGGTCGTAGATAAAAGTACCGTACCGGTGGGTACCGCTGATAAAGTAAGGGAGACTATCAGCGCCAATACGCAAGCCGATTTTGATGTCATCTCTAATCCGGAATTTCTTCGAGAAGGTCACGCTGTTGACGATTTCATGAAGCCTGATAGGGTGGTAATTGGGGCCTCATCTCAAAGGGCTCGTGAACTTATGGATTCGCTTTACCAACCTTTTATCAGGCAAGGCAATCCGATTATTTTTATGGATGAGCGATCGGCTGAAATGACCAAGTATGCAGCAAATGCCTTCCTGGCTACCAAAATCACGTTCATGAATGAAATTGCTAACCTGTGCGAGCAGGTTGGTGCTAATGTGGATGCCATCCGAAAAGGGCTGGGTACAGATGAGCGTATCGGTAAGCGGTTCCTTTTCCCGGGTATTGGCTTTGGTGGAAGCTGCTTCCCCAAAGATGTTCAAGCGTTGCAGAAAACAGCAGATGATTACAATTATGATTTTCAAATACTGAATGCTGTGATGAATATCAACGAAAAACAAAAAACGACCTTAATCCCTAAGTTACTGGAGCACTACAACCATGACCTTACTGGTAAAAATATCGCTATTTGGGGCTTAGCTTTCAAACCGGATACGGATGATATCCGGGAGGCACCCGCCCTTTACATCATTGAAGAACTTCTGAAGCTGGGTGCTCATGTTAAGGCCTATGATCCTGAAGCTATGAATAATGTTTACCAGCTACATGGAGATATGATCACTTATGGACAAAATCCGTATGACATCCTTTCCCAGGCTGATGCTTTGCTTTTGGTAACAGAATGGCCGGTGTTCAGAAACCCGGATTTTGATCATATTCATAAAATGATGCGAGAACCTCTTATGCTGGATGGTAGAAATATTTATAATACGGAAAGTGTTGAGCAGTACGGCTTTTATTACCGGTCTGTAGGGCGTAGCGCCAAAAATCTCGAATCCAAAAACATGGTATAGAAGAATGGGCAGATTTACTTATAAAGGACAGGACAAGAAACGCGTTCTGATTACCGGAGCCGCTGGATTTATTGGGTCTCACTTATGCGATCGATTTTTAGCTGAAGGGTGCTATGTAATTGGCATGGATAACCTTCTTACAGGAGATCTTTCCAACATTGAGCACTTATTCCACCGCTCGGATTTTGAATTTTATCATCATGACATTACAACCTTTGTTCATGTTTCAGGCCACCTGGATTATATTCTTCATTTTGCATCCCCAGCCAGCCCGGTTGACTACCTAAAGATGCCCATTCAAACCATGAAGGTAGGCTCCCTGGGTACTCATAATTTATTAGGATTAGCCAAGAAAAAGGATGCCCGCATATTAGTGGCCTCTACTTCTGAGGTTTATGGTGATCCGCAAATTCACCCTCAGCATGAGGAATACTGGGGGAACGTCAATCCCATCGGGCCCAGGGGTGTTTATGATGAGGCCAAGCGTTTTCAAGAGGCGCTCACAATGGGGTATCATACTTATCACAACTTGGATACACGCATTGTCAGAATTTTTAATACCTACGGTCCAAAGATGCGCCTTGAGGATGGTCGCGCTCTCCCCACTTTTATAGGTCAAGCTTTGAGAGGAGAATCTTTGACCGTATACGGAGACGGTAGCCAAACCCGATCCTTCTGCTATATTGACGACCTCATAGAAGGAATTTACCGGCTTCTTTTTGCTGATTACCACCAGCCTGTGAACCTGGGCAACCCCAATGAAACGACCATTCAAGCATTTGCGGAAGAAGTGATCAGCCTTACTAATAGTCAATCCGAAATTGATTACCGGCCACTACCTGTTAACGATCCCAAACAACGACAGCCAGATATCAGTAAAGCCAGGGAGTTGCTGGGCTGGGAGCCCGTCAAATCAAGAGAAGACGGGCTGAAAGTGACTCTGGATTATTTTCTGGACCTTGATAGTAAGGCCTCAGAAACGGCCAAGGCTTAACCTATGGAGCAGGATTCCTTCGTGCATGAAACCGCAGTTGTGGATGACGGAGCTCTTATTGGTTCTGGAAGCCGTGTGTGGCATTTTTCTCATGTCATGACAGGCGCCAGGTTGGGAGCAAAATGTAACCTGGGACAAAATGTTTACATCGGACAAGATGTTAAGCTAGGTTCTAACGTCAAGGTGCAAAACAACGTTTCGGTTTATACAGGCGTGACGCTTGAAGATGATGTGTTCCTTGGGCCATCTGCCGTTTTTACCAATGTCCGGAACCCGAGAAGCGCAGTAAACCGTCAGGATGAATTAAGCTACACCCATGTTAAAAAAGGGGCCACCATCGGTGCTAATGCAACGATTATTTGTGGGGTTACTTTAGGAGCTTATGCATTTGTAGGAGCTGGCGCAGTTGTTACCCGGGATGTGCCGGACTATGGATTGGTATTAGGAAATCCATCCCGGCATTTAGGCTGGATGAGTGCTCATGGGGGTCGCTTAAGGTTTGATGATCAAAACCTTGCTACTTGCCCGGAATCCGGCCAGGTTTATCAGTATAGCAATAGTGGAATTAAACCCCTTACGGAATGAATAGAGCCCCTCACATCCTTGTTACTGGAGGCACCGGTTACATAGGAGCTCACACGGTAGTGGAATTACAGCAAGCGGGCTACAAGGTTACTATTATCGATAACTTATGCCGTTCTTATGCTGAGATGGAAGATCGAATTGCTAAAATTACAGGCATAATACCTGCTTTCCATGCTTTTGATCTTTGCAATCAGCAGGCTTTGTTTCAGTTTTTCCGGGATAATCCTGATCTGGAAGGAGTTATTCATTTTGCAGCGCTTAAATCGGTAGGGGAATCGGTTACCAACCCCCTGGATTACTACGAGAATAATCTGGGCTCGACCATCAACCTCTTAAAAGCCATGCAAGCTCATCAATGTAATGCTATGGTTTTTTCGTCCTCTTGTACCGTTTACGGTGAGCCTGATCAAATCCCCGTGAGCGAGGAAGCTCCAGTAAAAAAAGCGGAATCTCCATATGGTAATACCAAGCATGTAGGGGAGGATATGTTGGCCGATGCTTGTGAAGCCCATAATCTTCAAGGGCTTTCCCTTCGCTATTTCAATCCCATAGGGGCCCATTACTCCGGGCTGATTGGTGAATGGCCTATTGGTACGCCGGAGAACCTGGTACCTTACATCACCCAAACGGCTATGGGTTACCGGTCAGCTTTAACGGTTTTTGGAAACGATTACCCCACAAGAGATGGTACTTGTATTCGGGATTACATTCATGTAATGGACGTTGCCAAAGCCCATGTAAAAGCTTTGGATAGGCTTCTTCAAAATCCTGGTTCCCATTCCTACGAGTATTTCAATATTGGAACAGGGGAGGGGTATACGGTTCTGGAAGCGATTCATGCCTTCGAAGCGGCAACCGGCATTTCGATCCCCTATCAAATTGGAAAACGTAGGCCTGGAGATGTGTCTAAAGTTTATGCCGATGCAAGCAAAGCCAATAAGGTGCTACGCTGGGCAGCTGAACGAAGCTTGCATAACATGATGGCTACGGCATGGCAGTGGGAACAGCATTTACAAGGTAGCAAAATCCACTCATCAATTGAATAGGTTGTTATGGAAAAGCCTCTGACCTTGATGATAACCGGAGCAGCCGGTTTTATTGGCTCTCATGTGGTGCGTCACTGGAGTTTTCAGTATCCCCAAACGCGTTTACTTTGTGTTGATAAGCTTACCTATGCCGGGCACATGGAAAACCTGACCAGGCTTAATCCCGATGCGCCGCAAGCATTTGAAAAGGTGGATATAACTGACCGTAATGCGGTTTTTGGTCTTTTTAGGGATTATAATGTGGATGCTGTCATAAATCTTGCAGCTGAATCTCACGTAGATCGTTCCATAGCTGATCCTTCGGATTTTATAAGAACCAATGTAATAGGAACTGCCACTCTTCTGGATGCTGCACTCCAAAATTGGGATCTTGATAAACCAGAAAAGCATTTATTTTTCCAGGTATCCACGGATGAGGTTTTTGGAACTTTAGGCAAAGAGGGATATTTCAGAGAGGATTCTTCTTACAACCCTCGCTCACCGTATGCAGCTTCTAAAGCCTCTGCTGATCACTTGTTATCAGCCTATTATCATACTTACGGCTTACCTGTTAAAATCTCCAATTGTTCTAACAATTACGGGCCTTATCAATTTCCTGAGAAGCTTTTACCGGTGATGATCCATAAAGTCCGGAATCGTGAACCCTTACCCGTTTATGGCAAAGGTGAGAATATTCGGGATTGGCTTTATGTGGGGGATCATGTCAGGGCCATAGATGAAATTTTTCATCGCGGAAGGGTTGGAGACACCTATTTAATAGGAGGGCACAATGAATGGACAAACCTTGAATTGGTCCATAAACTCTGTGAATTGATGGATGAAAAACTAGAGCAACCTTCAGGAAAAGCTGCAGAGCTAATCAGTTTTGTGACGGATCGCGCTGGCCACGATTACCGCTATGCCATGGATCCGACAAAAATCCGAGAGGAGCTCGGATGGCAACCATTGATAGGTTTTGAGGATGGCTTAAAATACACGATTGATTGGTATATGCGTAACGAAGGTTGGGTGGAAGCGGTAACCCAGCAAACAGCCTAAAACGGAAAGGAATATTGTTTTTTAGCTTTCGATTTTCCCTTTAACAACTAGCGCAATGAAAGGTATTATCCTGGCCGGTGGTTCCGGTACGCGTTTACACCCCGTCACCCTAGCGATGAGCAAGCAGCTCATGCCGATTTTTGACAAGCCCATGATTTATTACCCGTTAGCTACCCTCATGACAGCGGGAATTCAAGAGATCCTGATCATTTCTACCCCTAAAGATCTACCTCATTTTCAACATTTGTTAGGCGATGGCGAGCACCTGGGCTGTTCTTTTTCTTATGCGGAGCAAGCGGAACCCACGGGACTAGCTGAGGCTTTTACGATTGGCGCTGAATTCATAGGTTCCGATTCGGTGGCTTTGATCCTGGGCGACAACATTTTTTTCGGTTTGGATTTTGAACGAACACTTGCTAATATTAACAAACCGCAAGGCGCCCTGATTTTTGCTTATCACGTTTCTCAACCTGAAAGATATGGCGTAGTAAATTTTGATAAGGATCAAAGGGCTATTTCAATACAAGAGAAGCCAACCAAGCCCCAATCCAATTACGCTATTCCAGGGCTTTATTTTTACGACCATCAGGTTGTGGACATTGCTAAAGGCTTGAAACCCTCTAACCGCGGTGAATATGAAATTACCGATGTCAATCACGCTTATCTAGAAAAAGGGAACCTGAATGTGGAGATCATGAAAAGAGGAACAGCCTGGCTGGATACGGGGACATTTGAGTCATTCATGCAGGCTAGCCAGTTTGTAAGTGTGGTTGAAGCCAGACAAGGCTTGAAAATTGGCTGCATTGAGGAAGTCGCATACCAGCAAGGTTTCATATCTGCTGAAAAGCTGGAAAAATTGGCCCAACCACTTCTTAAAAGCGGCTATGGCCATTACCTTTACAACCTTATTCACGCGTAAAAACTAAAAGTGAGTCCAATGGTAATAAATGCTTCAAAACGGCTTTTGCGTACTTTTTTAGTCCTTGCTTTAGTATTCAATTTTTCCGGCTGTAGCCTTTTCCAGTCAGCACCTAAGAACAATTCGGACATTAGTAGTGCTGAAATGAAAAGTGTTAAAGATACAGTTAGCTACATTTATGGCTTGCAACTATCCAGGGAAGTAAAAGAATTTAAAGACGAGTATAATTCAAATGACACGATGATCCTACAGGCCATAAAGGATGTGGTAATTGACTCCAATCGTAAGCTGGATAAAAGGAAGGCTACCCAGTTCATGAATCGTTACAAGGAAAGACAGGAGCGTAAGAATGAGGATGTCCAGGAAAAGCAAGAAGCAAAGACAGACCAATCGAGGGCTGAAGAAAATCTAGAGGAAAGCCGCGCCTTTTTAAAGCATAACCTTCAAAAAGATGGTGTTCAAAGAACCTCTAGTGGATTGCAATACCGGGTCTTAGAAAAGGGCGAAGGTCAATCTCCTGGGCCTAAAGATAAAGTTAAAGTTCACTACAAAGGGAAGCTAAAAGATGGTACCGTTTTCGATAACTCTTACAAGCGGGGTTCCCCGGCTTCTTTCGCTGTTAAAGAGGTCATTAAAGGTTGGCAAGAAGGTTTACAACTCATGAAACCGGGCAGTAAGTACATGTTTTATATTCCACCTCGCCTGGGGTATGGTAAGAGTGGCGCTGGAGCGAAAATCGGCCCCAATCAAGTGCTGATCTTTACCGTTCAGCTGATTGAAGTAAAGTAACACGCCTAGCCCAGTACTTTACATAGAGTTCCGGGCTATTTATTCGCTTTGTTTAACCGTCTTAAGGTTCTGCTCATAGGCTTTTACCAAGGTCTCTAGTTGAACCAAGTGTTGCATTTCCTTGAGCAGGTCATCAATGTGAACCCTTTTCTGCTGCATGCTATCGCGGTAGCGCAGGGTTACGGTGTTATCTTCCTGGGTTTGATGATCAATTGTTAAGCAGTAGGGCGTGCCGATGGCGTCCATACGCCGGTATCGCTTCCCAATGGCATCTTTCTCCTCGTAGTGGCAATTAAAATGATATTTCAGCTCTTGGTAGATGTTACGCGCAATTCCGGGTAAGCCGTCTTTGCGAACCAGCGGTAGAATGGCAACTTTCACCGGTGCAATGGGTGCTGGAAGATGCAGAACCTCTCGGCTGTTCCCATCTTCCATTGCTTCTACTTCGTAAGCTTTGGCAAGCATCGCCAACACCAAGCGGTCCAGGCCAAGTGCCGTTTCAACAACGTAGGGAATGTAGTGCTCTTGTCTATCCGGATCATAATATTGGAGTTTCTTACCGGAATAAGCTTGATGGCGGGAAAGATCAAAGTCTGTACGTGAGTGAATCCCCTCCATTTCTTTTAACCCAAAAGGGTACTCATACTCGATGTCAATAGCTGCATTGGCATAATGAGCTAATTGATCATGGGGGCTAAGCGTTATTTCCGCCCGCGAAAAACCAAGCGCTTGGTACCACGCCATTCTACGCTGTTTCCATTCTTCATACCATTCCATTTCTTCACCTGGTGGTACAAAAAACTGCATTTCCATCTGCTCAAACTCCCGGGTTCTGAAGATAAACTGCCCCGCAACGATCTCGTTCCTGAAACTTTTTCCGATTTGGGCAATGCCAAAAGGGATATTTTTACGCGTAGTTTTCTGGACGTTTAGGAAATTCACGTAGATCCCCTGTGCCGTTTCTGGTCTTAAGTAAAGGCTCTCTGAATCAGCTGCAGACGCACCAACTTTGGTTTCGAACATCAGGTTAAATTGCCGTACGTCTGTCCAGTTTTTCGTTCCGCTTACCGGGTCAATGATCTCATAATCCTCAATAATTGCTTTTAGCTCTTGCAAGTTATTGCTTTCCATAGCATTGGAGAAGCGACTATTTAGGTTGTTGAGGCGCTGGTGATAACGCTGAACCTGCGGGTTAGTGGCTTTGAAGTGAGCTTCGTCAAAGTCATCTCCAAACTTACGGGCCGCTTTATTGATTTCTTTATCAATTTTACCTTGAAGTTTTTCAATATGGTCCTCGATAAGGTTATCAGCCCGGTAACGCTTCTTGGAATCCTTGTTATCAATCATGGGATCATTGAACTGCTCCAAATGGCCTGATGCTTCCCATGTTCGGGGATGCATAAGGATAGCAGATTCAAGACCTACCATGTCTTCCTGCATCTGCACCATGGCCTGCCACCAATATTCGCGGAGGTTTCGTTTTAACTCAATGCCGTAAGGCCCGTAATCATACACCGCACTAAGCCCGTCATAGATCTGGCTGGATTGAAATAAAAAACCATATTCCTTACTGTGGGCAATCAACTGTTTTAGAGCAGGTTCCGATGCCATAATACACTAATTAAAGGGCTTTTTGAATTAAAAAAGTGCTTATTGCGACCCATATTCAATGTTGTAAGAGGTGGCAGCTGTCTGAAACTGGCCATCCAGCATGTGAAGTTTCCGATCGGCCATGGCAGCAAGTGCCTCATTGTGGGTAACAATAACGAAGGTTTGTCCAAGTTCTGATCTCAATTGAAAAAATAGCCTGTGCAGATCCTCGGCATTCTGTGTATCAAGATTACCGGAAGGTTCATCAGCCAGGATCACTGAGGGGTTATTGGTGAGCGCCCGAGCGACAGCCACTCGCTGTTGCTCGCCCCCTGAAAGCGTGGAAGGTTTATGATGTAGCCGGTGGCCCAGGCCCATGTAGGTTAATAGCTCCTCTGCCCGCTGGAAACCTGCTTTCCTGGTACTTCCAGCTAAAAAAGCCGGCATTGCCACATTTTCCAGGGCATTAAATTCCGGTAGGAGGTGATGGAATTGAAAAATGAAACCAATGGAACGGTTACGAAAATCGGATAGGTGCTTTCCTTTAAGGGTTGACAACAATTGCTTTCCGACCTGAATTGATCCTTCATCTGGCTGATCCAACGTTCCAATAACTTGCAGCAAAGTTGTTTTTCCCGCGCCTGAAGGACCAGTAATAGAGACAACTTCGCCTTCGGATACGGTGAAATTTACATTCCTGAGCACTTTAAGGCTGCCGTAGCTCTTATGTACATTCGTAGCTTGGATCAAAACAATTGCTTATTTAAGTAAGCAAAAATAGCCAAAACCTTTCCCAGCAGAAAAGCATTTAAATGTTTAAGGCCACTGTAATTGCTTAATTTCGATGGCTAAACGACTTTTATTGAGCATGCGCATCAGCATATTTATTCTTGGTTGTTGGCTTCTAGGATTAGCTACCCTCTATGGGCAGCCTTCTAAAACCGATACTACTGCTGAAAAGGCTACCAAGTCTGACAGCACGGTTGTCCGCTTTTCTATCAAAGAAAAAATTGGTCCCAGTGCCTGGCGAAAAACCCAACAGGCCTTGGATTTAGCGGAAAAAAAAGCCGCTGATTATATCCTGCTTCACCTGAATACTTATGGAGGACGGGTTGCTGAGGCTGATAGCATTCGATCAGCCCTATTGGGGGCTTCATCCCCGGTATTTGTGTTTATCGATCCCAATGCAGCATCCGCCGGGGCCTTGATCTCAATTGCTTGCGACAAAATTTACATGACCTCTTCAGCAACGATGGGCGCAGCAACTGTAGTCAATCAACAGGGGGAGAAGGCGCCCGAAAAGTACCAATCATACATGCGTGGTACGATGAGAGCCACAGCACAGGCCAATGGTCGGGATCCTAAAATTGCGGAGGCCATGGTGGATGCTAGTATTGATGTTGAAGGTATAGCTCCAAAAGGTGAGCTGCTAACTTTTACGAGGCCTGAGGCCATTAAGTATAAATTTTGTGACGGAAAAGCCAATTCTGTAAAAGCTGTGCTTAAAAAAGAGGGGCTGGTTAACTACCAAGTAGTGCAGCCTGAGCTTTCTTTAACAGATCAACTTATCCAATTTCTGATCAGTCCTGCGGTAAGTAGCTTTTTGATCCTGCTTATGCTTGGTGGCTTATATTTTGAGCTTCAATCCCCGGGATTGGGTTTTCCAATAGCACTCTCTATTGCTGGAGCCATCCTTTATTTTGCGCCATTGTACGTAGAGGCTTTAGCGGCATATTGGGAAATTGCCCTTTTTGTCATAGGTGTGATCCTTATAGGAGTAGAGGTTTTTGTGATCCCGGGTTTTGGTGTGACTGGTTTAGGGGGGTTGCTGTTAGTGTTTTCTTCTTTAGTGCTTACGATGCTCCAGAATGATTATTTTGATTTCCGCTTTACCCGTATTGACCAAGTTTTACAAGCAATACTAACCGTTCTGGGGGCAATTGGTGGTTTTACTTTGCTTGTGCTATTGTTTGGTAAGCCTTTTTTCAATTCCAGGGCTTTTCAAAGGATGGTACTCCAAACAACCCTTAGTAATTCCGATGATGATCATACCTTGGACCAACAGCCCGAGATTACCGAAACCAGTTCCAATGCCCCAGAAAAAAGCCGACCTTCCTCATTAGTGGGTCAAACTGCTACTGCCCATACAGAACTTTCACCATCTGGGAAAATTTGGCTCAATGAAAATATGTATGATGCAGTATCCGAAGGAGAATTTATAGAACAAGGCACCCCTGTTAAGGTCTTAAAGGACCTTAAAAACAGATTACTGGTAAGGCCTGTAGACGATGATTTTTAAATTTAATAAAAGTAAAGAAAAGCTTGCTTTATGAAATACCCCTTTCCTTTAGTTATAACTTTTTTGGTGGGTTTAAGCCTTTTGATGCCCAGAGAGGCATCAGGGCAATCATTTAAAGGTGGGTTAGTTGGTGGTGTCACCACATCCCAAATTGCTGGAGACGCTATTAGTGGGTTTAACAAATGGGGCTTTTATGGTGGTCCGTCGGTGAGCTATCCCCTGAAAGACAAACTTGATTTAACTATTCAAATATTGTATGTTAAGAAGGGCAGTAAAGCTACTGGTCATGAGATAAGGGATCCTAGCATCAATAACTTGTGGGAAAAAATAACGCTAAATTATTTTGAGCTTCCCCTTATGCTTGAATATACTATCAAATCAAAACTTAAATTACAAGGAGGCATTTCCCCTGAATATCTTTTGAGCATTGAAACTGTGCCAGCTTCCAGTAAACCAACTGAATTGCGCGAGGTATCTGCAAACGGGATTTTAGGCATTTGTTATGAATTTTCAGATCGGTTTTCAGCAACTGCGAAAGTCAACTATTCTTTACTACCAATTGATCAAGGTAAAATCACTGTCAGAAGTGGTAGGTCCAGTCGTGCCTCGGATATCAGTAACCGTCCGGCCAACTTTGTGATCAAATTTGGCTTACGTTATTCGCTGGGTGCGCTCTGATCTATCAGTGATTGAATAGCTAAATCATAGCTGTAAAGGCCAAAGCCTGTAATGGTACCTGAACAAACAGGTGCCAGGTATGAAAGAGCACGAAAGGACTCCCTAGCAAGGATATTGGATAAGTGAACTTCTATTACAGGGATTTTAACACTACTAATGGCATCCCTGAGGGCAATGGATGTGTGGGTATAAGCGCCGGCATTGAGGACAATACCATTGGAGTAGGCTGAAGCTTCTTGGATTCGATCCACTAGAACACCTTCGTGGTTCGTTTGCTCGTAAGTAATTTTCGTTTGAGCAAAACGGTTTTTAAGATAAGGCAGGTATTCTTCAAAATTTGTAGAACCGTAATATTCTACTTCACGATTTCCTAAAAGGTTGAGGTTTGGCCCGTTAAGCAACAGGATATGCATATTAATAAAAAAGGCACCTCCCTAAATAAAGTGAAGTGCCTTTATCCGATTTTAAAACTTGAATTTTTAAAGAGTGGTATGTGTCCCATCACAATAGGGTGCATTACCGGATTGTTTACAGCCGCAGAGGGCTACCTTCTGTTTTTCCGATATTTTAAAAGTTATCGGTGAAAAACCTGTGTTTTTGTGGGATCCATCGCAGAAAGGCTGATTGTTACTGTTCCCACACTGGCACCAGGCATAATTACCCGGATCCAGTTCCATTACAAAAGGTGCTTTTTGAGGAATGTTTGCATTGTTTGCCATAATATTCTGATTTTGAGTGAGTACTTCCTTTGCTTCATGAAACCTGGTCATCTGTGGTCTCATAAGCTTGCTCTTTTTTGGTTTTACTCTATTCTTCTACCGCCAAATTTTTTTACCAGTTCATCATTATAGCTATCACCGTAGTTGCCACACCTTCCTATCATGTAAACCACTTCACTTGGATCCAGTTCTTCAACCTCTCTAATATTTTTAAGGTAAACACCATCTTCATGTACGACAAATGCTACGCCAAAAAGGGTGTTGTTTAATTTTAGCAATTCTAAAGCAAGGCTATTGCAATTAGTTTCATCCTCTGGCAGGGTCATAATCGGGGACATGACCTGAAAATAGGCTCCTTGTTCTTCCTCGATATACCACAGATCAATCCAAACGCTGGCCGTTCCGCGTTTAAGGTTCCATTCGCCATCTTTTTCCCCTCTAGCTTCCGCAGCATCTACCCCTAATTGGTTGATACCGTCTTCCACAATTTGGTAATAAGGTGTTAGATCTTCCATTTTATTAGGTTAGCTTTTACACTCAAAAGTATCAAACCTGTAGTCGAAACCCTAAAATACTACGCTTTAGGTGATTCTAATGATCAGGGTTTTTAACGAGGTGAGGTTAAAAATCCATCAAGATTTCTCGTAAGCAAGCTCTATATTGAAGCGTCTGCCATTGTATTCTTTGTCATGAAGCGCTTTGCGAATGGCATCTTCATACTGCTGATCAATTTCAAAAAAGGCGATTTTTTCAAGGACTTGAATATCCCCAATGGCCACTTTATCCCTTGGAAACTCTTTATTCACGAGATCAATGAGGTCTTTTTTCGTAAGTTGATCCTGCTTTCCGAGGTTCATGAACAGGCGTGTATAACCGGATGCGCCCCTCCGCGTACTTGGGTTTCGGGCCGGTTTCTTATTACTAACTCGGCTTTTGGCGTTTAAGTCCCGGGCGTTACTATAGCTATCAAGTTGCTCCCCAAAAGTTGCTGCCAAAAACCCTTTGGTTAGTTCTTCATGGGAAAGATTTCCGACTAGGTCTTGAATCGTATTCCATTGTTCCTCTAAGAGGGTTGATGGATTTTCTTCAGCGGATTCAGAAACCTGATTTAAAAAACGCTGTAACCGTTCACCAAATACTGCTTGGCCACTGGGTACTTGGGTTCGCTCAATAGCTTGTCCGAGTTGCTTTTCTACAGCTTTTAGCTGGTATTGCTCTTTTGGTGCTACTAAGGTTATAGCGATACCCTCTTTACCAGCCCTACCAGTCCTGCCACTCCTGTGAAGATAATTCTCCGGATCCTCAGGTAAGTTGTAATGGATAATATGGGTAAGGTTTTCAACGTCAATCCCGCGAGCTGCGACATCGGTTGCCACTAATAGTTTTACTTGCTTTTTCCGAAACCGATCCATGACGAGATCACGTTGGTATTGGGAAAGGTCTCCATTCAGCGCTTCTGCCTCATAAAGGTCAGAACGTAGCCAATCAGCTACTTCCCGGGTTTCATTTTTCGTGCGGCAGAACACAATGCTATACATTTCACGAGCTTCGTCTATGAAGCGGGTCAAAGCTTCGTAGCGGTCCCGGTCCTGAACCATGGCATATTGATGTTTGACGTTAGCATTCCCCTGATTTCGCTCACCAGCTACCAACTCCTCGGGGTTGTTCATGTACTGATTGGCAATACGGCGGATGCCCTTCGGCATAGTGGCAGAGAAAAGGAGGGTTCTTTTGTATGAGGGAGTATTGGCCAAGATGGCGTCCAGTTCCTCTTTGAAACCCATGGAAAGCATTTCATCTGCCTCATCCAGGACCGTCCATTGAATATCCGATAGTTTTAAAACCCCACGGTTGACCAGATCAAGTACACGACCAGGCGTCCCGACTACAATTGAACTCCCTTTTTTGAGGGCTTTTATCTGGTTGCCAACAGCAGTACCACCATAAATAGGGGTAATTCCCAAGGATGATAGGTTTTGGCTGTACTGTTGTAAATCCCGGTTTATTTGCAAACATAGCTCCCGGGTGGGGCACAAGATTAGGGTCTGCGGATTTTTTGATGGCCTCAAATTTTGCAAAAGAGGTAATCCAAAAGCTGCCGTTTTACCCGTTCCTGTTTGGGCAAGGCCTATAAGGTCCCCGCTTTGGTTCAGTATAAATGGAATGGCTTTATGCTGAATCGTGGTTGGCTTTTCAAATCCTAGTACTTCAATAGCGCTTAATAAATCGGGCGATAAACCCAATTCTTCAAATTCGTTGCTCATTGGTTATAATTCGTAATTAATTAAAAGTGCAAAAATACAAAAAGATAAACGCTTGAGCCACAAAATACCCACGTGTGGCTAGATTAAGTAATATGGTGATTATTGCTAATCTTCGGGCTATTAAAAACGACTGAAGCTTAATACTGATTCCCCAACCTGTAAACTTACCAATAAAAACACTTTTGTTTACCTGCTTCCCATCAGACTTTGAAGTATGAGAAAGTAGCCTAATTCGTTTAAGCTTATTGACGCTTAATGACCATTTTTTGAGGCTTGCTCTCAATTCTTAACCGTATTTGTTTATTCGCAATGGGATAATTAGCCGTTTCATAGGTATGGTTTGCTTTTTTCTGGAATCCCTGCATATTAATATTTACCGGTAAGGACTCCTCGGTGATCATTTCTGCTCCTACTTGTTGAGGGAGTTGTATGAAGAGCTTACTGCCGCTTGCATCAATGGTTATTTCCTGCTGTTCATACCGTTTACCTAATTGTAATTTTACATCTGCTTCCGTTGCCTTTAGCTGCAAGCGTTCAAGCTTAAAAGGCTTTAAGTTCAGGTCAGTAACGGTACTGTCGATATCAAGGCTAATGTCCCAAACTGGTCTTTGATCAAAGGCCAGAACCATCGGTTCACCTTGTACAGAGCTATTGGCTACTTGGGAAAGTTTTACTTCAACTGAACCAGTGTCCTCATTACTGGATTGATTAAGGTTAAAACTTTGAAATGACGTATTGGAGGCTTTAAGATTAAATAATTGGTCACTAGTCGTTTTTACACGATAGCGGCCCCTTGTAGATTTAAGCGAAAATTTGGCAAAATCAAAGTTTTGATCCAATGTGGTGGTAAGCTTGGAGCTAAACGCTTCATAATCAAATTCGTCTAGTGGTTTTGTAGGCGCTTCAGCCGTGAGGTTAGGCATTTTCATTGATCCCAGTAAGCGGTTCCACTCAACGGCATAGATCATCACCCCGGACAGCACCATAGTAAGAGCAAGGGTGCTTATTACATGTAATTTTCCTGGTAAGAAATAAATCCCTAAAAGAATGATCAAAAAAGGCCACAAACTGAAAATGATGCCCCATTGAACTTCAATCAAGTTAAAATTGGCTAAGAAGAATAGGATCCCCAAAAGGATGAACATAACCCCCCAGAAGAAATTGATCATTTTCATGTTAAAAGCTTTTTTCTACTTCTTGCCGATCATGTAGCATCATTCCAGGATTGTGGAGCCCCTGACTGTTTGTGATCTGCTTGATCCTTATTGATGGCTTCGCTATTTTGGCTACCCGACCCGTTCTTTATGCTATTCAGTAATAGAATAACTCCCAAAAGAATCAGCAACACTGGCCAGCATTTCTCAAAATAGAAAGCAGGAATGTAGGTTTCTAACAAAAAAAGTATCCCTAAAGTGATCAAAACCAGGCCTGTACTTAGGGTATTCCCCGCTGAATTTGAATTTTTATCAGCTCGGTTTTGGTTATTTTTCACTGGCTCAGGATCATTAGCTGGCAGCAGGTCGCTCGGCAAGCTTATCCAAAGGATGGCATAAATCAGAATTCCCGTCCCAGCCCAAAATGCTGCTAAAATGAATAAGATCCTGAATAACAGCGGACTAGTGTTGAAGTATTTAGCTAATCCGGCTGAAACGCCAGCAATAATTGCACTACTTGTTTTTCGCCGTAATTCTTCCATAATTACCGAGTTTGATACAAATGTAACAGCTTAAGATAACCTAAGCTGCGACAATAGTTAAAATTTAAATGCACAAGGTCTACATAAAGTTTTCAAATACCTTTTAAAGGGTAATTAAAGGGGCTAAGGCTAGTCTCTTTTTATACCAATGGCTAAAACAGTTACTTTAGGTGGTCAATACTAATAGGTATGATAGCTAGCTCAATACCCCGCTATCAAAAACCCTATTTCCAAGTTGCTCAATTAGCATCGTTATAACTTTTACCACTCCAACTTCTGGCCATTATGTTAGCAAGTATAGCAATGAAACTTAGTGGTTTATTCATCGATAAATAAAGCTTTTAATCTAATAAAAATTCAATTTATCGAAAAAGTAAAAAACTCATAAACTAATTCAGACTTTTTTACTTTTAATGTTTTAACACATTAATAAATATCGATGTTATTCACGAATTTGAAAACCTCCAAAATAGCAGGTTGCTTAAATTGTTCTTTTAAAAGTATTGTAGTTTTCCTTTTAATGGTTTCTTTTTCTAGCTTTTCAATAGGACAAACCAAGAGCACTTCATCCGGTAGTTGGAGCGATAGGGCGACTTGGAATACCAATAAAGTTCCACAACCTAATGATAATGTAATCATACGCCATGATGTTACTTTTAATGGAAGCAAGGGTAGTGGAAAAATTTCGAATATTTCCTTTAGTAATAGCGGTAGTGGAAATCCAAAATTTACCATTGTTACTGGCACCAACTTGGAAGTTAGAGGTAATTTTGACGCAGCCAACGGTACAATCGTTATCAATGGAGGTTTGAAATTAACAGGAAATAACAGTGAATTGAAAAACTTTCGTAATGGCGATTTCTCCGGCCCTGTTACATTTCCTGGATCCAATAGCGATAGTTTGGTTTATCCACTGGACAATTCAGGTGGTAAAGGGGCAATAGCTTTAGGTAATGTGCCAAGTGGAAAATCATTTACTGTTAGTAAAAATGAAACCAATCCTAAGACTTCTAAAGGTTCAACTATTTCTCCTAACTTAAGTGACATAAGTAGCGCAGAATACTTTGAGATTTCTCCCAATACTACTTTAAACCAAGAAGTGCGGGTTACATTATTCTGGAACAGCGGGAGCGGAACCGATTTTTCACAAATTGTTTCAAAAGGGAATCTGCGTGTCGCTCATTTTAGTGGAAGCAAGTGGGAAAATTATGGAAATACCGGTACCGGTGGGAGTTTAGCAGGGGATGGTTATGTGACCAGCCCGCCAACAAATAATTTCAGCCCTTTTACTTTTGGTTCCAAAAGTGGTGGAGGAGCCCTTCCGGTAGAAATTGTTTATTTCAATGTATCTGAGGATAAAGAAGAGGTTACCCTCAACTGGAAAACAGCCACTGAAACCAATAACAGCCATTTTCTCATTCAGCGCCGTTCACCAGACGGGGATTTTAAAAACATTGGCAAAAAAAGAGGTTTTGGTACAAGCTATGAACCAAAGACCTACACATTCCAGGATGATATGGCATCATCAGGGACTTACTATTACCGTTTAAAGCAGGTAGACCATGATGGTTCTTTTGAATATTCGGAAATCAAGGCTTTACAGGTGAAGAGTTCAATACAAAATTTACAATTAGCCATTGTTAAGGTCTATCCAAACCCCATCTTAAACCAAATAAGCCTTAAGCTCAAAGGTGTCAAAGGCCAAACTGGAAGGTTACAAATTCGGTCATTGGCTGGAAATGTTAAAATGCAGAAGCAATTTTCGCTAGTGGATGGCGGTAATCAATTGAACTGGAGTGGGTTAGGCAATTTATCGTCCGGCATTTATTTATTAACCCTTGAAGCTGATCAATCTATCGTGACTAAGCGTATTATTAAACAATAGCTTCTTTAAATACCAGTGCTGGATTCAAAATAAAAAAGCGTTCTGTAAAAACAGGGCGCTTTTTTTGTTATAAAGGGTCTGCTTAATTATCATCATGGCCATTGGTGCTACTATCAAACGCTTTATACTGCTCATGGTATGCCTTGACCTGATCCATAACTATTCGGTTAAAAGTATCTTCAGGATATACCCCATTATCATTAATGGTACCCGCCTCATAGCCCGTAAGCAGGGCAAATCCTTCATCAATACGCTCAACTGGATAAATATTGAATTGGCCCTTTTCACAGGCTTCAACTACTTCTTCTTTAAGCATAAGGTTTTTCTGGTTGCTTTTTGGGATAAGAACACCCTGTTCGCCTGTTAAGCCATTTTGTTTGCAGACTTCATAAAAGCCCTCAATTTTTTGATTGACGCCACCAATGGGTTGAACTTCACCTTTTTGATTTACCGACCCGGTAACTGCTAATCCCTGCTTAATAGGTATTTGACTAATGACCGATAATACAGCGTAAGCTTCAGCACTGGAGGCACTATCCCCGTCTACACCGGAATAGTTCTGTTCAAAAACCAAGCGCAGTGATAAGCTAAGCGGTTGTTTCAAGCTGTATTTTTCAATAAGATAGCCACTCAATATCAATACCCCTTTGGTATGCAAAGGGCCTCCCATTTGTGCCTCTCTTTCTATGTCCAGGATGTTTCCTTTCCCATAACCTATGGTACAGGTGATCTTATTGGGGCGGCCAAAGCTGAAATCTCCCGTATCTAAAACCGCCAGGCCATTGATCTCCCCAGTTTTAGCGCCCTGGACATCGATTTTAAATGTTCCTTCCTTGATCAAATCCTGAACTTTTTCCTGAATCAGGTTAGACCTGTAAGTCTGTTCTTCCAAGGCTTTCTGAACTTCTTGCTCAGTGATGGTGGAATTACCGTTTTGCTTAGTGTAGTAGTTGGCTTCGCTTAGTAAGTCCTGTAATTGCTGAAAGCGTGTGGATAACTTATCCTGATGCCCTGCCATTCGAGCTGCATGTTCCACCATTTTTCTCATGCCACTTCGCTCAACTAAATGATGGTTTTTGCCCTGATTCTGGCAACACATGGATAAAAAGCCCAAAAAATTCTGAACGTTCTCTGGAGTACGGTCCATTTGAGAGTCAAAATCCGATTTCACTTTGAAGAGTTTCCGGAAATCATCTACCATTTTATACAATGTTTGGTAATGAGAGGGTAAACCGATCAGGATTACCTTAACATCCAATGGTATCGGTTCCGGGCTGAGGCTCTTAGTAGCCACATACCCGAGCTTTTCCGAAGGTTCCTGCATGACAATGGACTGGCTCTTCAAAGCATTGATCAGGCTTTCCCAGGAAAACATATTTTGCAGCAGGTCCACCACAGGTATTATAAGGTAGCCCCCATTTGCGCGGTGAATAGATCCTTCCCTTAACAAAGTGAAATCCGTTTCCATGGAGCCGAAATTGGCCTCCTGCTCAATACGACCGAACAGATTGTTGTAAGTTGGATTATTCTCCTTAATGACGGGTGCGCCATGTTGGTGGCCGTTGTCCACTAAGGCATTTACCTCAAACTGTTTCATAAACCGCTGTACCTGCATAGCAAAATAGGGATTCTGCTGATCCTGACCGGAACCACTATCGCGGAAAAAGCTCAGGTTATCCAGTATCTCGTTCATGACCTCATCCAGGTAGTCGCTCACACCATTCACTTGCTCATATTTATCCCTTACTTCATCAAATAGGGATTCAATGCCATACGTAGCCACGTCCTGATCCAACTGCTCAATTTCATTCGCCTGTTGGCGATCCAGCTTATGGATTTTTCGGACCGTGGCTTTCAGATTTTGTTGTATTTCCTGTGCTGTGTTGTCTATCTGCTGACGTTCCTCCTCAGATAGCTGGTTATACTCCTGGCTTTGTATGGGCTTGCCTTCCTGATTGAGGGCTACTGTTTCGAAGCCTTTTGCTGATTGTTGTATTGCGAAGTTGTTCTTCCTTGCGTATTCGCTTACTTCGCGAAACAAGTTGTCCTTTTCCTGCTGGTATCGCTGTGTAATCTCATCCTTTTTGTTAGCATAATCTTCACTATCAAATGCCTCAGTTATTTGCCCGCTGACATTGTCAATCAGGTTTTTCATATCCTGCCGGAAAATCCGGGCTTGGCCGGGTGGAAAAGCAATTGCGCAAGGCCGATAGGTGTCTTGGAAGTTATTAACATAAACCCAATCACCAGGGACTTCCTGATTTTCTGCTATCTGGTCTAAAAAGCGCTGTGCAGCAGAAGTCTTTCCAGTACCGTCCTCGCCGGATATAAAAATGTTAAAACCTTGACCTTGTATGCCCAGACCAAATTGTAAGGCCTTGACGGCACGGTCTTGCCCTATGATCGTAGATATGGGAGGTATGGTTGAATTATCAGGTTCCTGAACTTCATCATTGGTAGCGTGATGGCGTAACTCATTTTTGGCAAGAGGCTTGGTCATAATATTTATCTCTTGAATTTACGACAAATATAACCCATGAAACAATCCTACTGTGCTTTACCGCAGAATTTTTCAGGTCAAATATTGCGCAAATGAAGTAGTATTAAATGCTAAATCATGGCTTAAATTATGGTGGTTGCTATTGCTTGTTTTAAATTGGCTTTGTCATAAGTCATAGATAATACTAGAAATGGATGAAGACACCCTACGTAGCTTATTAATCTTACAGATGACACCCAATCTGGGTGCGGTGAACCTGAAAAATCTTATAGCTTACTGTGGCTCACCTCAGGCCGTATTAAAAGACAAGCCCGAGAAGCTCCAAAGAATTCCAGGAATTGGCCAGAAAACAGTATCTGGAATGGGTCAGGTATCACAAAAATTGATTGATCAGGAAATAGCGTTTCTGAACCGATCTAACGTTAAACCCTTGTATTTCCTCAATGAGGATTATCCACAGCGCTTAAAAGACCTCAATGACGCTCCGGTTATGATGTTTTACAAGGGGGAGGATGTTTTGAACAAACCCAACGTTCTGGGCATTGTGGGTACTCGCAAAGCCACAACCTATGGTCGTGACCGTTGTAAAGAGCTTATAGCAGGCTTAGCCCAGTACAAGCCGGTAGTTATCAGCGGCCTGGCCCATGGTATTGATGAAATAGCCCATCACACCGCTTTAAAACAAGGGCTTTCTACGGTTGCTGTTCTAGGCCACGGGTTGCACATGACTTATCCGGCAAAAAATGAGAACCTTGCCCGGCGGATGCAAGAAACGGGTGGTTTATTAACTGAATACAATACCCAGAACCTAACAATCAAAGACAATTTCCCAGCCAGAAACCGGATTATTGCTGGTTTGTTGGATGGGCTAATAGTGGTAGAAACGGGAGAAAAGGGGGGCGCTTTGATTACCGCTGATGTTGCTGATTCCTATAACAGAGAAGTGATGGCAGTACCTGGGCGGGTAGGTGATCAGAATGCTGCCGGTTGCCATTCTCTAATAAAAAACCATAAAGCTTATCTTATTGAGGAGCCAGCTGATGTGGCCTATCACCTTGGTTGGGATATGCATGAAAAGCTTGACCATGAACGTCAACAACCAAAAAATCAGGTGGAGCAAACGTCAGAAGAAGCTACAATTCTGGGATTAATGGCTGATCATGATCAATTGCACATTGATCAAATCGCGCATCAAAGTGGCTATGCAGTATCCCAGATCAATGTGATCCTTTTTAACATGGAACTAAAAGGTCTTGTAAGGGCCCTCCCTGGTCAAATTTACCGACCAGCCTAAAGCATTATTTTTGTTAAATGAACTTCAGTGTTGAGCAGTACTATGCTTTAGGCCTGATGCTGCTATTCCTGTTAAAAGCATTGCTTGTAAGCCGGAATGCTACTTTTAAGGCCTATAACCTTTATTTGAATGCCGGATTTTTTCTATTGATTGCGGTTTTTTTGGCCTATCAGTTTTGGAAAGATGGGCTCTACACAGGTCTGATTGCCATTTTATTAGGAGGCTTGGCCATGGGTAAGTATTTTATGGACGTGCAGAGCAGCAATCATGAAGAGGATCAGGATCATCAAGAGGGTGAATGAGACTTTTTTAAAGTTATCTGACCAGTACAAAGTACCTTTAACCCTTTAGACGCGAGTGGAATGAGGTCAATTGCTAACGATTAGGAATGTTGTTGCTTTGTTTCAAGTATCTTTTGATATAACTTATTTAAGGGTGGCTTTAAAATCGCTCCTACGAACCGGGACCAATGGCAACACCTCCATAACCTTTTGGATTTATGATGGGCCTACTAGGGGATCGGCTTAAGATCAATCGTGAAATTAGGCCAGGCTTTTTCAAAATTAAGCTCCCCTTTGTAGTAGATAGTGGTGGTACCATTAGCAGCAGCTGAGAGTGTATTGGTTTACATAGGGAGGGGTCTTGTTTTGACCGCTTTTTCAATGACCTGAAATGCTTTAAGCGGATTGTTGAGCTGGGTGATTGGATTAACCGTTTGCGGCCAAGGCTCTCTACTAACCGCGAAACCCTTTCTGCACCGTTTGTGCCGAACAATTCAGTCAACGTAAGGGTTGTTAAAAAGAAGATCGGACTAGTGAAGAGTTTTGCCATACAGGGTAAAGGCATACCTTGTAGGAGAATACTTTGGTACTATTCAGGGCCTGGGGTTTGCTGAACTTGGAACTTAGTTCCATCCTGGTGGTAGATTTCAGAATTTTGAGGAGCATAAAAACCTCCGCCTTTATAACTGTGGCAAGATCCGGATTATTTAAAAGCCCGTTTTCGATGCTTTCCCGCAGATCGATTATAGCATAAACCTCCAACAACCATCAGCATGGGCATTTGTGATAAGCCTGGCGTAGTGTATCTGAATGGATCTACATCCAGACTACCGCTGAAGACGCGGGCCGATATTGAAGGTTTGGCTTCCTCCGCTGTTTTTACCTAGCAGGAAATTGGTGTAAAGACCTTCTATTTCCAAAGTATTGGTAAAATGGTATTTTATGCCAATACCGTTCTGATAAAAAGCTGATAAGAGTCCTTGCCTACTCCAAAAGGGTTAAAAGCTGCCATTCCGTAAAAGGACCATTGGTTTGCTGGAAACCAAGACAGGAAAACCCGTGCAAGTGTCCGACCTGCAGAGTAATCAGAAAAGGGGCCGGCCTCATCCATTCGCCAGATGGTAATCAGCTATATAAAGAGCTCAAACCTAGGCGAAAAATTGTTGACTTAAAACACTTCATTCCACCATTCGAAATCATCATTGGAGAGGAAAGGCCGGTCATGGTTATCTTTTTCCGGATCTCTCACGGTTGGGATCAATATACCGAATTCCACGGTTATAGCCTGAAAGCCTTTAAAGGGCGCAACTTTTAGCTTGGGCATAACCCCGGCTAAGGTGTGGTGAGCACTGGCAGTTTTCTCAAACCTAAAAGTATTGATAGGGCGGTCTCCCTGGCGTACATCCTCGTAAAAGGCATCAAACCCAATATTTATGCGTGATTCAACCCCATAAAGGGCTTCCACGATCTCCGAATAAAAGGTGGAACGGGTCTTAAGGGCCAATTTTTCCCATTTGAATTGAAAAAATATTCCTGTGTGTAGCGGTTGTTAAAGAGAATTAGCTCTAAGCCCCCTTCATCTAGTAAATAGCCTGCACTCTGCCTTATTATATACTGGCTACCAAGGCTTGATCCTGATTGGGTTTTCGCATGCTTAACCTCCTTCTCGTTCAGGGACCAATCATAGTCATAGCATTCAAGTCGGGTATCGGCTGGCAGGTTTTTTTACGGTAATGGTTGATGTAATCCACCAGGGAATTGGTTTCAGTCAGAAAATCATCCCTGTACCAGTCCAGGATGCGGAAAACTCCGGGTTGTGCGGAGCCAGTCTGATGTTGAATAAACGGGGGGTCGGTGAGTGATCGGGGTGGTTGTTGATCCCGCTAGCCAGGCTGAAAAGCACCCGCTTTGATAGGTGGACAACCTTTCGTTGCACAAATTAGATTAAAGTGAAGGCCCAGCTCATCAAATTTTCCGAATAACAGGTCATTGTCAAGCTTATCCCGCGATACCGCCTGATTATGGACCCTGTGCTCAATCCCCTCAAAAAAACATGGAATATCCTTTGGGCTTTCAATCGGGTAGCGGTCCATCATCTGCTTAATAGCTAGGAAGTTATACGCATTGACGTAAAAAGCTTTGCGCGTTAGGAGTCCTCTGGCTTATCAATTTTAGCAATTAGGTGTGTGAGGCGCTCAAGTTGCTCGGGGTCTTGGCTGATGGAGCGGTACTTTAGAAGGCCATCAGCAACATATTGGTGGAAAAACTAATTCGCTTCTTGAGAGAACGCTTGATTCTGGGCTCAACGGTTGAGGTTACAAATAACAACGGGATAAGCAGGATATAACTCCTAAAGTGCATAAGCTTTCGTTAGCAAAACGAGAAAGGCTCCTGGCATTATATTAACACAGCTTTTTCAAACCTATCAAAAGTTAAATCAATAAAATATCGTTACTAGATTCCCGGATCCCAAAGTTTTGGAAAGTATGACTTTCGGTTAGGTTTTGGCAATAATTCAAAACTGTAATCATTTCATGGGGAAAGACTAGCGGTATCAACACTAAGGCCTCCTACACAACCCAGTCCATTCCTAACATTCCCACGATTGAGGGCCGGCTCACTTGAAAAGGGGTTGGTGCTTGAGCTGTTACCTTGTCGATTAAGGGATTGATTGTATTCAAAATAGTCCTGAGTAATATGTTTAAGATTGACCACCATCTTTTGTTTTAGGGTATCCGGGTGATTTTCTTCCCCGTTCACATAAAAGAGTACCGAAAAGTTTTCACCATTAAAGCTTTGGTCTTTTAAGAACATCTTTTCCTCATACCCAAAACTTACCGCTGGATTGAAATAGTCTAAATCGATACGGTTACTGCTGGTACTATCTTTCAATTTAGCTGATATGAGGTAACGATCCGCGGATGCAGGCGGATCTTTGAATTCCACTTCCAAAGTATGAACAATGGACGCGTCCGGAGCTTTTAATGCAGAATCCTCAAAGGTTAAGGACTTAATAGCTACAGGCTTTGGGATTTGAGCAGTACCGGTGGCTGTCTCTAAATCACCATTAACCTTAACCTTATACCGGACGCCAGGTTTCAGCGTATCTTTTGTACTGAATACTCCACTATCTCCATAGGAAAGGGTGGCTTTTCGCTTTCCATCCCGTAGGATGGACGCTGAAATAGAGGAAGGGTTGATGTTTTTAAGGCCTTGCTGAATACTGCTACTGCGTGAAATAAAAACTTTTGGCTGTTTCCCGCTGAATAACTGCGCCTCTACGGCGTAAGAAGGTTCTTGTTCAGGTATAGCTGCGTTCTCTACCTTCTGTTCACATCCAACAGTTGTGAAAAGGAAAACGCCTATAGTTAACGAACGAATGATAAACACTGATTTCATCATAGCCTTAAAAATTTAATTGATAACTAACTGATGGTAAAACCGGGAATAAGCTCGTCTGGAATAGTTGCCTCTGACCTTCATCTTGGTCTTTAAAATAATAGAAGAAGGGATTTTGTCGATTGTAGGCATTGTAAAGGCTGATATTCCAGGTCCGCTCAGCCCAGCCAAGATCTCTTGACAAGTTAACACTTAGATCCAGCCGGTGATAAGGCTGCGCCCGGTATCCATTCTTTTCTTGATAGGTCATCACTTCTTCATCTGCATCTAATTGGGAGGGGTAGTGACCATACGGAAGTGTCAGAGCATTTCCCGATTGGTAGGTCCATCGAAGGGAAGCATCAATTGATTCGGTGAACTGATGGTTGATAACTACACTAGCATTGTGCCGGCGATCGTAACGGTAAGGGTAGCGGTCCCCGAAATTGATCTTATCAAACTTTCGGGTACTTTTACTCCAGGTGTAGCTGATCCAGCCAGTGGTTTTTCCAAGTTTACGTTCAAACTTTAACTCGGCACCATAAGCCCGACCCGTTCCACCAGAGCGAATCTTTTCCTCCCATTGAGAAGAGGTGCCAAAGAAACTCGCGCCGGGCTTATAGGTTATCAAATTATCCATGGTTTTGTAGTAGGTCTCTACGTTTAATTGGTAACGGCCATCAAGTAGGGTTCTAGAGTAACCGGCGGCTATTTGACGAGATTGCTGAGGCTTGACCTTATTGGTAGATGGAACCCACAAATCGGTTGGAAGACCAGCACCGCTGCTTGAAAGCAAATGCACAAATTGCTGCATTTGGGCGTAAGAGAGTTTTAGCGATGACTCCTCATTTAACAAGTAACGACCCGATAATCGGGGTTGCAAGCTGGTGTAGGTGTTATTATCCACAATAAATGCTGCTCCCCGGAAACCGCCATTGATTTCCAGGCGGGGCGTTATACTCCATTTATCCTGAATATAGGCACTGTATTGCATGTTGTGGAATTTGTCGGAACCATAGGTGGTATCCGTATTAGCATTTGAGCTTTCAGCCTCAAGATCTGTAACACCGGGCCTAAACGTGTGGTAAGTTGCTTTACCACCAAACTTGATGCTGTGGTCTTGAACAGGCTCGTAATCAAAATCGGCCTTTAGGAAATAATCCCGGACACTTGATTCGTAAAACTGTGCGAAATCTGACTGATCAGAGTCTTGCTCGATATCAATCTTAAAGCGGTAACGGGAGTAGTTAGCTGTAAAATTGGCAAAAAGCTCCGGGCTAAAAACATGGTTCCAACGGAGTGACCCCATGAGGTTTCCCCAGGCATTGAAATTACTGATTTTTCCGCCATCAAAATCCTGTTCCAGGGTGATGCGGTCATCGCCATTGTAAAAACTCGCATAAAGGCGATCCTTGTCCGAAAATTTGTGATTGATCTTGGCATTAACATCATAAAAATAATAGTAGATACTAAGGTCATCCCCACCGAAACCTCCGAAGGGTCTTGCAAGCAAATCCAGGAAGGAGCGCCTCCCGGAAAACATGAAAGAGGTTTTATCCTCTACGATAGGCCCCTCAAGCATTATTTTAGAGGATAAAAGACCGATACTACCAGAACCATGAAATTCCTTCATATCTCCCTCTTTCATGCGTACATCTATAACCGAGGATAAGCGGTTACCATAGCGGGCAGGAAAGCCGCCTTTGTAGATATCCATGTTTTTGATGGAGTTACTATTGAATACGGAGAAAAACCCGCCAAGGTGGCTGGCATGATACAAGGGCACACCATCGAGTAGGATCAGGTTTTGATCAGGGCTGCCACCGCGGATGTGCAAGCCACTAGAAGCTTCACTGCCACTTTGGATTCCAGGCATGGATTTGGCTAATCGCATGGGATCAGCCTCGCCAAAAAGCTGTGGCATTTTTTCAACCTGTTCTACCGGCATGTTGACCTTACTCATCTGGGATTTCTGCTGGATACTGCGCTCACCTTTAACGGTTACTTCCTGGATCTCTACAGTAGACGGAATGCGGTAGGTTTTCTTAAGGTCATTATTGCTCGTGATCGTGTCATAAATGGTTTGGTAACCAACATAAGAGATTCGCAGAATAGATTTACCGGCAGGTACGTTGACCTTGAAATAGCCGTAGTCATTCGTTACAGCCCCATTTTTAGACTGAACTTCGTAAACATTGGCCCCGATTAATCGCTCACTGCTTTCCTTAGCCTCTACATACCCGCTAATAGTAATTTTATCATCTTGAGCGTTAGCGGGTAGGGCGTAGAGAGCTATTATGCAAACTCCAAAAAATCCCTTTATATAAGCCATGGTCTTACCTTCTTTTATTTAACACGTGCAAAGGTGCTAAGGCTAATACTAATTCATCATAAAGATTTAGTTAAAGTCTGTTAAAAATGTTTAAAATTTGAAAAAGGCCTTTTCAGCGGGTTAAGAGGTTTTTTATCCTACTGTTTATGGCCATTGGTAACCTAACGGGGTTGGTCCAGATTTTGACCAAAATGTTTTAAAAAAAATTCTAAAACCTTATGGCAAGTAATGAACCAGTAACCTTTGTACAAGATGCGATTCACCGGCCTAACGAACCCCGTCACTTTATGCGGCTCAAGCCTGTTGAAGGTTTAGTGCAAGCTACTGTAAACGAGCGTGAGATAGCTCGTTCGAACAACACGATCAAGCTTCAGGAAGCTGGGTTTGACCTTTATAACCCCGTTTATTACTTTCCGGAATCCGCTATCCCGAATGAGGTGCTGGAAGTAGCAAACCATTCGACCCATTGCCCGTTGAAAGGCGATACGGAGTATTACCATGTGAAATTAGGTGGGCACCAATATCCTTACGCAGCCTTTTGCTACCGCTATCCCAATATGCAGGAAACCGAGATCCTGAAAAACTATATCGCTTTTGATCAGCAGCAGATACAGGTTTGGGAATATTTACCCGAGTAAAATTAGCTGTTTTATTAAAAAAGCTTAAACTTGTAACTAAAATAACCAAACCTTATGCGTGGATTCTTTTGCTTTGCTATCGGAGTAGCTACTGGATTACTCCTTTCACCCGATTCCGGCGATAAAAACCTTCAAAAAGCCCGTGAAAAAATAGGCGAGTGGGGCAGTAAGCTCGAAGACCAGCTTACTGCGGATGAAGAGGAGAATGAAGATGATAAAAAGCGCTGAAGCTTTTTCATCCCTCACTGGAATAGGAGTGAAAGACCAATGAGCATTAATAAAATGCGAACTCCGATTTGAAAAGGTCGCTCAGGTACCAACGGGTGCATGCGGAGGCCTAATGCCGTACCGGCTAAAAATGCCGGAAGCAGGGTCAAGCCAGTTAAACCCATTGGCAAGGTCATTAATCCCTGGTATGAGTAGCTGCCCAGCCTGAGGAGATCAAATACCAAAAACGTTACTACACAGGTTGACCGAAATACGGCCTTCTGTAAGTGTTGGGCACTAAAGTAAGCGATTACCGGAGGTCCGCCAATTCCCATGATGCCACTTAGAAACCCTCCGCTTAAGCCCGTGATATAGGCTCCCGTAGTTTTATGAATTCTAATTGATGGGAATCTACGAGGTAGCAGGCTTATGATAGGGTAAAGAATAATGATCAAGCCAAGCAGCTTTTCAAGCAAGTATGGATTTATTTCCTGCAATCCAAAGCTTCCCATGAAGACGCCCAAAACCGCAATTCCTCCCATTCTTCTCCAGTACCACCACGCGATAGAATCATAAAGTTTGTACAGTAAAACGCCATCAGCTACTAGTACCACAACTAGCGTCATGGGCAACACTTGGGGTAGTGGGATGAAGAAGCTTATTATAGGAATCATTATTAAATTCTCCCCAAAACCCGTCATGGCCTTTAAGGAAAAGGCCATAAAAACAGCAAGGCTAATGCCCACCCAGGTTGATGCCTCTAGCAAAATCATGGGGCAAAAGTAGGGGGCACCATTTATATTGGCTTGCCTCTTATGGCCAATGTCTGCCTGAACAACCAAGGCTTTGTTTACCTTTGCAAAAACAAATACCGGCTATGGAGCGGAACCTGTCCGATCAGGAGCAACAGCGAAGATCAGCACTTGAGCAGATCCGGGAATTAGGCATTGACCCGTATCCTCCTGAAACTTTTGAAGCCAACATCTCAACAGCGGATATCAAATCGGAATTTTATAAAAACCCGGATAGCCTCACCGGGCTAAAGTTAGCCGGGCGTTTGATGGGGCGCCGCGTTATGGGTAAGGCCTCATTTGCAGAGCTTGAAGATGAATCCGGAACCATCCAACTGTATGTTAGCAGGGATGACCTTTGCCCTGATGAGGATAAAACCTACTACAATAAGCTTTTTAAGAAGCTCCTGGATATTGGGGATATTGTGGGTGTCACAGGATACGCTTTTAAAACCAAAATGGGGGAAATCACCCTGTTCGTAAATACTTTAAAGTTACTCTCTAAATCCTTACGGCCCATTCCTCTTCCTAAGGAAAAAGACGGGGAGGTGTATGATGCTTTCAGTGACCCCGAGCAACGTCACCGTATGCGGTACCTCGATCTCGTGGTCAATCCATCTGTTCGAGATCGCTTCAAGACGCGAACACGATTGATCAATAGCATGCGGGAATACCTGAACGAACAGGATTACCTGGAAGTAGAGACCCCTATACTCCAACCGCTTTATGGAGGCGCGGCTGCTCGTCCTTTTAAGACCTACCACAATACCCTGGAGATGCCGCTTTACCTGCGGATTGCCAATGAGCTCTACCTGAAACGGTTAATTGTAGGCGGGTATGATGGCGTTTATGAATTTGCCAAGGACTTTCGGAACGAAGGCATGAGCCGTTATCACAATCCGGAGTTCACCCAGATGGAGCTTTACGTGGCTTATAAGGATTATTACTGGATGATGGATTTTGTAGAAGACTTCTTTCATACCATTATCAAGCGAACCTTAGGCAGTTCTGAAGTTGAAAGTGGAGGGCATACGATCAACTTCCAAAAGCCCTGGAAGCGCTACACAATGTATGAGGCGATTGAAGCTTACACCGGCTACGACATTACCGAAAAATCAGGGGATGAGATTCGTGAGGTAGCTAAGCACTTGAATGTTCCCAATGATCCGGAAATGGACCGGGGAAAATTGATAGATGAGATTTTTGGAGAATACGTGGAGCCTAAGCTTATCAATCCAACCTTTATCATGGATTACCCCCTTGAAATGTCACCTCTGGCCAAGAAACACCGCTCCAAGGAAGGTTTGGTAGAGCGTTTTGAAGTGATCTGTATGGGTAAAGAGATCATGAATGCCTTTTCAGAGCTTAACGATCCCATCGATCAAAGGCAGCGGTTTGAAGAGCAGCTAAAGCTTGGCGAGCAAGGAGATGAAGAAGCCATGGTATTGGACGAGGATTTTCTCCGGGCTTTGGAAGTGGGAATGCCACCAACCGCTGGTTTAGGTGTGGGCATTGACCGGCTGGCCATGATTCTTACAGATCAGCCATCTATTCAAGAAGTCTTATTCTTCCCACAAATGCGACCAGAAAAGTCTCAAGGCTCATCCGAAGAGGGTATCAATGAGGATCAAGCATCGGATTCAAACTGAGATGGCTTTTTACTAGCAGGGTTATGATCCAAAATATTACAGCCATAGGAGCCGGCAATGTAGGAACCAACCTTATCAAAGCCCTGTATGAGGCTGGCTATAAGATACGGCAGGTTATTGCTAATCGGGAGGCTTCTGCAGCTGCTTTAGCTGAAATTGTAGAAGCAGAAGCTGTTGAAAACTGGAAAAACCTGGATGAGGAATCGGACCTGTATATCGTAACGACCCCTGATACAACCATTGGAAAGCTTAACAATTATTGGTACACCCGGAAAGGTTTGGTGGTACATACAGCAGGTAGCGTAAGCATGGATGCTTTATCCGGTATTGCTCCGTCCATTGGTGTGCTTTACCCCCTTCAGACTTTTAGTAAAGACCGCCCATTGAAATTATTGACTGTTCCTTTTTTTTATGAGGCTTCAGATGATAAGTCCGACCAAGCCCTCCAGAGCGTGATCAAATCGCTTGGCTCACCTGCTTATCCTTTGACCTCAGCTAGCCGGGAATACCTTCACTTGGCTGCTATCCTTACAAATAACTTCACCAACCACCTCCTGGGGATAGCTGCCGAACAATTAAATAAGCAGGGTTTGGATTTCAAGCTTTTAAATCCCTTGATTGAAGAGACCATTGCAAAAGCTTTGGATTTAGGCCCGGAAGCCGCCCAAACCGGACCTGCAAAAAGAGGGGATACGGCTACGATTGAGTATCATAAGCGATTGCTGAGCAATGAAAATCAGAAGGCTGTTTACGATATCATGTCTTCGGCCATATACCAGCATTTTCATCGTTAATCATAAAATAAAATCTAATGGCAACTGATTTTTTCAAAGAACTCAAGCAGATCCGTGCCATGGTATTTGACGTAGATGGTGTTTGGACCGATGGTAAACTGCTGATCACCGATGATGGTGCTGAATTGCGGCGCCTGGACGTGAAAGATGGCTACGCGGCTGTTAAGGCTACCAAGGAATTGATGAAGATTGCGGTAATTTCTGCTCGTCCATCAGAAGGTATAGCCAATCGCTTTCAAGGTTTGGGGATCAAGGACGTTTTTATGGATGAGCGGGACAAGCTAACCCGTTTTAACCAGTACCTCCTTGATCAAAAATTACATTGGTCGGAGGTTTTGGTAATGGGAGATGATTGGCCGGATTACGATATACTTAAGGCATGTGCTATTGCCACTTGTCCGGCTGATGCAGCTCCGGATATAGCTGAGATATGCGACTTTCAGAGTAATTATTCCGGAGGCCAGGGATGCGTGAGGGACATTATTGAGCGGGTTTTAAGGGTAAAAGGGCTTTGGCACCAAACTATATAGAGATTTTCCTATCTCCCGCAAAGCAAGTAGTTCAATAAACTTATGACCTGGTTAACCTATTTGCGCCTTTTCCGACCAGTAAACCTGCTGGTATTGGTGCTTACGCAGACAACAGTTTACCTTACCCTTCCTGAAAGTGAATGCTGGGCATTTGCGTTTGATGCTCGTTTTGCGATGCTATTGCTATCCACGCTCAGCCTAGCGGCAGCTGGCTATGTGATCAACGATTACTATGATGCCAAGATAGACCTGATCAACAAGCCGGATAAAACCGTCCTTGACACCCGAATCAGCCGCCGCTATGCCATTATATTGCACATTTTACTCAACCTACTGGCGGTAGGGATAGGCTTTGCATTATCACCAGCATTGGGTATTTTTAATGCAGGCGTAGCAGGGATTTTACATTTCTACTCCAGCAAGCTAAAGCATATTTTTTTCATTGGTAACCTCTTAGTGGCTGCTTTATTGGGTTTAGTGGTATTTGTTGTGTGGCTGTTTGACCGGGGCTTAAACTTTAAACTGGTTTTATTTTACAGTTTATTTGCGGGTCTAATCGGGCTTTTAAGAGAAATTGTAAAAGATGTGGAAGACAGGGAAGGAGATAGTATATTCGGGAGTCGTACCATACCTCTACAATTAGGTGTTCACCGAGCTAAGGGCGTAATTAAATTTTTAACCGCTGTATTTTTAGCATTGTTAGGGTTTTATGTTATAGCTGTCTATTTTTACCTGAATATTTGGATCAGTATTTATTTGGTAGGCTTGGTAGCAGGGCCAACTTTTATTTTTATGAAACAATTAGAGCATGCCGATACCAAAACAAAGTTTCATCAGCTTAGCCAGTGGCTAAAGGGAATCATGGTTACAGGTTTATTGTCACTTTTTCTTGTATGCATCTAGGCCAGGCTTTAAAGATATTCCAGGTAGCACTTAACTTATAAGAGAAGAGAATTCAACCTGATTTTTTATTCATCCACTCAAGCAATTGTTCCTGCATCTGCATTTGCTGCTCTACACTCTTCAACATCAATCTTTGGGACTGCAGGATATTGTTTAACATTGGCTGAATAGGATAGGCTTCCGTTCCGGGATTTTCAGAAATTTCCTCTTGAGGTGGTTCCGGATCATGATTTTGAGCGTCTGGGATGGAAGTCGCTTCGGTTGAAGATGCTTGTGGTTCTCGTGATTCCATTTTGCCTTGGTCTGGTATAGCCGTTAAGGCTTTATTGCCATCTACATGCAGGGATCCTTCACCCAAAACCAACCAATTCGCTCTAAGGTTAGGAAATGCTTTAAGGATTTTCTGGATAAGTTCAAGGTTGGGTCGGTTACGACCTGTCAGAATATGACTAATGACGGCACTTGAGGTGTCTATTCGCTGTGCAAAACGGTTATTACTTTCCCCGAGCGTGTTAATTAACGTTTGTATGCGTTGGTTCACCGCTACCATAGATATTTTCCAGCAAATTTAACTAATGTTTAGATTAGCTAAAGTAGAAAAAAACGAAAAATAGCTTATCGCAAGATTTAAACTTTTGTTAATATCAGGACAAACTTGACTATAAACTTTTGTAAATTTGTTCTACAGCCGGCTTAAATCCTTTACCAGCACCATTCTAAAACCCTCCGTTTGCTGAACAGGTTTTATATTTACAAGCTTAATAATCAAAAACTAGGGACTATATGGCTAAGGCTTTTTTTGTAATAGCTGCTTTGATGGCTTTTATGGCTGTGGCCGGCGGAGCTTTTGGTGCCCACGGGCTCAAATCAAAAGTATCAACGGATATGCTGGATACTTTCCAGACCGGCATTCAATATCAATTTTATCATGCATTAGGACTTTTAATTGTTGCTATCATAATCCAGGTTTTCCAACCTAGCTTATTGCTAAAGATTAGTGGTTTTCTGTTCATCGGTGGCATTGTTATATTCTCGGGTTCTTTGTATGCCTTGGTATTAACAGGTGTTAAATGGCTTGGAGCAATTACGCCAATTGGAGGATTATCATTCCTTGCAGGATGGATTTGCCTTTTGATAAGTGGGTTGCGCTTATTTTAGTTGTAGGCCAGATTTTCCCTTAAAAAGCATTTAATTGAATATGAATCCCAGGAGTTCCTGATTTAGTAGATGAAATTTCAATGGGAATAAAATGCTTTTTAGAACCGCACTTTGGCTTAATATCAAATTATCACTTGCCAAATTTTTTTAATCCTGATTGCTTAAGTTCCAGGATATAGGTTTTTCCCCAATACTTTTAAGAATTTCATTGGTTTGTTTGAAGTGTTCACACCCAAAAAAACCTTTGTTGGCAGAATAAGGGGAAGGATGGGGAGCTTTTAAAATGAAGTGTTTTTCGGAATCAATAAGCCTAGCTTTTGACTGGGCATCATTTCCCCACAGCAAGAACAAAAGGCCTTCTCGATATTTTGACAATACTTGTATGGTGGTACTTGTAAAATCCTCCCAACCAATGTTTCGATGCGATCCTGCCTGACCAGCTCTTACAGTAAGAACAGCGTTTAGTAATAGGACGCCTTGCCTTGCCCAGGGTGTTAAATCCCCATGTTCTGGCAGGACACCCCCCAACTCAAGTTGTATTTCCTTAAAAATGTTTTGAAGACTGGGAGGCTGCTTAATCCCTTTATTAACGCTAAATGCCAATCCATTTGCTTGCTTAGGACCATGGTAGGGATCTTGCCCTAAAATTACAACTCGAACATCCTGGAAAGCGGTCTGCTCGTAAGCATTAAAAATCTGCGCTTGTGGCGGAAAAATTTCAAAATCCCGATCTATTTCCGCTTCTAACCGTTGTTGAAGTTGTTGAAAATAGGGGGCAGATTGTTCTTCCCCGAGGTACGCATTCCAGGAAGTCGGTAAGGAGGGTAACACAGCTTTTGTGGGTAGCATGATAGGCTTTTGTTAAATTTTTAAACAAGTCAATTTTAAGATTATCAATAGCAATTGACTTTCAAATACTTACAACATGTTCCTTAAACAATAAATTTAAGATAGGGACATTCCTAGTAATGCGAAAAAGTCTACAAGTGAAATAACCTCGATGCCCTATTTAAGTGCCGCTTAAAATAAATAAACCTAAAGATTTGATAATCAGTAATATAATAGAATAGCTCAATAGCATTTTTCAGTGCTTAAAACCTTTTGATCAAATCTTCGTCAAACTTTTCAAAACGTTTAAAGCTGCTCAAATTACAATCCTATGGATAACCTTATTAACAACTATTATTTCCTAAAGCAGCTTTCACCATCCTTTAAACAACAATTGGTAGGCCGGCATTTAAGCGAAGTCTATGCCCAAAACCCCAGTGAGTATGTTTTTTCACTAAGTGAAAACGAGGATAATTTGGGGTTAGTCTTTTATTACGGTCATCAACTTAGCTTTACTTTTATTGATAAAAAAGCCAAACCCCGGGCTGGTGCAAACCCTTTATTTAAAACTGTTAACGGCCTTTCGATAAAAGATGTTCAGGTTATGCCCAATGACCGCAGCTTGTTGGTTACATTGGATGATCACTACCAATTACTTTTTAAGCTTTATGGTGCCCATGGAAACGTCATTCTTTTTCAGAGCGGTAATCCTGTGGATGCTATTCGTAAACGCATTCAGAAAGATCAAATAGCCTCTATTAACAACTACCAGCAGTCCATAGACCAATCTCAGGCTGCTTACGAAAACTTGTTAAATGTGGGCTTTGATCCACTGGAGGCCGTAAAGCAGCTTTTTCCAACTTTTACCAACGACTTTAAAAAAGCTTTGACGCGCTATGGTTTTGAAGATATAGCAGATCCAACTACTCAATGGCAATGTTTAGAGCAATTCCTGGTTGATTTACAAAAGGCACCCGTTGGTTTGCACCGGGAAAGGATTAATGATTTAAACGATACGGGGCTGCGCTTATCATTTTTCCATCTGGAAAATGCTGAAGAGACCTTCTCAGAGCCTTTATCAGCGGTTCGGGTATATGCCCATCGTTTTTTACAAGAGGCTAATCTGCTAAGCTATAAACAAAAGTTAGTGTCATACTGGAACTCCAAAATCAAGAAGCACAAGAAAAGTATCAAAAACCTCAACCAAAATTTACAAAAGTTAATAGAAGGCTATGATTACCGTCAACTAGCCGACTTGATCATGGCTAATCTTTCAATATTGGAAAAAGGGGTAACTAAGCCTACCTTATACGATTTTTACAATGATAGTTGGATTTCCGTGCCCTTTAAAAAGGAACTTTCACCCCAGGCGAATGCCGAACGGTTTTATAAAAAGGGTAAGCGTCAACACATTGAACTAAAGACTGCAGAAGAAAACCTTGAGCATGAGGAAAAGCAGCTGCGTATTGCTGAAGCGAAATACGAGGAATTAGTAGCCTCACGGGATCTTAAAAACCTAAGAAAGGAGTACCAAGAACTTTACAGAAAATCTTCAGCTAAGCGTCAATCAGAGCAGCTAAAGGAAAAATTCAAACATTTCAAAGTCCATGATCATGACATTTACGCAGGAAAAGGTGCTGCTATCAATGATCTTTTGACCTTTCAATTTGCCAACAAGGAAGACCTCTGGTTACATGCCCGGGAGCAAAAAGGAGCCCACGTGATCATTCGTTCCGGTAAAGAAAAGATTGTTCCCGCTCAGGTTAAAGAAGCCGCTGCGCAATTAGCGGCTTATTTCGCTAAAAGTAAAGGTGAGGCCTTGACCCCCGTAATTTGTACCCGGAAAAAATACGTGTGGAAACCGCGCGGAGCTGATCCTGGAAAGGTCAATTACCAGCATGAAAGAGTATGGATGGTTCCCCCGGTGATGCCTGAGCTGGATGGTTACCAATTTGATTAAAAACCTAAATTCGTAAAGATGGGACACGCTGCCAAGTGTTGGATATGTCGCTGAACCGGTTTTTGCTATTAAGCTACGTACTACTTGCTTTCGGATTAATGTTAGTTTCACTTATTAAGTGTAATCATCAGCCTGATAAATCACAAAAAGAGGGGGCAGCAAACGTTGCTAATCAATCTTCTTCTTTACGCTGGAAAAACCTTCATGATAGCGTTCAGTACGTAGGGAAACAAAGCTGCAAGCAATGTCACCCCAGTATTCATAACTCCTTTCATAAAACCGGCATGGGTCAATCTTTTGGCCAAGCGAAACCTGAGGTCAGTGAAGCCGATTTTTCCGGCCATCCTACGGTTTATGACTCATTCAAAAATTACTATTACACGGCCTACTGGCGCGACAGTAGTTTGTTTATTAAGGAATACCGCCTGAATAATAACCGGGATACGGTTCATAAACGCGTAGAGCAGATCGATTATATTATTGGTTCAGGTCATCATACCAATTCCCACATGTACCAAGTGAACGGGTATTTGTATCAAGCACCGCTTACGTTCTACACGCAGGATCAAAAATGGGACTTACCACCCGGTTTTGATAAAGGCCAGAACTCACGGTTTGGAAGGATGATCAAAACCGAGTGCATGACTTGTCATAACATGTACCCCAAAGCGGATAAGCTTTCAGCTAACCGCTATAAGTCCATACCAAGTGGAATTGGTTGTGAGCGCTGCCATGGGCCGGGAGAATTACACGTGCAGCAAAAGCGAAAGGGTGTAATTGTGGATACAAGTGAGCGGGCAGACCGGACCATCGTCAACCCTTCTAAACTTAAAACCTCCCTCAAGAATGACGTTTGCCAGCGTTGCCATTTACAAGGCAATACGGTAAAAAAGCCAGGGAAAGATTTTTTTGATTTCAAACCGGGAATGAAGCTATCCAGTGTAATGACGGTTTTCCGTCCGCAGTTTAAGAATGACGATGCCTTTATCATGGCTTCTCATTCAGAACGGCTTCAAAAAAGTGCTTGCTATAAAGGTAGCCGTTCCCGTGAAAATATGAAAACCCTGAATTGCATAACCTGCCATAACCCTCACAGGAGTGTAGATGTCACTGAAGACCAGTATTTCAACAATACATGCCAGGATTGCCATAGGGACACTAAAAAAGGAGAGAAACTGAAGTGTACTGCTCCAAAAGAAAAGCGAATGGCAACTAACAATAATTGCGTGGAGTGTCACATGCCTAAGTCCGGCAGCGTTGATATTCCGCATGTTAGTATTCATGATCACAACATTCGGGCAGTAGATAGTCCATCAAAAGTTGCCAAATCCCCACCTAAGGCCATGGATTCCCTGGAGGTAAAGGGGCTTAAGAGTTACAACAATGAGAACCCCAACACTCGAACGCTTACTAAGGCCTACCTTTTTTACTATGAAAAGTTCCGATCCAAAACAAAATTCCTGGACTCTGCTAGGCATTACCTTCAAAAACTACCCAAAAGCAATTACCAAACAGAATGGGTTCATTACTATTATCTTAGGCAAAATTTTGAAAAAGTGCGGCTTTTTCTGGAAAACCGTGATACCATTCATCTAGATAACCCACGCACAGCTTACCAAGCAGGACAGGCCTACGCCAATTTAAACCAATACCAAAAAGCCGAGAAGTATTACCAGCAAGCTGTAAAAGCTAAACCTTACAACCTTAATTACCAGAATAAACTAGCCACAGCCTATTTCAATAATAAAAAACTAGAAAAAGCTGAACGGACCCTAGAGTTTTCATTGAAAGAAAACCCCAAGCAGCCCTTAGCACAGAATAACCGGGGATTAATTTACCTTACTAAGCATTCCTTTCAAAAAGCCCGAAAACACTTTCAAAAAGCCCTTAGCCTAAACCCAGACTACGGCCGCCCAGCCCTTAACCTGGCAAAGGTTTATTTAGGAAAAGGGCAATACAGGCTTGCTAGTAAGCAGTTACAAAAAGTGCGGAAAAAGTTTCCTAAGTTAGCCGATGAAGCCAAAACAATCCAAAAGATGATGGAAAAAAGGCTGAATCCAAAACAAGAAGCCTTAAAGTTTTAGCAATTCATTCGCGGCACCAAGTGTGTAAATGTATTTTTGCCCGCATTTTAAAGAAAGTACCGATTCATGAAGCGTGGTACCATCATCTTTGTAATATTTTTATTCCTAACAATATTTGCTGGTTTTGCAGGTTATAATTTATACACTTTAGTATATGGGCCAGTTGTAAACGTCTCAAGTTCAAATCAATACCTCTTTATTCCTTCTAATGCTGATTTTAAGACTGTCAGCCAAAGGCTTTATCAAAGAGGATTTATAAAAGATACAGCCGGTTTTAACCGTGTAGCTAGGTGGATGAAATATCCATCCCACATCTATCCCGGTAAATACAGGCTTAAGGAAGGACTTAGTAACAGAGCCCTGGTTAAAAAATTACGCTCTGGTGATAAAGCATTTGTTGATCTTACGATTAGTGCATTTAAAACTATCCCTCAACTAGCTGGCTATGTGGGTGGTCGGCTGGAGGCGGATTCAGCGAATGTTACGTCCCTGATGCGTGATTCCGTATTTCTGGACTCCCTGGGCTTTGATAAGCCTAACCGTTTTACCCTTTTTATAACTGATACTTACGAGTTTGAATGGAACACTAGCGCTCGCGCTTTTCTTAAACAAATGAATGCCCATTACGAGCAGTTTTGGACACTTCAACGAAAAGCTAAGGCTAATAAACGTAATTTGGAACCTCAAGAAGCCATGACCCTTGCTTCGATTATCCAGAGCGAAAGTAATTACGTAGCCGAGTGGGATACAATCGCAGGGGTATATCTCAACAGGCTAAACCGCGCAAACATGCCTTTGCAAGCTGATCCTACTATTCAGTATATCCTTAGGAAAAAAGGAGAAAAAGATATTAGGAGAATATACAATAAAGATCTAAAAGTTGAATCACCTTATAACACCTACAAATATCCCGGTTTGCCCCCAGGGCCTATCTGTATTCCGCAGAAACGTGCTGTTGAAGCGGTTCTCAATCGCGCAAACCATCAATATTTATACTTTGTAGCCAATACAGGTAAGCGACCCGGGCATCGCTTTTCCCGAACGCTTAGACAGCACAACCGCCTTGCCCGTGAATATCAACGCCACCTTAATCAAGAATCTATCTACTAATGATTAGTGCTGAGACCACCATCCGGGTTCGCTATAGTGAGACTGACCAAATGGGTATTGTTTACTATGGTAACTATCCCGCTTATTACGAAGTGGGACGTGTTGAACTTTTTCGCTCGCTAGGTTTCAGCTATCGGGGCTTAGAGGAGAGCGGAATTCAGATGCCCGTCACCCAGATGAATGCTCGGTATCTTAAACCTGCTTACTACGATGAGGATATTCGCATCATTACCAGCATCAAGGATTGGCCAAGTGCGAGGATTATTTTCAATTACGACCTTTATAATCAAGAAGATGCCTTACTTAATACTGGGGCAACAACCTTAGTATTTATAGATACTGCCAAAAGCCGACCTGTTAAAGCCCCTGATTGGTTTTTAACTGTTCTTTCCGAACATTGGCAATAATCTGACTGCGATTTTGCGGTTTAATGCTCAGGGGGCTCACCATTAGCTTGCGCTTTAAACCAACTAAAGGTGTACTTGATTTCGTCCCCTTTAACTTGTTTGATCACCCGAAACCCCGGCTTAGGAAAATAAAATGCTTTATGGTAGATACCTTGAGCTGGTACTTCCAGAATGGCCTCTTTTTCTTTAACCTTACCTGGAAACAGGGGGTTTGAATTCTTTTCTCCCGGTAAAACTTTAGCAGTTACCAGATAATCATTAGTGCTGGGCATGTATTGAGCAAAACCAGGATAAATGATAATTTCTTCTAATGCTTTGCCTTCAGGGCTCCATTTTAAATAGGCAAGGGGTTTTTGTTTATCCTGGGTATTGTACTGGTAGAGGTACATCCTGGAGTTATGAAACTTATCTTGCCTTAAGTAAATGCCAGCTTTAGTGGCCAACATTTTTTTCGCTTTTATCTGGGTCATGCCTAAGTGTACACCCCAAACTGCCAGTTCATAGGGTTTAGGGCTATCATCCGCGGAAATAGGAGTAGTTGTTAGCTCTAGGAGGGAGTCTGTTGGGTCATTTTTATCACTAGCAAGGATATTAGGATAAAGTAATAGCCCCCAGGCTAAACAAATGATAGTGGTTAGTCTCACTGGATCGTGTTTCTTGGATGCTTTAGTTAGCCATTTCTGAAATAAACTTGATCCGCATCATCTGAAGCTCCTCACGGCTGTAAACATCCCCTCCGAACTCGGCTACTGCTTCATCCAGGGAGTCGGTCTCGGCTTCCCTGAAATACTCGAAAATTTCATCCTGGTGCTCCTGATCAAGCATGGAGTCTATTTCATGATTGATATTGACTTTTGTTCCTGCATAAACGATTTGTTCAACTTCTTCCATGATTTCTTCCATGCTTAAGCCTTTAGCCTGGGCTATTTCAGCCAGGGACAATTTACGGTCAAGGCTTTGAATGATGTAGACTTTAAGTTTTGACTTATTAGCAACTGATTTTACAACAAAATCATTTGGGCGCTGGATATCATGCTCTTCCACATAGTTTTTAATCAAATCCAGGAAAGGTTGCCCATATTTTTGTGCTTTAGAACCACTAATACCGGAGATCTTGGATAGCTCATCACCGGTAATCGGATACTTAATCGCCATTTCCTCCAGACTACTTTCCTGGAAAATAATATAGGGTGGCAATTCTTTTTCCTTCGCCAGATCCTTCCTTAGATCTTTAAGCATGTTAAACAATGTCTCATCATGGCCCGCACCACCAAAAGATTGTTCATCTTCAGCAATATCGGCTTGGGTAATGGATTCAAAATTGGTATCGGGCGCTAACATCAATGGTTCCGGATTATCCTTAAAATGCAGGCCTTCATGGGTGTTTTTCAGGGTTCCGTAGCTTTCGATATCCTTATCCAGGTATCCTTGAATTAACCCTTGCCTTATAACCGATTTAAGGAAGTTGTGAGAATCACCAGAACTGTTACCAAAATTATCCAGCTTATCGTGTCCATAACCTTTAACGGTATCATCTTCCACACCCTGCATGATCTTTAAAATATGATCCATGGTGTGCTTATCCTCCAGCTCGTGAATAGTGTTGATAGCTCTAACTAAATGTTTTTGGCCATCTTCTTTGCTTTTTGGATTGTGGCAATTGTCACATCCCTCATTGCAGTTTTCAACATCAAAAGGCTCCCCAAAATAGCGTAAAAGGGATTTCCTGCGGCAGTTATTATTCTCAGCAAATGCTGCCATTTCATTCAATAGCTGCTCGCCAACCTCGCGTTCAGAAACAGGTTTATCTTTCAGAAATTTTTCAAGCTTCAGCAGGTCGTGGTAATTGTAAAACATGATACAATCAGAAGGACGATCATCGCGACCAGCCCTGCCTGTTTCCTGGTAATAACTTTCCAGACTTTTCGGCACATCGTAGTGTATTACGAATCGCACGTCAGGTTTATCAATACCCATCCCGAAGGCAATAGTAGCCACGATCACGTCAACCTCTTCCATTAGGAATTGATCCTGGTGATGGGTTCGGGTTTGACCATCCATACCGGCATGGTAGGGTAAGGCTTTGATACCATTGACCTTAAGGGTCTCAGCTAAGGTTTCTACACTTTTCCGGCTCAGGCAATAAATAATGCCTGATTGGCCCTTGCGAGGTTGAAGGTACCCTACGATTTCCTTGACCGTCTGATCTTTGGTGATTTTGGGACGCACTTCATAGTAAAGGTTGGGCCGGTTAAAAGAGGATTTGAAGAGTTGCTCATCATTCATTGATAAGTTCTTCAAGATGTCCTCCTGTACTTTTGGCGTTGCGGAAGCGGTAAGCGCAATAATGGGCACAACACCAATTTCCTCTACGATCGTGCGTATTCTCCTGTATTCAGGCCGGAAATCATGCCCCCATTCGGAAATGCAATGAGCTTCATCTACTGCTACAAAAGAAACCTTGACTTTTTGAAGAAATTCTACCGTACTTTCTTTGGTAAGCGACTCGGGCGCAACGTAAAGGAGTTTGGTTTTTCCTGCTACGATATCCTCTTTGACCTTATCCTTCTGCTTTTTGCTTAGCGATGAGTTCAAAAAATGGGCAATTCCTTCATCATCACCGTGGGTACGCAAATGATCAACCTGGTTCTTCATCAAAGCAATTAAGGGCGATATAATGATAGCTGTCCCTTCCATCATTAAAGCCGGGAGCTGGTAGCAAAGGCTTTTACCACCTCCTGTAGGCATTATAACGAATGTATCATTGCCCTCATAAATACTTTTAATGATAGCCTGTTGATTGCCTTTAAAACTGTCGAAGCCGAAGTAATACTGAAGCGCCGACTTGAAAGAGTCATGGGTTTCAGAATAATTTGCAACCTGTGCTTCCTCCATATGGGTCCTTTTCGAATTTTTCCTGCGTAAAAATTTTACATAGTTATTTATTAATGGCTTCGATGTGTATCCAAATTTAACAGTTTTATAATGGTTTAAAAATTGACACACTTAATTTCGAGTCTTGTAAACTAAGGCGCCTTTAAAAGCACTTAAAACTTTTTATCTCTTTGGGGATTATTAAGCTGGTTTTATTCGGGAATTTATTCATGGCTATATGTGCCGGTTTATGGACGGCTTCAACTTATGCCCATCTATCCCGGCTACCTGCTGAACCCCCTTGGACGTTAATTGGCTTGGTTAGTGCTGGAACACTATTGTTATATACCATTGCTCGTTATCCTTTTGATAGGAAAAGGGATGATAACCTCTCCAGAGATGATCTGAAGATTTGGTTTCAAAACCATAAATACACCGTTGCAGGGCTTCTTTTTCTTGGAGCGACAGTTGTCTTGGTGGCGCTTATTATACTCCCTTTGAAAAGTTTATGGCCTTTGGGTCCTGCTGGCATATTGGTGCTGCTTTATTATGCACCTATGTTTAGTCAGCGTGCATTCGGGCTTCGGAGTTTTGGAACGATCAAAAACCTCATAATAGGATTAGTATGGGCGATCGTTACCGTTTGGGTCCCATTTGCACTAGAGCAATCAGGCCAGATTTGGAATAAACAATTACTAGGGCTGATGACGGAGCGAACTTTGTTCATTTACATCCTGATGTTACCCTTTGACCTTGAGGACGTTGACCGGGATGCGAGCGAAAGCGTTATCACCATTCCCAGGCGTTACGGCATGAAGTTTACCAAACGCCTGATTCTCTTCTTACTGATTTTATTGGCCTTCCTACAAATTGGCATTTTGCAAGGGTTTTTGCTATCAGTCCACCTTTTAAGCACTGCTTACATTGCTACATTATTGATTAGCCTAAGGCCAGAGCGATCGGAACTGCATTTCCTTGGTTTTTGGGACGGGGCTATTGCTTTACAGGCTGTTTTAACACTTAGCGTTGGCTTTTAGAAGCTACAATGTTTCTTTGATAAAGTGTATATAAGCGCCATAACGCTACTAGCCCAGCTGCAAAAAACAATATCAAAAAGCTTACGGAATTTCGCATACTTCCAGTTAGGGATTCAATAAGGCCATATCCTAAGGTTCCCAGTACGATGGCGATTTTTTCAGTGATATCAAAAAAACTGAAATAAGACGCGTGATCACGGGTTTCAGGCAAGAGCTTAGCGTACGTAGACCGTGATAAACTCTGAGTGCCGCCCATGACTAATCCTACACTGAAAGCCAGGGCGTAAAATCCATTAGGAGTGGTTGTAAAATAGGCGCCGGTACATATGCCCATCCATATAATTACCATGCTCATCAAAGTAGAGATATTCCCAAATATCCCGGATAAGCGTGCAAACAAAGTAGCACCCGCTATGGCTACGAGCTGAATAAGAAGAATACTTGCCGTTAACTGACCGCTGCTTAGGCCAATGGTTTTAGCACCAAAAGTTGGTGCTAAATACATAATTGTCTGAAGACCTACACTGTAAAAGAAAAAAGCAAGTAGATACCTTTTAAGGTAAGGCATAACCCTAACTGCCTTCCATACACCTTTTAACTCTCTGATGCCCTGAAAGATAAGTTTATTCTGTGGTTGTTTTCGATAAACGTTCCGGGGTAAATAGGTAAAAGGTATCCATGAAAATCCGAACCACCACAGGCCAACACTCAAAAATGCAAATCGCGCTGGTAAGGTGCTATTTGCTTCAATTCCAAAAGTTGCCGGGGCCAGTACCATCCAGAGGTTGAAGCTTAGCAGGATAACACTTCCAAAATAGCCTAATGAAAAACCCCTTGCGCTTAAACGATCATGGAAGGAGGGCGGGGCTATTTCGGGTAGGTAGGCGTTGTAGAAAACCAAACTCCCTGAAAAACCAATTCCGGCCAGGGTAAATGCAGTGATCCCAAAAACAATATTTGGCCCCTTAAAGAAAAAAAGCATGGCCGTGGAAAATGCTCCCAACCATGCGAAAAATCTCATGAACGCTAACTTCTTACCTCCATAATCCGCAATACCCGACAAAAACGGAGCAATCACTACAACCACCAGGAAAGCAAACGAAAGGGCATACGCATAAAGGGCCGTGTTGATGATTTCCAGGCCAAGGAAAGTAACAATATCATTACCCTCGGAAGTGGTAACACTGTTGTAATATTTGGGAAAAATGGTGCTAGTAATCACCAAAGGATAAACCGAATTGGCCCAATCATAAAAGGCCCAGGCATTTTGTACTTTAGGTGACTGTATCATACACTAAAAAGGCCCTTTAAATGGTAAGTCCCAAGGTCATGGCTAATCATTCTATTTCCTGTAAATGGGGGAAGACTCATGAATCGGATTGCCTTTCGATGCGTACTGTGGAAAGGTTCAACAGGTTCTTTGCATTCCTGCCCAGGCCACTAATATTCGGCTGAACTAATCTTATAACCTCATCGTAGTAAAGCGGAATAACAGGCGCTTGATCAAGGACCCTGTTTTCCATCCGGTGGTATAAAGCTTCCCTTTTTTCCCTGGATGGAGCAGTGAAGGCGGCTTCGTATAAACTATCGCAAACGTGATCAGAAAAACGGGTATAATTAGGTCCATCCGGGGTGAAATTGTTGCTGTAAAAAAGGGCAAGGTAATTTTCAGCATCGGGGTAATCTGCAATCCAGGATGCCCGGAAGAAAAGGTTGTTGGCATTAGCCATTGCTTCCCTGAGCATTGAAGGCTTAGCTACTTTAACCTTTACAGGAATACCCAGTTCAGCCCACTGATTTTCCATAAAAATGCAAAGATCCAAATAGGTTGGGGTGGTGGTAAGTGTTATTTTGCGCATATTTTGGCCCCGGGGATAACCAGCTTTTCGAAGTAAGGCTTCCGCTTTCCGGGGCTTATACGTATAGCCTTTTACAGCACTTGTATCAAAAGCGGGAAGCCCTGGCGGTACCATACCATTGGTAGCCGGTTTACCAATATTATTCCTTAGATATTTAAGCATTTCCTTGCGGTCAAATCCGTAATTTAATGCCTTGCGCACTTTCCTACTTTTTAATGGGTGATTGGCATCATCATAGGCGGAGCTATCCATTTGTATCCCCAAATATTCGGTATTCAAAAAAGGAATTTTTTGCATGCGAAAATCTCCTTTAAAGGCAGGGTCTAAGCGGCCATCCGGTGTAAGAAGGTTATCCTTAAAACTCCCATCAATACCGGATATAAGATCAAGTTTGCCTTGCATGAAGGCCAGGAAAGCGTTCTGTTTGTTAGGTATAAAGCGTATAACTGCTGCATCCAGATAGGGTAGCGGTCTTCCTTGCTTATCGTTTTTGTAGTAATCCTCAAACTGATGCATGATCAAGCGCTCACCTTCAGCGTACTTAAAGAGCTTAAAGGGGCCTGTGCCTATCGGATGGCGAGCAAAATCATCACCATAGTAGTTAACAACTTCTTTGGGTACGACACTGCAATACTGCATGGATAGTAAGCCCAAAAAAGGAGGGAAAGGTTGTTTGAGGTGTATCTGAAAGGTTGAATCATTAAGGGCCTTAAAGCTTCCCCTACGTTTTCCATTTAAAGTATCAATGTAAACTTTGTCATTGAAGATCCAGGCTCCCGGTGATGCAGTTTTTTGCTGCAGAAGCCGATTGAAGCTGTACACGAAATCCTCAGCTTTTACCCTGCGGGATTCCGCATTTGATAAGCTTTTATGAGGATGAAAGCGAACATCTTTCCTTAAATGGAAGGTATAGACGGTCCGGCTAGTGTCAACAGTCCATTTGTGGGCGATGGCAGGTTCTGGTTTAAGGCTGTCATTAAGAGCCACTAACCCATCAAAAAGTTGGTTCGTCACCCATATATTAGCTTGATTCCTGGCAAAAGCGGGATCCATTGACGTAAAGCCGGCATCTATGTTAAAACGGAAAACTTGCTTATCAGGATAAGGTTCCCTCTCAGAGCAACCTAATAAAAGAAGAAACCCCAGCAAGATCAGGCAGAGAAGGTTTTTTGCCATTAGGTCAAATATTACCTATATTAGCTATTACAAAGAAAGCACGAATCAACTGAAAAAAAGCGCTCGTTTTTTTATGCAAGTACGTTATTATGGTCAGTCCTGCTTAGAAGTTGAAGCCGGTAACGCCAAAGTCTTATTTGATCCTTTTATTTCTCCCAATGAGCTGGCTGCTCATGTTGATGTTGATTCCATTTCCCCGGATTATATCTTGCTCACCCACGGGCACGAAGATCATATGGCTGATCTTGTGGATATTGCTAAAAGATCGGGAGCAAGGGTGATTAGCAATTTTGAAATTGTAGGTTGGCTAGGAAATAAAGGTGTAGACAACACCTATCCCATGAACCATGGGGGAGCAGCTGATTTCCCATTTGGGCGGGTTAAGTATGTAAATGCCGTTCATTCAAGTACCCTACCCGATGGTAGTAGTGGCGGTAATCCTGGAGGCTTTGTTGTAAGTACAAGGGATGGTACTTTTTATCACGCTGGAGATACAGCACTCACTTTTGACATGAAGCTAATTCCCGAAGAATTCAACCTAGACTTTGCGCTATTACCCATCGGTGATAATTTTACCATGGGTATTGAAGATGCCGCTAAGGCTGCCGATTTTATTGACTGTCAGAATATTGTAGGGATCCACTATGATACCTTCCCTTACATTGAAATCGATCACGAATATGCTCAGCGGTACTTCAGCGACCATGGTAAAAACCTGCACCTGATCAATATCGGGGAGGCTAAAGATGTTTAAGACTTTTTATAAAGCTTTGATTAGGAGATTTAAGCACGATAAGTAAATCATCGTCAATGGCTAAAACAATCGCATTAGCAAATCAAAAGGGCGGAGTTGGAAAAACAACAACCGCGATCAATCTGGCAGCAAGCTTGGCATCTTTTGGTTACAAAACCTTAGTAATAGATGCTGACCCTCAAGCCAATGCTACCTCTGGTCTTAATTTTGATCCGCGGAGTGTAGAAACCAGTATCTATGAGTGCATCATTAATGATATTAATCCTAAGGAAGCCATTCACTCCACCGAAATCGATAACCTGGATCTCCTGGGGTCGCACATTGATCTGGTAGGTGCTGAGATTGAAATGATTAACCTGCCAGAGCGGGAATCCAAAATGAAGGAGGTTATTGACAGAATTCGCGGGGATTATGACATGATCATCATCGATTGTTCGCCTTCGCTTGGTATTATTACTGTCAATGCGTTGACAGCTTCCGATTCTGTTATCGTCCCGGTTCAGTGTGAATATTTTGCACTTGAGGGTTTAGGAAAGCTGTTGAACACCATTAAAATCGTTCAGAATAACCTTAACACCACGCTAGAGATCGAGGGGATATTGCTGACCATGTACGATGGTCGTTTGAACCTTTCATCGCAAGTTATGGAGGAGGTACGGACGCATTTTCAACAGCTTGTTTTTGATACCGTTGTTCAGCGTAACATTAGGCTTAGTGAAGCGCCTAGTTTTGGCAAGCCGGCCTTACAACATGACGCCCGCAGCAAAGGGGCGGTAAACCATATTGCCTTGGGACGGGAAATACTCGAAAAAAATGGTTATTCTACAGCCCCTGACAAGGAAGCTATACCAAAATAATCCCGTTATTCAGCCCTAATAGGAGAGATTTAAAACCATATGTGTGCAAAACGACAGGCCTTAGGAAAAGGATTGACGGCCCTATTGTCCGATTCAGAGCAATCCTCATCGGAAGAGCAGTCCCATAAAGTAAACACCGTATCGGAGGTTCCCTTAGACCAAATAGCAGCAAACCCTTTTCAACCAAGGGAGCATATAACCGATGAAAACCTTGATCCGCTAGTTCAGTCGATCCTAATTCACGGGGTGATCCAACCCCTCACCCTGCGTAATGCAGGACAGGAGCAATATGAAATAATTTCTGGCGAGCGCAGGGCCAGGGCCGCAAGAAAAGCGGGGCTTGAGTATGTGCCGGCTTTCATACGCACGGCCAATGACCAGAATATGCTGGAAATGGCCCTTATAGAGAATACCCACCGTGAGAACCTGAATGCAGTAGAAATAGCCCTTAGCTACAAACGCTTGGTAGAAGAATGCAACCTGAACCATGATCACTTAGCGGAAAGGGTTAGTCGGGACCGAACTACGGTCACCAACTACCTTCGCCTCCTTAAGCTACCCGATGAAGTTCAGATTGCGCTTACGGAAGAGCGAATAAGCATGGGTCATGCCCGAGCTATGATTAATATTGATGATGAAGAAGCCCAACTTAAAGTTTTCCGGGCCATCCAGGATCGCTCTTTATCAGTGCGTCAAACAGAAGAGCTGGTAAAATCTATGAAAGCGGTTAAAAAGCAAACAACCAAATCTGAACAACCTTTAGCTCAAAATCATTATCAACAATGGGAGCAGGAATTTGCACGTTTGTATGACACCCCTGTAAAAATCAAAGCCAAAAAGAATGGAAAAGGGGAAGTGATCATTCCTTTTCAAAACGAAGCAGAGCTAAAAAGACTTTCTGAAATCATCAATTCATCCAATTCAGATGATTAGAGATTTTCAGTTTCCTATTCCTGAGTACTCATGACGCAGCCTCTCAATCAACATTGCTTTCAACATTTGCTAATAATATTTCTCGTTGGTTTTCAATGCCTTATGCCAGGCATTGATTCCTTTGCCCAATGCCAAGAATTAAGTAATTTGAATAGCCCTAACAAAAGTGCAGACTTTATCCTTGGTGCGCTTAACAAAAACACCTCTGATAGGGCTCTGCCTAGTAGGCCATCACCGGGTGAGAGTGATTCCGTGACCAACTTGGTCAATAAAAAAGCCCGCAGTAGAGCTATTCAATCAGCTATTCTACCCGGTTTTGGGCAAATCCAGAATGGCCAGCTATGGAAAGCTCCGCTGGTTTGGGGTGGTCTGGGGCTCACAACTTACTTTATCATCCGCAATAACAACCGTTTCCAGGAATTTGCAAAAGCTTTTCGCTTGCGCACTGATCAGGATAGTACCACCATTGACAAGTTTGATCCAACAGACAGGGCGGACAATGATCCCCCTTTTTACAGTAAAGCAGCCTTGAAAGATGGCCGGGAAACCTTCCGCCGGAATAGGACGCTTTCCATTATATCAACCGTTGCAGTCTATCTTGCTAATGTTATTGATGCGTATGTTTTTGCTCACTTACAGGATTTTAATGTCTCAGATGACCTGAGTATGTCGGTCCGTTCTCCTAGAATCGCTAATATTGCACAGCAGCCAGGCATTATGGCTGGTATTTCATTAAAACTTACGCCATGAAAATCGCTTTGCTCGGTTACGGCCGAATGGGGAAAGAAGTGGAGCAAATCGCCCATGAGCGAGGGCATCAAACACCGCTGATATTTGACTATAACCTAGCCCTATCGGATGGGTCGCAACTGGCTAAAGCCGATGTAGCTATCGACTTTACTTTACCGGCCATAGCCCCTGGCCATATCCGGTCAGCATTTCAGCAGCAAGTACCGATTGTTGTGGGTACGACTGGCTGGTATGAAGAACTACCTGCTTTACAGGAAAATTGTAGCCAACAAGGCGGCACGCTATTTTATGCTCCAAATTTCAGTATTGGGGTCAACATGCTTTTTGAAGTAAACAAAGCCTTAGCGCGGCTAATGAATGATCAAGCGGATTATGAGCCTGAAATCCTGGAATCCCACCACACTGGGAAACAAGATGCCCCAAGCGGAACTGCGGCTAAATTAGCCGATCATATTACAGCCCTGTTATACCGTAAAATGAATTGGCAAAAGCTGGAGCAAAGTGAGCGCCCCGCCAGCAAAGACCAAGATGCCTTTCCGGTTTACTACAGCCGGGAAGAAGGAGCTATTGGAACTCACACCGTACGGTACCAATCGCCTATTGATGAACTTTCTATTCAGCATAAAGCTTACAACAGAAGGGGTTTTGCACTGGGGGCGGTCAAAGCAGCTGAATGGGTAAGTGATAAGTCCGGGATTTTTACCATGGAAGATTACCTAGGGCTTAGTAAAAAATAAAACCAATTTGATGGAAAATACCTTATCCAGCTACCTTTTATTCGTTTATTTATTACCCTTTTGGGTACTTCAGGTTATTGGCCTTTACCAGATTTTTAAAAAGGCTGGTGAATCAGGGTGGAAAGCTATCATTCCGATTTACAACTATTGGATATGGGTAAAGATAACGGGACGGCCCATCTGGTGGTTTGTTCTGCTGTTTGTGCCGGTGATTAATGTCCTGATTTACTTAGGGATGCTTGTGGACATGGCCAAGGTTTTTGGTAAGTTAAGTTTCGGAAGCTATGTGCTGACGGTTCTATTTTCACCCTTTTATTTTATTTACCTGGGATTTTCCGGTTCTGAAATTTTCATAGGTCCGGATAGGGCGGAATCTTACCGTGAAAGTCAGCCGCGATCTCAAGCACGAGAGTGGTTGGATGCTATTGGTTTTGCTTTCATTGCGGCTGCTATTATCAGGTCTTTTTTTATTGAGGCATATACGATTCCGACTTCCTCTATGGAGCGCAGTCTGCTTGTTGGGGATTTTCTTTTTGTTAGCAAAGTCAATTATGGATCAAGGGTTCCCCAAACCCCCATTTCATTTCCATTCGCTCACAGCAAAATGCCCCTGCTAGGCACCAAATCCTATTTGGAGTGGGTCAAGTTGCCTTATTCCAGATTTCCAGGTTTTGAGACTATTGAAAGGGGTGATATTACGGTTTTTAATTATCCAAGAGAACTCAGCAAACCTGTAGATAAGCGTAAAAATTACATCAAGCGTTGTATAGGTATTCCTGGAGACTCGCTTAAAATAAAGTCAGCTGATGTGTTTGTTAATGGCAAACCTGCGCCGGAGTATGACCTTTTTCAGTACACCTATAAAGTAAAAACGGATGGCCAGTTTATCCCTCGCGACTTCATCAATAATAAGTTAAACGTCCGCAAATGGTGGATCAACCGGGATAATGGTACATACCAAATGATAATAGGGAAGGATAAAGCCCAAAGGGTTGAATCATTGCCTTATGTGCAGTCGGTGGAAAGGGTTACTCAGCCTAAGGGAAAATATGATCACCGTATTTATCCAAGTTATCGTAAGCTACCTTGGAACCGGGACCATTACGGACCTGTGTACATTCCTGAAAAGGGAGATACAATCGAATTAACCCGAAGGAACTACCACTACTACAAACGGATGATCACCGATTATGAACATCATAACCTTAAATGGAAAAATGGTAGCGCAATGCTCGATGGTGAGAAAGTTGAGGAGTATGTGTTTGAGATGGACTACTATTTCATGATGGGCGATAACCGTCATAATTCTGCCGACTCCAGGATGTGGGGATTACTACCTGAAAATCACATTGTGGGTAAGGCGCTCTTTATTTGGATGTCATGGGATAAAAGTGGACCCGCCCTGAAACTTTGGAACCGTATTCGGTGGGAGCGTTTATTTTCCTGGATCCACAACCAGGAACGCGTAAACTAAATCGCTTAAATAGGGATTTTTGAGCCTTGGTAGCTAGTTTAGTTCCACTAAAGTAACACCTTCTCCGCCATATTCAGGGTAATCGCTGTAGTAAGTTTTAACCACATTTAATTCTTTTAGCTTTTCCCTTACGCCATTCCTTAGCACACCATCGCCTTTCCCATGGAGTACTTTAAGCTGTTGCTGATTAAGCAGTAAGGCTTTATCTATCCATTGTTCTACCTCCCGTTGGGCGGTGGCTTTATCATTGCCACGGATATCAAGGGTTTGACTGAAACTCTGTGCTATTTTTTGGTAATCAAACTGTTGCTTAGCCCTAAAGGAGGCCTTGGCTTGACCCCTTGTAACTTTTTCAGGTTCAGCCGTTTGTAAGTCCTTAACGTTGGCCTCTGTTCGGAGGTTATCAAAAATAACCACAGCTTTCTTTCCTTTCATGGATTCCACTTTGCCGGTCTGTTGTCCCCCTTTAAGCTTGACCGGTGTTCCCTCTTGAATCTTTTGTTCCGGGGATTTTTCAGATTTAGACTTTTGTTCAAGCTGGCCTTCAAGGTTTGCTAGATCTTTTTCCAGGTTATGGCGCTGCTGTTGTATTTTTTTACTGATGGCCTTACGCTTCTCTTCTTTTTCAGCCTTTTCACTTTCCCTCCATTCTTTTATCATGTTTTCAAACTGCCTGTTCAGCTGATTAAGGTAGGTAAGCGCACTTTGTTTGCTATCCAGCAAGTACTGTTTTTTCTGCTTTTCTAGCTGATCGGAAAGTTGCTTTTGTTTTTTAAGCGTAGAATCTAATTGTTGCTGTTTGCGAGATAGTTGCTCATCCTTTTGCCTTGCATCATACTGGGTTTTTTCCAGTTCACTCAAAAGCTCGTCTAACCGTTGGTACTCGCGCTTAACCTTTTGTTCTGCTTTCTGAAGGATATCTTCATCAAAGCCAATATTTCTAGCTACTTCAAATGAGTAAGAACTGCCCGGAGTGCCAACTGCTAGTTCATAAGTAGGAGTTAGGCTGGCTTTATCAAAAACCATAGACCCGTTTTCCAGACGAGGTTGCTCTGTTGCATAAAGTTTTAGATTGGTATAATGGGTAGTGACAATTCCCATTGCCTGCTTCTCATTCAGCTGCTCCAGAATGGCTTCAGCAATGGGGCCTCCTAATTCGGGGTCGGTGCCAGTACCCATTTCATCTACCAGGAACAAGGTGCGCTCATCAGCCCTATCCGTGAAAAGCTTCATGTTTTTAAGATGGGAACTATAGGTACTCAGATCGTTCTCTATTGATTGATCATCTCCAATATCTACAAAAAGTTTTGTAAAAATTCCTATCTGTGATGTGGCCGCAGCTGGTATCAAAAGACCAGCTTGCGCCATCATCTGAATTAAACCAAGGGTTTTCATGGCTACCGATTTTCCACCGGCATTTGGGCCACTGATTACCAGGATACCTTTATCATCATTTAAGCTTAGGGAGACGGGAACGGTTTTTTGACCTATCGTTTGATTGTGTCGGTATAGCATCGGATTTACGGCATCCTGAAGGGTTAAGCTTGGTTCCTTCGTTATGGTAGGTTGGTTAGCATTCAGCTCACGACCAAGCATTGCTTTTGCACGTAAAAAATCAAGCTTTGCCAACAGGTGCTGGTAAGCTGTTATTGCTTCTCTATAGGGGCGAACTTTATCGGTTAAATCACGGAGAATACGATAAACTTCCTGCTTTTCTTCTTGTCTTAGCTCAAAAATTTCGTTACTGATATTAGCAGTTTCCTGTGGCTCAATGAACAAGGTTTTCCCGGTAGCGGACTCATCGTGAATGTAGCCCTTTACTTGTCGCTTGTGAATTGCAGCCACGGCTAATACCCGGCGGCCATGCCTGATGCTTTCACCTTCTTCACTAAGCCAATCGCTTTCCCTTATCCGGGACAGGACCTTCTCGAATTCCTGGTCTAATGCTTTTGATCTTTGGGTGATTTGCTTGCGTATATCTTTAAGGGACTTACTTACGCTGGATTTCACTTCGCCCTCTTCATCCAGTACTTGCTCAAGGGATTTTAAAAGGCGCTTTTCATAGGTCACCTGATCTGCTAGCATTTCCAGCTCTGCATATCGTCCACCATTCTTGTCAAAAAAGTTCAGGATATCACGTATGGTCCGTGTGACTTGCATCACTTTGAATAGCCCCAGCTTATCCACTGCTGAGTTTTCTATTCCAAGCATTTCCAGAGGCTCGGTTAGATCATGATAGTGATCGGTGGGAAAGTTTTCTTCGTTCTCCAGGATTGCGGAAAAAGCGCCAGCCTGAGCCTGACGGCTTGCGACCACATCTGCATCGGTAGCAAAATCCAACGCAGCTACCCTTGATTGGCCTAAACTGCTAAGGCACAGCTCATTTAAACGGTTTTTTATTTGGTCAAATCCAAGTTTAAAAGCAGCATTTTCAGGCTGTAGATGCAAAGACAAGAAGCTTAAAAATTTTGTAAGAAAGAGTTTTAATTATTGAGTATTTACAAATCAGTTATTTTCTTGGTTTTCACGCCTTACATAAATAGTTTTTCCCTGTATTTTGGAGACGATAAGCACCTCGCCCTCATCCAGGAAATCACTATAGGCCTGGACCTCATGATTACTGCCATTAATTCTTGCCTTGCCGGCTGGCTTAATGGCTGAAACGGCTTTTCCCCGATCACCAACACCTACTTCATCCGGCTGAATTTCATTAGTACGCCCTTGAAGGGAATCATCGATCGCGTACTTTTCCCAAGAGCGCCTTCTAAACCCTATGATAAGTAAGGCCAGAAAGCCTCCAAGCGAAATAACAAGGCCTATGGTACCACTAGCAGCGCCATAATTGACGTAAAGCTGATAAACACCAAAGCCTGCAAGCGCTAAACCTACTAAACCTACCAGTGTGGTTCCTGGAACAAAGAAAACCTCAAAAAGCAGGAAAAGTAGACCAATAACGATGAGCCCGTAAAACCAGACCATATTAATATTTTAACCCTTGAGTCGATAGATAAATATTTAGTTAATTACAAATTTAACGGCCAAGCCCTTAACTTTGAATTGCCCACAAAAAAAATTCAGATACTGGTTCAGATTGAACTGATCAAAACTTGGTCTTAAGGTTTGGTGCATACTGAACTAGTTTTTAACAAAAGGTTTTATTCTTACAAACCCTTCCGCTTTACGGTGACGTAATTGCTTTTAGTAGACAATGGGCCATGGTTAAAGTTCATAAATACCTGTACCGCCATTTACCATTTTACCAATACCTGGTTAAAGGGTTGAGAAACGTTGTTTTACCAGGGTCTCAGGGGGTTCCACTCTGGTATATTTTGCGGTTTTTCATTATTCAGCTGAATAATGAAGTGGTTACACTAAGGGCATCAGCAGTAGCCTTCAACTCTTTTCTTGCACTTGTGCCAAGTTTAATATTTCTTTTTACGTTGATCCCTCACTTTCCAATCGAAAACTTAGAGCAACAAGCGATGCTTTTCCTCCAAAAGTACATGCCCGATCAAGCTTTCGAAACCATTGAGGGAACCGTTCGAGACATTTTGGTTGAGCAGCGGACTGGATTGCTATCGCTGGGTTTCTTATTCTCTATCTATTTCGCTACCAGTGGTGTTTATTCTTTGCTGGATGCCTTTAATCAAGGTAATGCAAGGCCTTTTGCCAGGAAATGGATGACGGCTTTAGGTCTTATGCTTAGTACGGTTGTGGTACTCTTATTGGGCGTATCCCTTTATATCTTTTTTGAGCTAACCATTAGCCAAGTTCTCAAAACAAACTTTGTTACATTTTCCTCAGGCTACTACATTTATCAAATTTTACAAGTATTACTCATTTTTAGCATTGTTTATCTTAATATTTCTATCGTATATTTTTTTGGCCCTTCTCAAAGGATATTTCGGCCTTCCTTATTTTCGCCGGGATCTATAATAGCCACCATCCTCATGATGAGCACCGGTTATGGTTTTGCTTTCTACGTCAACAATTTTAGCCAGTACAATAAGTTTTATGGGTCGTTAGGCGCTTTGATAATCTTGATGATCTGGATTTACATCAACGCTATTGTTTTAATTATTGGATTTGAAATTAATCAAAGTATACAAATGGCTAAACATTTTAGGTATAACAACAAAAGAAAAATTTTTAATACCAAAATAACCTCCGCTATGAATACTGAGAGATCAAATCCCGAAGATGCTTGAGTAAATGCTATTTGAAAGGCAAGAAATAAACCCTAGCGGAGGCTGAGGGATTCGAACCCCCGGTCCGCGTAAACGGACAGCGGTTTTCAAGACCGCCGCAATCGACCACTCTGCCAAGCCTCCGAAACTACAAATGTAATAAGCTATAAAGGCTTCCCAAGCAATAATTACAAGTAAATTAGCCGGTAGATCATTTCACGTATTAATTCAGCTTCTGGCGTACCGGGATCATTAATCCCTTTTGCCCTGAGGTCATACTCCTGTAAAATTTCAAATACATCATCAAATTGATGCTTATACCGGTTTGCTGCCTTCACGTGCTCATCAAGCACAAAATTAGGTATGCCCATATTTTTGGCTACCGATTCTTTGGAATCCTTGGAAGCCCTGTGCTGCAAACTGAATAACTTACTAAAGTAATTAAAAAGGCTAGCCGTTAGCATGGCTAGGGGATTATCCTTAACATTGGCCCTGTAATAGTTGACAATTTTGGTAGTAGTGACCACATCCTTCCGACCAAGGGCATTCTGGAGCTCAAAGATGTTGTAATCTTTACTAATCCCTACATTTCGCTCAATATCCTCTATGCTTATCTCTTTACCAGCTTGGTCATCCAATAGCAACTTGTCTAGTTCATTGGTGATCTTTTTCAGGTCATTGCCTAAATATTCCGTAAGCAAGTAGCCGGCTTTAGGCTGAATCCCGTATCCTTGCTTGTGCAAGTAAGCTTCTATCCACTTAGGGATCTGCTTTTCTGATACCTTAGCTACCCTGCAGACTTCGGCATAATCTCTCAGGGTTATATACAACCGGGTTCGTTTATCCAGTTTTTTGTGCTTGTAGCATAGCACTAAAACCGTTGATTTAACAGGATTTTGCAGGTAAGGAATTAGCTGATCCATTTTCTTCAGGTCTTGGGCCTCCCTTACAATGACCACCTGGCGTTCAGCCATCATTGGATATTTATTGGCCATTGACTTGATGTCGTCCAGGGTAGCATCCTTGCCATATACCAATGTAAAATTGAAATCCTTCTCGGATTCATTGAGGGCATTGGCTGAAATGAGCTCACTAAGCTCATCTATGAAAAAAGGCTCTTCCCCGTGCAGAAAATAAACTGGTGAGAATTGACCAGCCTGAATGGCTTTTTTCAGGTTAGCATAGGAAACCTCCGGCATAGAAGCGTTTTGCACATTGTAAACACTTACAAATTTAGCATTTAGCTGCTGGCTTAGGATGCTATTGAGTAAAAGCAGGTGCAAGGTGCACCTGCTCAATAACCATTTACAAAAAGAGGGAGCTAACTGCTATTGGAAAAGGTAACGTATTCCAAGCTGCATGCGCCAACGGGATGCCCTACTTATCTCATCTCGAAAGGGCTTATCAAGGTTCTCCGGGACTGAAAATACGGGTTCATTGTTGCCTTTTATTCGCTCGAGTTTCAGGGGAGCAGTGGTTGTTGGAGTTTTTCTAACGCCCCAACTATCGTTAATCAAATTACCAATATTGATGATATCCAAGCTTAGCTGTAAGCGGTGATTATTGCCTTTACCATCCTCCAGGTAAATATCCTGCAGAAATTTAAAATCAAATTGGCTAAACCAAGGTACCTGGGCGCCATTCCGTTCAGCATATTGGCCGCGGCGGTCACTCAAGTAATCGCTTTTTTCAATAAACCCATTCAAATCTGCCCAGGCTTCGGCTTTCGAACGTCCTTCAGAAGGAGCTATAAGGTTGATCTCACTTCGGCTAGCCGGAACATAGATGAGATCATTGTTCTGAAATAAGCCATCCCTGTTAACGTCACCGCTGTAAACATAGGAAAATCGCCTGCCACTTTGTCCATTGTAGACCAGGGATATAGTCGTCTTAAAATGGTTGGCATAATTGAAACTGTAAGCAACATTACCAATGACCCGGTGCCTTGTGTCATATTGGGACCAACTTTTGGATAGATCGTTGGGATTACCTGCTACTGCATTTCTCCCAAAAGCAAATGAAGCAATGCTATTCGGGTTGCTGGTAAGGTCTTTTGATCGCCCGTAAGTATAAGCAATACGCCCACCCAGGCTATTGTCCGGAGCTTTTTGAAGGCTTGCGGTTAAATTGAGCTGGTAGCCTTCATTGGTGTTACTCATGTAATAAACCGGCCCCACTTGTTGATTAATCTTACGCTTATCGGGGTCGTCAGCGAAAATTGGGCGGTCATCAGCGCCTTCAAGGTTTTGTTGCGGTTCGCGGAGGTTGATGTTTCGATGGGTTACTGCATTGATGTCTTTTCCATATAAAGCCTGCGTTGAAAAGGTTAGCCCAGCAAAAGGTAATCGGTAATCAAAGCCAAGACTGGAACGCCACACTTGGGGAAACTTGAAATCATTGGCGGTTTTATTGATCTCAGGCATAGCCGCAGCAGTGCGGTTTTCCGGCAAATAAGCATTCCTGGATGGTTCAAAAGCTTTCTGGCCGAAAACGGTTCCGAATTGCGTGCCTGTATTTCCTGCCTGGTTATTGAGCCAGACAAACCGGGGTCGGCCAGTGAATATGCCCGACCCCCCGCTTAACTGATATTGGCGCTTTTCCCCAAATCGATAATTAAAACCAAAACGCGGTGACCAATGAATGCTGGGATCAGGAAGTTCGCTCACGTCTAATTGCCTTTGGCCCTTAAAGGTTTTTTGGGCAACCGATTCATTACTGGGTAAATCAATGGGGTAGAAGGGAACATCAACCCTTATTCCACCAGTTACGCGTAACTGATTGGTTGGTTGCCACTGATCTTGAAGGTAGAGCGAGGTTTGAAGGGTACGGATTTCCGTGGCTGGGGCAAGCTCATTATCATCAGTGGAGTATTTCATCAAATAAGCCCCATTTGCCGAATCATTCCTAGCGCTATTAAAAAAGGCCTCTGCATCAGGATACCGGTAGCGGCCGTAGAAGTAATCCACAAACTGGTTATTAAAATCAAAAAGCCGTAGTGAAGTACCTAGCGTAAAAGTGTGATCACCCGCATACCATTTCAGATTATCCCTAAGCTGAAAAATGTTCTGATCAACCGCATTTTTACCGGAAAAGGGATCTGTTCCAAAAACCGTAGTGGCATTAGCCAGTGAGCTGCCGATTTGCACCGCCGGAAAAGGCTCTCCCTTAACCTCCCTGAAGTCACGAAGTGCTGTATACCCAATGCGCAGGTTATTAGAAAGGTTGTTATTAATATCCGTATTCAGCTCAGCAATAAAGGCGTGCAGGTTGCTAAATTGCTCATAAGCTGAGTTTTCAAAGGGCAATGTGTTTTGATCTCCTGATATGGCATCAAAGTAAGGTCGATCTCTTCTGGAAAAAAGGCTGTTGTAGCGGAAGCTTAGCTTATTATTTTCATTGATGTTCCAATCAAGGCGTAATAGGACTTTCTCGTTTTCTGTATGGTAGTTGAAGCCTTCAAAGCGACCCGGATTATAGTCATATTGATTCCTTAGTAGGCTCTGAATTTCCTGCAAGGTACTTGCATTCACACTAGCCTCACCTTCACCAGGATTACCGTCCCTGTCAGCCGTGAATTGCGAGGCTGGTTGGGTTCGCCTGGTTATTTCTGCATTGACGAAAAAGAACAACTTATCTTTAACGATAGGTCCGCCAACACGAAAGCCATATTGCCGGCGTTTAAATTCCTGCTGATCCACGTTGGAGCCATCTATGGAACTTCCTGTTAGCTCATCCCTCTGAAAGTAGGAGTAAACACTAGCTTTCAGTTCGTTGGTACCTCTTCGGGTGGCCAGGTTAATACCCGCTCCGGTAAATCCCGATTCGCTTACATCGTAAGGAGAGAGGTCTACCTGGATGCTTTTAACAGCATCTAAGCTTATGGGCTGGGCATTGGTTACCCCTCCAGGCAGGGGGGATAGGCCAAATGAATTATTCAATAAGGACCCATCTACTGTTAAATTATTGTAAAAGTTGTTACGTCCGCCAAAACTTAGGCCTCCGCCTTTTTGCGGGGTAAACCTGGTAAAGTCCCGAATGCTCCTGTTTAAAGTAGGTAGATTTTCGATAGCACGCTCACTTATGGAAGTACTTACACCTGCTTCCTGGTTATCCAGTTGGTTTTCTGATACCTTTATACCTTCCAGCTCACTGGCATCTTGCTTCATATTTATGGACAGATTTCTTGTCTGTCCAAGCTTAATGAATAAAGAGTCCAACTCTTTTTGCTTATACCCAACATGTGAAATTTTAATGGTGTAAGGCCCCCCGATACGGAGGTTGGAAAAGCGGAAGCGGCCATTTTCCAAAGCTGCAGTTTGGTATTTTGAACTTGTAGGTTGATGGATAACTGTGAGGTTAGCTTCCGATAAGGGCTTTCCTTTTGCATTGGTTACCTGACCGTTTAGGCTCCCGCTGGAAACACCCTGCGCGAAGCTTGAGGCCATAGAGGCCATTAGAATGATAAATGCAGTGTTATTTTTAAGCATAATTCCCTTTTTTTTTAAACCTAAGAAGTGGTTTAAGCCTTTTTTCAGATAAAAACTTTGACAGGCAAAACTTAACCGCTTTTTTCATTTAGCGGAAAAAAGGGAAAATGGGGGACCTCGTGTATCGAAAATCCGGGGGAAAGGAGAAAGAGAAATCCGTAAAATCAGGAATGCCTCACTGGCAAAAGGATTGGGGTTGATACTTTTTAGCCAATGGACTAAAGCACCTGAAAACCAGCTATATTGGTAAAGTACCCTTAAAGCCCGCAGGTCAGTGGGGGAGTCAATATCCTGTAAGGGCTCTAATCTAAATGTAGAATGGCTAAGGGCTGCGCATTCTTCCCTGTAGGCCCGTTGCAGGTAAGACCTTTGCCAAGGAAGTTTTTGAAAATCGAGGCTTTGAAAAGCAGTATGGTGCAGACCCATCAGGTAAAAACCTCCATCAGTTGCCGGCCCTAAAACATGCTGATGGGATTTGAGGGCTTCAAGGGCCTTTTGGAGATGCTCGAACGAAAGCCCTGGGTGATCGTTCCCTATAGCTATAACCCTTTTATAGCCAGCATTGAAAAGCTGTTCAAAAGCATTTGTGAATCGTTCACCGAAAGTTTGGCCAATTTGATGCTTCTCATCGAAATGATGTACGGGAATACCAATTTGACCTGCAATTCGAAGCGTATGATTACTAAGTGCTTTTAAGGCACGGTAGTTCAGTGCTTGAGACCAACCATTGGTAATGGCCTTATAACGGCTCTCATTTTCAGGAGATCGATTAAATACAAGTAGCGCTGTGGTAGACAAAGCCCTAATTTATAAACCTTTAACAAAATTAAAAGCCAAGGTTTAGTTAATAGGTCGGCTGTATTACATTTGTTTTCCCGTAAACCCGAAGGCTAATTTACCCAGATCTTATTATTGGAAGCTTTTCATGCTAACTTTAAACTTACCATGGTATCCTTACCAATTAAAAAAAGATAACACTGGCCAGTTATATATCTGGGATCGTATACGCAAGGATTACTTCATTTTAAGCCCTGAAGAATGGGTTCGTCAGCATTTTGTGAACTTCCTAATTGTTTACAAAGAGGTTCCCTATAATTTAATAAGCCTTGAGGCCCGGTTGCGATACGGAAAGCTTACCAAATGGGCTGATGTACTTGTGTATGACCGTTCCGTTAAGCCTTTACTAATGGTTGAGTGTAAGGCTAGTAGTGTCCCCCTTTCTTCGGACACATTGTTACAGCTGACAAGTTATAACAATGCCCTTCCAACGCCTTTCCTGGCATTGACCAACGGACTTGATCACTATTACTTTACCAGGAGCGGAGCATCATTTGAGCAGCTATCAGGTTTACCTCACTTTAAGGAATTAAGAACTGGTTAGATCAGCATTCCAGCAATGCATCCTGTCATCAGGCATGCAATGGTTCCGGCAATGAGACTGTAAATTGCTAATGAGGAAAGGGTTGGACGCTGACTTGGAGCAATGGTTCCAATACCGCCAATTTGAATACCTATGGAGCCAACATTAGCAAAGCCGCACAGGGCATAGGTGGCAATAATCAATGCTTTAGGGCTCAGATTGCCATTACCATTCATGGAAGCCAGGGATTTGTAAGCAATAAATTCGTTCACAGCTGTTTTCTCACCCAATAACTGCCCCACCAGTAAAACATCCTGCGAGGGAACCCCTATAATCCATGCAATGGGAGCAAATAAATAACCAAGCATAAATTGAATAGTAAGCCCTGAGAATTGGCCACCACTCATTTGATTGATTGGTTCATTCATTCCTAAAGGGCTTCCTATCCAATGCTCAAATATGTGATTCAGGAAAGCCATCAGGGCAAGGAATACCAGTACCATTGCACCAACATTTACAGCTAGTTTAAGACCTTGGGTTGTCCCATGGGTTATAGCATCCAGCAGGTTCGTACCCTCGGATTCCCCTGAAATCAAGAGTTTCTTATTGGTATCCTCTACTTCGGGTACCATAATTTTAGCGATAAGCAGGGAAGCCGGTGCGGACATGATAGATGCTGTAAGTAAATGCCGGGCGAAAAGCTGCTGCATAGCCTCATTTTCACCCCCTAAAAAACTAATATAAGCAGCTAGAACACCGCCGGCGATTGTAGCCATCCCCCCCGTCATCAGGGCCATGATCTCTGACCGGCTCATTTTGTCAATGTAGGGCTTGACTACCAGGGGAGCTTCCGTTTGCCCAATAAAAACATTGGCTGCAGCCGCTAGACTTTCCGCTCCTGAAAGCCGCATTGTTTTCTTCATGACCCAGGCAAAAGCATACACCAACTTTTGTAGTAAGTTTAAGTAGTAAAACAGCGAGGTTAAAGCCGAGAAAAAGATGATGGTAGGGAGGATCTGAAAAGCGACATAATCTTTAGCCAGGTCCCCAAATAAAAATTCAGCACCAACCTCAGAAAAATCAAGAAGGGTTACAAAAAAACTGGATATAGTATTCAAAATATCTTTGGCCAATGGCACTTTTAACACCAGAATGGCAAAGACAATTTGAAGTAGTAAACTTGTGATAACTAGTTTCCAGTCTATGCGGCGCTTTTTCTGGCTCAGCAGAAACGCTATAAAGATCAGAGCAAGTAAGCCAAATACCCCACGGCCAATACGTGAAAAACGTTCAGCATAAGACACGGAGTTTTGGTTATCTTTTACTAATCCTTGGAGGCTTGATTTATCCTGGCTTGAATCAACTTTATTTATTGCTAAAGCACTATCACTTTTGGCAGTGGTATCGGCACAAAATCCAGAGGGGAGTATACCAAAAACCAATAGCCAAATTAAAATGCCAACGAAATAAGGTTTACCCAAAAGTGGCTACTATATCAAGTTAGGAATGCTTTTCAACCAGAAAGGTCGCATAAGGCTTATTCACCTTGCCTGCGATTAATCTCGTCCCGAATCTTGGCTGCCATAATGTAGTCCTCAGACTCGATCGCTTTTTCCAGGCGACTATTAAGGTCAGAGGTGGATAATTCTGATAGGTCCACTTCCTTCATTGGCTGCTGTTCACTACTAGGAGCTGAGGCAGCAGCGGGTTGCGTAGCTTCGGGTGGGGTAGTTCCGGTTTGCTGAAATTCTTCGGCCCCGGATTCACTCAAGTAAATACCAGCCTCTTCCATGATAGATTGGTAGGTGTATATGGGGCAATCAAACCGTACACCGACTGCTATTGCATCAGAAGTTCTTGCATCTAGCTCTACTGTTTCCCCATTTTGATCCTGACAGCGAATATTGGCGTAGAAAACACCTTCCTGAAGCTTGTGAACCAAAACCTCTTCAACAGAAACAGAAAAAGAATCAGCAAAAGTTTTAAACAGATCGTGCGTCATGGGCCTTGGTGGTTCGATCTGCTCTATTTGAATGGCAATAGCCTGAGCCTCAAAAGCCCCAATAACGACCGGAAGCTTCCGGTTACCTTCAACTTCTTCGAGGATTAGCGTATAAGAGGCGTTGGTGTGGCCCGATGAAATGCCAAGGATTTTCAATTCCAGTTTATCATTATCCATGACTTGTAAGGGGTTTTCCTTTTGTTAGGTTTGTTGGGGAATGACGTCAGCGTTTTTTATGAGCTTGACTATAAAACGAAATGACCGAATTAAAAACTTCATTCTTAGCTTTATGCCGTCCTAAGCCTCCGTACTTACAGCTTCTTTAGCTGCTTTAGTTAATCGTGGCACAATGTCAAAAGCGTCACCAACAATGCCATAATCAGCTATTTTAAATATCGGAGCTTCGGCATCTTTGTTAATGGCAACTATAACTTTACTGTTACTTACACCGGCTTGATGCTGAATAGCACCCGAAATACCAATGGCTAAATACAGATTTGGCCTGATGGTCGTTCCAGTTTGGCCAACATGCTCAGAATGGGGACGCCATTCCATATCCGATACCGGTTTGGAGCATGAGGTTGCGGCTCCCAAGGTTTCTGCCAAATCTTCCAGAAGATGCCAGTTTTCCGGACCTTTTAAGCCGCGACCACCGGATACCACTCGATCAGCTTCAGTAAGGGGTATTTTGCCTTCTTCTTTTTCTTGTTCCAAGACCTCATAAGTAAATCCTTGATCTTCAGGCGCAAAATCCCGATCTTCAATATTCACCTGAACAGGGTATTCTTCAAAACCCACAGCATTAGGCTCAACTGAGATCATTTTGATGTTGCTGGTAACCTTTACGTTAGCAAAGCCTTTACTGGAGAAAACGGGCTTGCGTACCATCAATCCATCATCCACCGTTACCAAACTTGTTGCACCGCTTATTAGGCCGGCATCAAGTTTAGCCGCTGCTCGGGCACCAAATGATTTGCCGCCGAATGTACTTGCAAAAGTTACAAGTTCGGCTCCTTCTTTCTTTGCAACTTGCGCTAGAACGCTAGCATGAGTCTGAGGATTGAAGGTCTCAAGATCCGATCGATCTACACGGATTACTTTCTGGACACCTACTGAGCCTAGTTTTTGAATAGCTTCATCATCTATTTTTCCCAGAACCAAGGCGGTAAGGTCCGTATTTAATTTTTGAGCTGCATCCCTTGCAAAATAAGCAGCTTCATATACCGGCTTTTTAAAGCTCCCCTCAAAGTTTTCTGCAAATAGTAAAACTCCCATAACTCCGCTTTTTATTAAAGTACTTTTTCTTGGTTTTGGAGGATATCAATTAATTTTTCAGCTTCTTCCTGGTCAATGTATTGAACCTCACCTTTGGGCTTAGGCGGTTCAAACTCTACAAAATCAGTGTAAACCTCAGCTTCAATGGGTTCCACCGCTTCTAATGGTTTCTTTTTGGCTTGCATGATCCCCCTCATGTTTGGTATACGTGGTTCCGCTAATTCTTTTGTAGAGCTTACAACAACAGGCAAGCTGGTCTTCACAGATTCTGAACCACCATCAATAAAACGGTTAAAATGGGCTTCGGAACCCTGGATATCAATAGATTTCACGAAATTAACCGAAGGTAGCTGTAAGTATTCCGCTAACATGTCGCAAACCATACTGCCATTGTAATCAATGGATTCGCGACCGGTAAAAATAAAATCATAGCCTTGATCTTTCACCTGGGCCGCTATTTGCTTAGCCACAAATGCCGCATCAGCAGGGTGGGCGTTTACACGGATGGCATCATCAGCTCCAATAGCCAATGCTTTTCGGATAACTTGATCAGCATCTGATTCGCCAACGTGAATAACAGTAAGTGAGCCATTGTGATGCTCTTTCATATCCATAGCGCTGGCTATAGCATGGTCATCATAGGGGTTGATTACAAACTGAACACCTTCTTTATCCAGGCTTTTTTTATCTTCCGTAAACTTGATCTTTGTAGTGGTATCAGGGGTGGAACTCAAACAAAGTAAAATCTTCATAGATACCCTTTTATTTATTTTACAAACGTAACAAAAAAACCAAAACCATGGAAAATCGTTTGGCTCAGCTCCAGTCCATGATTACGGATTATCCCGAGGATACATTCCTGAATTACGCGATTGGTTTAGAATATTGGACAGCGGGTAAACATCAAGAAGCTTATACACATTTTTCATATCTAAGACAATCCAAGCCGGACTACCTTCCAACTTATTATCAACTAGGCAAGCTTTGTTCGGAAACCGATAGACCAGAGGAGGCCGCAAAAGTCTTACATGAAGGAATTACTGTTGCTCGTAGTCAGGAAGATTTTAAAACCTTAGAGGAGCTTCAAAGTGTATTAAGGCTATTAGAAAACGGTAATAAAGAGGATGACGAAGATGAGGAAGAGGCTTTTAGTTAAGCTATTGGGTTTCAAGCAGGAGCTTTTTCGAAAACTTTTGCCCCTGCCCATTTTTAACGTGCATGATGTAAGATCCCGGTGAAAGTCCGCTAGTAGAAAGCTTGTGCGTTTTGGTGAATGTTGCCTTTCGCTCTTTAAGTAGCATTTTCCCGCTTATGGAGTAAACTTTAATAGACTGTATCCCCGGACTATCATCAGTAAGTTCCACTTTAACGATATCATCCGCTGGCTGCGGATAAATAAAGAGTCCATCTTGCTTCCCATCCCGGTGTTTGGGCACCTCACCTTTACCACTGGACTGTTTGGGCAAGGCAAAACAATATTCACCGGGTTTCAGGTTTTTGGCAGTGAAACGCCCCTGCCTTCCTAAAAAAGAAACGCTGTATGCATCATATTCTTCCCATTGCCCGCTAGGGTGGGCTTTGTACATCAAAACGAGTTTACTTGGATCCGTAGGGTTCAAGCCATCCCTATCCTTGGTTGTATCCAAAGTAAAGGTTGCTTTTAATTGACCATTGTTAGCAAAATCTCCCGCGAATCGCCAATACCGATCGTTGGATAACTGATAATCAGTATTTTGATCAACAACTGGTCCCGTCCAGTGGCGTTCTGCCATCATTGGTAGCTTAGAGGGCGATAGTTGATCTACAGTGACTTCTACGTTTTGTAAATTCAAACCATAAGTACCGGTAGTCTTAAGCTCACGCTGCCTGATGATCTTGGCATCAGCCAGTTTGCTATTACCATCAATAACAGTGTAAGCTGGCTTTTCCGGAATTGTCATTGAAAATGATGTTGTGGCGCCACCAACAGTAAAAGTTTTTGTGACGGGTGCTCGAGAACCACTGAAATAAACAGTGATCGGTAACCTTACATTTTTATAAAGGTCAGGTGCTTTATGAAGCTGTTGTTTGATATTACCGGAGATTTGATAGTCGCTGCTCAGCTGGTCAACCTTTACATTTTGGAGGTTGAAATGGGGAAACCCCGGATTAAAAACCCACTGACTAAAAAAGGCCTCCAAAGGTTTGCCCGTTACAACTTCCAAAGTATCCCTTAAGCCCGTTGAAGTCATCGGCTTGAAGGCTTTTGTTTTTAAGAAGTAACGCAAACCTTTTTTAAACAGGCTATCTCCCAGATGATGGCGCAGGGTATTGATCACATCACCACCCTTGTTGTAAGAATGGGTGCCATAGGTTACCTCATGAGGCACAGGTACTAATGGTCTGTACTTGCCGTCTCTCACATGAGCCTGCGTAAGTACTTGATAGTGGTTGGAACGTACTGCATTTAAGTAAGCTGTATCTCCGTACGCATGGTCCAGGAATAAAAATTCAGAAAACGTAGCCCAGCCTTCGTTTAGCCACATTTCCTCCGCGCGGTGAGTTGTAGTCAGGTCACCCCACCAATGGTGCGATAATTCATGGGCCCAAAGCTTTTCGTCCTCAAAGCCCGGACCCACTAGCTGGTTATCCGGATAGGCGATGTTGGTGGCATGCTCCATGGCCCCGCCTCTGAACGGTATAACAGTATAACCAACCTTACTAAAAGGTTGGGGGCCGTAAAAATGGCTGAATACTTCCAACGCTTTATGAATGGGCTTAAAACCTTGCTTAAGGGCACTTGAATCGGATGGTTTCACTGCATACACGATCGGAAAAGTATCGGTTGACCCTTTGTAGCGTTCCCGAACAGTTGTGTAGGGGCCAGCAGCAACTGATGTCAGATATGTTGGTATCGGATCTTTTAACTTCCAGTGCCACCGCTTTCTGCCATTTGCGGTTGTTTTTACGTCTTGTAATAATCCATTACAGAATGCCTTTTTATCAGCAGGGGTTTCGATGTAAAAATCATAAGTAGCGCGGTCTGTAAAATTATCAAGGCATGGGAACCAAGCCCTGCCATAATTGTGTGGTTTGGCACCAAAACCAACCCCGAGGTTGAAAGCAAAGCCCTTCCGGAAATAAAATCCACCCCAACCCGTTGGATCAATTGGAGGATCCCCTTGGTAGTAAACGGTTATAGGTACCGTGTCGGCTTTATTAATGCTGGATTGGGGACGAAACGACAGGAGGGTATCATTGTAATTAAAATCAACTTTGTTGCTATTTTCATCTACTATTGAGTCAATTTGGTAATTCAAAAGGCTTACCGCTACCGTATCGAGTGATTTAGCTGTAGGAGAGAGGGTAAGGGTTGTATGGCCATTAATCTGTGCTTCCTGGAAGTCAAGGTTAAGATCAATTGTGTAATGTATAACCTCAAATGCGGTTTTCTGACGGTGATCAGCAAAAGCTTCCTTATGAGTAAGCAATAAGCAATTGAAGAGGATTACAAGGAATATTAATCTGTACATAAAAGCCTGTTTTAATTGATAACAAACTTAAGAAATGAATTCACCCCAATTAGCCTCTATGCCATAAACGATGCGATTTTGCATATGGCGGACATTTTCGTGTTTAGGAAATAAGAAGTAATTTTGTTTTTGTAAATACCTAAAATACGCTTCATGGCTGACGAAACGCCACAGGAAAACATCATCCCGATCAACATTGAGGAGGAAATGAAAACGGCCTACATCGATTATTCGATGTCTGTGATTGTTTCTCGCGCATTACCGGATGTACGGGATGGATTAAAGCCTGTTCAGCGTAGGGTGCTTTATGGCATGTCTGAGTTGGGATTGTCCCATACGCGCCCTTTCAAAAAATCGGCTAGAATTGTAGGAGAGGTGTTGGGGAAATATCACCCGCATGGAGACTCATCGGTATATGAGACTATGGTTCGCATGGCGCAAGATTGGGTTATGCGTTACCAATTGGTAGATGGCCAGGGCAATTTCGGATCTATGGATGGGGACAGTCCAGCTGCAATGCGGTATACGGAAGCCCGGCTTACGAAGATTGCCGAAGAATTGATGGTGGATATTGATAAAGAAACGGTTGATTTTCAGCCCAATTTTGATGAATCCTTGAAGGAGCCAACCGTTCTTCCTGCCAATTTCCCCAACCTTTTGGTAAACGGAGCATCTGGAATTGCCGTAGGAATGGCGACTAGTATGCCTCCTCATAACATGAAAGAGGTTGTTAATGGTATTTTGGCCTACATCGATAACCCTGAGATCACGGTAGGCGAATTGATGAACCACATTCAAGCTCCGGATTTTCCAACGGGCGGTATCATTTACGGCTACGATGGTGTAAAAGAAGCCTATGAGCAGGGAAGGGGTAAGATCATTTTGCGGGGTAGAGCTGAAATTGAAGAAAATACAAAGAGCAGAGACCGGATCATTGTTTCAGAGTTACCTTACATGGTCAACAAGGCTAACATGATCTCCAAAACAGCGGAGATGATCGATGACGGCAATCTGGAAGGGATAGCCGATATCCGTGATGAAAGTGATAAGCGGGGATTGAGGGTTGTTTATGAGTTGAGCAAAGATGCTATTCCGCAGGTTATTTTAAATAAACTTTACAAATACACCCAGCTCCAGACTTCTTTTAACGTTAACAATGTAGCGTTAGTGGATGGACGGCCTCAGCAACTCAATTTGAAGCAGCTCATAAGCCATTACGTTGAGCACAGGCACGATGTAGTTGTTCGCAGAACCCAATATGAGCTTGCTGAAGCAGAAAAGCGTGCACATATCCTGGAGGGGTTACTTATTGCCATTGATAACCTTGATGATGTTATACAGCTCATTCGGGATTCTCAAACACCCAATGAGGCTCAGGAGAGCTTAATTGAGCGCTATGAGCTTACGCAGGTTCAAGCTAAGGCCATCCTGGATATGCGCTTGCAAAAGCTAACGGGGTTAGAAAGGGATAAGGTTAAGGATGAATACCAGCAATTGCAGGAGCAAATTGAATATTATCGTGCTTTACTCAATGATGAGGGTAAAAGGATGAACCTCATTAAAGATGAGCTTGATCAGGTTGGTAAACAATACAGTGGCGACCGCAATGCAGCGATTGAATACAGTGGTGAAGAGATCAATATTGAGGACATCATCCCCAACGAGCGGGTTTTAGTTACGGTGAGTCATCATGGCTACATAAAGCGTACCAGCATCAATGAGTATAACCGCCAAAGCAGAGGCGGAAAGGGTTCACGTGGGACTACTCATAGGAGTGAGGATTTTACGGAATCATTGATTCCAGCGGACACTCATAATTACATCCTGTTTTTCACAGAGAAAGGTAAATGTCATTGGCTAAAGGTTTACGAAATCCCGGAAGGTGGTAAACAAACCAAGGGACGTCCTATCCAGAATATCCTTGAACATGATACGGGTGATAAGATCAAAACTTATCTTACTGTGGATAATCTGGACCAAGAGGAATACCTTGATAACCATTTTATTATCTTCTGTACAAAAAGGGGAGTAATCAAGAAAACGCCTTTAAGGGCCTTTTCGCGCCCACGCAGTGGAGGTATTATAGCTATCAGTATCCAAGAGCAGGATGAGCTGTTAGAAGTAAATATGACGGATGGTAGCGCCTATATCATGCTTGGTACCACTTATGGAATGGCCGTTCGTTTTAAGGAACAGGACGTGCGTTCTATGGGGCGCGTAAGCACCGGTGTAAGGGGAATAAGGCTTAGCCCTAACCAAGATGATGTTGTGATAGGCATGGTTACAGTTTCCGATCCCGAAAACACCACCATTCTAACCGTATCTGAAAAAGGTTATGGTAAGCGCTCTTATTTAGAAGCTTACCGCTTGGTAAAACGGGGCGGAAAAGGAGTGAAAACGATGACCATCAATGAAAAAACCGGTAAACTTATAGCCCTGAAGAGCGTATTCGATAATGAGGACTTGATGATCATCAATAAGTCAGGCATTATCATCAGAATGGCGGTGAGCGAAGTAAAAACTGCTGGTCGCGATACACAGGGCGTAAAGCTTATTCGGCTAAACCGTGGTGATGATATCGCGGCCGTTGCGAAAATTCGCGTTGATGAGGAAGCAGAAGAAGCCCCAACAGACAATTAATATTCATTATAAACTTGTTTTACTATTGTTCCGAATAAAAAATCAAAAAATCTTAAAACTCATTGGATATGAAGCAATTGCTTATCCCTTTCTTGTCAGTACTCCTCATCGGTCAGGCTTATGGTCAGTCCGACCGTGTTACTAGTGCTTGGAATAATTTGAAGTATAACGAGCTAGAGAAAGCCTTGAATAATCTAAAGAAGGCATCCAAGTATGAAGATACTAAAGAAGAAGCGAAAACATGGCTCTACTTGGGTCACACTTACTACTCCATTGATACAACCCAAAAAAAGGCTTTTAAAAGCCTGGTAAATGCCCCAAAAAACAAAGCAGTCGAAGCCTACGCAAAAGCTCAAAAATTGGATGAAAGTGGTCGTTACACGTCCAAAATACAGGGAAATGCTGTTAGGCTAGGGGTTAATCTGTTCAATGCAGGGGCTCAGGATTACAATAAAGCATTGAAGGCTAAGAAAAAGAAAGACACTGCGGCATTCAAAAATTATTTTAAGCAGTCGCTTAAACACTTCGAAAGCCATTTTGCTACTCGTAAACTTGCTGGTAAGTACGCCTCATACATCAACCAAACCCTAACCCAAAACAATATTGATCCTAAAAAAACACTACTTTATGCAGGATATTCCGCTTATCAAATCGGGCAATTTGATAAGGCCATCACTTACTTAGGGCAATTGATAAAACAAGATTCCAAGAAGCCCGATGCTTACTTGTTCATGAGTAATGTTTACTTGGATAAAGGAGATACGACAAAGGCGCTAGCCATAATAGATAGTGGTAGAAAAAACGTTGAAAACAATAAACCTTTGCAAACCCGTATGCTTAGGATTTACCAGCAAACGGGGCAGGTTAATAAGCTTACAACGAACCTTAAAAAGTCAATTGCTCAAGATTCCAGTAATCTTCAATTATACCGGGTTTTAGCAAGTACTTATGAGAAGCTTGCGAAACAAGCTCGCGAATCAGGAGGACAAAAGCGAGCTAGTAAATATAAAGACAGCGCGAGAAATACCTATAACAGTATTCTTGAAGTTGATCCGGGGAACTTTAAAGCTAATTACAACCTCGGGATCATGTATTACAACATCGGTGTAGATAAAGTAAAACGTTCACAAGAAGTTGAAGATATAGATAAGTTAACCAAGCTTGAAAATGAGGCCAGTGAAGAACTCAAGAAAGCGATACCATACCTGGAAAAGGCCTTTCATAAAAATTGTGACGACAAAAATCTATTCCGATCGCTCAAAAATGTTTACAAAAGGACAAATCAGCAATCTAAAGCAAAAGCGCTTAAATCAGCTTATGCTGATGCCAATCAAGTTATTGTAAACATTAAAGGACAGACTGATCAAAAAGGAACCGTAACCATAAGCCACAGTGGCAAAACCAGTAAATACATTAATGAAAAGCTAAACGACCGCAAAGGCAACTACATTGGCTGGGAAACGAATATTTGTCCAAAAGAAGGTAAAGTAAAGGTTAACCTTAAGGTACAAAAAGGTGAAAATCCTAAAGTAGAAATTTATCAAGAAGGCTCCTTGAAGAAAGAAGTGGAAAATGCCAAATCATTCACATACATGCCTTAATGTCGGTGTGCTTTAGCTAGGCTAGGGATCAATAATGCTTTACGAGAGAAGTCCGCTAAGAGAAGCGGGCTTTTCTCATTGAGGACTTTCTGTTTAACATAATATAAATTATGTAACAAATAGCTGGTTTAACTGGAAACCGAATCCCTCGTGATTACATAATGTTCACCTTCGCCAATAAGATTATTTCAGAATGATTTATGACCGGTTAATTAAAAAATTTTTTGACGCTATTATCATAAATTTTTTAAAAAAAGCTTTTATTTTATTTAATTAATCAAAAATTTTGACAATATTATTGGTTTAAATTAATTCGTCTTTACTTTTGAAACAAGGTAATATACTTATTCATCATTTAAAAACGTTTTTAATGCTTTTATGCAAACACGTTGGCTAACATACCTCTTTTTTCTAACAGGGATAGTTTTAGCTTTTTTTTTCACTCCTAATCAGGTTAATGCTCAATGTGTACCCTCTTACAAGGTTGTAGGTGATCAGTGTAAAAATCAAAAAGTAGCCTTTGATAATACCTCCACCAACAATTCTATTGACTATTACAAGTGGCAATTCGGTGATAAGGACTCTACAAAAATTGGTACAGCTGATACGGTAAGGCATACTTATACTAAAGATAGCACTTACGCAGTAGATCTGATTGGTTTGGATACCAATAGCAGCGGGAAAATTACCTGTCGGGATACCAGTAGTCAGCAAGTCACCATCAGCGGGTATCCTACTGCAAAATTTACCATGAGTAAAACCCCCATCTGTTCCGGTAATAAGCAAAGCTTTACAAATAACAGCCCCGGAAGCAACCTTACTTACTCATGGGATTTCGGGGATGGTAATAGTTCAACCAAAACATCACCAAGCCATACCTACACGTATACCGGCTCCGGGAAAGGCAGTATTACCAATAAAGTAAAATTAGTTGCAACTAATAACCGTGGTTGTGAAGACTCTATCACCAAAAGCCTGAATGTATGGAGTAATCCGACAGCCAAATTCAGTATGGGCAAAACCCCGATTTGCTCAGGAAACAGTCAAAATTTCACCAATTCGTCCAATGGCTCAGGATTAAGCTATAGCTGGGATTTTGGAGATGGCAAAACCTCTACAAAGAAAAGCCCTACTCATACTTACACCTATACCGGTACAGGAAAAGGCAGCATCACCAACCAAGCGGAACTTGTCATTACCAATACGGGAGGCTGTAAGGATTCCATTACAAAGAGTTTGGACGTATGGAGCAATCCTTCAGCTAGTTTTAACTATGGGTTAGATACCGTATGCTCTGGGGCATCTCAAACCTTCACCAATACTTCAAACGGCGCAAATCTTAGTTATAGCTGGAGTTTTGGCGATGGCAATAGCGCTTCTAATGCCAATCCTTCTCATACCTATAATTATACTGGATCCGGTTACAAAAATGTGAGTCCATCCCTAACAGTGACTAACCCAGGCGGGTGTTCCAGTACTGCTACCAATAGTTTTGAGGTTGGTAGGAAGCCAGATCCTGATTTTGCTCCTACAACCCAGTTCGATAATTGCGCTGGTAAAGGTGACACCTTTAAAGCAACCCTCTATGATAATTCCACAACCTCCGCAGTTTCAAATTATAAGGTTTATTGGGGCGACAATACAGATACCTCTCTTAGCAGTAAACCTTCAGGTAAGCTTGACCACACCTATACCACTAAAGGCATCTATGAGGTCACAATCGAAATAACTAATAGTAACAGCTGTATTGATTCAGCTGATAAAGATGTTTTAAACATTAGTAATCCGGCTGTAGGTAGCTCAAGCCCTGGTAATACCCAAAAGTGTGACACTGTGGATGTTACCTTTCCTATCAATAATGCAGACAGTAATTTTAGTACCACAAGTTATAAAGTTAATTATGGGGATGATGATTCCATTACCTATAGTCATCCACCTCCGGACTCCGTAAGTCATGTTTATACTGATAACTCCTGCTTAGAGTCTAATAATGATTTTGTTTTCAGTGTTAAGGCCAGTAATGAATGTGCTAGTACTAAAGCTAGCTTAACCGGAATCAAAGTTTTTCAAAGTCCTGAGGCTGATTTTAATCCATCACCAGATACGGTATGTGTGAATAGTTCCGTAAAGTTTAAAAACAACTCAACAAAGCCCTACAATAAGAGTAAATGTGGTAATGCAGGGAAATACTCCTGGGAATTTGGTGACAACTCTTCACAATCATCTTTTTCCAAAGGTGACGTCAATCATACCTATAGTTCCAGTGGTACTTACAAGCCCAATTTAAGTATAAAACAGGTAAGCTGTAATGCAAGTTATGATACTAATGAAGTTTGTGTCATTCCTAAACCTACTGCAAGCTTTACCTTAGATACGGTTGAAGGTTGTGAGCCACTAACTATTTCCGCTACCAATACCAGCAATACCATTAATGCCTGTGCCGCTAGCACCTACACTTGGTCCATAAACAAGCTTAAGGGATGGCAATTTACTGGGGGAACCAATAAAAATTCCGAGGATGCCAAATTCAAGTTTACCCAGCCGGGTAAGTATGTGATTACCTTAGATGATTCTAACAAATGCCGATCCAATACCTACAAAGACACGGTCACTATTCAGGATCAGCCATCTTTAACCATAAAGAACCCCGGTGATTTTTGCCAAAAAGCCGCTTTTATACCCCAAAAAGCCAAGTTTGACAGTAATTATGCCAAGTTAACCACTCATAAATGGAACTTTCCAGGCGGAATCCCAGCCAGTGCTAGTAAAATAAGCCCTGATACAGTGAATTTCAATGTAGTCGGCTCCAATGAGCTAAATGCCACTTTTACCAATCGCTGTGGTACCACTTACGACACCGTTAAATTCCAGATTTTTGAGAATCCTAATGTTAAAGCAGGTACTGACACCCTGATCTGCTATGGTGACTCCGTGGAACTAGGTGACACGGTTACTGGCGGGCAATCTCCTTATACTTATCAATGGCAGCCTATGGATTCTGTTGGAGCTGATTCCATCCTAAAACCGAAACTAGCGCCCAAGGACACCATCACTTACACCCTGAAAGCCACTGATTCGCGGTCATGTGCAGCGCGCGATTCTGTTGAGATACAGGTTAATCCAGCACTAAGTGCCAACGCTGGTAGCATCCAAATGATTTGTTATGATAGTTCAACGCAGCTTACAGGGTCAGCATCAGGAGGTACAGCTCCTTATCAATTCAGTTGGTCTCCTTCTTCCAAGCTTCAAAGCACTGGTAGTAAAAATGTAACAACCAGTTCTCTGACTAAAAATGAAACCTTTACCGTTGATGTCACCGATAGCAATGATTGCCCGGCATCGAATACCGTAAAGGTCAATGTCAATAACGCAATCAGTGTTAGTGCCAGTACAAGTAAAGATACGGTATGCTATGGAAACCAAACTACCCTTCAGTCAACCTACAGCGGAGGTTCTGATTCTTTAAAAGTATCCTGGAAGACCGCTTCTAAAATAAAAAGCCCTAAAAAGCCCAATCCCAAAACTGATTCACTTTTTAGTACCACCAGTTTTGTCTTAGAAATCACCGATTCCCTTGGTTGTCAAAAAAGAGACACCGTTACCGTAACAGTGGCTCCTAAGGTAACTATTACACCTAGAAGTGATACCAGCCTTTGTTACAATGACAGTTTAAAACTTGATGCCACTACAAGTGGCGGCATTGGTAACCTTAGTTATAAGTGGAAACCTAAAAGCTATGTTAAAAATCCTGATAGCCTCAACACTTTTACACAATCTTTAACAAAAACCACTTGGTTTACACTCACGGCAACTGGAGGATTTAATTGCCAAGCTAAAGATAGCTTTCAGGTTAATGTTAATTCTGCCATCAGTGCAGATGCTGGACATGATGACACCTATTGTGGAGACACTTTAAAGATTGGTGGAAGCCCAGTCGACTCCGGTGGTACCAATCCATTTACCTATAAGTGGACTCCAAAAAACCCTATTGTAAATGCAGACTCTGCAAAAGCCAGAATTTTTAAACTTGACTCTGTTACAAGCTTTCAAGTAGAAATCACCGACAGTCTTGGATGCCAAGCAAAAGATAGTGTTAAGTTATTTACCAAACCTAAAGCTAATGCTGGTAATGACACTACTTTTTGTGCTGACAGCCTTTTAATTGGCGGTAACTCGACAGGCACTGGTGGCGATACCAATCTAACGTATAACTGGACGCCAGGCGGAAAACTCAATGATTCGACTTTAGCTAATCCAAAAGTGCTTAGTTTAACTACACCAGATACTTTTATTGTTAAGGTTTCGGATGGGAACAATTGCACTGTGGACGATTCTGTGGAAGTTTTTGATCCTCTTGAAGCCAATGCCGGAACAGATAGCACGCTTTGCAGTGATAGTCTAATAATAGGCGGAAAACCTACAGCTGAGGGTGGTAAGAAAAGCTACACGTATTCATGGACGGGAGGATCGGCTCTTAAAAATACCAAAGCAGCTAATCCTGCTGTTAAAGGACTAACCACCACGGATACTTTCATTGTTGCGGTTACTGACCAAAGTGGCTGTAAGCGCAAAGATACCACTACTATTCATCCCCCTGTAACGGTTTCAACAGGGCCTGATACTACTTTTTGTGGTAGCGACTCTCTAACTATAGGTAGAACAAATCCTGCTTCAGGAGGAAAAGGCCCTTTCACTTACAGCTGGTCACCAAGTAGCAATTTGAACAATGCCAATCAGGCTCAACCTGAAGTTACTAATCTGAGTAATAAAACAAATTTTGTCCTAACCACTACTGACCAATTTTCATGTAGCGCTAGCGATACTTTAGCAGTTTATCCACCTGTTAAAGCAGATGCGGGGGCTAATAAAACCTTCTGTGATAGCCCCATTACCCTAGGCGGAAGTACGGTAGGTTCAGGTGGCAAGTCGGGTTATACTTATCAATGGCAGCCATCGTCAAAACTTGCTAATGATAGTATAGCTAAGCCACAGCTTGACTCGTTGAGCCAAAATACCATTTTTACGGTTAGCGTTACCGATCAAAAAGGTTGTACCAAGAAAGATTCGCTTACTGTTTATTCACCAGTTGAATTGAGTATGGACACCTTCTCTAGTATTTGCAGAGGCGACAGTATACAGGTTAACAGCGTAAGTGTTAAGGGAGGTAAACCGGATTTTACTTACAGCTGGACACCCAAGGATTCTATTTCTAACTCTGGCGTTGATTCGCCTACGCTGTATCCTGATAGTGCAAAAAAATACATGCTTACGGTGACTGATAGCTTAGGCTGTTCGGTTAGCAAGCAGAAAAGGATTACTGTTAATCCATTGCCAACAGCTGATTTTAGCTTTTCAAATACTTGCTTTGGTGACACTACTCAATTTACGGATCAGTCTTCTCTTTCAAAGGGAAGCATTGATAGTTTTAAATGGAATTTTGGAACTGGAGATACAGCTCAAAGGCAGAATCCTTCTTATTCTTTTGACAGCAGTAAAACCTATTCTGTGTCAATTGAAGTGAAAACTGACTCGGGCTGTGTTGATTCAATCCATAAATCAGTTGCTATTGCATCAGCTCCAAAGGCCACTTTTAATGCTGCCAACAATTGTCTTTATGATAGCATTGCCTTTACCAATACTTCAAATCTGGCCTGCGACTCA
>CAZIUI010000001.1:0-160596 GCA_964542585.1 uncultured Sphingobacteriales bacterium | reverse complement strand
ATTTTGGCGATGGCGATACTTCGTTGGCTCAGAACCCGGATCACTACTACGACACTAGCAAGACCTTCAGCAATGAGCTGATCGTGGTCAGTGACTCAGGCTGCCGGGATACGGCCAACCAGTCATCCACGGTCCGCGATGAACCAGAGGCTAATTTCACCGCTCAGAATGCTTGTCTTTATGATAGCATTGCCTTTACCAATACTTCAAATCTGGCCTGCGACTCAATCAAAACATATGACTGGCAATTTGGGGATAGCGATACCTCTGCCCTTTCGAATCCTCAACATCAATATGATTCTGCAGGTACTTACACGGTCACTTTGACCATTACAACTACTAACCAGGTTGTGGATTCGGTCAAGGACTCAGTAATTGTCCATCCAGTTCCAAAGCCAGGCTTTACCGTTCAGAATGTCTGCACCTACGATAGCAGCCGCTTTCAGGATCAGTCATCGATCAGTAGCGGCAATATAGCTAGTTACAAATGGAAGTTTGGTAATGGTGATTCCTCAAGTAAGCAGAGTCCGGTTTATAAGTACGGAAAAGCCGATAGTTTCAATGTCAGGCTGACCACCAGGAGTGATTCCGGCTGCAAGGATACGTTAGAAAAATACACCGATATCCATCCGGTTCCTACGGCGCAATACCAAGTGGCTGATACGGTATGCTTTGGGGATACGGCTTCATTCACGGATCAGAGTACCATTGGTGGCAGCGGTAATCTGGATAGCTTTAAGTGGGATTTTGGCGATGGCGATACTTCGTTGGCTCAGAACCCGGATCACTACTACGACACAGGCTTGGTATTCAATCATCAGCTTAGGATTGTGAGCGACTCCGGCTGTCAGGATACGGCATTTCAGCAAACAACCGTATTAGATGGACCACAAGCAGAAATGAGCTTTACCAACCTGTGCGTCAATAAATCAGTGAGCTTTCAGGATCAGAGCACGATTTCCTGTGATTCGATTACACGCTATGATTGGTCCTTTGGAGACGGCAATACTGCTTCAACAGCTAATCCCGATCATACCTACACACAGCCTGGTCAGTATCAGGTTAAGCTGGTGATCACCCTTGGCAACGGGGCTCAGGACTCAACCCAGAGAAGCATTGATATCCATCCCAAACCCGTGGCAGCCTTCCAGACCCAAAACATCTGTAAGGGCGATACAGCGGCTTTTAGCAGTCAGTCCAAGATCAGTAAGGGCGCTATCACTACTTACCAGTGGGATTTTGGTGATAGCAGTCAAGGCACGGGTATTAGCCCGGATCATTACTACCAGCAATTCGGCACCTATCAGCCCCAATTAACGGTGACCTCAGACTCTGGTTGCGTAGATTCCACTACCCAGCAATTGGTGGTAAATCCCACACCCAAACCTGCCTTTACCAATACAAGGCCGTGCCTGGGAGATACCACAAGCTTTTCAGACTCGTCTACCATTGGTAAAGGCGCCATAGTTCAGTATCAGTGGCGTTTCGGGGATGGGGATAGCAGCCAACAGCAGAACCCAACTCACTTTTACCAGCAGCCGGGCATTTACACTCCAGTCCTGACGGTGACCTCGGATTCCGGGTGCCAGGCTACGCTTACCCAGCCAGCCCGTGTGGATTCCCTGCCAAGGGTCAGGTTTAGCATTGATTCGCTGATCTGTAAGAACCAATCTTACAGCTTAACTAATAATAGCACCATAGCTGATAGCTTTCGGTGGCAGTTTGGTGACGGCCGAACTTTCAATAGTAAAACACCAAACCATACCTACAGTGATACCGGGATCTATGAGGTTAAGCTAGTAGCTTTCAATAACTACGGATGTGCCGATTCGTTTTCGCGCCAGGTGCGGGTTATCCAAAAGCCCAATGTGAGCTTTACAGCGAATAAGGATTCCTTTTGTGGCCCAACTGCTAATGTAATCTTTAACAATTCAAGCTCGGGCTATCAGACATCCTACCAATGGAGCTTGGGTAATGGGCAGCAGCGGAATCAGCAGTTCATCGATACCATTGATTATGCCCAGAATAATACGAGTGACACGACTTACTACATCACCCTTTCTGGTAACAATCAATGTGGGACTGTTCAGCAAAGGGACTCAATTAATGTATTTCCTGCTCCTATAAGCCAGTTTGAATTAAGTCAGGACCAAGGTTGCTCTCCTATTACCATCCAATTCCGGGATCAGGCAGTAGGTTTACCAGATGAGTACAGATGGGAATTTGCAAGTGATGATACCAGCGAGCGCCCGGAACCCACGCATGTATTCCGTACAGGCGAGGCGGATACGACATATGAAATTAAGCAGATCACCAGCAACAGCTGTGGCCGGGATACGGCAATTGATAGCATAACAGTTTTTCCCAATACCATTGATGCCTTTTTCCAATTAGATACAACCCTTGGCTGCCAGCCTCTAAAAATTAATTTTCAAAACTTTAGCAGCCCAGGCGCTACCAAATTTAGTTGGCAGTTCGGCGATGGGGACATCAGCAATAAAGCATCGCCCTCCCATACTTACAGGTCAGCTGACACTTTTAAGGTGGCAATGGTAGCTACCAACGGCTGTAGCTATGATACCTTTAGGAACACCATTCGAACGTTTCCGAAACCGGATGTAAGAAGTAAATTGAGCAAGGCGGAGGCTTGTGCGGGGGAACCTTTCCAGGTCCAAAATCAAACACCAAACGTCTCTAATGTCTTATGGCTCAATGCTGATGGCTCTGATACTCTTGCTACAAAACCTACCGCAAAGGTTTCCCTCGATAGCTCCGGGAGTCGTATTATTAAGCAGAAAGTTCGGTCTTCGGCTTTTAATTGCTTTAATTCTCAAACGGACACTATTACAATTCAGCCCCTGCCTGAATTGAATATCAAGGTAGATACTGCAAGAGGATGCCCTCCTCTAGAGGTCAATTTCGATCACCCTGTTCAAAATATTGCGTCCCGTTTATGGACGTTTGGTGATGGTAAGAAGGCCATTAATGCTAATCCAAGTCACCGTTTTCTGAAACCGGGAGATTACACGGTAAAACTGAGGGCAACTAATCTTAAGGGTTGTAAGGATTCAAATTCAAAGGATATAAGAATATTTCCCATACCGAATTCTCGGTTTTTGGTGCAACCAGACTCAGCCTGTGCTGCACCAACCTCCGTTAAACTAGAGGATCAAAGCAAAGGAGCCAAACTGTCTAATTGGCATCTTCCTGGCAGCCTGGATGGTGATTCGTCTTCATTAAATATATCATTTGACAGTGTTGGTGATTATCCCATTGAGCTAATTAGCCTTAACAGTTTTGGCTGCAGGGATACAGCCAATAAGACTTTTACAATTTATCCCGGTCCGAAAGCTGACTTTGAAGCCTTGGATCCGCTTGCTGCATGTGAACCCCATACTGTAACCTTAAAAAGTGAAGCTGTTAAAAGCAATAAAGTAATATGGAAGGTAAATGGCATCTTATCAGATAGTGGTGAGCGATTGAATGTAGAATTAAGACCAGGTCGGAAATCAGACGTTAAAATGATTGCTAAAGGGGCCGGAAATTGCACTGATACGCTTGCTAGAGAAGACTGGCTGCAAAGCTACCCTAAGCCTACAGCCGATTTCCGTTATAGCCCGGTTAAAGATCAAAAATCTCTTGGAAAGTTTAATTTCAGAAACAAAGCAAAGGGTGCAGAGAAAATCTTATGGAAGTTTGGTGATGGTGAAACGAGTACTAAGTCTGATCCGATACATCGCTTTCCCTACAATGATGATTTTGAAACCCGTTTGATAGCCACAAATGATCAGGGATGCCGGGATACTGCACAAAAGTTGATCCGACCAGAGTTTTTCTACGGGCTTCACATTCCTAATGCTATAAAACCTAATAGTCCAAGGCCCGGCGTCAACACTTTCAAGCCTAAGGGTATCGGTCTTCAATCATACCATATTGCTATTTATACCAAATGGGGCGAGCTAGTATGGGAGTCTAATAAGTTACGGAATGGTAAACCGGGTGAATCATGGGACGGTACATTACAGAATGGTAAATTATGCCCTCAAGGATCTTATGTGTGGAAAGTTCAAGCAACATTTAAAAATGGATCTAAATGGAGAGGTCAAAAAGATGATGATGGAAGATTTAAAACAATTGGGACTGTGACAGTAATCCGTTAAAAGTTTAATACGTATGAAGGTGTGCAGAAGTATCGTAAAGCTCATTCTGGTAATCCTTGGGATAGGAATGAGTTTTAAGGGCCAAGCTCAGGATGGCACTTTCTCACAATATTTTACCAATCCGATGTTTCTGAATCCTGCTTTTGTGGGTTCCGCAGAAGGTATGCGGGTTTCAGCTAGTCATCGTATACAATGGCCCTATATTCCTGGTAAATTCAGTACAAGTGGCCTAGGTATTGGTTACCAGCCGAATGAGTTATTGGATGGCGTTGGGGCTATAGCTAAGCGAACAGTTGAAGGAGAAGGAGGCCTAACCACTACCCAGTTATCCGGTTTATTTTCCCGGCGCTGGGTGGTCCCACGCGCAATGGATATTCAGGCTGGTATGCAAGTAGGAGCAATTAATCAAAGAATAAATTGGAACGAACTAGTTTTTTCTGATCAGCTGGACCCTTTATTAGGTAATGTTCGTAATTCTCAAGCCCGCAAACCAGCCAACGTTTCCAATACCGTTTTTGATGTCAGTGCTGGGGTGATCACAAAATTTGATTTTGCCTTTAATGGAAAAAGAGCTTTAAACCAGGCAGGTTTCGCTGTTTATCATATAAACAGACCCTCACGGAATTTTACAAGTAATGAAAACCCCTATCCTACTAGATGGGTTGCTCACTACGGTGTTATACTACCTTTTAAAGGATTTCAGATAAATAAAACGTTTACCCTTTATCCCAATGTTCGTTTTGAAAAACAGCAGAATTTCACACAACTCGACTTAAGTAGTATTGCATTTGAAGATCCGCTATTTTTTGGCGTCTCCTACAGGAATTCCAAGTCATATTTCAATTTTGATAATACGGCTCAAATGATCATGACAGCAGGCATAAGAACCGAAACAAAGACTTTGGGCCAGGTTATGATCGGATATAGCTATGATTTCAGTATGACTGGTATGAAGCAAACTAACAGGGGAAGTCATGAAATTAGCCTTATGTTTTTCATTGAAAAGCGGAATCCAGAGGGCTCGAATCGTAACCCTGATTTTGGCTGTAGTAAATTTTACAATAAAGGCCTCTCTCCAATATTTTAAAAATACGCCTCTTCAGATTTTGGCTTTTGCCGGTCATGAGTTTATTTATTTATTTTTGCGTAAACCTATAAACAAAAATACTTAGACTTATGAACCATCAGGAGATCGTGAGTACCCTTGGTGACAAGGCCGAGTACCTTCTGGATCACCAGTGTCAAACGCTTTCCAAAGATCATTTGCATGCCCCATCTGCAGATTTTATCGACAAGGTTTGGTACCACTCCAATAGGAACAACCGTGTATTGAGCAACCTTCAATCCATTTACGGCCATGGTCGACTTGGGAACACGGGGTACCTTTCAATTTTGCCGGTTGATCAAGGCATAGAACACTCGGCTGGTGCTTCATTTGCTCCTAATCCTCAGTATTTTGATCCTGAAAACATCATTAAACTTGCCATTGAAGGTGGCTGTAATGCCGTGGCCACTACTTTTGGTAACCTGGCTGCTATTTCAAGGAAGTATGCGCATAAAATTCCCTTTATCTGTAAGATTAATCACAACGAGCTATTAACTTATCCTGAAACATTTGATCAGATCTTGTTTGGTACGGTTGACGAAGCGTTTAATTTAGGTGCTGCAGCTGTGGGCGCAACCATCTACTTTGGTTCCGAGGAATCCAACCGGCAAATTCAAGAAGTAAGTCAAGCCTTTGAAAGGGCTCACGAGCTTGGTATGGCTACAATACTATGGTGCTACCTCCGCAACAGCGATTTCAAACAGGATGGTGAGGATTACCACACAGCTTCTGACCTTACCGGTCAAGCCAATCACATTGGCGTCACAATACAGGCGGATATCATTAAGCAGAAGCTTCCTACGAATAACGGAGGTTATAAAGCTGTTGGTTTTGGTAAGACTAATAAAAAAATGTACGAAGAATTAACAACCGATCACCCCATTGATCTCACCCGCTATCAAGTTATTAACAATTATTTGGGCCGCGTAGGACTTATTAATTCAGGCGGTGCATCCAAAGGGACTACCGATTCTGATATGCAAGACGCCCTTTTTACAGCTGTTGTTAACAAACGTGCTGGTGGAACGGGACTTATTACGGGCCGTAAATCTTTCCAGAAATCAATGGATGACGGTATCAAACTGTTGAACAGTATCCAGGATGTTTACCTGGACGATCAAATAGATTTAGCTTAACAGTTTTGTAGGAGATACCATATCCCCTGTTAAAAGCTCTTTAGCAGGGTTTTTTATTATTTTAGCATTAAATAGGTCTCAAATTCCCTTACTTCCCGGACATTTTTATAGTAAGCTTTCCTGGGGAACTAAAAAATGTATTTCTAAGCATTCAGTAAAAAGCGTTGGTAACTTGTTTGTTAAGTTTCATATTCGCTTGATGTTTGCAGTTTAAACCCATCAAAAGGACATTAAGCATGGCATGGCTGAAGCGTGAAAAAGAAGGGATTCTAACCCGCACTGATGAAAAAGTTGGTTTACCGGAAGGTATTTGGGACAAATGCCCAACCTGTAAAAGCGCCATAACAGTTAAGGAGCTTCAGGAGAATGATTTTGTATGCACATGCGAGCATAGCCATCATTTTCGTATTGGCTCGAAAGAATACTTCCGAATCATTTTTGATAACAAGAAATATCAGGAGCTCTTTACCAATTTAAAGCCCCGTGATTCGCTCCAGTTTACCGATCGTAAACCGTATCATGAACGGCTAAAAGAAACCAGTGAAAAAACAAATCTGGACGAAGCCATTCGAGTGGCTCGTGGAAAAGTCCATAAAGTAGATACGGTTATTGCCGCTATGGATTTTTCTTATATTGGTGGATCGATGGGCTCAGTTGTGGGTGAGAAAGTATCCAGGGCTATTGATACCTGCTTACAACAGCAGCTTCCATTAGTGATCATTTCTAAATCGGGTGGGGCCCGCATGATGGAATCAACCTACTCCCTCATGCAAATGGCCAAGACCTCTTCGAAGTTAGCCTTGCTGGAACAAGCGGGACTGCCATACATTTCTATCCTTACTGATCCCACAACCGGCGGTGTTACAGCTTCTTTTGCGATGCTGGGTGATATCAATATTGCTGAACCCAATGCTTTAATTGGATTTGCAGGTCCGCGCGTCATAAAGCAAACAACAGGGAAGGATCTCCCGGAAGGTTTTCAGAGTTCGGAATTCCTTGAGGAAAATGGATTTGTAGATTTTATTAGCGATCGGCGGAATCTAAAGAAAAACCTTGGAACCCTTCTAAAGCAGCTTTTGGAAAACCAGTATGGTCCTAAGAAAAAGCAAAATGGAAAAGCCAAGTATAAAACAACCGCAAACGGTGTGGATAACCAAGCATCAACTAACAAAAACGGCCAATCCAACGGCCATATTTAAAAGCCTTATAGCCTGTTATACTCAATGCTTGGGGAGGCTGTCAGCAATTAATTCGCACAAATGGTCAATTTCTTCATAAGTTATCGTTAAAGGCGGTGCAATCCTTATAGAGGTATTATTGAATACAAACCAATCACTAATAACGTGGTGTTGATGAAACAGGCTTTTTATGGTCTTTAAAACCCTATCAAAGTCGCCAATTTTAAGGGCCATCATAAGGCCCTTCCCTTGAATTGACCTAGCTGCGCTAATTGCTGACAAATTCTTTTGAAAGTGAGCTGCCTTGGCCTCTACTGCTTCAATTAGCTGCTCTTGAAAAAGGACTTGTAAAGTGGTATACCCGGCTATACAAGGCAAAGGATGACCACCAAATGTAGAAATATGCCCTAAAACCGGATCGGTCATCAAAGTGCTCATTACTTCTTTGGAGCTTATGAAGGCTCCAATGGGCAACCCCCCTCCTAATGCTTTTCCTAGTAGCAGGATATCTGGCTGAACACCGACATGCTCAAAAGCAAATAGAGAACCTGTTCTTCCCATACCTGCCTGGATCTCGTCAAATATCAGAAGCGCTCCGGTTTCATTGCAGCTTCTTCGTAGCTCTTGCAGAAATCGGGTATCGGCAGGTCTAGCTCCCGCTTCTCCTTGTACGGTCTCTACAATAACCGCAGCAGTACCTTTATTTATACACTCTAAGGAGCTGATATCGTTAAAAATGGCTTGTTTTACTCCGGGCAATAAGGGTCTGAAATTCCTTTTTAGGCTTTCCCCTCCTGATACACTTAGAGCTCCGTGGGTACTTCCATGGTAGGCATGATCAAAGCATACCACATCGTGCCGACCCGTGTACCGTTTAGCCAACTTAAGTGCACCTTCAACAGCTTCACTACCGGAATTAACAAAATATACGCTTTCAAGTGGCTCCGGTAGATGACAGGTGAGCTCCCGCGCATACTTGATTTGAGGATCCTGGATAAATTCCCCATAAACCATGACATGCCAGTACTGATCTAACTGCTGTTTAAGGGCTGTTGTAACAGCTGGATGCTTATGACCTAACTGACTTACACTTATTCCAGCGATTAAGTCAAAATAAGCCTGCCCGTTCACATCGTAAACGTAATGCCCTTCAGCCTTATCAACCTCGAGCATTAAGGGTTCCGGGCTCGTTTGGGCTATATGTTTGAAAAACAAGTTCTTACGTTCCATGCTCCTTTTTTAGTGGTAAAATCGCATTTGGCTGGCATTAAGCTTTAAGTATATAGCAAGAAGCATTGTAAAGCCCAGTAAAGCGGATCCTCCGTAACTTAAAAAAGGAAGAGGGATTCCAATAATAGGCAAAAGGCCCATGGTCATCCCAATATTTATGGTAAAATGAATAAATAAAATAGAAAATACGCAATAACCATAAAGTTTAGGAAACGTAGCTTTTTGTTTTTCAGCAGATAATACTAGCTTGATTAAAAGCAAGGCATACAATAGCACTAGACCAGCACTTCCAATAAAACCGTACTCTTCACCTATTGTGCAAAAAATAAAGTCCGTGCTCTGTTCAGGTACAAAGTTGTACTTGGTTTGGGTCCCATTTAAAAAACCTTTCCCTGAAAAACCGCCGGCTCCAATAGCAATCAAAGATTGCTGTGAATTGTAGCCAGCCCCTTTCCTATCAATTTCCTTCCCCAACAATACATTGATGCGCTCTTGCTGATGGGACTGGAGGAAATTGTTAAACCCATAATCCACAGCATATACCAGGGCAATGGCCATCCCACCTGCCCCCAGGACTATCAGCAAGGCACGCTTTTGCTTGCGAAGCACCCAGTAAATCAGTAAAGCTATCACCCCTACAACAATGATCACCATTATTTTAGGGAACAGCAGGACGCTTAATAAAAGAACACCAATTGATAGCGGTACGTATAGAAATAAGCCCGGCAAACCCTGCCTAAGGAGTACCAGCAAAAAACTGGTATAGACAAGTGCTGTTCCAGTGTCGTTTTGAAGTAGTATCAACCCCATTGGTAACAGGAAAATCAGCATGCCAATGAGGCCATCTTTGAAATTGGTCATGCTTACCTGATACCGGCTTAAGTATTTTACCAAAGCAAGTGATGTCGTAAACTTGGCAAACTCCGAAGCTTGCAAGCCAAACCCCCCAATGTTAAGCCATGACTTAGAACCGGCCACCTCTTCGCCGGCTATGAGCGTGATCACCAATAGGCCTATACCAATTACATAAAAGCCATAAGCCATTGTGCTAAATATCCAGGTGTCTAGAATTAGGATACCAAATCCTATTAAAAGCGCTGCTACTATCCAAATAGCTTGCTTACCATAGTTTTTTGAGAGGTTGAGCAATTCCGGGTTATCAGCATCGTAAAGTGCGGAATAGATATTTAGCCATCCAAATACAACCAAAACCAAATAAATTGCAATAATGCCCCAATCGAGGTTTTTAAGTAGGCTTTGCTGCTGATCTTCTTGCATACTTAGGGATTATTTCCTGCGGTATCATTGTTCTGAACATCTGAATATTCCAATGTATCCTCTGGCGTTATAGATGATGGTGCCTCCATTTCATCTGATTCCTGAGAAGCCTTTTTCTTTTTGGCTGTGTCCGGTTCTTGTATAAAGTTAGCTTTTACTATTCTTTTTTCGATCCGCTTTCTTTTGATGGTGTCGGTCAAATATTCCTCTATCATTAGGGTATTAGTCGGAGCGGCCCAAACGCTTCCATAACCCGAGTTCTCAATAATGGCGGCTACTGCAATCTCCGGATCATTTGAAGGGGCAAAAGCAATAAATAGCGAATGATCATCCCCGTGCGGATTTTCAGCGGTTCCGGTTTTGCCGGAAACTTCAACCCCCGGTACTTGCCCGTAATAACGAGCTGTACCTTCCTCCACCACCCCTCGCATTCCCTTTACTACCGGTTGGATGCTAGTACTGTCAAAGGGTAATACATGCTTGGTGTAAGATTGCTCAACACGCTTACCATTTTTAATTACGCTATCCAATAAGTGCGGGGTAACATAATAACCCCGATTGGCCATAATGGCAGCCGCATTAGCTAATTGCAGCGTTGTTGTAGAAATTTCCCCTTGCCCTATGCCCAGAGATATGATGGTAGGTGCCTTCCACCTGCCTTCACCATACAGTTTGTTATAGTAGGAAGCTTTCGGCAACCCCCCTGCACGTTCAGTAGGAAGATCAATTCCCAGTTTTTGACCAAAACCAAAATCCTGAATGTAATCATACCATTGTTTATAACTTGCCTCTACGGAATTAAAACGATCTTGCTCTAAAAATCGCTTAAAAGTATGCACATAATAGCTGTTGCAAGAGTTAACAATCGATCCCCGTAAATCAGCAGGTGCTTTATGAGCATGGCACCCAACCCGCAAGCCTCCTACATAGGTTCCATGATTACAGGGTATTCTTGTGGAGGGCCTTAGGATAGTATCCTGTAAGCCAAGCACGGCCATTAGCGGCTTAAAGGTGGATCCGGGCGGATAGGTAGCCGTTATGGTACGGTTGAATAAAGGTTGGTTGGTATTTTGAGCAAGTTTCTGAAAATTAGAAGCCCTTTGACGGCCCACTAAGCGATTAGGATTGTAAGAGGGACTGCTAACCATGGCCAGTACTTCCCCAGTCTCGGGTTCCAATGCCACAACACTCCCTATCTTTCCTTTCATCAATCGTTCTCCATACCGCTGAAGATCCAAATCCAACGTAGTAATGATATCATTACCCGGTTTTGCCGGCACATCTAGTTTACCATCCAGATAACTTCCTTGCTGACGATTTAAAGCATCAACTACCACATATTTTGAACCTTTTTTACCACGAAGCATGGATTCATACTCTTTTTCCAGGCCACTGATACCAATATAATCTCCTAAACCGTAATAATCTCCCTTTTTGGAAAGTTGTTGCCTTGTTATCTCACCCATGTAACCTAAAGTATGCGGTGCCACCCCGTAAGGATAGGTGCGAATGGTACGAGGGCGGGCATAAAATCCACTAAAAGCAAAATTTCTTTCCTGTAATTTGGCGTATCGTTTTTGTGAAAGCTGTTTGAGAAAAACAGAAGAGCGATAGTAAGAATACCTTTTGGCTTCTTGCATGCGCTGCTTATACCCGCGGCGGGTGATATTCAGAATTTTACAAAGTAGGGCTGTGTCAATTCCTTTTACTTTGGAAGGGGTTACCATTAAGTCGTAAACCGTCTTGTTGGCTACCAATATTTTTCCATTGCGATCATAGATCAGACCGCGAGCGGGATACAATAGCTTTTTTTGCAGGTAATTATTTTCCGCAAATTGCTGATAGGCATCTTCAGTCACTTGAATGTAAAAAAGCCGAGCTATCATAATTAAGCTGACTAATCCCACACCCGCTATGAATAGGTACTTACGGCTTGCAAATAGATCCATACTATTCCTTTACCGTTCTGTAGAATACCAATAGCTCAATTACCATCATAACTAGCCAGGTAGCAATGGTATTAATGCCAGTTCTTAGTAAAGTCCTTCCCAATTCCGCGAAACTGAACACCTCTACCAAATGCAGCATAAGCTGATGAAAAAAAACAAAAGAAACCAGGTAAAGAGAGAAATTACCAAACCCTAATGCCTGTAAGTGTGGAGCCTCATGCTCTCCTTTTCCTTTTAGCGGAGTAAAAGCATTTAATAAGTGTGGTCTGAGGAAACCTACCAAAACGCATGCGGATGCATGAATACCCGGTGTGTATGTGAAAAGGTCCATAACCAGTCCATAGCCAAAACAGGTTAACAAAAAGCTCCATTGAGGCATATTAAAGGGCAAAATCAGTAATACCATGAAATAAACATGAGGATGCACAAGGTTAAATAGAATCATGTTGTTGACCACTGTCACTTGTAACAGGAGTAAAAGCAGACCTACAATAGCATAACGAGCTAAACCTTGTATCATGGTTTTGCAGCTTTTTCCAGCTCAACTTGCTCTTCCAAATTCCGGTTTTTTATGACATAGACATACTGAAGGCTACGTAAGCTTTGATTTAGCCTTACCTGAATATCGTAGAAATTGGCATTAGACCCTTTGTTGTACCCTACAACCCGGCCAACCGGCAATCCTTGTGGAAAAAGCCTGGAATAAGAGCTTGTTACAACATGCTGCCCTTCTTTCACTGTCACATGGGTAGGTATATCATCTAGTTGTAAAATTCTAGGATCTTTTCCATTCCAATTCAATGCCCCTATCTGATTGTTTTCCTTTATTTCGCAACTTAAACTAAAATCATTATGCAAAATTGATATTCCAACAGCATAATTATTTGAAGTATTTTTTATGATTCCTACCACTCCTTTAGTCGTGATCAAGCCCATCGGAGCTACTAATCCATCATTAGTTCCGCGGTTAAGGGTTAGGTAATTGTTACGCTTACTCACGGAATTGAATATGATCTTGGCCCACAGATAACGGTACTGCTGTTCAGGATCATTAACGAAAGTGTCACTGAGAGCCGTATCTGGAGTTGGTAAGCTTTTTTTAAAAGTATCCTTTAGGGAGGGAAGGGATTGTTGCTTAACCGCTTGGTTTTTTGCTAGACGGTTTAGCAGGCGGGTATTAGCTTTTTTGAGACTATCGTTAATTTGCTTTAAATGAAAATAATTGCGGACCTCAACGGTTGAACTGTAATAACTACCAGCAATCTCCTGTACTGCACTCAAAGCTTTCGATTGGTGGTAGTACTGGTAATTAAAAATCAACACAAAGCAGGCAATTTCCAGAAATATGAAAAGGAAAAAATTCTGATACCTGACTAGAAAGATTAACAGGTTCCGCATAGCTGCTTAGCCTTATGATATCCATTAATCAGCTTTTGCTGGCTACTACACTCAATCGCTGCTACTTTCAGCTGATGAGGAACTTAAAGCGGTCCATGTTTTTGAGGGCTATGCCGGTACCACGCGCAACGCTTCTTAAGGGGTCTTCTGCAATATGAACCGGAAGCTTAGTTTTTTCTCCAACGCGTTTATCAAGCCCACGAATTAAGGCTCCACCACCATTTAAATAAAGCCCGGTCTTGTAAATATCTGAGGAAAGTTCAGGAGGCGTCTCCTCTAATACCCGCATTATCGCTTCCTCAATCTTTCCTATTGATTCATCCAGCGCGTGAGCAATTTCAGCGTAGTTAATCGTAATTTCTTTTGGAACGCCTGTCATCAAATCCCGTCCACTTACTTTGTAATCCTCAGGAGGATCATCTAATTCCGGAAGCGCTGACCCTACTGCGATCTTCATTTTTTCAGCTGACCGCTCCCCTATCAAAATATTGTGCTCCCGGCGCATGTACTCTTCAATATCTGCCGTAAACTCATCCCCTGCAACCCTGATGGATTGGTCACAGACAATTCCGCCCAATGCAATGACGGCAACCTCAGTGGTTCCCCCTCCAATATCAATAATCATATTACCGTTGGGAGCTTCTACATCGATTCCAATGCCTATAGCAGCTGCCATGGGTTCATGTATTAATTTCACCTCTTTACTGCCGGCCCGCTCAGCCGAATCTTTGACAGCACGTTTTTCAACTTCCGTAATACCAGACGGGATGCAAATAACCATCCTCAGGTGGGGAGCGAAGTACTGCTTACCTTCATTGACCATGCTGATCATGCTGCGCAGCATTTGCTCAGCTGCATTAAAATCAGCTATGACCCCATCTTTTAAAGGCCGTATTGTTTTAATGTCATCATGGGTCTTACCATGCATCATCATGGCCTGATGCCCTACCGCTACGAGGTCTCCACTAAGTCTATTGACAGCAATAATAGAAGGTTGCTCCACAACTACCTGATCCCGGTAAATAATAAGCGTATTGGCAGTTCCAAGATCAATCGCAAGTTCTTGGACGAAAAAATCGAATACTCCCATAAAGTTAATGTTTAAAATGGCGTTTGCCGGTGGTGACCATGGCCATACCCTGATCATTACAGTAATCAATTGAATCCTGGTCTCTTTTTGAACCGCCGGGCTGAATAACTTGCTGAATGCCAGCTTCATGGGCAATAGCCACCGAATCAGAAAAAGGGAAGAATGCATCTGAGGCCATGGTAGCTCCTTTTAAGGGCAGATCAAAATACTGAGCCTTGGCAATAGCCTGACGAAGGGAATCCACCCTGGATGTTTGCCCAACTCCTACCCCTACTAGTTGGTGATTGTAGGTGAGAACAATCGCATTCGATTTAGCATGTTTTACTACAGTGTTAGCAAAAGCCATCTCTTGGTAGCCCTGATCTTCCTTTGGAGGGGTTTGGGTTACCAATTGCATATCGTTAAGTCCTTCTGTTTTTAGATCCCGATCTTGTTGAAGAACGCCATCAAGAACACTATTCACCTCTCTTTTAGCCTGAAGCGGTTGCTGCTGCTTGAGGATAATCCGGTTCTTCTTCTGCTTGAGCTGCTCTAAAGCTTTTTCCTCAAAACCCGGAGCAATCAGTACCTCAAAAAACAAATCTCCAATGGCACTAGCTGTAGCTTCGTCTAATTTCCTATTGGTTACCAATATACCACCAAAAGCTGAGACGGGATCGCCATTATAGGCAACTTCCCAAGCCGTTTTTAGGTCATTCCGGCAACCAACACCACAAGGGTTTGTGTGCTTAATAATTGCAAAACTGTTTTGGGGTAAATCTTCAATCAGGCGTACAGCAGCGTCTATATCTACCAGATTGTTATGCGACAACTGCTTGCCACTTAACTGAGAGAAATAGGCATTCAGGTTCCCATGAAAAAAACTTTGCTGATGGGGGTTTTCTCCGTAGCGAAGGCTCTGCCCGGGGGGCAGGCTTACCGGAGCCGTGGTTTCAGCTTGAAGAGTCTGTTGTATGGTAGTGTCATATTGGGCTGAAAAAGCAAAAGCCTTAGTAGCCCAGTGCTGCCTTTGTTCAACAGTAGTGTGCCCCTTTTGCTCTCTTAAAATCTGATTCAAATCCCCTAGATAATCCGCGGAGGGAATAACGGCAACACTTTTAAAGTTTTTAGCGGCTGCCCGTATAAGGGAAATACCGCCAATGTCAATATGATCTACAAGGGTGTCTAGATCAGCCTCATTTTTCAATACTTCTTCAAAAGGATAACAATCAACAATTACCAGATCAATACCCGGAATCTCATAGGTTTTCATTGTTTCATCATCCGTACCCCGGCGGCTAAGAATTCCTCCAAAAACTTTAGGATGAAGCGTTTTAACGCGCCCTCCTAATATGGAGGGATACCCCGTGAGTGACTCAATAGCCTCTGCGTTATAGCCCTGTTCTTCAATAAAATCCTTGGTACCACCCGATGAGATAATGTTGATTTGATGATCAGAAAGGGTTTTAAGTAGCTCTGGAAGAGCTGATTTGTTATACACACTAATGAGTGCAGTATGAATAGGATCCAAAGTATGGATTATTTTTTAAGTACCTCAAATCTACTAAAAATTCCTTTAGTCTTTCAGATGGCATCCATGAGATTGTGAAAGGCTGCCATAAACTTACTTTGATGCTGTGTTATAAGTAGTAAGGTTCGTTAAAAACTCCATGGTATCAACCTTATCCGGATAATCCCATAAAGAGGGTTGCTGAGCATAGCCCGGCTGGACTTCTACCAGCTCATGAGCTTCAGGGTCACCGACAATACATTGAATCTCTTCCATTTTTTGCTGAAGTTCATGTTTTAAAGCATTCCTAGAACTGAAGTAACTGTAGTGCAGCATTGCTATTGGAGAAGCCAAATTATCAGATTCCCGAACCATGAAAAAACCCGTATCCATGAAAGCTTCATTATTCATTACCATAAAGCTTTTATTGTAAAGGTAATTGTTTTCGTAAGGTTTATGATTAATTAAATCCCTGAAATTTTCAAATACCTCCATTAAAGGTATAAAATCATATCCTTCGGGAACGTAAATTTTAGCCACATTCCGGCATCCAAGCCCAAAAAAGCGAAAAACATCTTCCGCCAATCCCATTAATTGGTCGTGGCTCTCATTTCCGGTCAAAATAGCAACTCCATTACGATTTCTACGTATGATATGCGGATAGTCCCTGAAATAGTAATTAAAGTATCTGGCCGATAGATTACTACCCGTTGCTATTACGGCATCAAACCCCTGTAGCTTTCCAGTTAAAGTCACCTTTTTTGCTAAGTCGGAGTCAATGTCAGCCAGTTCCTTTAACAAAAAAGGAAGCAGCTTATCATCCTTTTCAGAAAGTTTAACCACCGCTTGATGACCACTTACCAAAACTGCCAACAGATCATGAAATCCAACTAAGGGAATATTGCCTGCCATAACAATTCCTGCAGTCTTAGGATCCCCATTTTCCATGGGATAAGCGTTAGCCCATTGTTGAAGTTTTTCTTTATCCAAAAATTCCTCTGCAATAGCTTTCAGGGCCCTTTTGGTGTAATCTGGGGTAAACCACCGGTTGTAGAAATGGGCTTCTTTAATCTTTGCTTGAAACCGCTCCGTATTTAAATTGTTATAAATGTGTTGTCCCCACTCTGAAAGGACGTCTATGGTGGATTTTGGCATAATACATGCTTTTACAAAGCTAGTTAAACAAATCTTTTCTACCTTCGTTCATAAATTAGAAATTCATTAAAAAATACCGTTTTATGGCTATAACAATCACGGAAGAATGCATAAATTGTGGAGCTTGCGAACCGGAATGCCCCAATAATGCTATTTACGAACCCGGAACTGAGTGGTCTTTTCAAGACGGTACCAACCTTTCCGGAACTATCACTTACAAAGATGAAAAAATTGATGCTAGCAAACGGTTCGAGCCTTTGTCTGATGAGATCTATTACATTGTACCTGATAAGTGTACAGAATGTGTGGGATTTCATGAGGAACCACAGTGTGCAGCAGTTTGTCCCGTAGATTGCTGCGTGGATGACCCCGATAATCCGGAAACGGAAGAAGAACTAATGGCTAAAAAAGAAGAGTTGCACCTTGAATAACTAGCTTGTTACTCCTTAACTTTTTTAGTTACATAAACTATTGGAACCGGTCTTCTTAAAGGCCGGTTTTTTAATGTTTAAATTTGATGTATTATAATCTGACCAGATGGACTACGGTATTTGTAACAACCCCTTCATGCCCTTACGTGGTGAGCCTTTTGATTCGGCTTCAATGGTTTCGAGCTTATTGTTTGGTGAATCGTTTCAAATTCTTGAAAGCCATGCTAATTGGTTGTACGTCCGTATGACCTATGACCATTATGAGGGGTGGCTATTCAGCCGTCAGATAGAATGTTTTACCAGTGATTCTCCATTGCCCGAGGCTCAGCCTAACCAATTCCTGGTTAAGGAACCTTTTCAAAGCTTATTCAATGATGAGCTATTCATTTATCTGGGACTAGGAACCCCCCTTCCCTTTTTTGATGGCAAATATTGTTTCCTAAAAACAGCTTTTTTTCAACTCAAGGGGCAAGCCTTTGAAGCCTATCAAAAGCCTACAGCAGCTATCCAAATGGCAGAAAGGTTTCTGGGAACCCCTTATTTATGGGGTGGGCGGAGTAGCTTTGGTATTGACTGCTCGGGCTTAACGCAAATACTCATGCGCTACAGTGGTATTCCTTTACACCGCGATACGCCATTCCAGGTAGAGCAAGGGAAACCAATCGATAACCTATCCAAAGCACAAGAGGGCGATTTGGTCTTTTTCAAAAATAACCAGGGTAATATAAGCCACTCCGGAATACTAACCGGTATTAATAAGGTTATTCATGCTTCTGAAAAAGTCCGTCAGGATACCATTGATCCCCATGGTATTTATAACGAAGGGCTCCAGGATTACACTCATCAACTCGCTGCTATTCGCAGGCATTTTTGAAATGCTACTATTCTAAGGCAAACTATAGCCTTGATCGGCTAATTGACGTTGCACTTTCAGGTAGCTGTAAGCGTTAAGCCAACGGGTTTCTGCGGGTTTTAATACTTGGTCCAGGTCTTTTATTTTTAACCAGAATAAACTAACACCGCCTAGGGTTACTCCACCTCTTACTGGCCTATAAACCGGTGAAAGCGCTATGGGGTCCAGTTGGAATTGATTCTCTTTAACCTTTATCCAACGCTCTAGCAACCAATAGCGTTTGAACTGCGAGGCACTAAGCTGATCATAAATTGTGGTGTCGCTAAAAAATTGCTGATTACCCGTCCCCTTTGCAACTTTTATCACCTTTTTATCGCCTCTAATCCTTCTCACGGCTTTAGGTGATTGGTAAGTTTTATTTAAGGTATCATTTTTATAGACGCTGATTTGGCCATTTCTTGAGGCTTTAAGGATTTTTTGGTGATAAGCACTGAATTGGCGTCCCAAAGTCCCTTTAAAAGTGCTATCTGACCTGAAGATTAAAGGACGTTTTAGAACATTTTCAGATTGGTTTAGGGTTTGGGCCTTGTAAGTCAACGGTTCATCGTTTACCTCTGACTGCTGTAGTTGGTTAAAGAGGTATTGCTTGATTTTATCCTGAAAAGTTTGCTTTAAGCTTGGTTTCAGTTCTTTGATAAAAGATCCATAGCTCACGCTTGCCAATGGCTGCTCCCCGAGGGAAACGCTGCTAACACTAGGGCGGAAGTAAGGCGTTAAGCTAAGTAACTTTACTTCCCCCTTTTGTTGATCGGCTTTCCACTTCCAGCGGAGTGTTAAGGTATACTTGTGAAAGCGCTGGCGGTCAATATTTTGGATAAAATTTTTCCGAAACTCAGGACTCGTTAAACTTTCTTCAGTTTTTTTATAACCTTCAACACGTGCCCTGCTTCTTATTTTTTCCGCGGAGTAAGTATGAGATAGTCCATTATTTTCATATCCCTTCAACTCCCCGTTCATCAATTTCCTTAAGAGCCGCAGATGAGCAGCATAAAGCACTTGGCTGAACGAATCCCTTGAATTTAAATCATCACTTACAGGTAGTTCTAGGGTAGTAGTCCTGTAAAACGGAATTGTAACGCCTTGTATGCGCTTAGTGGACTGGCTGCTATCAGAAACTCCACAACCTTTCATCAGGCTGATCGCTAAAACTAATCCTAAAATTTGAAGAAAGCCCATAGCCTTCTTTAAATATTTATGAAATTGAACCTTCAATTTAAGCCGTCCAAATCGCATTTCCATACATACCCCATGAATCCTTCCACAATGCCTCTTGGTGAAAACCATTTTCAATAGCTAATTCTTTAATTTCACTTTCAGAAAACTTATAAGAACTTTCGGTATGAACGGGCTCCCATTCATCAAAACTGAAAGACTGATCAAGTGCTTCAATTTTTACTTGCTGGGGTTTTTTAGCCATTAAAGTACTCTGAACAGCCCCTTGAAAAGGATTATAAGCAGCATAAAACTTGAATTGGTCCATGTCAAATTCTCCGCCAAGCTCAGCATTAACCCGTTTTAGGATATTTTTATTGAAAGCTTCGGTAAAGCCGTTAGCATCATTGTATGCCTTGTTGAGATAACTGGTTTCTTTTTTAAAATCAAAGCCAATAGCTACTTGATCTCCCTTATTCAGGGCTCCCTTAAGCGCCTGCAGAAACTCATGTCGCTGTTGGGGTTCAAAATTACCGATGTTGGACCCTAAAAACAGGATAAGTCGTTTGTTGTCATTGAAGGTATTAAGCCAGTCCAAACCTTCAAAATAATCAGCTACCATACCTTGACAAGTTAAACTTGGCACTTTGTAGCCCATTAGCTTGGTGAGCCTGTCAATAGCTTCTTTGGAAATATCCAACGGCCGAAAGTTAAAAAAGCACCCTGCATTAACGAAATACTCTAAAAGGATAGAGGTCTTTTCCCCGTTTCCTGCACCTAGTTCTACCACATCTACAGGCTGGGGCTGTAAAAGCTCACAATAACCTTCTTTATGCTGTTCTAGTAAGTCGGTCTCAGCATTGGTAAGGTAATATTCATCCTGTTGCATAATGCGCTCAAACAACCGTGAACCTTCATCGTCATAGATATACCGGGTAGGCAGATATTTAGGTTTGGTTGATAAACCATTGGCAACATCGGCCGCAAAATCCTTGTCAAAATCCTGAGAATAGTCCATTGAGGCTAGTTTATTAAAACATTAAAAATTGTAATGTAGGTAAAACCTTTTGTTCTATTACCGGTGCTCGGCTAGGCGCAAACCAGAGAATTGAAACTGAGTACCCGGTGGAAAGAAATTGCGATAAGAGATACGGAAGTGGTTTTGAGGAGTGGCACAGGAACCACCTCGCAGAACCATTTGGTTAATCATGAATTTTCCGTTGTACTCACCTAAGGCTCCTGCAGCCGGTTTGAAGCCGGGATAGGGTAAATAACTACTGTAAGTCCACTCCCATACATCACCAAACATCTGATGTAATTGATTTTCTGATTTGCTCTCGCCATTAATCGCTACTGGATGCATGTAGCCCTTATCTACAAAGTTTGCAGATTCGAAAGACGCTGTTTGCTGTTGAGCTCCCACTTCCCACTCGTGCTCCGTGGGTAACCGCTTACCCGCCCAACTTGCAAATGCTTCTGCTTCATAAAAATTGATGTGAGTCACCGGAGCATCTAATTTGAGAGGTTTTAGTCCTGAAAGGGTCACCTCATACCACTCATCACCAATTTTACGCCAATATAGCGGGCCTTTAAAATTTTGATTTTTAAGTGCTGACCATCCGTCATCCAGCCACAGGTTAACGTCCTGATACCCTCCATCTTTAATAAATTCTAAAAACTCTCCATTTGTGACAAGCCTGTCCGAAAGCTTAAAGTCATCCAGATAAACCTTGTGAACAGGTTTCTCATTATCCATATGAAAACCAGAACCTTGGTAACCAATCTCGTGCAAGCCTCCCTCTATTTCAACAAATTGCCAGTCAAAGGCTTTTCGCTCATGATTTTTAACAGCTGAGGGATCAGCGCTATTATAGGAAGGTATGAAAGGATTAGACGAAAGAATATATTTAATATCTGTGGCGAGTAATTCTTGGTGTTGCTGTTCGTGATTACAACCCAGCACTAAAAGATCACGAAAATCATCAAATTGGTCACGACTAATATTCTGAAAAAGACTTTCCATTCTTTCATCAATAGCTTGGCGGTATTCGTAAACTTCATCTACGCCAGGCCTGGATACAAAACCTCTTTGCGATCGATCCCATTGATCGCCCATATTTTGATAGTAAGAATTAAAAATGTAATTGTAGGAGGGATTATAATCTTGATAATCAGGGAGAAATCGCCTAAGCAAAAACACTTCAAAAAACCAGGTTGTGTGGGCTAAATGCCACTTGGGAGGGCTTACTTCCGTTATTGGTTGTGGTACGTAATCCTCGTATCTTAATGGTTTGCAAAGCGCCTCACTTTGCTTGCGGGTCTGATTGTAGTAGGATTTCAGTTCTTGACAATCCATAAAACAGCAAATTTAGAGATGAAGTTATTTTATCGGATTTTAACATATAAGTTCTAAAGGAGTTTAAGCCTTGCCATTTCGCCGGCGTTTTAATTCTGATTGAAGCGCTTCCAATTCTTGTTGCACTTGCCCCTGAACAGCACTATTCTCTTCTGCTCTTCTGATAAGATAAGGCACTACAGCCTTTACAGGGCCATAGGGCGTGTATTTAGCTACGCGGAACCCTTCATCAGCAAGGTTAAAGCTTATCTGATCAGCCATTCCGTAAAGCTGCGAAAACCAAATGTGAGAATGGTTCCTTACTATACCCCTTTCTTCAATAGCTTTTGCTGCCTTTTCTACACTTGACTGGTTGTGTGTGGCTATCATAATACCACAACTATCAATGTTTTGTATGCAGTAGCTTGTGGCTGCATCAAAATCAGCATCTGTTTCCCCTTTAGAATCATGGACCGGGGAAGGTTTGCCGGCTTCTTTTGCTACCTGTTGCTCTTTTTCCAGATAAGCGCCGCGCACTAATTTACCGCCCCAGTATACACCCGATTTAAGTGCTTCCTTGTGATGCTTTTTAAGCGCAGTTAGGCGATCCTTACGGTACAGTTGGTACGTATTCATAACCAAAGGCTTATCGCTGTTGTAGGTGCGCATCATGGCCAATGCTAATTCATCTACGATATCCTGGGTCCAGCTTTCTTCGGCATCGATCATCACTGGAACCTGGTGATCATAGGACTTGGCGAAAATGGCATTGAACCTACCCAAGATCTTTTGGTAAGAAGCCTCTTCCTCCTCGTTCCATTGGTCTTTAGGCTTCGTACTCAATGTTGTTAATTCTTCATTACGAGCAATAGCACTTGGTTTAAAAACACTTATCGGAATACTTTGCTCTTCGGCAGCAAGGTCAATATTACGTTTAAATTCTTCCAGGTTTTGTTGAAAAGCATCCTCACTCTCCTCTCCTTCAGCAGCATAATCAAGCACTGTTTGGACATTGTAAGAGACCAGGCTCCTTGCCAGGGAGGTGCATTCTTCACGGGTTTCACCGCCTATAAACTGTCTGTAAAGCGTAGCTTTTATCAGCGGTTTAACCGGTAATCCCCACTTAACAGACAGCTTCATAAGGGCTTGGCTAGGCCCGCTAATAGCTGGGTTTTGTAGCAATCTGTAAAGTAAGCGAGCCCTTAGAAGGTCTCCATTTGATTTCGATTGGTAGGCAACTTTCGTATCCTGAAAATTCACTAAAGCGGACAATTTCCCCATGAATGCGTACTGTTGAATACTTATATGCCACAAATAAAAGGAATATGCTAGGGATTCGCTTATTGCATTTAATCATTGCTGCCTTTCAACTTTGGACTCTATCAAAGAAGTCTTCTCTTAGCTACGATCACGGTCTTTTTTCCTTTCCACAAGACTCGTAAATGCTTTATTTTCGTGACCCTATGACGGGATTAGAACAAATTCGCAATTTCTGCATCATCGCCCATATTGATCATGGGAAAAGCACCCTTGCTGACCGCATGCTTCAAATGACCAATACGGTCGATGAACGGGAATTCCAGGATCAATTACTGGACGACATGGAGCTGGAGCGTGAACGTGGGATTACCATTAAATCCCACGCTATCCAGATGTTTTATGACTACAAAGGCCAAAGGGAATACACGTTTAACCTGATAGACACCCCGGGTCACGTTGATTTTTCTTATGAAGTATCGCGGGCTATAAAATCCTGTGAGGGTGCTTTACTTGTAGTAGATGCTTCACAGGGTATTCAGGCCCAAACAATTTCAAACCTGTTTCTGGCCCTTGAATATGACCTTAAGATCGTACCTGTTATCAATAAAATTGACTTGGATAGTGCCCAGGTTGAAGAGGTTAAGGACCAAATCATGGATCTAACCGATTGTCAAGAGGATGAGATCCTTATGGTCAGTGCCAAAACAGGGATGGGTGTGGAGAAGATCATGAATTCTTTAGTAGAGGATATACCACCCCCAGAAGGGGATCCCAGGGCTCCGCTTCAGGCCCTGATTTTTGATTCGGTTTACAACCCGTACCGTGGAGTTATAGTTTACTTCCGGGTTTTCAACGGACAAATCAACACGCATGAACATGTTAAGCTTTACTATGGTGATAAAACTTATGCAGCTGAAGAGATCGGTGTATTAGGACTTAAAAAAGTCCCTACTGAATCGGTATCCGCTGGTCAGGTAGGCTACATTATCTCCGGGATAAAATCAGCACAGGAATTGAACGTTGGCGATACGATAACCAATGCGCACCAGCCTGCAAAAGAACCCATCAAAGGCTTTGAAGTCGTAAAGCCAATGGTGTATGCTGGTATATTCCCCACTGACACGGAGCAGTATGAGGAGCTGCGTAGTTGTATGGAAAAGCTCCAGCTTAATGACGCTTCCCTAGTTTTTGAACCTGAAACATCTGCAGCCCTTGGTTTTGGGTTTCGCTGCGGATTTTTGGGTTTATTACACATGGAAATTGTACAGGAGCGCCTGAACCGGGAATTCGGTATTGAGGTAATTGTAACGGTGCCCAATGTCTCTTACAGGGTTTTTAAAAATGAAGATCCATCAAAGGCCATTATCGTTAACAACCCTTCCGAGTTACCCGAAAGAGCGGAAATTCATCACATTCAAGAGCCGTATATAACAGCGTCAATCATTACCATTGACGATTTTGTGGGTAATATTATGGAGCTTTGCCTCAATCGCAGAGGATCACTCCAGAATCAGGTTTATCTGACCAATAATCGTGTTGAGCTTACCTTTGATATGCCCTTGGGAGAAATCATTTTTGATTTCTATGACAAGTTGAAATCCAATTCAAGGGGATATGCATCTCTTGATTACCAAGCAAAGGGGTACCGGGAGTCAAAACTGGTGAAGCTGGATATCCTGCTAAACAGGGAGCCTGTAGATGCCCTTTCGGCCATTATTCATGATGAGAAAGCTTATGAATTTGGCAGGCGTATTTGCGAAAAACTTAAAGAGCTGCTACCAAGACAGCAGTTTGAGATAGCTATCCAGGCTTCCGTAGGCTCTAAAGTCATCGCAAGGGAAAATATCAAACCCCTCAAAAAAGACGTAACAGCCAAATGTTATGGCGGTGATGTTACCCGTAAGCGTAAGCTTTTGGAGAAACAAAAGAAGGGTAAGAAGAAAATGAAGAGCATTGGTAGCGTGGAGGTTCCCCAAAAAGCTTTCCTGGCCATTATGCAGATCGAATCCTGAGGGCTTTTACTTTTAACCCCCTCATGCCCTAATGCGATTTAATAACCTTTTAACGCCTTTTTTCTAATAAGTGGGGAAACTTGCCTAAAAGTATTTCAATGATCAATTATACCTTTTCCTATCGTTTGCCCAATCGCCAGTACCTGGATGTGCTATTGGATATTTTTGATGTTAATGATGAAACGACCTACCTACAACTACCCGCTTGGCGACCAGGGCGTTACCAGATGGCCAGTTTTGCAGCCAATATCCAGCGGTTTGAACCTTGTGATGAAAATGATAACCCCCTTCCTTTCCAGAAGGTCAATTCGCATTGCTGGGCAGTAGCCAATGGAAAAGCCACCAGCTTGAAAGTTTACTACAATTACTATGCGGCTACATTGGATGCCGGTAATACTTTTCTGGATGAAAATCAGCTTTATCTAAACCCGATCAATTGTGCTATGTACCCCCATGAACGGCTTGAGGAGGAATGCCGCGTTCAACTCTCATTACCAGAGGACTACATGGTGGCAACGCCCCTTAAACGGGCAGGGAAAAACACCTTTGAGGCTAAAGATTTCCATCATTTGGTGGACAGCCCTATAATTGCCTCTGATTCCCTCAAGCGCACGTGTCTGGATTGTGAGGGGTACACCTTTCATTTATGGTTTTCAGGCATTGCTAATCCCAATTATGACCAGATCAAAGCGGATTTTCAATCTTTTATCAAAAAAGCCTTGGAGCCGTTTAGGGAATTTCCCGCAAGTAGCTACCATTTTTATTACTTATTGCCCGCCTACCCTTTAAGCCATGGCGTTGAGCATCAGCAGAGTACAGTAATCGCTCTTGGTCCCGGGTACAACCTCATGCAGCCAGCCATGTACAAAAAATTTTTGGCTATTAGCTGCCATGAACTCTACCATACCTGGAATGTGAAGCAGATTCGCCCTGTGGAAATGACGCCCTACCGTTACCAAGAACCTAACTATACATCTCTTAACTATGTTGCTGAAGGCGCAACCTCTTACTATGGCGATTTGATCCTTTTAAGGAGTGGCGTATTCAGTTTTGAAGATTACAAGCAACAGTTTAACAATTTTCTGGTTAGGCACTTACATAATTACGGCCGGTTTCATCGCTCTGTAGCTGAATCATCTTTTGATACCTGGTTGGATGGATACCAGCCTAGTGCTCCGGCGCGGAAAACCTCAATTTACATCAAGGGTATGCTCGTAGCTTTCCTGTTGGATATTGAAATCATGCGCTTAACCGGGAATGATGCTAGTTTGGATTCCGTAATGGTGAAGCTTTACCAGGATTACGCTAAAGCAAACCAAGGTTATAGTAAAAAGGACCTGAAGGAAACCATTGAAGTAATTGCCGGAACTTCATTTGACCTGTTTTTTGAGGACTACATAGAAGGAACTGAGCCCTTAGAAAAACCGCTTAGCCAGGCTTTAGATTACCTTGGCCTGGAGTTGAAGCAAGTAGGATCTAGCAAGAATTGGGAAAAACAATTTGGTTTCAAGGTTCAGGACGAAACTGGGTACCCGAAGGTTTCTCAGGTGGCCCCGGGTTCCCCTGCTGAAGCTGCAGGCTTATCGGTGAAAGATGAGCTTATTGCTGTTAACGGGCTAAAAATCGATGGGAACCTGGCTGACCTTTTTGCTTACTACCATTCGGATACCATTCAACTCACCCTTTTCCGCAGAAATGATTTAAAACACCTTCATTTAGCTTCCAATGGCCGCACTTTTTTCCAGGACGCTTATATTGAATTACAATCAGCGCCCTCAAAAGCGCATGAAGCTAATTTTGTTAATTGGAGCCAAAATGATATGAGTCAGCTCAAAGCCCATGAAGCTAACCCTCAAGCTGAGACTGAAGCAAGTTAGCGAGATCAGTGTTTGAGAAGGTGCCCGAGCTCATGAGAATGACACTTGCCTTATCAAAATTCTTGGATAAAAAGGATTGCTGAAGTGATTCGGCATTAAAGCATACCTCAAGTGCTTTGTTATAAACGCCAAAGGCTGATTTAACTTCCCCTGCAGTAATACCCTCACTTCCTTTTTCGGCCATGGCCATAGGATTAATATAAATCAGGGCTTCATCAGCGGAAGAAAGTGTATCCTCATAATGTTGTAAAAAATTGCGATTCAAGCTACTAAAGGTGTGCAGTTCAAGAACCGCTATAAGCTTAAAATCCGGATATTGATCCTTGATACCCGAAATAGTGGCTTTCACTTTAGAAGGAGCATGTGCAAAATCCCTGAAAACAGTGAGGCGATCGTAACTAAAAAGCTTTTGCAAACGCTTCTCAGCCCCTTCAAACCCCTGCATAACATTTAAACTGGATTCATAAGGAATCCCAAGCCACTCGGCTACTAGACAAGCACTTGCCAGGTTTTTCAAGTTATGAGTACCGGAGAATGGCATGGTGTAGAAAGCCCGGTTGTATTGTAGGATGAGCTGGTGATTTTTCATGGTCCATGATGGCTGGTAGTATGGGATTAAATTCAAATTATCAAAATCATCCAGCATAGCAGGTAAATAAGGATCCTCTGCATCGTAGATCACGGGGGTTTTATCAGATAATTGCTTAAGCAGAGTCTCAAAAGCTTTTAAATAGGATTGAAAAGAGGGGAACACATTGATGTGATCCCAAGATATACCGGATAAAACAAGGATTGCGGGATCATAAAACAGGAATTTGGGTCGCCTTTCCAAACTAGAAGCTGGGTACTCATCTCCTTCGAGGACAGCCAGGTTGCCTTCGGTTTCAACTTGTACAGGATTAGAAAATCCTGGCACTTGGGCTCCAACAATGTGATCAAAAATCCAATCATTGCCTTTCAGGATATGCATGATCATGCTGGTAATGGTAGTCTTACCGTGGCTACCGGCTACCACCACTTGTTTTTTTTCGTTGAGTATACTGCCCAAGAACTCCGGAAAACTTAAAACGGGAATATTCAGGCGATTGGCAGCTACCAGTTCCGGATTATCTTTTTTGGCATGCATGCCAAGGATCACGCAATCTAACCCCTCATGGATCCTATCCGGTGACCAACCGGTTTCAGCTGGGAGAATTCCTGCCTTTGATAATCGAGAATAAGCTGGCTCGTGAATGTGATCATCCGAACCGGAGACAAGGTACCCCGCTTGGTGAAGGGCTAATGCCAGGCTATGCATCACACTACCACCAATGGCAATGAAATGGATACGATTAGGCGCGTTTTTCATTCAGTTCTTTTAAACCTGTGGTTGATTCGTGTAAATATTGACAACCCGGGTGTGGGCTATCTGGTCTCCCATGCGCAAGCCTTCTGTACTAGACAACAAAACAAACAACTCTAAAATCGGGACAAATGGGAATACCAACAGAAAAACATTCCGCAAAACAACCGGCCGCCAATTGTTGGTTAGCGGCTCTCCTTTATAATCCACAGCTTGTAAATCCAACACTTTTTTGCCTATACTTTGTCCATCCAAAATCGGTAAACCATCGCGGGTTAGCAGGTATAGGATCGCGATAAGCATTCCTAAGCTTTTAAGCAAAGCTATAATGACGAGCATAAATAATACATCAATCAGGAAGGCAACCACCCGGTTCCCAGCAGAGCTTATTGAGGCAGCCGTGAGCTCCATTTGAAAGATTTCAGTTGGGCTAAATTAGCTTGATTGCAGCATTTTTGAACCTGTAAAAGACCGAAATTTGTTTTGATAGTAGTTTACTTGATTTTTAAAGGGCTATGAGAAAGAGCTTTTCAATAATTTTTGCAATTTTCTTGGGAGTGATTGTTGGCTTGACGGGGTGTGACAGTAAAAACACCACTGGAGGGTTCAACTTGATTCCGGATATACGTGTAAGGAGGTCTTTAAACATTCGCCAGCCCATTTACAGTGATTTAAGCCAACCGGGCGGCCATGTTTATTTACCAAATGAGGGCTACAGGGGCATTGTAGTGGTTCGCAGCTTTAATAATAAATTTCACGCCTATGATAGAGCCTGCCCCACAGCTCCGGACCGTGACTGCGCTAAGCTAACAATGCATGAGTCTAATTTATTCATGGGTTGTGGGCAGTATGTCGATTCCCAGTGGCAACCCTGCACGCCTAATCAATATAACCTTGATGGAACAATCAAAACCGGCCCTACCGACCAGCAGCCAAAATCCTATAGCATAACAAGAGAAGGCAACGACTTGCGTATTTTCAACCGCGCGCAGTGATTTATATACCTTATTTCAAGTATCCTTAGTCTGACGGATTAAGTTCTGGCTTTGGATGTAATTCAAGACTTCCCGGGCGTTTGCTTTAGGATTCACCCCTTTGTAAATAGTATCAACCTTACCTTTTGGATCAATCAAAACAGTGTCTCTTGCGCACATGCCTAGCATAATTGTGATACCAAATTTTTTGGCTAACGCTCCGGAAGGATCCGAAATAAAACGCAAACTGAGTTTTTGCTTTTCCCGAAATTTCTCGTGACCTGATGGGGTATCCGTACTCACACCTATCACTTCAGCATCGGTGTTTCTAAACTCAGGCAGGAGATCATTGTACGACAATGCCTCCTTTGTACAACCGGGAGTGTTTGCCTTAGGGTAAAAATACAGGACCAACCATTTGCCATTAAAATCCTGAACTGTTAGCTGGACTTGCTCATTCCCTGATAAGCTCATACTGTTGATGTCATCTCCTTCTTCAATAGTTCCTGATGAGAAACTGAACAGAACATTGATAATACCGAATACATGATTTGCCATAATTGTCTGAAAGGTTGTTTGAAGTTTTACAGCCAGGCTTTAAAGCCCGTGATAAAAAGCTAAAAAGCCCGTATAAAGCAATTTTAAATTGCCATTAAGTTAAAAAATGATAGCTTCGTACCACACAAACGGTCAATTTTTTTAGTCATGGAAACCCTCACACAAGATGAAGTAAAAGCTCCACCTGGCCTTTTTGACCAGATTAGTGAATATGAACATGAACAGGTTATCTTCTGCCATGATCCAGATACGGGTCTTCGTGCCATAATCGGCCTTCACGATACAACCCTTGGTCCCGGCTTAGGCGGATGCCGATTGTATAACTATGCCAATGACCAAGATGCCCTGGTAGATGTGCTAAGGCTCTCCAGGGGGATGACGTACAAAGCCGCCATTACGGGTCTTAACTTAGGCGGGGGGAAGTCTGTGATACTGGCTGATCCGAAAAAACATAAGTCTGAGGGTCTCTTTCGGAGCTTTGGCCGCTACATTGAGCGTCTGAAAGGGCGTTACATTACCGCAGAGGATATTGGGACCACCACCCGTGATATGGAGTTTATCAACATGGAAACCGACAATGTTACCGGTTTGCCCGAAGCATATGGTGGAAATGGTGATCCCTCTCCTGTAACGGGTTATGGAGTTTATTTAGCCATTAAAGCGGCCGCCGGCATGGCTTATGGTAGTGATAGCATCACTGGTAAGCGTATTCTTGTGGAAGGGGCTGGAAAAGTGGGCACCCATCTTCTTGAGTATTTATACAGCGAAGGGGCAGTGCTATTGGTCACTGATCTTAATGACCAGAATAGGAAATATGCTGTTGACCAATACGGTGCTGAGCCTGTAGATTTGGAAGCACTCCCGGATACCGACATGGATATTTATGCACCATGTGCGCTCGGTGCCACTTTAAATGATAACACTATTCCAAGGTTGAAAGCCGATATTATTGCGGGCGCTGCTAATAACCAACTAGCGGATGAGGAAAAACACAGCACAATGCTGGAAGAGCGAAATATCCTTTACACGCCCGATTATATGATCAATTCAGGTGGCCTTACCAGCGTTTACAGCGAGTGGAAAGGATTCGATAAACGAAGTGCATTTCAGTTGACAGAAAGTATATACAAAACTACCCGGGACTTGATTAGCCGGGCCAAAGAAGAAAAGGTTACCACTAAGCAAGCAGCAGATCGAATGGCTGAAGAACGAATCCAAACAATAGGCAACCTCCAGAAGCGATAAAGGGATTTAAAACGACCAGCATTAGCCTGTGAGGGTTTATTAAAAAATTATCCTCTGGCTACTTGAACATTCATTTGGTTTGATTGATAAAACCATTTGGATGTACACAAATTGGAAAGTAATTATCATGTTAAGTAGAAGGCACGTAAGGGTAAAAGTGCTGCAAGCGCTGTACACCTACAGCAATTCGGGTTCCGAGGTCACGCAGGAACAGGTTAAAAAGGATATGATCCAGAGCATTTATCGTCTTTATGACCTCTACCTTTACCTTCTGCTGTTTTTAAAAGAAGTGGGCCTTTTTGCAGCTAAATATGATGAAGATTCAAAAGCGCCTTATCTGCCAAACCTCCAAAACAAAGGCCATCAGCTTCGTTTACATGACAACCCTATCATGCAGGCCTTGATTAATAGCCGCGTCTTACAGAGCAAGCTAGACTGGAAAAAGGTTGCCTGGAAAGCGGATATTGATTTGCTCAAGAAAGTATTCTATGACCTGAAAAATACCGATCACTTTCACGATTATACCCATGCCGAGGAAGAGAACGTATTCGATGATGGCGAGATGTTAAAACACATCCTTAAACATTACACGGAGCAGTTTGCCCTGGTTAGCCAGCACATGGAGGAACACTTTTTCAACTGGCATGATGATAAAAAAGTCGCCAGGCAGATGGTAATCAAAACCATCAATAATCTGGTAGAGGAGCCTGACCAAGACAACTTTCTAGTACCTTTATCATCCAATGAGAATGATAACCTTGAATTTGCCAGAGAACTTTACACTAAAACCATTGAGGAATCAGAGCATTTAGAAGCGAAGATCCATGGAAAAACCGGTAAGTTTGAGCCTTCACAGTTAGCCTATGTTGACTTTACCATTCTTAAAATGGGTGCCGCAGAGTTCCTTTATTTTTCCTCTATCCCAACCAAAGCCACAATGAACGAATACATTGAAATCGCTAAAAACTACAGTTCACCTAAGAGCAAAAAGTTTGTTAACGGGGTGTTAGATAACATGCGAAAAGAGATGGAAGAAAAAGGAGAAGTAATAAAATCCGACCGTGGCTTGTATGAATCCTAAAAACAGCTTTTCAATGAATAACATCAGAAACGTCTTTCCAATCCTTTTGCTGGCATCGTTTATAGGGCTTAACGGTTGTCAATCTGGTAGTAACAAGACGGAAGATAAAAATAAGGAAAAAGATGTTAGTACGGATGTCATTGAAAACCCCGGAGGCGTGAACGGTGAGAGTAGTGAAAAGCCTAATATCCAATTTCAAAAGACCAAACATCAATTTGGTGAGATTACGCAAGGTGAGAAAGTAGCCCACTCGTTTAAGTTTACCAATAAAGGAGGCGGCCAGCTCGTTATTTCCAACGCCAATCCCAGTTGTGGTTGTACCGTACCCAATTATCCCAAAAAACCCATTAAGCCCGGCGAAAGTGGCTTTATTGATGTGGTTTTCGATAGCGAAGGGCGTAAGGGGAAGTTTACCAAGTCTATTACTATTATGGCTAATAACCCGGGGGAACCCAAGAAATTAAAAATAACTGGCGTTATCAAACCATAGGCCTTAAAATCCAAAACACTTGCCATTATGCAGCAATTAATTTTTTTAACTTCATCATCATCCGGAGGAGGCGGAGGTAGCCCTATTATGCAATTTATACCCTTAATTTTAATCGTAGTCGTTATTTACTTTTTCATGATCAGGCCGCAGCAAAAGCGGGCTAAGGAGCAAAAAGAGTTCCGCGAGAATGTGCAGAAAGGTGATAAGATCGTAACAATTGGTGGCATTCATGCCAAAATTGTTGAAGTTAAAGACAATGAACTTGTGATCGATCCGGGTAATAATTACAAATTGACGGTAGACCGGTCAGCCATTTCAATGGAAAGTTCCAAAGAGATCCAACAGAAGGATAGCGAAACCAGCTAGGAGATTTTTGTACTGGATTTGGGCTTCCACGGAGATCCGGAGAAAAGTTGTTTCTTAAATCTCTATGAAACCTTACCAAAAGCTTGAAGTCCTCAACCTCTCATCAGCTACAGGTAATATGGAAGCCCGGCCCCAATGCCTTGGTATTTCTATTTTGTACGCTCTTAGCAGGAATATTTTGGTTGGTCATAGCGCTCGAAGATAAATATACCACAAAGCTGGATTTTCCCATTGAATACCGTTCTTTCCCTCAAGACCGTGTGCTAAAAGATTCATTGCCTTCTGATGCCAAGCTAAAAGTTCGGGCTACAGGCTTACAGCTTATCAAAATTCAATTACGAGAGAAGCCCTATCCCCTAGCTGTTAACCTTTCCAATTTTCGCAATGGACATTCAATCAAACTAGAGCAGGAAGCTTTTTTTAGCAATAATCAAGTTCCGGAAAAGCTGAGTGTTCTTGATCTAAAACCTGATTCTATTCACATTGAATTTGATCAAGCCCTTGAAAAGCAAGTGCCCGTTGTCCTTAAGGGGAATTTTCAATACGCTGCTAACAAAAAATTAGCTGATTCCATTCAGGTAGTCCCTTCAAAAGTTCGACTCAAGGGACCTAAAACCTTTGTAAAGGACATCGACAAGGTTAAGACCAAGCAGTTTAATTTTAAAGGAATTCAAAAAAAACGCGTTTTGGAATTGGCCCTCAAAAAGCCTGATTATCCTTTTGTAACCTTTAGTCATGAGAAGGTAAAAGTGATACTGCCGGTTGAAACGGTTACAGAAAAATCCGTAAAGGTACCCGTACAATTTCAAAACCCTTATTACCGTGATCGTATTACACTGATTCCCAAAAATGTAAAAGCTACTTTCGAAGTTCCCCTAAGCCAATATGATAAGATTAATGCCAATGATTTTGAAGCTGTTGTCAAAGGGCGCTTAACCAGCCAGCCAAATGCGCCAACCCGCTTGCTGGTTTCGATTATTCAAAAGCCTGATTTTATTTACAACCTTCGTTATCACCCTCGCAAAGTTCGCTACTTAATTCCCCAAAAAGCGCAAGAGTAGGTGTTTAAAGCCCTTAAACTTCAGAAAAAAGTCCTTAAATTTGGATTGTGTAAATTTTACTATTGGTTAGCTTACAAATATGCTTCAACTAGGACTGACTGGAGGGATAGGTAGTGGTAAGTCAACGGTAAGTCATTTATTCAATTTGTTAAAGGTTCCTGTTTATTCCGCTGACCAGCGAGCAAAAGAATTAATCACAGAGGATTCATCATTGAAGCAATCTATACAATCAACATTTGGGCTGGCTACTTATCATGAGGATGGCTCGCTCAACCGGCAATTCCTTGCCAAACAAGTATTTACGGATAGTCAAGCCTTAGCTAAGCTTAATCAAGTGGTGCATCCGGCAGTCAGGTCAGATTATCATACATGGCTACAAAAACAAAAAGCGGCCTATGTCCTGCATGAAGCTGCCCTGATCTGGGAAGCTGGCTTCCAGGATCAATTTGACGCTATAATAAGCGTTTCTGCGCCAGAGTCCCTAAGAAAGAAGCGGGTTCAGCATCGTGACAATTTATCATCAGATGACATTAAAGCGCGCCTAAACCATCAATACTCGCAAACTTTTAAAAATGATCAAAGTGACCATGTTATCATAAACGATGGCCACCGCCTACTGATCCCGCCGGTTTGGGAGCTGGATCAGCATTACCACGCAATAGCCATAGGTGTGAATTAGCCTGGCCTATTGCATCCATTGAAGAAAAATTTGAAAAACTTTATGAGTGATTCTATGCAAAATTCCCAGGATTACACAGCAGAAAATATACAGGTATTAGAAGGACTGGAAGCCGTGAGGAAACGACCAGCTATGTATATCGGAGATGTCGGCCACCGTGGTCTTCACCATCTCGTCTACGAAGTAATTGATAACAGCATTGATGAAGCGCTAGGAGGTCATTGTGATCTTATAGATGTCATCATCAATGAAGACGATAGCGTAACGGTGCAAGATAATGGGCGCGGGATTCCCGTTGAGCAACATGCCAAAGAAAACCGCTCAGCCTTGGAAGTAGTAATGACCGTGCTTCACGCAGGTGGTAAGTTTGATAAAGATACTTATAAGGTTTCCGGTGGTTTGCATGGCGTTGGCGTATCTTGTGTGAATGGGCTTTCATCAGACATGAGAGTTGAGGTGCACAGAAATGGCTACAACTACGTGCAGGAATACGAAAAGGGCATAGCTAGCTATCCGGTTAAAACGCTTGGAGAGACCAATAAAACAGGAACCATCATCCACTTTAAGCCGGATGCCAGCATTTTTATTGAACGAGAATTTTACTTTGAGGTATTGGCCACTCGCATGCGAGAGTTGGCTTTTTTAAATAAAGGCATAACCCTTACCCTTACTGATAAAAGGCAGTATGATGAAGAAGGTCAACCTGTCGCTCAGACTTTTTACTCTGAAGGGGGTTTGTCGGAATTCATTCAATTACTGGATGAATCAAGAGAATCCATCATTTCGCAGCCGATAGCTTTTGAAGGGGAACAGGGAGGTGTGCCGATTGATCTGGCCTTCCAATATAATGGCACCTACAATGAGAATCTTCACTCCTACGTGAATAACATTAATACCATTGAAGGCGGAACCCATATTTCCGGCTTTAGGCGAGCCCTTACCCGTACGCTCAAGAATTACGCGGAAAAAAATGGATTGCTCAAAAACGTCAAAGTGGACATCAGCGGAGATGACTTCCGGGAAGGTCTAACTGGCATTGTAGCGGTTAAAGTTGCCGAGCCACAATTTGAAGGACAAACCAAAACCAAGCTTGGTAACAAAGACATCATGGGGGCCGTTGATACATTTATATCAGAAAAACTGGCCACTTACCTTGAGGAGAATCCCAAGGATGCTAAGACCATCGTCCAGAAGGTAATCGTTTCAGCACAGGCAAGGAATGCGGCTAAAAAAGCCAGAGAGATTGTTCAGCGAAAAACGAATTTTAGCGGAGGTGGACTGCCTGGTAAATTATCCGACTGTTCCATGAAGGATCCTTCCCAAACTGAAATTTACCTGGTAGAGGGAGATTCAGCTGGTGGTACGGCTAAGCAGGGGCGTGACCGGAATTTCCAGGCGATTTTGCCTTTGCGCGGTAAAATTCTCAATGTTGAAAAAGCCCTTGAGCATAAGATCTACGATAATGAGGAGATCAAAAACATGTTTACAGCACTGGGCGTGGTGATAGGTACGGAAGAGGACGACAAGGCACTGGACATGTCCCGGCTGCGGTATCATAAGATCATCATTATGACGGATGCCGATGTGGATGGCAGCCACATTCGGACGCTTATCCTGACCCTCTTTTTCCGGTATATGCCCGAGTTAATCCAGAATGGTTACGTGTTTATTGCAACGCCACCACTTTACCAAATTAAAAGGGGTAAGCAATCCGAGTACGTTTGGAGTGAAGATGAACGTGCTAATGTTGTGGAAAGGCTAAGCCCGGACGGAACCGAAAACAGTGTCACTGTTCAGCGCTATAAAGGGTTAGGAGAAATGAATTCGGAACAACTTTGGCATACAACAATGGATCCTGGCAACCGAACATTAAGACGCGTCAGCATTGAAAGTGCTGCCGAAGCAGACCGGACTTTTTCAATGCTAATGGGTGATGATGTGCCCCCAAGAAGGGAATTCATTGAGAAGTTCTCCACTTACGCGAATATTGATGCTTAAATAATCCCTCAATTACTGGAAGCTAAAAAAGCCTGTTAATAGCAGGCTTTTTTGGTATCATTGTCAGTTTGTTTTTTTCAGATAGCCTTAGAAAATGTTGGTTATCACCTTTCCTACCAGTAAGTAAACGTGAATGATCAGTATCAACCTGAGGATAGGCGTTAATCGAGGATGGTTTGATGAAGTTTTGGGCGTTAACAGGAATTGGCCGGAACTAGCTATTAGTATGTAGCTGCTTAACCTGAAATTTAAAAATTGTGATAAGGCTTCAATATCAAAAAAGAACTGGAAACCGTTAAGGCTGAAAATTAAGCTCCCAATTGCTATAAATAAAACCACATTTCTGACGTAGGGCAGTTTTGATACTTTATTAAAAACCAAGTATAGTAACCAGAATCCCAAAATTAGATGAAGCCAGGCCCCAATTCCCTGGTATATCATCCCTTCTCCTACGTTAAAAAATTGAAGAGCCAGGCCCACTAAATAGCCAATAGGGAATAGCACATATAACCCATGGCGAACTTGGTAAGCGGCCTCTAGCACGATAAAAGCAAAAAGTAAAAGCCAGAAATCAAAAAGGCTTTTGGCATTGTCAGGCGCCTTGTCAGCAAAGTAAATTGAGAAGCCGTAGGCAGTGATTGATAGTAAGTAAAGGATGATGCGATATTTCATATAGACCGGGCTAAGCCCAATATCAAGTGATCATTTAGCTGCTGAGGATCTCAGCAAGCTCTACGAGGTTGTTATCGATAGATTTTCTATGGCTAAGGCAGTCACCAAAGTCCGTAAATACCGTTTCATGATTAATGATTCCCACCATTTGCCCACTGTGGCCATTCATAAGGCCAGATACGGCCTCAAACCCAAACCTGGACCCTAAAACCCGATCCTTTGCCAATGGTCGTCCTCCTCTTTGGATATGACCCAGAATGGAGACCCGGTATTCCATATTAGGGATGTGCGTTTTCATTTGGTTTGCAATATCAAAAGCACCTCCTTCTTCATCCCCTTCCGCTACGATCACAATAGATGAGGTCTTTTCCCGGGTGTAGCCTCTTTTCAGGTTTTCTAGAGCCCGGTTAAAGTCCTGCTCAGTTTCGGGTATCATAATTCCTTCAGCACCTCCGCCTAGCCCCACATCCAGCGCTATGAAACCGGCATCACGACCCATTACTTCAATGAAAAAGATCCGGTTATGCGAATCTGCTGTATCGCGAATCTGATCCACGGCTGAAAGAGCGGTATTGACTGCCGTATCGTATCCTAAAGTGTAATCAGTCCCTGACAGATCGTTATCTATAGTACCCGGAATGCCAATGGTCGGAATATCATGTTCATCAGTAAAAGCCTTACAACCCTTAAAAGTGCCGTTACCCCCTATCACGATCAATCCTTCTACCCCAGCTTCTTTTAAATGAGCTGCCGCTTTGGCTCTGCCTTCATATCCGCGGAAGGCTTCACTTCGGGAACTTTTAAGAATGGTTCCCCCTTTTTGAATAATATTACTGACAGAAAGGGACTTCATATCAATAAATTCCCCATCAACAAGGCCAGCAAGTCCATTTTTTACACCCAAAATGTGGTAGCCAAAGTAATTAGCCGAACGGACAACAGCTCTTATGGAAGCATTCATACCAGGGGCATCACCTCCGGATGTCACAATGGCTATGGAAGGGTTTTTTTCCATACTTAACAAATAGCGGCTTTTCTTTTTAATTTTGGCATTGTTAAAGTTATCATGTTATGACAAAATTAATGTCATTCTTCATCTTTACCGGAATTTCGCTAGCCTTATGCCAGTGCCAGGGTAACAATGGTAGTAAGCAGAATAATGAAAAGCGTCAAAGTACCAATAAAGAGCAACAATTTTCAGATACTCAGCGGCTGAAAACAGAAGGGAAAACCATTGTAAAAGCGTCTGGGAAAGCATTAATGGGCAATTTGAAAAAGGCCATTCAAGAAGGGGGAATACAGCATGCCATTAATTTTTGTGCTGTTAAAGCCATTCCCATAACTGACTCCCTTTCAAAAGCCCATAACGTAAAATTGGCCAGGGTTTCTCATAAGAACCGCAATCCTTCCAACGAGGCTGATAACGTAGAGGAAGAACTTATAAAGCGTTACATAAAGCAATTGAAAAATGGGGAAGCGCCAAAACCTTCTCTCATTAAGCGCCAAAGTAAAAGAGTGTATTATCACCCTATTAGAATAAAAAATGGCTTGTGTTTAAACTGTCATGGAGAAAAGGGCAAAGCCCTATCAGCTGAAACCTTCAAACTATTGCGGAACAAATATCCGAATGGTGAGGCTGTAGGTTTTGAGCTTGGAGACCTGAGAGGTTTGTGGAAGGTTCAATTTCAAGAGCAAGATGTATAGGTTAGTGCATAATTTTCACAGTCGTACCGCTTCCATATGACACTGAAAGCGATAGGTGGCAAATGGCTTGCTAAATGGGTCGTTCAAAAAGACAAAGGATGGGATTGTCAACCCGGAAAGGCTCAAGAACAGGTTTTCAATAACCTTCTTAAAAAAGGCATGAACACTGTTTTTGGGAGTGACCATTCTTACCCCTCTATTCAAAATCATGCTGACTTCCGAAGTAAAGTCCCGATTAGAAGCTACGAAGAACTACGGCCATACCTGGATCGAACAATAGATGGTGAAAGGAACATGTTGTGGCCCGGTAAGCCACGCTACCTTGCTAAAACATCCGGTACAACTTCGGGAGCCAAGTATATTCCAATAACAGACGATTCTATACATAACCATATTAGAGGAGCCCGCAATGCCTTGCTCCACTACATCTATGATACGGGTAATACTGACTTTTTGAAAGGTCGCATGATATTTCTTTCAGGCAACCCGGAATTAGGGAAGAAAAACGGTATTTTAACCGGCCGGTTATCCGGTATTGTCAACCACCATGTTCCCGCGTATTTACAGCAAAACCAGGTTCCCTCGTACCATACCAATTGCATTCAGGACTGGGAGCAAAAACTAGAAGGCATCATTGATGAAACCTTACCAGTTCCAATGTCCCTGATTAGCGGCATTCCGCCATGGATCCAAACCTATTTTGACCAACTACACGAAAAGACCGGAAAAAAAATCGGTGAACTTTTTCCCCATTTTTCCGTATTGGTACACGGTGGGGTCAACTTTTCGCCCTATCGAGAACGCATGATGGCTTCCATCGGAAAAACCATAGATACCATCGAAACCTTTCCGGCTTCTGAGGGCTTTTTTGCTTTTCAGGACACACAAGAGGAAACTGGCATGCGGCTTATTCTGAATGACGGGATCTTCTATGAATTTGTTCCGCTGGAAGAGGTTCATTCATCTAATCCCACACGGCTTACCGTAGATGATGTTGAGACCGACCGCCACTATTGCTTGATCGTCAGTAACAATGCCGGGCTTTGGGCTTACAACGTTGGGGATACCGTAAAATTTGTTAGTAAGTATCCCCATAAGGTCGTTGTTACCGGTCGTATAAAGCACTTTATTTCAGCATTTGGTGAGCATGTTATTGGGGAGGAAGTGGAACATGCGATCAAGGAAGCAGCAGAGCACACCAAAGCCCAAGTAGCAGAATTTACCGTTGCACCTCAGGTGACGCCGCAGGAAGGCCTTCCCCGCCATGAATGGTATATTGAATTTGCGTATGAACCTGATAGTATGGAGCACTTTAGAGAAGTGCTGGACGATGCCATGTGCCGCCAAAACTTTTATTATGATGACCTTGTAAAAAGTGGTATAATGGATCATGTGCACATCAGAAAAGTTCAGCCATCGGGCTTTCATACTTACATGAAAACCCATGGTAAGCTGGGGGGTCAAAACAAACCGCCTCATTTGTCCAATGATCGACATATTGTGGATGAACTCGAACCATTCCTTTATACAACTTCAGAATCACATTATCCGTAAGATCGAAAACCAATTGAATTTTTTAAGATTTATTGTTAAACCAAAACCGGAGCCCAACCCTTATAAAGGAACACTTAAGGCATCAATGAATTCAAAAAGCCGAAATATTGCGATCCTGGGATCTACAGGTTCTATTGGGACTCAGGCATTAGAAGTGGTTCAGCAAAATCCTGAAGCTTTTAATGTTCAGGTGATAACCGCTAATACCAACATTGAGAGGCTAATTTCCCAGGCAAGAACATTCCAGCCGGATTATGCCGTGATATGTGATCAATCCCTCTATGAAGCCTTAAAAGCCGGTTTGCAGGATTTACCCGTCACACCACTAGCAGGAATTGATGCGATTGACGAAGTGGTTACACTTTCTACTTTAGACCTTGTATTAACCGGAATGGTCGGATTTTCAGGTTTGCGACCCACCTTATCAGCTATCAAAGCCGGTAAATCCATAGCCCTGGCCAATAAAGAAACCTTGGTTGTGGCCGGTCAACTGGTTATGGAGCTCGCTCAAGAATATGATGTTCCTCTTATTCCTGTTGATTCTGAACACTCAGCCATATTTCAATGCCTAAACGGGGAATTTCATCAAAAAGTGAGTCAAATTTACCTGACCGCTTCCGGGGGGCCTTTCAGGGGCTTGAAATCGAATAAGCTTGAAGGTGTTACAAAGGATCAAGCCCTAAAGCACCCCAACTGGGATATGGGTGCCAAGATCACTATTGACTCGGCCTCTATGATGAATAAAGGCCTGGAAGTGATTGAAGCCAAATGGTTGTTTGGGCTTAGCCGTCAACAAATAGATGTTATAATTCATCCCCAATCTATCATCCATTCATTGGTAGAGTTCAATGATGGTACCTTGAAAGCCGAGATGGGACTAGCTGATATGCGGTTACCCATTCAATATGCGCTGGGTTATCCTGAGCGCTTACCAAATTCATTCCCCAAGTTTAGCTTCGCCGATTTTCAAGAACTTACCTTTGAAAAGCCAGATTACGAAACTTTCAGGAACTTAACCCTTGCATTTGAAGCATTAGATGCTGATGGAAATGCTCCCTGTATTTTGAATGCGGCTAATGAAATAGCCGTAGAGGCTTTTTTAAAAGACCGGATTCACTTTCTCGATATTCCAAAAGTCAACGAACAATGCATGCAGCAAATCCCCTTCAAATCAAAACCCTCATTAGGTGAGTTGCAGGAAACTGACCAGGAAACCCGGTCTTACGCTCATTCACTTCTTCGCCAACAAAATACCGTCAATTCTTAATTATGGATGTATTAATCATGATCGTCCAGATTATACTGGGCCTGAGTATCATTGTGGTAATTCACGAATTTGGCCATTACATCGCGGCCCGGTACTTCGGGATGTACGTTGAAAAATTTTTCCTCTTTTTTGATGCAGGCGGTAAAAAGTTGTTTTCAACAACGCAAAACGGTACCGAATACGGTATTGGTTGGCTTCCCTTAGGAGGCTACGTTAAGATTGCAGGAATGATCGATGAATCCATGGATACGGAACAGATGAAGGAAGAGCCGAAACCCTGGGAATTCCGATCCAAGCCCGCCTGGCAGCGATTTATAGTGATGGTGGCCGGTGTTATTTTAAACTTCATTTTAGGGATCCTTATATTCACTTTTATCACTTTTGGGTACGGGCAGGCTTATACTCCCATTGACAAAATGGATCAAGGCATAATGGCCATGGAGCTTGGGCAAAAAGCCGGCTTTAGAGATGGTGATATCCCAGTAAAGGTAAACGGAAAACCAATTGAAGCCTTTAATGACATTTTTGGTAAGCAAATGCTTTCCGATAATTACAGTATTACAGTAAAAAGAAACGGAAAAAATACTACCATACAAGTCCCGCCTGATATTGGTAATCAAATAGCTGAGAAAGGCCAGTCAGCTTTTATGATCCCACGGGATACCTTTTATGTACAGCGAGTTAAACCTAATTCCCCAGCAGATAGCGCCGGATTAGAGAAAAAGGACAAAATTCTGGCTGTCAATGGTAAGCCTTCTTTTTACTTCAAAGAATTAAGCGCATTACTGGATTCAAATAAAGGCCAAAAGATCCAGTTGACCATCCAAAGAAATGGCAGCACTTTGCAGAAGACTGCCCGCGTGAGTGAAGAAGGCAAATTAGGTTTTTACCCTAACCTCAATGTGGCTAAAGAATTACGTACGTTTTCGTTTGCGGAATCTGTAAGTGTGGGGGCTAAAAGGGCTTACGATGCGCTTGCAACAAACCTTATTGGGTTTTCTAAACTCCTAACCGGCCAGCTTGATCCGCAAAAAACTATGCAGGGTCCTATTGGTATTGCAACCATTTATGGCGGGGATATTCAGTGGGCTCGCTTTTGGGAAATAACCGGCTTACTATCCATGGTTATAGGGCTTGTTAACATCTTACCTATTCCAGCATTGGACGGAGGCCACGCCATGTTACTTACTTACGAGATGATCGTTCGCCGCCCAATCCCGGATAACGTCTACAAGGTTATTCAAACCGTTGGGGTCGTCATTATCCTTTCCCTTATGGCATTTGTGATTTTCAATGATATCATCAAACTGGCTTTTTAGGGATGCTTTTTAAACACTTAAGATTTGGTATTTTTGTTGCTGAAGCCGATGTGGCGGAACTGGTAGACGCGCACGACTCAAAATCGTGTTCCTAAGGGAGTGTGGGTTCGAATCCCACCATCGGCACTAAGTCTCCTTTTAACCCGGAATATTATAGCCTTTTTTATTAAAAATCCAGCCTGTTTGACCTTCTACGCTGCAATTAGATTCGATTGCATGGGAAAGCAGGATTTTTACCAATATTGTTGATTTTGAACAAAGCTAAAACCGCCAGCTTTTAGGGCATCCTGCGCATAAAAACCTCTAAGCCTAAAAAGCGGTTAATTAGTGGTGTTTACGCTTGCCTTTACCCCTCATTCGCAATTGATTGGTAAAGCCAGCCAACCTTTAAACCTACTATAATACTTCAATAATAATTTTAATTTTACCAAGAAATGGTATAAATTTCAAAGATAGATAACAATTATCCGAGCCTTTTCCCTTGTTCGGAATTTTAAGTTAGTGAGGTCTCTTAAATTAATTATAATTTATGGAAATAATTCTATTTTTTAAGGGGAAAGCTCAAGTCTTTCAACGCGACCCAAGCACTTTAAAACCTATTATTTTGAGAGAAGCCTAAACTTGTCAATAAAGTCAGCATTAATACAATTTAGAGCTTTTTCATACTGTATTAAATGCCTAACGGCGCAAGGCTATGTGCCGTGGCGGATTAATTTTTCGAATCTGTCACGCGATACGAAAGCTTGCAAAAAAATAACGAGCTTGTAAATAGGCTCTAAACCCGCCTTGGCAGTATAGCCGATGTTAGGCACTGGCATTTTTATCACTTTTTTCCAAGTCAACTTTAATTATATCTGAACTGTCCTTTTTTTTGATTACCAAGGTTGCAATAGACCAAGTGTCACTCTCTCCGTTTCCAAATTTTACACGCTCAATTCCTTTTTCCCCAAAGAGGTAATATCCCTTTTGTTCAAGATTTTTTAGTAGGCCATTAAGTTGAAATGCCATTTTTACTCTGTCATAAGTCTCAACCATTCCGATTAAATCACCATAGTCTACCAAGTCCTGTAATACTCCGCCAATGAAATCCGTATCTGCTTCATTTTCTACCTCATCATAATCAGTTCGATACCCGTAAGAATCAGCCATGATATTAAACAATTCTTTTCCTGAGGTTATTCTCGTTAAGAACTTTGGCTTTACATATTTTCCAGCATTTATAGCATTATCTATTGTGTCTTGAACCCATTTCTCATGATTCAATTTTATATACCGAAGTAATTCTTCTGTGTAGGTGTTTACCAGTTCGTCAATTTCTCTATGATGATTTCGGCATAGTAAAATAAGGTTGTCAAACGAATCTTAATCGTCAAGGTTAGGTTTATGCCTTGGTCCATTTTTGCTACTACTGATGATATGGCATTCTTCACCTATATTAAATTCAGACGAATTTTCCTTCTTGGAAAAAAGCTCTGTTTTACAGATAGAACATCTGTTACCCGATTTAGCCCATAAGATTTTCCTTGTTCTATCTGATATTGCCATTTGGCTTTTTGCTTGTGCCTAACTTGTTTATATTACAAAAATTATCGCGCTCATTATCCTAAATTGGTGTGTTAGGCGCGACTATTAGTTGTTATTTATATCAAAATTAACAGCCTTTCATAAATCATCAAAATGATTGTGAACCTTACTTAAATCCCCTGAGCTCACGTGCGTGTGGTCTTACTGCTTTTATGGCCCAGTATTTCCTGTACAATTCGTAGAGTCGTCCAACTTTACAGGAAAAAATTTCCACAAAAGCCGATACCTGGCAAAACCAATTTTCATTGCAACTACGGCCATTTATAGACTTGCTTAAAAACGTTGGGCGTTGATAGAGCCTTATCCCTTTTAAAAGCAATCATACTGCATGAAGAAAATCCAAGGCTTAGGTATAGATTGGGTTAAGCTATCATTGATAAATTCCAAAATGCAATCTTTCAGCAAGCTTTGGGCTTTTCCAATCGGATTGGAAATGTATTGGAACAGATTGTGGAATTTCACTCATACCATTAAGCCTAAGAAATAATCAATTATTCTTATCATGAGCTTGTTAGACCTGCTCCAGGGCTTCCTCAATATCGGCAATCAGGTCATTGGGATTCTCAACGCCAATGGATAAGCGTATCATTTGCGAGGTAAAGCCGTAGCGAATCTGGTCTTCCGGAGGAACATCGGAATGCGTCATGGTGCTGGGATGTTCGGCCAATGATTCGGTACTACCTAAGCTTACAGCAAGCTTGAACAACTGCAGGCTGTTGAGAAAACGAAAAGCTTCTTTCTCACCTCCTATAATATCAAAGGAAATCATGGAACCCGGGGATGAACATTGGTTACGGTATACCTTGTACTCGGGTTGATCTTCCTCCAAGTGCCCGAGGTAATAGACTTTTTCCACTTTGGGATGGTCAGCCAGGTAATCCGCAATGTAGCGGGCATTCTTCATCTGGCTGGTCATGCGTAGCCTTAGCGTTTCCAAGCTCCGCAGCAATAGCCAACCTGACCAAGGGCCGCCCATGTTGCCCATGAAGGTTCGTAATGTTTTGATACGGTCTATGATAGCCTGCGAACCCAGTGCAGCGCCCGCAATGACATCACTGTGCCCGCCAATAAACTTCGTAGCCGAGTAGATCACAAGGTCAGCGCCATGCTGCAAGGGATGCTGCCAAATGGGCCCCAGAAAGGTATTATCCACCGTCACAATGGGTTTCCGATCTTCAGAAGCGTAAGCTTTAGCCACATTTGCGCACATATTGATGTCAATAAGCGCATTGGTGGGGTTAGCCGGGGTTTCGATGTAGATCATGCCTACCTTATCAGTTAGGTCATTAGCCTCAATCAGCTGTTCTAGATCTTCTCGACTCCCCGGTGCAGTAAAGCCATAGGTATGAATACCGAACTTGGGCAGCACATATTTCATGAAGTGATCGGTTCCCCCGTAGAGCGGTTCACTATGAATAATTACCTGCCCTGGCTGCAGTAATTCCATCAAACTGGTGCTAATAGCAGCCATCCCGCTTTCAAAGACCGAGCAAGCCTCTGCCTCATCCCATAGGGTCAGGCGGTCTTCCAGAATCTCCAAATCCGGGTTATTAAGCCGGCTATAGATCAGGCCAAGGTCTTCCTTAGCACCTTGCTCCCTTAAGCCGTAGGCAACTTCAAAAAAAGCTTTCCCCTCTTCGGCTGTTTGGAAAACAAAAGTAGACGTCTGAAAAATGGGACTTTTGATAGCCCCTTCCGACCATTCGGGATTATACCCGTAGGACATCATCTGACTCTCAGGACTCAGTTTTCGGTTTTTGATGTATCGTTTTTTGCTATTATCATACTTAGTCATGGAACTGCTATGTTTTTATAACAAAAGTAAAACTCCCTTCAGAAATGCTCATTTTAAAGCTGCTAAGGGCAAAAAAAGGCCGGATTCAGTAATCCGGCCTTTCCCTCCTTATCTACAAATAGCTGATACTTGTTACTGGTTGGGATTCCAATAATCCAGCATTTCTGCAAAAGTTTCAAAGGCAGGCTTGGTAAAACCATAAGGAGCTTCAAAGTGGACACTCATGGGAAAATCCAACTCACCTACACCATCAATCACCCGCTTGTAAACATCTAACAGCTGCTGCTTCTTTTCCTTAAGGCCTAATGGTGCCAATTTATTAACAAACGCCTGCTCTTTAGCTACCTGATCATTACCGGGATCCTGGATCAGCCAATTAATCAATCCGGCCTTTTCCTCAGCTTTGGGCACAAAACCAAATGAAAGCAGGATCTCAGGACGATGAGGGTGATTTTTGGCAAATTCTTTCAGGTAATGAACCATGGCATCTGAGTATAGTAGCTGACTCATGCCAAACGTGGCTCCTTGCTCACATTTAAAATTAAACCGGCCACTTTCCCCCTCTCTTGTAGGAATTAGGATTACACCACGGTCATGAATCTGATCCTGGAAATTGGCGAGGGCATCGGTTGGCGCCACACCATTTCCCTCGCCATCGGCCATGGTTCGGGGCACTCCAACAAATACAACACCCTTGATCCCAGCACTGGTGAGGTTCTGGAAGCGCTGCTTGAGGGCTTCACTATCCATAAAAGCCGTTACTTGCGTACACATGCCGGTAGTATTGGGCAGTTCGTTGGTAATGTTTTTCCACAGATCCAGGGGATCCATTTTAGGCTTCATCTCTACAGGGCGATCCGGGTCCTCTTCAATCAAACCAGGAATAAGGATGTGATCCAGGCTCTTCTCTATACCATACTTATAAGAAAGCTCACCCACTTTTTGAGCTTCTTCTACAGCTTTGGCCTGGCCTTCTTCTAAATCAGGGGGTACAAATTCTAAAGCTACGCGACCCATAGGACTAATTTTTAAAAACGTTTTGATTTTTTGAAATACGTTAAGACGACTTTGCGCCGTCAAGCCTTTTTTAAAATCCGGTGCAAACTTACAACAATTAGGTGGCTTTAACTTATACGTATATTGTCAATATGATCAGTTTTAAGCATGGATGGCCTGAAAATAAGCGCTAGCTATTTAATGTAACAGAATAGCCGTACTGATACCACTCAGAGGGGCATTTTTTAATTTTGCTATCTAATTTAAGATCGGCCTCATGAAAACCTTAGGGGAAACACAAGCGATTGCTAAAAGCGTATTAACCAACGAAGCCGATGCGATCAGTAACCTTCAACCATACATTCATGAGGACTTTTACCAAACTGTCAGGACTATTTATGAAACCTCCGGTCGTGTGGTAGTGACCGGTATTGGTAAAAGCGCCATTATAGCAAATAAGATTGTTGCTACCCTTAACAGCACCGGCACCCGTGCGATGTACATGCATGCAGCAGATGCTGTTCATGGGGATATTGGGATGGTTCAAGCCAATGACGTCATCATTGCAATTTCCAAAAGTGGTAATAGCCCGGAAATTAAAGTCTTAGCGCCCTTATTGAAGGAAATGGGCAACACATTAATTGCCATGACTGGGCAAGAGGCCTCTTTTTTAAGTGAAAAAGCGGATTACATCCTCCATACCCCTATTCAGGCAGAAGCTTGTCCCAATAACCTCGCTCCTACTACAAGCACTACAGCACAGCTAGCGATGGGGGATGCGCTGGCCGTTAGTTTGATCGAGTTCAGAGGCTTTGGAGAGGAAGATTTTGCCCGTTTTCATCCTGGTGGAACGTTAGGGAAGCAATTGTACCTGAGGGCTGGCGATCTTTACCATTCCGAGTTAAAACCTGAAGTTCACCTTGATGCCACTCTTAAAGAAGTAATTTTTGAAATTTCATCTAAGAGATTAGGGGCCACGGTAGTAAGTGACCACGAAACCATGCAGGGTATCATTACTGATGGTGATCTTCGCAGAATGCTTAATGAGGTCACCAACATCACAGCTATCCATGCAAAGGATATTATGACCCAAATGCCGAGAACGATTCAGAAAGATGAACTAGCCGTGAAAGCCCGAGATATCATGCGGCAAGATCAAGTGTCCCAACTTATTGTAATGGATGGCAACACGTATTCAGGTATGCTTCATATTCATGACCTGAACCGGGAAGGTCTCCTGTAAATGAAATCCGCCAAAACAACAATCCATGGCAGACCAATCACATTATTACGCAATCATCATGGCCGGGGGCGTGGGCAAACGCTTTTGGCCGCTTAGCAAGCGTTCTTATCCTAAACAATTCCTTGATATCCTGGGTAAAGGCAAAACCCTGTTCCAGGAAACCTACGAGCGCTTTTCATCCATCTGCCCACCGGAGAATATTCTCGTGGTGACCAATGAGGATTATGTAGATCTGATCAGGGAGCAGGTTCCTGAAATTCAGCGGAAGCAAATATTACCCGAGCCGGTAGGCAGGAATACTGGTCCAGCCGTTGCCTACAGTGCCTTTAGGGTGAATGTTGTGGATCCCAATGGAACCCTGGTAGTAGCCCCATCAGACCATTACATAGAAAATGAGGACCTCTTTAGCCAGCGGATCCTCACTGGCATGGAAGCCGCTGCTAGTAACTCGAGCCTCATAACATTAGGTATTCAACCGACAAGGGCTGATACCGGATATGGCTACATCCAAATGAACGATAGCCAACAGGATGGTAACCTAAAGCCAGTTAAGACTTTTACGGAAAAGCCCAATAAGCAATTAGCTGAGTACTTTGTAAACAGCGGAGAATTCCTTTGGAACGCAGGTATTTTTATAGGCCATAACCAAACTTTCCTGGATAGCTTTCAGCAATACCTTCCCGAGCTTTACGATGCCCTTGCGGAGGGTAAGAGCCAGATCAATTCCGATGAAGAGGATGCCTTTGTACGGGACGTTTACCCCAAATTACCGTTGACTTCGTTGGATTATGGGATCATGGAAAAAGCCGAGCAAGTGTACGTGCTACCCGCCAACTTTGAGTGGTCAGATATTGGTACCTGGAATGCGGTTTTTGAACTTTTAGAAAAAGACGAGAAAAACAACGCTTTAAAGGGTAAAAATATCTTTACCCGCAATACCAAGGATTCCCTGGTTCACATTGACACAGATAAACTGGTGGCCCTTAACAAGGTAGATAATTTGATTGTGGTGGATACCGGTGAGGCCCTGCTGATAGCTGATCGGAACGATGAGCAGGAAATACGTCAGGTGGTGAATGAAATAAAAGCGCTATATGGTGAGCGCTACACTTAACTCCCATCCATTTGCCTAAAAATGTCCTTATGCAAATACGAACAGGGTTCATTTTCGTAGCCTTATTCATTCCAACTTTTTTGTTTTCGCAAGAACTGGGACAGCGAAGCATTCCCGATGATCAAGAGATTGCTGAAAGTTCAGGAAAGGTACCAACCGGTAGTTATAATCCCCTTACTCCTCCCAGCACTTATCGCAGCCAGGACAACCCTGTGTATTGGCGTAACAATGATCATTTACCTTCCGACTATTGGCAGCAGGATATCCATTACAAGATCCACGCAAAGCTGGATGAGGCATCTAACACCCTAAAAGCCAAGGATACCCTTCACTACTTCAACAATTCCCCTGATACCTTACACAAGGTGTATTTTCATTTGTACCAGAATGCATTTCAGCCGGGCTCTTTTTACCATTTGTACAACTTGGCCAATAATCGTAAGCCGGAATATGGTATTTATGAACAGCAAAAACTTGGAACCGTGGTCGAGAATCTACGCATGGATGGGATGAAGGCTAAGACCACCTTGGATAACACGATTCTCCAGGTTACTTTACCGGAGCCCATCCCTCCAGCAGATTCCACGACTTTTACCATGAAGTTTAAAACCTTCTTTGATAATGGTAGCCTGAGGCGAAGGATGAAGATGTATAAGCACCACGGCGTCAAGCACTTCAATAGCGTGATGTGGTACCCCAGAATAGCAGTTTATGACCATAAAGTTGGATGGCAAACGGATCAGCACCTCGGAAAGGAATTTTATGGGGATTTTGGAACATTTGACGTTTATCTAACGCTTCCCCAATCTTATATTGTACAGGGAACCGGAACGCTGGTCAACAAAGGTCAGGCATTCCCAGACCAACTGCAGGAGATTATTGCCCTGGAAAACTATGAGGATGGCGAGCCGGAAAATCTCAGTGAACGCTTAAAATCCTATCACAAGAAGCAGGATTCTTTAAAAACCTGGTATTACCACGCTGAGAATGTTCATGATTTCGCTTTTACAGCCGATCCAAAATACCGAATGGGTGTACAAGAGATCCGTGGCGTACGATGTGTGGCACTTGTTCAGGAGCATAAAGCCCAAAATTGGACAGGGGTCCCTTCGTTTACCGCTGAGGTTGTGAATACGTATTCTGATCAGTACGGATCTTATCCCTACCCGAAAGTTGTGGTAGCCGATGCCAGGGATGGCATGGAATATCCAATGATCACCCTTTGTGGCGGAAAGACCAAAAGTAATTACGGCCTAATTGCCCATGAGGTAGGTCACATGTGGTTTCATAGCACCCTAGGAACAAATGAAGCTCACCGTGCAGCTATGGATGAGGGTTTTACGCAAATGCTTACCGTTGAAGCCCTTAACGAGGCAGCTGGAAAATACCATGCTACGGATAACCCCAATAGCGGCTACAAAAAGTTATTCACGGATTCTGTAACCAATCGTGATGCTGATGCCTATGCAGGTTATATCACCAAAGCCATTCGCGGAGAGGGAGCGCGGCTGAACGTTCATTCTAACAAGTACAATGCCGCCCTGGGCCATGGTGGCGGCTATCAGCAAGTTTACTATAAAATGGCCACCATGCTCTTCAACCTGGAGTACGTGCTGGGCGAGGAGCTTTTTGACCGTTGCATGCAGAAATATTTCAAACAATGGCGGGTCGCCCATCCTTACATGGAAGATTTCCGCCAATCTATGATATCCTACAGTGGCGTAGATCTGAATTGGTTTTTTGACCAATGGCTGACAACTAAAAAACGGATTGATTACAGCATAAACCGTGTGCACCAAAAAACTGAAGGTAAGTACACGATAACTTTTAAGCGAAAAGGGGCGATGGAAATGCCTTTAGGGTTCCAAGTGGTTACAAAATCCGGGCAAGTTAAGCGCTTTTGGATACCCAATCAGGATTTCGAGAAAAAGACCGATGCTACTATTTTACCAAAGTGGACAGGATGGGGCAGCAAATTCAATAGGACCTATCAAGCCGAAATTAAAGTGGATGGTAAGCTCAAGCGGGTAACCATTGATAATTCAAACCGCCTAGCGGATGTCAACCAGCTTAACAATAGCTGGAAGGCTACCAATCGTACGGATCTTCAATTTGATAGCTATGTTAGCAATCCACCGGATATTCACGATTACCAATTGAGATGGCGTCCCGGTGTTTGGTTTAATAACATTCATGGCCTGAAGCCCTCCCTTCACCTGGAGGGTGATTACCTTGATTATAAGCATCAATTTGATTTTACCGCTTGGTACAATACAGAAGTACTGGAACAAGCTCGCGATGATTTGCCCTCATCAGATGAAGTAGGAAATGGAGATCAAGACCGGCTACCAATTAATTTTTCAGTCAATTATAAAACCCCGCTGAACGGAATCAGCGACCAATTTTTCTTAGAAGCCGGTGGTAAAATTCTCTCTGGTTACCACGAGGGTTACTTAAAGTTTGAGCAAAATTTTGACAATGACGATAAACTAACCATCGGTTTTGAAGCGGCAGTTAGACCAGATCCGGAAGATTTGGATTTTACCCTTTATCCCGGCCAATGGGACTCTACCGGTGGTCAATGGAATAACCGGCTAATGATCAACTACCGGCATTCTTATGACTACACATATGGTCATGGTGACATTCAATTAGGCCTTAATGCCACCGCTTTCACGCAAGATTATGACTATACTTCGGCCCGGCTGACCGTGATTAATCACAACAGGCTTGCTAAACTAAGGATCAAAACCCGAACCCATTTTGAATATGCTTTTGGTTCGCGAATAGCACCGGCCTCCCAACTAATGCTAGCCGGTGCCCGCTCTGAAAAATTGATGGATAAGGCTTTTACCCGTGCACGTGGTTATGTTCCTCAAGAGTGGTTAGGCTATGGTCCTGAAGTCAACAATTTCCATTACGGTGGCGGCCTGAATCTGCGTGGTTATGCGGGTTATTTGGCGCCTTATAATACTGGTGATGGGCAAGTTCAGACATTTGCAGGGTCTTCCGGAGGTGCCTTGAATCTAGAAGTTGGGTTTGATAATTACATTCCGCTATTGGCAGGTTCCCGCTTAAGCCAGGTTTTCAACCTGGATGCTTATGCCTTTGCAGATGCTGGTGTAATCAACCATAATAGCATCCAAAATAGCCTTGACTTAGCCAATGTCAGGGCAGATGCCGGCTTAGGAACAGCGCTAACCATCAAAGATTGGGGACCCTTGGATAAGGCCAAGCCCTTAACTTTCAGGTTTGATGTGCCCCTGTATTTAAGCCACTTGCCCGCAGCCGGAAACGACAATTTTGATCTGCGCTGGCTGGTTGGCCTGGAGCGCGCTTTTTAGCCTAGGGTTGCTTATCAGTTAGTAGCCTTTGAAAGCTGCTCGATTGCTTAAGCGTGCTTAACTATAAATGTTTTAAGCATCACCTTCTTCAGCTCCCTCTTTAAGCTTCTCAGCATTTTCGGCAATTTTGAGCTTATCAATAAGCTCATCTATTTCCCCATCCATTACTCCTTGTAAATTGTGGAGATTGAGGTTGATGCGATGGTCGGTTACCCGGCTTTGAGGAAAATTGTAAGTACGGATTTTGGCAGAACGGTCTCCTGTAGAAACCATGCTTTTGCGCTGCGAGTCAATTTTTTCCTGCTGTTTCTGCCTTTCGATCTCATATAACCTGGACCTTAAAACCCTCATGGCTTTATCATGATTCTTCCACTGGGATTTTTCGTCCTGGCACATGGCCGCTATTCCTGTAGGCTCGTGTGTTAGCCTTACCGCAGAATAAGTGGTGTTGACAGATTGGCCACCGGGGCCGGAAGCGCAAAAGACATCCCTGCGAATGTCACTTTCATTAATATTAATGTCTATATCTTCAACCTCGGGCAGTACCGCTACAGAAGCAGCTGAGGTATGTACACGACCCTGCGATTCCGTTTCCGGAACCCGCTGAACCCGATGCACACCAGACTCATATTTAAGGACACCATAAGCATGGTCTCCTTTTACATTAAAAATAATCTCTTTAAAACCGCCATTGGTACCTTCTGTACTATTCATGACCTCAAGCTGCCAATTTTCCTGTCGATCTATAAATCGTTGATACATTCGGAAAAGATCGCCCGCAAATAAGCTGGCTTCGTCTCCACCTGTACCTGCTCTTATTTCAATGATGGCGTTATTGCTATCTTCCGGATCTTCCGGAACCAACATCCGTTTAATTTTTTCCTCCATTGGGCCTTTTTGGGCCTCCAGGTCCTCTAATTCTTCTTTAGCCATTTCTTTTAATTCCTGGTCCTGTTCATTGTCCAGGATGTTCCGGTTATTACTGATGTTATCCAACAGCTTTTTGTAATCATTATAGGTTTCTTCAAAAGCTTCTAAGTCGCTGTATTCTTTTGATAGCTTTCGAAACCGCTCCATATCATTAACCACTTCAGGATCAGCCAATGCTTTTTCCACTTCCTGCCTGCGAGCAACGATATCAGCCAAACGTTTAAGTAAATCCATAAAATGTTAACTTATTATCCAGAACTGCTTCAAAAAAGCACAGCATTGCAAAGGTATAGCTCAGTATTCGGGCAAGCATACCTATATGGTCCAGGGACCTTGCCTTCAAAAAGCTTAGGCAAATGCTAAATGTGGGCAGCTATGAGCAGGTCCACGTCTTTTGCTGGAATATTGAACCGCTCCCCTAAAACACGATGGGTAAGGTTTCCCTTGTAAACGTACACCCCATGCCTCACGCCTACTTTTTCCCAAAGGTAGTTTTTAATACCTCCCGTCTCACCGATCTGAAGCAGGATGGGAGCAAAGATGTTACTCAACGCATTAGAGGCAGTTCGGGCTACCCGTGAAGGAACATTGGGAACACAGTAATGGATCACATCGTATTTCATAAAAATAGGATCCAAGTGATTGGTAACCTCAGAGGTTTCAAAGCTGCCACCATGGTCCACACTAAGGTCTACAATAATTGACCCCGGCTTCATTTGGCTGACCATTTCCTCGGTTACCACTACCGGAGCTCGGCCTTCCTCGCCTCTAACGGCTCCAATGGCGACATCGGCCTCCTTCAGGGCATCAGTAAGTACATCCGGATGGGAAATGGAGGTGTAGACATTACCCATTAAAAAATTCTTCATCCGGCGAAGCTTAAAAAGCGAGTTGTCAAACACCTTGACTTGGGCTCCCAGGCCAAGGGCAGCTTTAGCAGCATTCTGGCCAACAGTACCGGAGCCTATAATAACAACATCCGAAGGCGGAACCCCGGATGTCCCTCCTAACATTACTCCTTTCCCATGGGTAAAATTAGTCAGGTATTCTGCTCCAATGAGAATCGCAGCACTGCCGGCAATCTCACTCATGGATTGAATAACCGGGTATAGATCAAATTCATCCCTTAGAAACTCAAATGCGAGAGCTGTCACTTTTTTATCCATTAACTGCTTGATCTGAGAGCGCTTCAGTAAGGGTAAATGGAGTGCTGAGATCAGGGTTTGCCCAACTTTCATAAAGGCTATTTCCTCATCAGTAGGAAAAGCGACCTTAATGATAATATCGCTTTGGAAAACCTTTTGGCGGTCGTAAGCAATATGAGCACCGGCTTCACTAAATTCATTATCGGAAAATTTCGCCTCTTCACCAGCCTTGGTTTCAACGGTTACTTCATGCCCATTATTAACCAATAGGTTGACAGCTTGAGGAGTAAGGCCTATCCGGTTTTCCTGGTAAGAAACTTCCTTAGGCACACCAATACTTATGGACTTATTGCCAGCTGGAACTTCCACCATTGATTCCTGAGGTTGGGCTACAGCCTCCCTCGCCAATTGGTAAAAATCGGATTGGTGTTGCTTTACCATATTGAAGGTACCTATTTGTCAGTTTTGTCAGTCAGCCCTTTAAGGCTTGTGCTTTATTAGGCAAAGATATTTTTCATTCATTTAAAGGTAAGAAAAATAAAACAAAAGCTCAACATTGAAGCCGACAAGTAAGCATTAAAATTGTTAAAGATTAAAAATAAACCCTTATGACCCGCCTTTCTGCATCTACATAAGCCAGGCTTAACCAAAGGAAAGTTTCAGGCAATACGGTCTTAACCACCTCCGGCCATTCGATGAAAACATAGGCATCTGATTGCTCCCAGTATTCCTCTAAGCCCGCATCTAGCGCCTCTTCATCATCCTTTAAGCGGTAAAGATCAAAATGGTATAGGGGAGTGTCGTTGGTTTCGTAGGCTGCCATGAGCATGTAAGTAGGACTTGGCATGGCTTCTTGAATATCCAGAATGGCACCTGCTTGCTGAACCAGGGTTGTTTTTCCGGCTCCAAGGTCCCCCTCTAATGCAAAATGCCGGTAACCTTCCTTCAATAAGTCAGATACCAAGGCTTTCGTCTCTTTCACCCCCGTCAGGTGGTAAGTAATCGGCATGGGTCTCTAGCTGATTATTACTTACTCGTCATCCGAATAATGGGAATCACCATCTCCTCAAGAGAGACTCCTCCATGCTGAAAAGTGTTTTTGAAGAAATTTACGTAGTAATTGTAATTATTCGGATAAACAAAATAATGATCCTCTTTGGCAAAAATATAGGAAGAGCTCACATGGGGCCGAGGTAAGGAAACATCATCTGGTTGGTTCACTTTAAAAACCTCTTTTTTATCATAATCCAGGCTTTTCCCCTGCTTGTAACGTAAGTTGGTAGACGTATTCCGGTCACCAACCACTTTAGAAGGGTGTTTAACCCGAATAGATCCGTGGTCAGTTGTCAAGATCAGGTTGGCATCTTTTTCAGCTATTTGCTTGAGCATTTCATAAAGGGGTGAGTGTTCAAACCATGAAACGGTTAAAGAGCGGTATGCGGCCTCATCTTCAGCTAGCTCTTTTAGGACTTCCATTTCAGTTCGCACGTGCGACATCAGATCCAGAAAATTGTAAATAACGATCGTAAGGTCATGACTTAAAAACTCATTGACCTTCCCCGGCAAGGATTTTCCATCCTCCAGGTTTGTTATTTTATTATAACTAAAATCAATGGGTTTTTTCAACCTTTTAAGGTAATCAGCCAGAAAAGTGGCTTCATTTAGATTTTTACCGCCTTTTTCTTCATCATCCACCCACTTATCCGGGAAGCGCTCTTTTATTTGACTAGGTAATAATCCTGAGAAAATGGCATTTCTCGAAAAATTAGTAGCGGTAGGTAAGATACTGTAGTAAGCTGTTTCTTCCTGGATATTGAATAAGGAAGTTAGCATGGGCTGAATAGCCTTCCACTGATCATACCTGAAATTATCAAGTAGCAGTAAGAAAGTGGGCTTGTCTTTTTTAATGTAGGGAAAAACCTTTCGGTTGAGCAAATTATGGGACATCAGTGGTGCTTCATCCTGATCACTCATCCAATCCAGGTAGTTTTTCTCAACGAAGCGGCTGAAATTGCTATTGGCATCCGTTTTCTGGGTAGCCAGCACATCTTTCATGTTTTCCTCATCAGACTTCTCTAACTCTATATCCCAATAAGTAAGTTGCTGATAAACATCAATCCACTCATTAGCCGATAAGGGTTCGTTTACTTTCATGGACAAGTTGGTAAAATCCTGCTGGTAAGAACGTGTAACCTTTTCACTTACCAGTCTCCTATTATCAACTTGTTTTTTGATTGAAAGCAGTATTTGTTTCGGGTTCACCGGCTTTATGAGGTAATCAGAGATCTGAGCCCCAATGGCATCCTCCATGAGGAATTCCTCTTCACTTTTCGTTATCATAATTACTGGCAAAGAAGGCTGACTTTTCTTAATACCCGGTAGTATTTCCAGCCCCGTTTGGCCCGGCATGTTCTCGTCCAGGAATAGCAGATCAAAACCTTCAGCGTCAATGGCTTCAAGTGCTTCATCGGCACTAGCTGCAGTTGTTACTTGGTATCCCTTTTCTTCAAGGAACATGATATGGGGTTTTAGCAGATCGATCTCGTCATCCGCCCAAAGGATTTTAATTTGCTCCATAAAGTCTAAATTTGAGAAGTTGTATAATCAGAACTCCTAAGCATTTTCTCTTATTGCCTTTGCCTATGGCAAAAGTAGTGCAGATGAGCCGCTTATCAGGAAAAAAGAAACAGTATTGCAGCAAGTTAAAATCATTAACGACCCGGTACATGGGTTTGTCAGTATTCCTTATAACCTCGTTCAGTCGATCATAGATCATCCTTATTTCCAGCGTCTGCGTTATATAAAGCAATTAGGTCTTACGCACATTGTTTATCCCGGTGCTCTTCATACGCGATTTCACCATGCCTTAGGGGCGTTTCACTTGATGACAAAGGCATTCCGGGCCCTTAGGCAAAAAGGGTTTGACTTAACCGATGAGGAATTGGAAGCTGCCCAAATGGCTATTCTGATGCATGATATCGGTCACGGGCCCTTTTCTCATGCCCTTGAAGCTACATTGGTAAAAGGCATTGATCATGAGGAGATCTCAAGCCTGATAATGCAGCAAATAAATGCGGACCTGGACGGTAAACTTGATAGCGCGGTTGCCATTTTTCAAAATCAGTATGGCCAAGATCGCCACTTTTTACATGAGCTAATAGCTAGCCAGCTAGACATGGACCGTCTGGATTACCTGGCCAGGGACAGTTTTTACACTGGCGTTTCGGAAGGGGTAATTGGAGTGGAACGACTTATAGAGATGCTGGCTATCAAGGATGGAAGGCTAGCGATTGAGCATAAAGGAATCTATTCTGTAGAAAAGTTTCTCGTATCCCGCCGGCTCATGTATTGGCAGGTATACCTCCATAAAACGGTGGTGGCTGCCGAAAAACTGTTGGTCAAAATTCTGGAAAGAGCTCGCGAGCTAACACAACAAGGACGAGACCTTTTTGCGACCCCAAGTCTTCAATTTTTTCTGCAGCATCAAGTAGACCGAGCGGCCTTTAGGGAAAATTCAGAGGTAATAGCTACCTTTGCTCAGTTGAACGACCATGATATCATGGCTTCGGTAAAAGTATGGTCCGCGGATTCGGATCGCGTACTTTCAAGACTCTGCCAGAATATGCTGCGAAGGAACCTTTATAAAACTGTCATTCGCGATCATCCATTTGAGGAAGAGGATATGAAGGATTTGCGTAAACAGGTTTCAGATATGTTACAGGTTTCTGAATACGAAGCCCAGTACCTGGCATTTTCTGGTAGACTTACCAATGAAGCTTACATCCCAAACGATCCTGTCAATATAAATATTATTTTTAGAAATGGTGAGGTGCATGATATCACGAATGCCTCAGATCAGTATAATATTTCAGCACTTAGCCAACCTGTTCAAAAACACTTTCTTTGTTATCCAAGGGAGCTAAATGAGCCCGCTATTACCCTGTAATCTAAAGGCCAAATGCCAGCATGAATGTAACGGTTAAACAACTAAACGCTTATTTAAACGGAAAAATAGATGGAGATGAGAATACAACCATTCAGGGTTTTTCCCCTATAGAAGAAGCGACCAGGGGCTCCATTACATTTCTGGCTAACCCTAAATATCAATCTCATATAAAGGATACCAACGCTTCAGCCGTACTTGTAAATAACGAGTTTGTACCAGAAAGCGCTCCACCATCCACTGCTCTGATTTACGTAAAAGATGTTTATTCCAGCCTGTCTATCCTCATGGAAAAATTTCAACAGATAGACCCCAATAAGGAGGGATTTGAGAGCTATTCTTACCAGCATGAGTCTGCATCATTTGGCCAACACGTCTACTTAGGGGCATTTAGTTACATTGGAAAAAATGTGGTACTTGAGGATTATGTGAAAGTCTATCCACATGTTGTTATAGAGGATAATACCAGAATCAGGGCTAACACCACTATTTACAGCGGAGCTCGAATTAATGAAGGCACCGATATTGGAAAACACGTGATTATCCACGCAGGAGCTATAATTGGTTCAGATGGATTTGGTTTTGCCTATCAACAAAATGGATCCTATAAAAAGATGCCCCAAACGGGAAATGTAGTAATTAATGATCATGTTGAAATTGGGGCCAACACTACGATAGATCGCGCAACCATGCGTTCGACTATCATCCATCGTGGTGTAAAACTTGACAACCTGATTCAAGTGGCACACAATGTGGAAATCGGGGAAAATACTGCGATCGCTGCCCAAACGGGAATTTCCGGGAGTACTAAAATTGGAAGTAACTGTGTGATTGGTGGCCAGGTTGGGATTGTTGGGCATATAAGCATAGCTGATGGCTCTCACATTGGAGCTCAAAGTGGGATTTCAACTTCTATTAAAGAGCCTAATCAGCAATGGTTTGGCGCTCCGGCTATAAAGGCTGCCGAAGCAAAAAAAAGGAGTGTATTGTACCGGAAGCTGCCGGAAATTTATGATAGATTGAAAGGTGTCGAGCGGTACGTTCAGCAATTAAAACAGCATTTTTAATCCTCATACGATGAAGAGTAAGCAATCCACCATAAAGCAGGCGATCACCATTTCCGGGTTCGGTCTTCATACGGGTCGCGAAGTCAATATGACCCTGAACCCCGCTCCAGAGAACCATGGAATCAAGTTTCGGCGCACTGATCTTGAGCAATCTCCAGTAGTTGAGGCGGATGTTGATAACGTAGTAGATACCTCCAGAGGCACGACCCTTGGTCATAATCAGGAAGTGCTCGTAGCTACGGTGGAGCACGTCATGGGATCCCTTGCCGGAATGGAAATGGATAACCTGATGGTGGACTTGGATGCTCCGGAGACCCCGATCATGGATGGTAGCGCTAAACCATTTATTGAAGCCATTGAAACGGCAGGTATTGAAGAACAGAGCGCTGATCGCGAGTATTTTGAGATACCCTACAACATTTACTATTCAGAGGAAGAGCGGAATGTAGAAATGATCGCCATGCCCTTGGACGGGTATCGCTCTACCGTAATGGTTGATTACAATTCACCGGTTCTGGGTAGTCAGCATGCTTCAATTTCCGAGATACAGGAATTCCATAAAGAAATAGCCAGTAGCCGTACCTTCTGCTTTTTGCATGAGTTAGAGGAGCTTGTCAATAACAACCTCATCAAAGGAGGCGATCTAAACAATGCTATTGTCATTGTGGATAAACAGATCTCCACCAACGAAATGACCAATCTAGCAAAGCTTTTCAATAAAGAAGACATTAATGTCAAGAATGAGGGAATTCTTAATAACATTGACCTCCGCTATCAAAATGAGCCTGCCCGGCATAAATTATTAGACTTAATTGGTGACCTGGCCCTTATCGGAACCCCGGTTAAAGCACAGGTCATGGCTGCAAGACCCGGCCATGCTGCTAATATCGAGTTTGCGCGTAAGATTAAAAAGACCATGAAAAAGGTTAAGCGTAAACAGGCATCCCCCAATATCAATACCAATAAAGAGGCTATTTTTGGCCCTAGAGAAATATCCAATTTTCTTCCCCACGAGCACCCTTTCATTTATGTAGACAAAATAGTTGAGCTATCTGAAAAGCACATTGTAGGTGTTAAAAATGTGACAATGACCGAGCCTTATTTTGGGGGTCATTTTCCAAAAAATCCTGTAATGCCCGGTGTCCTTCAGATTGAAGCAATGTCCCAGGTAGGGGGCGTGATGATCCTGAGCCAAATAGATAAGCCGGAGAACTACGCTACCTACTTCATGAAAATAGAGAATGCTAAATTCAGAGAAAAAGTATTGCCCGGGGATCAATTAATATTGAAACTAGACCTCATTTCACCTATTCGAAGAGGTGTGTGTAACATGAAAGGACAAGCTTTTGTCGGGAATAAGCTGGTAACGGAAGCCGAGCTAATGGCTCAAATTGTAAAAAACAACTAGATGGTCATGCATCAACCCCTGGCATATGTACATCCGGAAGCTAAGATCGCCCAGAACGTGGTTATTGAACCCTTTGTAACAATTCATAGCAACGTTGAAATTGATGAGGGCACATGGATCGGGCCCCACGTTACGATCATGGAAGGGGCCCGGATCGGGAAAAATGTGAAAATTTTTCCGGGAAGTGTTGTATCGGCGATACCGCAAGATCTCAAATATAAAGGAGAAGAGTCGTTGGTTTATGTCAACGACAACGCAGTTATCCGTGAGTACGTAACCATTAACCGCGGAACCTCGGATAAGTACAAAACTACGATTGGCTCTAATTCGCTTTTGATGGCTTACACGCACATTGCGCATGATTGCTATGTGGGTGAGAATTGTATAATCGCCAACGCAGTGAATATAGCCGGCCACGTTTGGCTTTCTAATTATACCTTGATCGGTGGTTTAACGGCTATTCAACAGTTTGTAAATATAGGCGAGTTTGTTATGGTTTCCGGGGGTTCCCTTGTACGGAAAGATGTCCCGCCTTACACTAAAGCTGCCCGTGAACCCCTATCCTATGTGGGCATCAATTCTATTGGTATGAGGAGACGTGGAATGGACCCGGATAAGATTAAAGAAATTCAAGATATATATCGGTACATATACCTTAAAGGTAAAAATATTAGCCAAGCATTATCCATTGTAGAGGCTGACTTGCCCGCCACCCAGGAAAGGGATGATATCATAAGTTTCATCAGGGCTTCTGAGCGGGGCATTATGCGCGGCTATCGACCTTAATTGATCTTTCTTTATAAGTATGATGGAGGTTAGGTTGCAGCAGGTGAGCCGCCATTTTTATTACCGGTGGGTTTTCAAAAACCTTTCCTACGTTTTCCAAAGTCCGAATTGGTATGGTGTTACGGGAAGCAATGGCTCCGGGAAATCAACCCTCCTTAAGGTAATAAGCGGTTTTTTATCTCCTAGTAAAGGCACTTTAGCTTATGCTTACGAGGGCAATTCCATACCGGTTGATGGCTTGTATCCTTATTTAAGTATGGCAGCCCCTTACATGGATTTGATCAGCGAATTCTCGCCAGAGGAGCAACTACGCTTCCACAATACTTTTAAGCCTTTAAAAGCCAGCTATACCATCAATACCATTTTAAAAGCCACAGGCCTGTCTCCTCATCGCAAAAAGGCCATACGGTTTTTTTCATCGGGTATGGTTCAACGTCTACGCCTTGCTCAGGCCCTTTATTTTGACACTTCCCTTTTACTCTTGGATGAACCTACCTCCCATCTTGATGCGCAGGGCGTATCGTGGTATCAATCTGTTTTAAAAGCGAACTGTCATGACCAATGCGTAGTCATAGCTTCAAACAATCCTGATGACTACCAGGAGTGCCGTTACCAATTGGCCATGAAGGATTATAAGCCATTATCCAGCTGATGGCTCCACCTGCGCTGAGGGTATGAACTTTACACCTTTTTCCTTGAGATCCTGGGATGCGCGATCAACGCTGCCCTCCGGAGCCCCAACTGGCTGGGTTAGATCCGGAAATATGACTACCTCAAATCCCTTCATGGCCCCATCACTTGCCGTGAAGTATACACAATAATCGTAAGCCAATCCACCGATTAGCGTCCGCTTGACCCCTTTATCTTTTAAATAGCCCGCTAGACCCGTTTCAGTGCGATGATCATTCTCCAGGAAGCCTGAGTAGCTATCGATGCTCCGATTGTAACCTTTTCGGATAACGGCATTAGCATCTTGGGTATTTAAATTTTCTGAGAACTCACTGCCATAGCTACCCTGGACGCAGTGGTCTGGCCACAAAACCGGACCTAAACCTACAGCCTCGTAGGCATCAAAAGGCTGCTTACCGGGATGCTGACTGGCAAATGAAAGGTGATCTTCGGGATGCCAATCCTGGGTAAGTACAATGGGTAAGCCGGCTTCTTTCGCTTTCTTTATCATTCGATTGACCCCGGGAATGATGGACTCACCATTTTGAGTAGCTAATGCACCACCACTCAAAAAATCGTGTTGAATATCGACCACTAGCAAAGCATCACCACGCTGTAAGGTGAGCTGATCCAGCATTGGAACTGACTTTAAATCCATGATTTTTTCTTTTTCTAAGTTAAGTGAACGGGTTAAGGTTTCGGGCTGCTAACTTTGTCACCAAAATGATACCCCATTTTGGTGACCCAGACTGGTTTTAAAGACCGTTATTTAAAAGCATTTACACGCTACCCCCAGCAGACTAAGGAACGTCCCGAAAAAGATACAAATTTAATTGTCGTAATACCATGCCTTAACGAGCCTCATATCCTGCGTACACTTCAAGCCCTCAAGGACGCTCAGAGGGCTTATGGTCCGGTAGAAGTTTTAATAATTGTCAATCATGCATCAAACGCCCCTGATGAGGTGAAGCAGTACAACGCCTCAACTTTTGAGTTCCTTAAGCAATGGGCAAAAGCTAACAACGAGGAAAAAATTCGATTTATTCCTTTATGGTTTGGGGACCTTAAGCCAAAATTGGCAGGAGTGGGAACCGCCCGGAAAGTAGGAATGGATGAGGCGGTTTACCGGTTTTTCCAAATCAGCAATGCAAAGGGTATTATCGCTTGTCTGGATGCTGATTGCCTAATTGCACCCAATTATTTGCCGGCTATTGAACAGCACTTTCAGGATAATCCTCACGCCACCGGGGCTGGGGTAGCTTTTGAACATCCATTGGATACGCCCTATCAAAAGGCTATTACCGATTTTGAACTATACCTTAGGTATTACAAGAATGCCTTGTATTGGGCTGGTTTTCCTTACGCTTATCATACTATTGGTTCCACCATGGCGGTGACTTGTGATGTTTATCAAAAAGTTGGGGGGATGAATAAACAAAAAGCCGGGGAAGATTTCTACTTCCTAGAAAAGCTTATTTACCAAGGAGGCTTCACTGAGATCAATGCTACAACGGTTTATCCATCTCCCAGGCAATCACTCCGGGTACCCTTTGGAACGGGGCAGGCTGTATCTGATTACACGGCTGAGTCTCTAGAAGCATTACCGGTATTTCATCCCAGGAGCTATACGGACATTAAAATGTTTATGGGTCAGTTACCGTATTTATACGACCAAAAAAGTCTTCATGAACTAATATTGCCTTTAAGTATGGGCACTTTCTTAGGAAAGAAAAACTGGGAATATTACTTACAGGAGAGTCTTCATTACGCTCATTCTAGGGGCAATTTTCTCAAACGTTTTTTTCATTGGTTTGACGCTTTTAAACTGTTGCAGTTCTTACATCATGCCCGGGATTACTACCATCCCAATATTCCCATACTCCAGGCTTCCCAATGGCTTTACACCGCTCTGGGATATGAAAAACCCGCTCCTGATAATCCGCAAAATATGCTTTTACATTGGCGTTATCACGATAGAAAGCCAACCAATAAGCCTAATGGATTCGTACCATTTTGACCGGTTATTAAAACTTTTCACCTTTCCCGTTTTCATTAGCTTTGAAGCCTAAAATGCTGTCTATGGCAGTTCATAAATATCAGCAGGGTATCATTGGCAATTGCGCCTATATAGCCCACATTAACGATGAAAGTAATATTAACTGGATGTGCTGGCCCAAATTTGACAGCAGTTTCATTTTTGGAAATCAGCTGGATGAAGAGCACGGAGGGCATTTTTACGTTAAACCTAGTAACCAGGATTTTACTTCTCACCAGTATTACCTTACCAACACCAATATCCTTTGCACGGAGTTTCAGACTCCGGATGGCAGCTTTCGCGTAACCGATTTTGCCCCTCGATTTTACCAATATGAGCGGCATTTTCGTCCTCTAATGTTAATGCGTAAAGTAGAGCCCCTTTCCGGGAATCCCCGTATAGTGGTTTGCTGCGAGCCGGTTGGCGACTATGGCAATTTGAAACCTGAGTCCTACATCGGTAGTAACCATGTTCGTTTCCTTGGACTAAAAAAACCCGTTCGGTTAACCACCGGCTTACCGTTAAGCTACATCCTTTCTAAACGCCCTATATACCTGAACCGGACAAACTATCTTTGCCTTAGCTGGGGTATTCCGTTAGAAGCTCCTTTGGAATCCACAACGGAAGATTTCCTGCGAAATACAAAAGAGCACTGGCAAAATTTTGTTCACGAGGCGGCTATTGCGAATTTTCGCCAGCCCAATGTTATCCGGTCTATCCTTGCGTTAAAGCTTCACCAGTTTGAAGATACGGGTGCTATAATAGCGGCAAGCACCAGCAGTTTACCGGAATATCCCGGGCAAGGTCGTAATTGGGATTACCGCTATTGCTGGCTCAGGGATTCTTTCTACACGTTAATGGCTTTGAACAACATCGGCCATTTTTATGAACTCCAGAAATATGCCTTTTACATAGAAAATCTTCTTAATAAAGACGGCAGTGCCGATCTTCGGCCCGTTTACAGCTTGGTAGGAGATATTGATAAATTACCCGAGGAGAAACTTAACCTCAAGGGTTATATGGGTAACCAACCGGTTCGCCGGGGCAATGCAGCCTATACACACGTTCAGAATGACGTTTATGGGCAAGTTTTGATCTCACTACTACCCCTTTTTACCGATCACCGATTTGCTGAAAAGGACGATGATCAGGCCTTGAAGCTAACCAAGCAAATGCTTGATAAAATTGATGAAAAAATAGAGCAGCCAGATGCCGGGTTGTGGGAATTCAGAGAGACCAACCAAATCCATTGCTATTCTTCCCTCTTCCATTGGGCGGGGAGCAAAGCCGCTTTGAAAATTGCTAAATCCTGCAAGGAGAACGCTATCAAGGAACAAGCTGAACGCCTTGTAAACCGAGCAGAAGCATTAATTGAAGCTTGCTATGATCCCGAAGCACAAGTTTATCGTCAGGCGATTGATAGCAATAACCTGGATGCAAGCCTATTGCAGTTGATCACCATGAAATACTTGGATCCCAGCAGTGAAAAAGCCAAAAACCACCTCTCTAAATTAGAGGAAGAGCTCATGACCGATGATGGGCTTTTTTACCGCTATAAGCATGCTGATGACTTTGGTGAGCCCGAAAGTACGTTCCTTGTATGTGCTTTTTGGTACGTGGATGCTTTGGCCTGTGTAGGACGGATTGCAGATGCAGAACGGACTTTTGATACCTTGTACAGCTATAGTAACCACCTGGGGCTCCTAAGTGAGGATGTAGACGCGAAAGATGGTAGTCAGTGGGGTAATTTCCCACAAGCATACAGCCATATGGGATTGGTCAACTGTGCTTTCCGCATCGCTCATCAGCGTAACAGGCCCGATTTTCTGCCAGAATCTTAGTAAGGTAACAGGTACAGAAATTAAGTTTTACTTGAGCTGGCTTTCAGCTGTTTCAGTTTTAGTTTCCCCCGGATCTGATTGAGTCGGATTGACATTCCCTAACATGTAGAACAATCCGCCTGTAATCGAGATCATTAGCAGAAATCCCCTATTGAGTAATGCTATACCAATAGCAGCTGAATCTATTACCCCGTATATGCCTAGCAAGGCTGCTATGGTCCCCTCTACTACACCCAGCCCGCCAAGACTTATAGGAATAAGGGCAATCATTGCCGTGGCAAAAAGGACAAAAATCAAGTCCAGAAATACAATTGATTGGTCAAAAAAGATTAGGAAAAGGTAGAAAGCTATCATACGAAACAAATGGAAAGCCCCTGCTAAACCGGTAACAGAGATATATTCGTAAACGCTTAGGTTATTAAAAGCCCATTGACAATTACGAATAAAGTCCTTTAACTTCCGCCGAAAGAAATACCCAAGGATCAATAAGGCAGCTAAAATTCCTAAAGTAATGAATACCTTAAAGTAAGATGCAGAAAAATCAAGGTTTAACTGATCAGCCAGAAGGGTTTTGACCTTATCGAAACTGAAAAAGCTGTAAACCACTCCGCCGGTTAAAAGCACCAAAAAACCTATGAGCCTGTGAAAGAATAACATGGAGAAAGGGGTTTCCCAAGTACTGTTCCCGGAACGTTTCAAGTAATACATCCGAACGGCATCCCCGCCAATGCTGCTTGGCAACAGGTTATTAAAGAAAAAGCCAAGGAAAAAGATCTTTAAAGAATGAAGCAGACCACTTGTGAGTGACCGGATAAGAATATGCAGGCGGTAAGCTTGCATAAAGAAGCCTGCCATCAAAACCAGCAATCCAAATCCAAAATACTTGGGATCCCCTTGCTGAATGATTCGTACAAATTGGTCATAGTCTACATTGTACAACAAGTAGGTGATAAGCGATAAGCTTACCAGAATTTTTAGGGCATTTTGTACCTGTTGCCATTGAATTTTCATAATGCTATGTTCGGCCTGTCGAGGATCGGTATTGGTTAATTACAAATGTTCGCAAATTAAGGGGACAATATGTAAATAGTAGCCTTTCAGCTACAATGCGAAGATAACCGCTAAAGGTGCCTATCAATACTTGAAGTTGTATTTTAAAACTTTGCCGCTTCATTTTAGTGGGTAAATAACCTAGCTGACGGGCAAAGGGCTGGCACATGGCATCTGCTACTAATGTGTCATCAACTCCCATTTTTTGGTGCCATTTCTTCTGATGACCAGTATGAAGGGGATTTTTTGTTTCAGCGAACCAATAATAAGATTGGCCGTAAAAATTCGGGTCTTCGGATTCATAAAACCTCATCATTTGATCCTGAAAAGGCACTCCCAGAAATTCGCAGATGTCCGTGACCTGTTCCTGAGGCTCTGCTGTTAGCGCCTCATAACTTATCCATTTACCTCGTGTTGGGTGCTTGTCACTAGAGGCTAACAGGTGCTTATTACTGTAATACCAGCGGTATGCTAAGGCATTCGTTTTACTGGTATCAAAGGGTACTTGCTTATAGGAGAGAATATTATCCCGGTAATCCCGACAGATAAAAAGCGCACGGCTTTGAGGAAAGGCTTGCAGGATGGCATTTGGAAAAAGTGCGTAGTGCGGATTCTTATCAACCACCCATTCAGGGTTAGGTTTTCCTATTCTTTCGGCATATTGTTCATAAACCGCCTTGCAAACCTTGGGATAAGTGGGATGTGCCAATTGCTTGAGGCTGCTTTCCAGCTTTTCAAAATTCAGGTCCCAGGTTTTTATGCGGTTTTCCAGCTTTAGATCCCTGAGAAAAGCTTGTATCGTCCGGGCATCCCAGCTTGCATTTTGATACTTTGCCTTTAGACTGTAGGCAAAAAATCCCTCTGGAGCTACAGCAATATCACTGTGGGCGTTTAAAATCTTACTGAGGAGGGTTGTACCAGAACGCCCCCTGCCCAGGATGAAAAGCAGGTTAGCCATTAGCTTTCCCTTCAGGTATACAAATTGAACTCGCGCGCTTTTTTGAACATGTATTCCCGGGCCTCCTGGTAATTGTTATCAATCTCCCCGTTAAGGATAGCTTCTTTAATGGCATCCTTGATTAGTCCCACTTCTCTGCAAGGGCCTAATTGAAATGTTTTCATAATCTCCTCCCCTTTAATAGGAGGCTGAAAATTCCGGATCCAGTCTTTTTCCTCTACTTGCTGAATCTTTTCCCAGACTTCATCAAAACGGCGAAGAAAACGATTGACCTTTCGTTGATTTTTAGAGGTAATATCTGCTTTACACAGCTTTAAGAGATCATCAATATCATCCCCAGCGTCATAATTGAGCCGTCTAATGGCTGAGTCGCTAACATTATCAGTAAGGGCAATAGGCCGCAAATGTAACCGTACCAATTTTCTAACGTACCGCATTTTATCGTTTAGCGGCAGCCGCAGCTTCTTAAAAATTTTCGGAACCATTTTAGCGCCCACTACCTCGTGGCCGTGAAAAGTCCATCCATGATCCGGATCAAAACGCTTTGTTGGCGGCTTTGCAATGTCATGCAGCAGGGCTGCCCACCTCAACCACAGGTTATCACTCACCGCTGCTACATTATCCAGGACTTTAAGGGTGTGATAAAAGTTGTCTTTATGAGATTTATCGTCAATGGTCTCTACGCCTTGCAAAGCTGATAATTCCGGGAAAATCAACTCAAGCACCCCTGTTTCCTGCAATTGTTTGAAACCAGTAGAGGGCAACTGAGCCTGCATAATTTTTTGAAGCTCATCGGTTATCCGCTCCTGCGATATGATACTTAGCCTTTCACAATTGGCGCCAATAGCCTGGAAGGTTTCAGGCTGGATGTTAAAATTGAGCTGTGTCGCAAAACGAATGGTCCGCACCATCCTTAGCGGATCATCTTTAAAAGTCCTGTAAGGGTCCAAGGGTGTGCGAACAACGCCCTCCTGCAGGTCCTCAATTCCATTAAAAAGGTCTTTAACTTGACCGTTTTCACCACTATGGAGGCCAATGGCAAGGGCATTAATCGTTAGATCCCTACGTTTGAGGTCATCTTCTAGCGTTCCAGATTGAACCTCAGGTTTCCGTGAATTTTGGTTGTATGACTCCTTCCTGGCTCCTACAATTTCCAGCTCAAGGTTTTTATACTTGATATTGGCCGTCATAAAATTTTTAAAAACCGTCAGCTGAGCATCTGATCCCAAATGCTCGGCCACTTCGTTCGCAAATGCGATCCCATCCCCAATGGTAACAACATCAATATCTTTACTAGAACGGGATAATAAGAGATCTCTAACATAACCGCCTACAAGGTACGCGGGCTGCTGCTTTTTATCAGCCACCTCAGTCACTCTTTGGATGATTGACATCCCCAATGCTTGGTTGATCGCCTCTTTATTGATAGATACTTCGATGGCAGATAGGGTTTTTGGGACCAAAGCTGGTTATTTCTTCTGCTTTTTAGGCGTTTGTGGCCCTTGCTGCTTATTTTGCTGCTGCTTAGCCATATCCTCGAGGCGCTGCTGGAAGCTTGATTTTTTAGCGGGCTTTTTCTTATTAGCCTCTATCTTGGAGCGAACTTTATCATCATCCACAAGTTGCTTGAAAAGGTAAGTTTGAAGGAAAGAGAAGATGTTATAAAAGAAATAGTAACAGCTAAGGCCTGCCGAATAACCATTAAAAATGAATAGAATGAAGAATGGCATGATATAAGTCATGATCTTCATTTGTTGCCCCATTTGATCATTGCTGGTTGGGGTCATTTTTTGGTTATACCAAGAGTAAAGCATGGTGGACCCAGCCATTAAGAGGGTAAATAAGCTCACGTGGTCTCCATAAAAAGGTATAGCAAAATTTCCAGGAAACGTGAATATGGAATCGTAGGTAGAAAGGTCTTCCGCCCAGAGGAATGACTCCTGCCGGAGTTCAATTGAGGAAGGGTAGAAATGAAACATGGCCACCAGAAAAGGGAGCTGGAGCAACATAGGAAGACACCCTCCCATGGGGTTGATACCGGCCTTCCGGTAGAGTTTCATCTGCTCCATTTGCATTTTCTGCATGTCATTGCCATGTTTCTCTTTCAGCTCGTCAAGCTCTGGTTTCAACGCCCGCATTTTGGCCTGTGACATGAAGGACTTGTAGGTCAGAGGGGAAAGGGCAATTTTGATCAGAACCGTAAGGATGATGATAATAATCCCATAACTCCCAATGAAATTATCCAGGATGTTAAAGGCTGGAATAATAACACCTTTGTTGATCCAACTTATAGGTCCCCAACCTAAAGATAACTGTTCTTCTAACTGGAGATTTTTATCAGCAAGGGTATGGTAATGGTTAGGCCCGATGTAGAATTGCATCCCAAAATGCTCCAGGTTATTATGGTTGAAGGGAATAGTCAGTGATGCACGGTCTTCTTCGAGGAAGGATAAGCCCTCTTTTTGTTGAGACTCTAACACTGCCCTGTTAAAAGCTTCATCCGCAATAAGCGTTTGGCTGAAAAACTGTTGCTTAAAAGATACCCACTTTAAGCCACTTGATAAGTCCCGAGTACCGCTTCCGCGTTCACTTATCCAATCCACCTCTCCGCTGGCGAATTTGAATATTAACCCAGAGCGGTTCCTTTCCCTAGATCTACTCTCTTCTTGTTGTTGAAGCCTAGCTTGCCAGTTGAGGTTCAGGTATCGGACATTTCGGGGAATAATCTTATTAAAGCCATAAAGGTTGATATCGTAATCAACCATGTAACCATCCCCTTTTAAGGTATACTTTTGCTCCATGTACCGGTCATCGCCCAATTTCATCCGCATGGTCACAGTAGCGGAATCATTGCCGGTAACACTTACATTCTGTGTGGTGGAAGGCTTGAAGAAAAGGTTGTTCGTGTTGATCTTTTGGTTTTGGTAGAAAAAACGGTATCCTAATTGCTCATTCGCGGAGTCTATTAGAACAAGCGGATCACCGTTGTATGCTTCATATTCCTTGAGCTCAGCATAAGCAATGTTTCCACCCTGTGCAGAGAGCTTCAGTTTAAGCACCTCATTCTCAAGGGTTACGGTTTTGTTGTCCCCTTTTGCAGCCTTATCAAAAGGCGCCGGATAATTAACAGAATCCCTTAAATTTTCGCCATTTGAGACTTGTGTGGATTTTTGTTCCGGTTGGTCAAGCTGTGGCTGATTAGCAGGAGTATCTTCTTGTTTTTGAGCTTGAGGGCGGGAGCTTGTATCTATTTGTTCATTAGTTTGTTTATCATTGTTCCTTTTTTGCTTCTCAGGTGTTGGAGAGAAATAGAAAACATAAGCAAGGAATAGAATTCCTACTAAAATGAGTCCTGTTAGCTGGTTGCGATCCATTAGGGATTTCTTATTTGGTGCAAAAATAGCAAATAAAGCAAGGCATTTAAAAAGCTGGGAAGCCTGTAATAGCCTGTGTAAGCATAATTAAAAAATAACATCATCTATAACAATCTATGAAAACGGAAGTTGGAACCGATATTGATCGTGCAGCTCAATTATTAAAAAATGGGCATTTAGTAGCTATACCCACGGAAACCGTTTATGGCTTATCCGGTAACGCCCTTTCTAATAATACCCTGGCTCAAATTTTTGAGGTGAAGCAGCGTCCTAAATTTGATCCTTTGATCCTTCACGTGGATAGCCTTGCTAAGCTACGGCAATATGTCCAAGGACTTCCAACAAGTTTTGAGCGTTTAGCCCAATATTGCATGCCGGGACCTTTGACTTTTGTCCTACCAAAGGAGAAAACCATCCCGGATCTTGCTACGGCCGGTAAAAATACCGTTGCTATCCGTATCCCGGATGATCCCCTTACATTGGAATTATTGAGGCTATTAGACTTTCCTTTAGCCGCACCAAGTGCCAATCCCTTCATGTACGTGAGCCCTACTAGAGCCGACCATGTGCAACAGCAGCTTGGACGCCTTATTCCTTACATCCTGGATTCTGGGCCTACTAGCATCGGAATTGAGTCCACCATTGTAACACCTGTTAGCGATAACGGCCTTGAAGTACTCCGGCTTGGTGGAACCCCCATTGAAACCCTGAAAGAACATGTTCAACCTGTAAAAATAGCCCAATCAACCGCTAATGAACCCTTGGCTCCCGGTCAAATGTCCAGTCATTATGCACCTCAAACGCCTGTTAAGATGGGCGATCCTGTGGAATTTTTCACAGCCTATGATCCTCAGTATCTTGGTTTTATCAGTTTCCAATCGATGAATCACAAGATCCCGGAGGCCAACCAGGTGGTTTTGTCCCAAAAAGGGAGCTTGAAAGAGGCAGCCCAAAACCTATTCGCAGCCTTGCGAGCGTTGGATAGGACCGATCTAGCCCTGGTGATAGCTGAAATTTTTCCTGAGGAGGGCTTAGGCCAAGCCATTAATGACCGCCTTAAGCGAGCAGCCTCGGTATCCTAAGCTGATTCATGAAGCTCACTTAAGTACTTGCTTCTCAATGAAGTTTTTAGCGTCAATGTTCCATACTACATCTCTCCCGAATAGCTGATAAAGCCGTTGGAGTTTATCCTCCGCATAGGGGTGTATAATGTTTATGTGGGTTATTTTTTCCTTGTAATCCAGTAGCAGACCCAGGTTATTAAGATCAGTTTTGGGGAAACCATACCCCATGATAATGATCTCATCGCAGCGGTTTAGGTAATCAATGGCTTTCGCCCAGAGGGTATTGAAAAGCGTCCCCGTTAAAAATTGGGATTTAACATTGGTCATAGGAATAAACGTGGGGATATCATTGGCATGAATACTAAAACTGCTATCCTCCTCATGCACCAAGTGGATATTACGAATGTCATTAGCCGTACTGCCCTTAGCCCTGAACCAGTTAAAGGATCCGTGAAGCTTGAGCATCGTAAGATACAGGATTTCCTGATGCTGCAGATCAGGGACTTTGTCAGGCTCATAGCGCTCAAACTGAAGGCCATATTTGAGTTCAATGTATTCCGGGCTATGTTGCATTTTGTATTTAAGCACATCTTCAATAAGAAGGTCGTAATTAAAGTTTAACAGCACGCACTCTTCAGAAGCTGTAGGAGAAGCGCATTGCCGAAGAAATTCATAAAGGGTTTCTGCTTTTGATTGATCCAGTTCCTGCTGATTGATTTCCCGGTAAATAAACTTTATTAGCTCAAAACGAAGTTTTTCATAATCCAACTGCTCCTCAAAATCTTTAAAAATGCGTTTAGAAAAGATAATATTGGCTAAATTTTCGGTATCCCGAAACTCCTCGAGCTGATTGCTTTTTGAATACAAATCCTGAACAAAAGCTCTGAGATTACTATACTCAGACCCTTCCAGGGCAAACAACCGATCAGTGAGGTCCTGCATAGTAGGCATTTGCTCAGAAAAAGACTTGGAAAAACCCGACCCGAGGATGTAGAGCTTTTGGTGGTTACTCATACAAAGGCTTTTTTAAGGAACCGGTAATACCCTACAAGTTAGCATTTAATTTTGCAGAAATAGATTTTTTCAAGCATATGCCGTATAAAACGATCCAAAAAAGTTGGTTGCATTTTATCCTCATTCCTTTAATGATCATCCTGATCTTATTTACACGTCACTTCAGCACGTTTTGGTTAGCTGTTGTGGGCGGTATTACCGTTGGTTTATTCCTGGTTCACAGTTTAATTATAGAAGTAAATCCCACGCTGTTACGAATTAAGTTCGGACCTGGACTACTACAAAAAAAAATAAAAATAAGCGATATAGAGTATTGTGAAACTGTTGAAAACACGGCTTGGTATAGTTTTGGGCTTATACGGTTTGGGCCGGATTTTACACTATACAACGTCAGTGGCAGAAGTGCTGTAGAATTAACGTTGACGGGAAAACAGCGAAAAGTCCGTGTAGGAACAGATAAGCCAGAACTTGTATGCCAAGCTATTAACAAGGCTAAAACAAATGAGAAATCCTAAATTACAACCTTACTCCCTTTATAATGGGTTAGGAATAATTGTTGCTACTTAATTCATCAAATTTCCGATATGCGGTATCGTTTTTCTTTGCTATCAATGATAATAGTGGCAAGTTTTGGCTTAGGTAGTTGTGAAGAGTGTATTGATTGCCAATACCGTTATGAAGACCCTGAAACAAAGGACACCCTCACATTTGAGTATGATGAGTTTTGCGGTAGCAGCGATGAGGTAGATGGTTTCAAGAAGCGAGCAAAGCGGGAAGCTCGTGAGGTTGACGGAAAACTGAATTGCCAGACGGAAAACAAAACTTTTTGGTAATCCTATACCAGATAAACAGCCTCCTCCTCTTCATTTAGTTTTACAGTAATTCGTTCCTGAAGGGTTGTTGCCAGCGATAAACCGGTATAATCCGGCTGAAAAGGGAAAGCTGTATGATCCCGATTAACCAGGACAAGCACCTTGAGTTGTTTAACCTTCATTTGCTGAAAAGGCTTGGTGGCATAAAAGAGGGTTTCCCCTGTATTGATTACATCATCTATTAAAATAACACTTCTTTCTGAAACTTCGGATAAAGGCAGATCCAATTCAGGGTGGCTATCAACGGGATTTCTTTTGTCAAAATGGATTTTGGACAGCTTAAAATTAATAGAACTAATAGTGGATAGGATCTCGTGTATTTTTCTAGCAAGCTCATAACCTTTCCTTTGAATGCCTGCTAAGATCACCTCCTGCTCATGATAGTGAGCTTCATAAACCTCATAAGCCATTCGACTCAAGCGATGCTCTATTTGCCGTTGATTGAGGATTTGTTTCCTATCCATAAACACCCTTTGGTACAAATGTAAGGAAGGCTTCAGGGGGATTGGGATTATTAATCATCAATGTGTTATTTTTGCAAAGCAAAATCACAATTTTATGAAAGAGGAAAGTCATCCAAAGAACTACCGACCTGTCGTGTTTAAGGACATGTCCAACGGTACTACATTCATGACCCGCTCCTGCGTTGATTCCAATGAGACCATTGAATGGGAAGACGGAAAAGAATACCCGCTTTTCAAATTAGAGATCTCCAACGCCTCCCATCCTTTCTACACCGGCAAGAAAATCTTTGTTGACACTGCTGGCCGGGTTGAGAAGTTCAAACGCAAGTACAACCGGAGCTAGGCATTAAGGGTGTACCGAGACCGTAAATTTTGGAAGTTTACAGTTTTAAAAGTTTCCTACGGGCAGGGTTGGATTTATTTTTAAAACAAAGTAAGCCATCTTGTTGTCCCAATTCTACCTGGCTTGCGTATGGTTTTAAATTGAGCTTTTTTCTCCTGTTACTCTGGGTAGCATTCTAATAAAAACCTATCCTTGCATTAAGCTTTTCCCAAGAGCTATTGCACTGTGAAAGGAGCTGTATAGGAATGCCCCTTTGCTTGATTTACCAATTCCAGGTAAAACCGCCCGGTTTCTAAATGCCCTAAGTTCAATCGGCTTTGATTGAACCCTTCCTGCCATTTGCCAGTTTGTCGGATTTTTCCTTCGTTATCCAAAATGCGGTAGATAAGGGCCTCTTTCCTTAACACATCAGGAATTTCTACATACAGCTTTTTACTAGCTGGGTTAGGATAGACTTTTAAAATCGAAGTTTTGTTTGCTTCATGGACAAAAGTGTTTTTATCAGCAGCCCATAGAACAGCATCCCTGATATGGTTCCGAAAATTCTTATTGTTGGTGTAATTACTATTTGCATGGCCCAAGGCTGTATAAAAGACTTTTCCGCCTTGTGATGGGTATCGATACCAAGAAATGGGTCTGGCAGCATCATAACTTTTTTGCCCGGTGGAGCGCACTTTTAAAATCACATTATTCCCTGGATTGAAATATCCGTTTTGCCAATAGTAATACTCCTCTACTTTTTGCCATGGATCCGGTATATTATCGGTTGAAGGATGGTTCCCAATGGTATCAATCGTGCCATTGTAATTAGCTGAGGTATGAGAAGGAGAGCGCTGAACACTGGCTCCAAGCGTTTCTGCATACCAATCCCAGGTTCCCGTTTTAGTGCCATTTGCAGTGGAATGCCGATAAGTGTCACTACCAGCGTGAATGCCTAGCAAAGCTCCACCCGATTGGATATAGACTTCAAAATTATCCCGTTGCTTAGCATTCAAAATGGATTCACCCGAGGTATTGGCAAAAACCACAACCTCATATTGTTGCAGACTATCAAGGGAATTGAACTTTTTCCCGGTTTGGTCATGATCGACCGTAAATTCATTGTTTTGTCCGATTTCCTTGAACATGGTATAGCTGTTATTCCTTGTACCATGATCAAAACCGGAAGTTTCCGAATAGTGCAAAACCTTGAAATCCTGACTTGACGAATCAAAAGGCATTGCTAATAATAGTACCAGTATAAAAATTAAATGAGTAGTCATAATTCCCTTTTAACATAACCATTCAAAAATACATTTTATTCATCCTCACTCCTGAGGAGAACTTAATTACTGCTGTTCAAAACTTACTTAGACGTTAATTAAAAATAGCTTTTGTGCTTATTCGCACGGATGTTGGCAGCTTTACTTACCGCGGTAACTGGGTCAGTGCCTTAGAAGTGGTAAAATAGCCTAACAAAAAGGGGATTCCACCTATTAGCCTTTAGCGTACACAGAATACTAACCATTCCTGTCAATTTCTGAAATAGGGGGTTTTGGAGTGCGTTGTTCCCACTGGGCAACAAAAGTCTTGTTGCCGCTGATTAAGTGTTGTTTTTGGGAGATTTTCTCACCTTCATCAATCAAACGCTTTTTTAAGTTCTTTATTCAGTTTTTTTGGATAATTTTTTTGTTCAAAAAAGCAGTTTAAAAAACAAATGGATAGCTAAACTTTGACTTTAATAAAAGCGGGATGCACTGTTTCCCTCATTGCTATAAAGAACGGTGAGGGCCATATTTAACCTAAACAACTAGCCATCAAAGATCAATACCAAGTTTCTAGCCTAACCGAAATCGAAATTCTAGGTTTTCCTTCTCAATCGTATCCTATATCTGCTGAAAGGCTTAAAGTTTATTTTCTTTAATTGACGATTTAATTAATTATGAGGCATTTTCCAGGGTATCGGAATTAGATCTGCCCCCTAGAATTGTCTACTATTGGGGCAATTCGCAATTTTTCCGATTCCTATCGTTATTCGATAGTCAATGAGCTTTTTAAGGGTTCAGCTATCAAGCTTAATCTGAGGTTTTCTCCTTTAGCGTTAAGAAGCTTGCCCGATCTCTATCCCCACACCATAAGCCTTTAAAAATCAAGATGGGAAAAGGAGGACTAATAATCAGAAGGGTTTTGAGAAGTTGAATCAGGCTTCCATTCAGCATACATCACATTAAAATCCCTTAACTGCACTCCTTCCCTCTTGTCTGGAGAAGCCTGATTACCATCAGGCTTCTGTTTACGAATGAGGATATGGTACCCTTCTTCTTTTATTTCAGCCATTTTGGAAGTTTCCGGCACTTCTTTGTAAGCAGTACAATTGGTATAGAACATGGTTTCAATGGGCCTATCTGTATTAAAAATCACGGTCTGGTCCTCGTGGTCAATTTGGGTTTCCAAAGCCCTGATCTCCTTTGCCCAATCAGGATTTCGCTTTATATATAGGTACGGTTTTGTGCGCTCAATGGCGTATCTAACAGGAAGGGCAATTAGCAAAAATATTACCAGCAAAATGCCTTTTTTATACTTAAATCTATTTCTAAAGATGTTCAGGTATTGCACAAAAAGACCGATCATGATAAAAACAGCCGGGGCAGTAAAAATGGTGTAAGCCTGCATTTTAGTTTCTGCAACGGAAAAAAACAGGAAGGGAACCATTATCCATAAGGTTATAAATAGCCTTCTGATATTATAAACATTTTTGAAGGTTTTGTACAAAAACCAGATTAATGGCAGGTAGATAAGTTGACCAAATAGTCTTCTTGCTTTATCAAAATGGTAGTAAAAAGGGCCATCATGCTCCTCGACAACATTTGTTAGGTGTTTAAAATTGTAAGCCTGCTCAAATGCAGCCACCTTAGGGAATTCATTGGCAATGTAAACCTGCCAAGGTAATGCTACGGCTGTAATTACGGCACATAAAATTAAAAACTGAGTAGCCGTTTTTTGGAGCGATAATTTTTTAGTGTGGAAGGCAAGTAGCCACCAAAGCGGTAATACAATCAAAGCAGGCAACCACTTAGATAAGATGGCTATACCAACACTTATGCCACACAGCAGGTTGTATACTGTATGCTGATTTTGGAAATATTTAATAGCTAAAAATACCCCTAGTTGAATAAAGAATAAGAAAAATACATCAATATGACCAGCGGTGGTTCGGCCAGCTGTAAGCTCCAGGATAAGGCCATTGATAGAATATAAAAAAGCCGCAATAATGCCAACCTGATTACTAAAAAAATACCTGCCAATAGCAAATGTTAGACCGATGCCAATAGTGGTGAGTAAAACAGAGGGTAACCTTAAGGCTAACTCGTTAACACCAAAAACTGTCATACTCAATGCCATTGACCAAAGCGGAAAAGGTTGTTTATGCACCCAAACGTGATTCCGAGTCCAGTCTTTGTAATTGTAGGATAAGACCGGATCATCATAAAGTGTAGGATAGAGCGGTGATTCCATCAGATGCTTGGCTACAAGCGCATGGTAACGTTCATCCCATGAATGGAGGCGTAGATCTGCTGAAATAAAAATCCTTAATAACAGACCACATAGAATAATCAAGCCGAGGGCGTAATATACCTTGTTTTTCTGGAATTGCTTGTAAGCGAGGATGAAGCCGGCTAAGCAAACAAGAACCGTTGGAACCCCGATAATTAGATTGATCATTCCAATTCTTTACTTCTGGGAAAAGTTATTGATAACTTTTCAAACTTAGCATTTGTAACGGATTGTACTGTTTAGTAAGGTTGGAAGCTATCAAAAGCCTCAATCTTTTATTCCGGCCATCGATTAGCAAAAGGTATTACTTGATACCAATATCAATGGGCTTTCATACAACAAGCTATCACCCTGTTTCAGTAGAGGATTCCTCAGATTCAGGCTCAGATGGATGAAAGTATTCATAAACCTTGCGGGCACGGTTGGCTCCCACAACAGTACTTAAGGTTTCCTCAGAAGCATCTTGAATGTGCTTGACAGCTTTGAAATTTTTGAGCAGTGCATCCACCGATTTCTTGCCGATTCCATTGATCTGCTCCAGCTCGCTTTGCAGGGTCTTGTTTTTCCGGCGTTTACGGTGGTGACTAACCCCAAAGCGATGCGCTTCATCCCGGATACGCTGGATCAGTTTCAAGGTTTCAGACCTTTTATCAATAGCCAACGGGTAGGGATCGTCTGGTTTATAGATCTCCTCTAAACGTTTGGCTATGCCAATAATAGCCACCTGCTCAGAAATACCTAAAGCTTGGAGACTCTCATAAGCGGCATACAATTGCCCTTTTCCGCCATCAATCACTACTAATTGCGGTAAGCTTTGCTCCTCCTCCATAAGCCGGCGATACCGCCGATGGACCACTTCTTTCATAGAGCTGTAATCATCCGGCCCTTCCACGGTTTTAATGTTGTAATGCCGGTAATCCTTTTTAGCAGGCTGACCATCACGGAAGCAGACCATAGCCGAGACAGGCTGAGACCCTTGGATATTGGAATTGTCAAAACCCTCTATGTGATAAGGAAGCTCATTAAGGTTCAGGTCTTTTCGCACTTGCTCAAGGAATTGTCGGGTTCGTTCCGTTTGCGGCATTTGCTTACGGCTCTGCTGCAACCGATCCTGGTAGTGATAAAAGGCATTTTTGCGGGAAAGCTCTAGCAGCTTCTTCTTGTCCCCCTTTTGAGGAACCGTAAATGTTAGATCAGATCCTTCAAATTCCAGTTCAAACGGCACTATCACTTCGGAAGCCGTACTCTTGAATTTATCCCGAACTTCCGCGATGGCCATGGCAAGGATATCTTGCTCTTCCTCTTCCATTTTTGGCTTAAATTCCAGGGTGTAAGTGCTAATAATTGAGCCATTACTAACCCGCAGGTAATTCACGTAGGCTTTTTGATCTTTGGTTAAAATGCTAAAGACATCAACGTTACTGATTTTGGCATTCACTACCGTGGATTTAGCCTGGAAGTTGTGAAGGGTTTTGAGTTTTTTGCGGTAATCGTCTGCCTTTTCAAATTCCATCTGCTGAGAGGCATCCTGCATGAGCTGTTTTAGCTGCCGGATAACCTGGGCTGTATTACCCTTCAGGATCTCCCGGATCTGCTTGATGTTGGCCATGTAATTGTCTTCGCTTTGTAATCCTTCACAGGGCCCTTTGCACAGATTGATATGGTATTCCAGGCATACCCGGAATTTCCCAGCCTGGATATTTTTTTCGCTCAGGTCGTACTTGCAGGTTCTTATCGGGAACAATTCCCTAACAAGGTCCATGATAACCCGCATGATACGAACAGAAGGATAGGGTCCAAAATACTCTGAACCATCCTTTATTACAGTCCGGGTAGGAAAAACGCGCGGGAAGCGCTCATTGGTAACTACAAGGTAAGGATAGGTCTTACTGTCCTTGAGGTCCACATTGTAACGGGGCTGATGCTTTTTGATCAGGCTGTTTTCCAGCAAAAGGGCATCGTACTCGGTATTCACAACCGTGTAATCGATCTGATCGATCTTGCTCACCATCAGCATGATCCGCCGGCTGTCGTCAGTATTTTTATTGAAATAAGATGTTACCCGCTTCTTTAGATTTCTCGCTTTTCCTATGTACAGAAGCTTTCCGTCTTTATCAAAGTACTTGTAAACCCCTGGTTTTTCAGGTAGGACAGCTACTTTATCTCTTATATACTTGGGATAGGCTTCAAAGCCCATGATTCGTAATTTTTACAATTTAATAAGCAGACCTCAATAAAGGTTCAAATGGACCCTAATGTTGAATAACAATTTCCTGCTGCTTTACGGTATTGCCAAAAGTTACCTGCAGGATGTATATGCCCTCTTTCAAATCACTAACGTTCAGACTGTTCCTGCCAGTTCTGATCCCCGATAGTGCTGGTCTTTTAACAGTTTGCCCCTGTAGTGTCATAAGGGAAGCACTCAGGATTTTTTCGGATTTAGCTAAGGTATTTATAAAAACCTTTTGATCAGCCGGATTAGGAAATGCATTGACTTCAGGATAGAGGGCTGCGTTAAAGGTGTCGCGGCTATTGAGGCTATCATAGGTATCGATACATCCGGTATTGGTCATGTTGGAAAATGAAACCAGCTTAGAACGGTACTCAGTGATGGCATCACGCATACGTTTGCGTTGGCCTGCAGTAAAGGCCTTCATGCACCGATCAATGCTGTACTCCATGAAGTTGCTGGTCATCCTTTCAAATCTTGGGCATTCATGGATTGGGTCGGACTCGCAAGGATTTGGTGATTGTACTTTCTGAAAAGGACCCTTGCAAAGAGGGGTGTCATCTACCTGATCATCCTTATTACAACCACTTTCAGCCCCAGGACCCCACGGGTGAAACAGGTTAAGGTAGTGTCCAACTTCATGCGTGCATACCCTTCCTTCTTTAAAATACCTGTTTCGAGGGTTGCTTTTTCCAAAATAGCGGTAATCCATGACGATGCCATCCTTGCCGGAATTAGCTGCATTAGGCGGTAAAAAAGCAAATCCCTGTATCCTGCGGTTAGGAGCGTTATTCTTGATCTCACGCACAACCCAGATATTCATATAACGATCCGTAGGCCAGCGGATAGCTTGTTTAGCTTTATTTGGTGTGTCTGACCTTAACTGAACTGCGGCATCGCTTACTTTCGTGTAGGTAATCCCATCGGTTACATTACCCTCAGGGTCTTTATTAGCAAGGCAGAACCGAATACGGGTATCAGCTCCATTGGCTACTTCAACATCCTTGTATTCACCTGCCCTGCCAAAATCATCATTCAATGCATCGATCTGGCTTCTAACCAGTGGTTTGGAAAGTTTATTGATCGGGGCATCATAAACGATATGGACCACCACTGGTATCACGTGAAAACGTTGTTGACCAACATCGTAACCAGGCTGCAAATCATTCGTTTTCGCACGGTCTTTTGGGTCCGGATCATTTACCTGATCGGTACCACAGCGAATGGTTTGCCCGATTCCCGAAAGCGGCGCCAAAAAAAGTGCTAAGTATAACAACCCTATAAAGGAAAATACGATATTAATTCGTGGTATTTTGATTTTTATTTGCATGATTTTGAACTTGATAGGCCATTTCCTGCAAAGCAACATAAGCCATTACGCCTACACCCGTCTTGAGGGATTCCTCATCAATGTCAAAACGATTGGTGTGCAAGTCATGTTGCTCCGCTGGGTTTGAAGGATCCGCAACTCCTATCCGGTAAAAGCATCCTGGAATTTCCTGTAAATAAAACGCAAAATCCTCTGCAGTGGGACGAGGTGGCAATGTATGGACATATTCAGAGCCAAGAAAATCTTCAGCCGCCTGGCGGGCTCGCTTAGTAACGGCTTCCCCGTTTTCCAAGGCCGGGTAACCTGGTTTGATACCCACATCTGCCCCAGCTCCCATACTACTTGAAAGGTTATGAACCATATGACGAATTTTGGCCAAAGCTTCCTCCCGCCATTGCTCATCAAACGTACGGAAAGTTCCTTCCAGGTACACCATGTCAGGGATCACATTATTCGATCCATCACCCTGTATCCGGCCAAATGACAAGACGCAAGGCATGGTGGGATTGGTCATTCTGCTTACCAATTGCTGTAAACTAATAACAAGATGACTAGCCACGACAACGGGATCTACCAATTTATGGGGCATCGCTGCATGGCCGCCTTTTCCTTCAATGGTAACCCGAATTTCATCGGAGGAAGCCATAAAAGGGCCCGTTCGCATGCCGACATGGCCAGCCGGTAATTCGGGATGAACATGCTGCCCAAAAATTACATGAGGGGTCGGATCTTGAAGACCGCCGGCTTCTATGATTTTATTGGCACCACCTGGAGCTTGTTCTTCACCCGGCTGAAATATCACCTTGAACGTCCCCTCAAAGGCATCCCGGTTTTGCATTAAAAAAGCTACAACCCCAAGCATGCTTGCCGTATGTACATCGTGACCACAGGCATGCATCACACCATCATTTTGAGAAGCATAGGTGGTGGCATTATTCTCTGCTATAGGCAGTGCGTCTATATCTGCCCTGAGCGCAACTGTGACCCTGCCTGGATTACCGCCCTTGATATACGCTACCAATCCCGTTTCAGCGATAGGCTCAAAATCTACTTCCCATGATTCCAGGACTTCCGCTAGGTATTTGGCGGTTTTATATTCCTTGAATGACAATTCCGGGTAAGCATGAAGTTGGCGTCTATGGGTTACTATTGCGGGAAATAGGGCTTCCACGGATTGCGCTATCGTAGAGGGTTTTAGCATGCAGTTGTAGTTTTTCTAGGCAAAGTCTTAAAGCTTCTAACTTTTTATAGAAGGTTTAATTTCCGGTTTTTTATAAAAGCAAAAAAACAGTTTTACTTATGAAAAACCTTTAGGCTTGTTCATTAGCTTACCTTTAAAAGTACCTTATCAATGGTAATGACAAACAAAGGAGGTGTAAATTATCATCTCGGACACCGCTGATTTCCTTGTAAATTTGTAGCAAAGCAGAATGCCATGTCAAAGGTTACCCAATATGAGGAACTGCTTAAGTCGTTGGAGGGCTTATTTGATAAAGAGTTACCAATAGCTGTAAATCAACTCAATGTTTTATCCCTGCTTCAAGAAAAATTGAGCTTATTCTGGGTTGGCCTTTACTTAGCTAAGCCTGACAAACTAGTGCTAGGCCCTTATTCCGGAACCTTACCCTGTACCAAAATTGATTACGGCAAGGGGCTTTGTGGGCTGACGGCTAGCAAAAGGCATATTCACAGGGTTAACGATGTAAGCCAATTAGATAACTACATTGCTTGCCACCCAGAGACTCAAAGTGAAATCGTTATCCCGGGCTTTAGAGGTGATCAAATAGCATTTGTTCTGGACATCGATAGTACTGAAAAAGATGCCTTTGATGATGAGGATGAGGCCTATTTAAAGCGAGTAGCTGAGTGGCTGTTGAGTATGGACGCTACACAATAAAAAACAAGGTTTATGAACCAAGCAGAAACCAAGGATAAGAGCGTTTTAGGACTATCTTTACCCACAGATCCACGCTGGGCGAATCTGGCTTCCATAAGCTTAAAGGCTATTTTAACGGACCATGCTTACTGTGAGCAAAAAGCAGCTACTACTTGCATTAGCCTGATCGTACAATACCCTGAAAAAACCCAATTGGTGGATGAGCTTACCCCGGTTGTGACGGAAGAATGGGGCCACTTCCGTGCGGTTTTAAATGAAATGCGTAAACGCGGAATTGAGCTTGGGCGCCAACGTAAGGATGAATATGTAAACCAGCTATTAAAACACATTCGTAAAGGTGGCGATGGGACTGACCAATTCATGGACCGCCTTCTTACCGCTGCCCTTATTGAAGCCCGCAGCTGTGAGCGGTTTAAATTGTTGCATAAAAACCTTGAGGATCCTCAGCTGCAGAAGTTTTATTACGAATTGATGGTTTCTGAGGCCGGCCATTACCGGTTATTTATCAACCTGGCTAAAGCTTATTTGGATGAGGAAGCTGTAGAAAAGCGCTGGCGGGAGCTCCTTGAAGAAGAAGCGAAAATCATCAATAACCTAGAAGTGAGGGGCGATCGTATGCATTAATATGGCATGAATAATGAGTAAAATAAAATGGTTACATTTGATGAAAGAGATTGTATTATAAAAAAGCCCTCTTGCTTATGCGTTTCTTATTTACACTTGTCTTATTTTCCTTGATTTACACGTTTAACAATACTGCTATTGCCCGAAAGGATGCCCATGGATTAGTAACCTATCAGGTGGAACAACCTTCACCAGATAGCCTTAAATTTTTAGGAAGTTACCCCAATCCTGTTAGAGAATATTCCTACTTCAAATTCAAACTTAGTAACCCACAGCAGGTCTCTGTTCAGTTGTTTGACTTGCTAGGAAATCAGATGAAAAGTTTGGATGAAGACTTTTACAGTAAGGGTATCCATACCGTAAAAATGGATGTGTCAGATGTTAAACCGGGTATATACTTCTATAAAATTCATATAAAGGGTAAAACTATTACTGAGCGCTTAAACATTGTTAATCAATAGCCTTTTATCAATCGGATTTAAGCTGGCAAGGATGATTCGTTAAATGTTGTTTAGCGCTTTTTAACTTTGCGTTAAAAGCGCCAATCATGTTTGATCAAAGTTTAAACAACTTTGAAGTATTCTCCTTTTACAAGTATATCCCCCTAGATAGCCCCAAGGATCATGTAGAGCATCAAAAAGGCCTTTGTAACAGACTAGGGTTGGCCGCAAGAATCATTATTGCCGAAGAAGGTATCAACGGGGTCATTTCAGGGGCTGCTTACCAATGTCGGCAGTATCGAGAAACGTTGTTGAAATCCCCGGAGTTTAGGGATATTCATTTCAAGGTGGCTTCAACTGATCAACCCTACTTACACAAAATCAGGGTTAAGCATAAGCATGAAATTGTTAATTCCGCCTTACAAGCTACCCGGGACCAGTCGCCACTTAAACAGACAGGAAGGCATTTAACCCCATCCGAGTTTAAAGCTATGAAGGATCGCTCCGATGTTGTGGTACTAGACGTCAGGTCGGATTATGAAACCACCATCGGTCATTTCAAAAATGCCGTGACTTTTCCGATACGTACTTTCCGGGAATTATCGGATCACATGGATGAACTAGCAAATTATAAAGAACAAAAAATCCTTACCTACTGCACTGGAGGCATTAAATGTGAAAAGGCCACAGCAATGCTCAAGGCCCAAGGGTTTAATGAAGTATACCAGCTGGAAGGGGGGATATTAAACTACGCTCAAAAAGAAAAAGGAGAAGATTTTGAAGGCAAATGCTATGTATTTGACGAAAGGGTTGTAATTGATGTTAACCAAGTTAACCCTTCTCACACCTCTACGTGTGTTCATTGCGGAAAACTAAGCGCCAGGATGATCAACTGTGCCAATTCAGCTTGTCACCAAAAGGTGGTTATATGCGAAGAATGCGGATGGGAATGGGAAGGCTGCTGCTCAGAGGAATGCCGTGAGCACCCCCTGAGGCGCCCTTATGATGGGACCGGCTATTACCCCAAATCTAAAAACAAAAATGTTACATCGTAGTATTGCTAACCCGAGGGGAAAGCGGTGTGTGGTGATCCTGACTCATAAAAACCGTGAATATTCGTTTTCGGATTGATACACATGACAGGGATATGGGAGCGACCCACAATTTGCTGAGCATAAGAACCAAAAATATACTCAGTAAGTGAGCGCTCCTGTTGGCTCATAATCATGATCAAATCAGCCCCTTTTTCCTCCGCAAAATCAAGCGTTGCCTGAGCAAAATTACCGTTAATTTCAGTAACCGTAGTAGCGGTTGTTTCTAGGTTGTTGTTGTTCAGGATCTCTTCTACTTGGTTTATGTTGTTCTTAATACGGTTTCGCAAATACTCGTCATCTTGGGATACAGAAAAGATATGCACCTTAGCATTGTAATACTGGCCAACTTTAATAGCCCAATCCACCTTTTGTTTGGTTTCTTTTGTTAGATCCAATGGAAGCACAATGTTCTGGTAACCTTTCTCATAACCCCGTTCGCGAACGACTACTACCGGGCATGGGGCTGTTTGAACAACGCGTGAAGCATTACTACCCAAAAATGCCGAACTGCTCGGTGAGCCTTTTGTGCCCATAACAATAGAGTCAGCCTTCATCTTATCCGCCATCTCCGATACTTCACGGTATACCTTGCCACTTGTAATAGCGTAGCTGACGATAGCGTTTATATTCTTTAGGCGCTCGTTTTTAAGGTGCTCAAGCCGATTAATAATTCCTTCTACTAAAAAAGATTTGTTAAGGTTTTCCGGTAAGGGATTTCCTTCCAGATATGGATGATCAAGGTCGCCACTTTCTGCTACATAGAGCAAAGTAACCTTGTGGTTATCATCTTCTAATGCATGAGCAATACCGCCAGCATGATCCAGCGCAACCAAGGCATCGTCTGTGAAATCAATAGGAACTAACATCGTGTTTTTAAAATCGGAGAAATCCATGGTATAGGTTTTTTATTTTTGGAACATCCCTTAGCCTTTGCACAATTCAAAGGTAAAAATTTCATAAGCCTACATTATTAATGGCCATTTATGGCGGAAACACAATCTTCTTCTGAGTTATTACAGCATAGTGATGGACGTATTTACCACCTCAACCTCCATCCTGATGAGATAGCTTCCACAATTTTACTTGTAGGTGACCCGGGGCGCGTCTACCAGGTCAGCCAATTTTTTGACAATGTTGATGTCAAACAGGAAAACAGGGAATTTCTCACGCACACGGGCCATTACAAAGGCTTGCCTTTATCAGTCTTAAGTACCGGTATTGGGCCGGATAATATTGACATTGTTGTGAATGAACTGGATGCCTTGGTGAAGGCTATGCCTAATAAGCGTGAGGGACCGCTTCAGCCTTTGAACCTTGTTCGTCTGGGCACTTGTGGAGCCTTACAGCCATCAATTACTCCCGGAACAGCAGTGTTAAGCAGGTACGCTATAGGCCTGGATAACATTAAAATGTTTTACGACCTTTCTGAAACACCTGATGAGACTGATCTAAAAGAACGCCTGTACATGCATTTGGACAAGAATGGTATAAGCCTACCATTCAATGCTACTGCTGCTTCCCCCACATTATTTGAATATTTAAGTTCCTTTAGCACATCAGGTTTAACCCTCACATGCCCAGGTTTTTACGGTCCCCAAGGGCGCGCAATCCGTTTAAAGCCGGCACAAAATTTCATACCCATTTTTGCAACTTTTCAATGGAGGGATCTGAAAGTCCAAAACCTTGAAATGGAATCCTCAGCCCTGTATGCGCTAGCCAAAGGTCTAGGACATGAGGCTATCACTGTGTGTTTAGCCCTTGCTAACCGTTCAACTAATACCTACCTGCAAGACCACAATAAAGCCATGGATCAAATAATCAAGCTAGTGCTAAACAACTTGAGCAGCTAGTCATATTGACTTAAAAAGGCTGTTTCATCGCTTATCAAATTGAATTGACGGAGGTGGTGCTTAATGTGCATGGTTTGGAATTGAAGCCACTGATAATAACTTAAAGGACCAAATAAAGGATGAGCAGGGCGAGCATTAGGGTTCTGCTCAAAGTATTTAAAAAATTGTTGAATTTCATCTTCTAGCATCTCAATAGCGGAGGCTAAGTCTGGTTTCCGAATTGCGGGAGACTCTCCCTCAGGCATACCAGGATTTTTGGTATTGGGAGGCATTGGCTCATCACTATCCAAGACCATCCGGTACTGCTCCGCTTCCGTATCCGTTGTTTTTTGGTCTACCCATGCCCTTCCATTACTAATGTACCAGGAACTTGAAAGGTGCTCAACCATAGCTTGGGGATTCAGTACGCCCCATTCGGGCTTTTGATTAGGATTTAGTTGCCTTAGTAATTCGGGTAATTGCTTTTTAAAAAAATATGATTTTTCAGGTTGCATTTTACTAATGGTTTTGATTATTTAAGATAGCAATTTATAAAGTTAAAACCACCTTTTAAAACTCACGTGGTAACTCCAGTTTTTCGTATTGGTTGTGAACCCAAAGGATCCCAACCCCAAAAAGAACACCCAGGAGTACCAAACTAACGTTCATAATACCTCCAGTACTAAACGAAAGCTTGATAAGGATGGTAGATATCACAAAGCCTGAATTGCGGATAACTTTACTAAAATCTTCAGTTCCAAAGAATGAAATGAGTAAAAGCAGCACATCTACTAAGATCAATAAGGTGAAAAAATCATCAAAAAAAACGTTTTTTAACATCGGTACGCGACCTACAAAACCAGCAGACCCAATGGTACCAAGGAACCATTCTGCAAAGCTGTAAATCGCTAAGCCGGCAACAACCGGAACTAGCGAAATGCTGATAATTCGTTTGATATTGATAAATCGTTGTATTTTGAGGGAAGGCGTCTCAAATTGCGAACGGCCGTCTTGTTTAGGTACCAACTTGTAGAACAAGTAAATAAGGAAAAATAAAAATAGGGTCGTTACGATGTCCAGAGAAAACTGCAAATCAGCTTTATTTTCAAACCAATTTAAGGTCAGCTTTAGTTCTGAAATGTCTTTGAAAATGCGCCTGATAATAATCAGCGTTACAATCTCATACTGTTTAGCAATGTAGTTGGAAATGGATAGAGGCAAGTGGTAAACAAGTAAATATACTTCATAAATGAGAATAAAAGAAAAAGGGGTATAAATGGCTGAATTGTAATCTTTTAACAGGGGATGGGCACCCAAATCTAGAAAGCTGAAGTGGGCTAGGAGAATCAACAAAAGGTGGATAAGAAACCCAATAATAGCTATGAAAATAATCACGCGCTCGCTCCAATCACGCACTTCTTCTGAAAGTAACATTTTTTGAAGGCGTGTAAAAAGGTTATCAAATTGCTGCATACTGTTTATTTAGATGGAAAGAAAACTTAAACAAAACCAAGGTTTTTAAATGTTTGGCTATCAAACATTTACTGGTTAGTTTTTGTCTTTTTGTAATAAAAATCCTTTGAAATTCCGTAAGATACTTTAATTCTCATTTAATAAAAATTCTCAAGTTGTAATTTTTTTGTTTAAAATTAGGATGAAAAATTTAAACAAACACAACCGGTACAAATTCGTTAAAAGTTGTTCGCTTCCTAGTTTTAGTTATAAATTAGTTAGCAACATTGTAAATACTACTTTTAAGATACTTTTTAGGGTAAAAACTAATGTTAAAGTTTTGATTTTTCGAATGAACTTAAGTTAGCAAAATAAATGGTTTTAGCACACATGTTTTCGAAAAAAGGTTTGGTCTAATTGTCTACCCACAAAAAAATTTGTTTAAAAAGATTACCAGATTCTCAAACAAGCTTTTATATTTGACCACAACATTGTAACACCTAAAAACCCAAGTATGGAACAACTACCAGAACTCACCGCAGGTCAGTACAGCTTGGTTTACAACGCCATGTCGTTGACCATTGCTGCTTTTCTGGGGTCCGGCGCCTTTTTTATCCTAGGGAGAAATTTTGTTGCTCCCGAGTACCGAAAGGCCCTGGTAACCTCCGCTTTAGTGGTTGGTATTGCTGCCTACCACTATTTCCGCATCAACTTCTCATGGGAGGCTGCTTTTGAATTAGAAGGTGGTATGTATGTACCATCAGGCAAGCCTTTCAATGATGCCTACCGGTACGTAGATTGGCTTATTACCGTACCCTTGCTTCTTGTGGAGCTGGTTCAAGTAATGAACTTATCAAAAGAGAAGTCGCGAAACCTGATCACAGTACTTTCTATTTCAGCCGTTTTGATGCTTCTTACGGGCTACTTTGGTGAAGTAGACAAGACTTCTACTTCCATGTTCTCAACTCGTGGTCTTTGGGGTTTCATTTCTACGATTTTCTTTGTGATCATTCTTGTGAAGTTGGTTCAGGAAATCTGGGGTACTGCTAAGGAAGAATCTGGCCGTGTGAGGATTCTTGTCCGTAACATTTTACTGCTGACAGTGCTTGTTTGGGGTTTTTATCCCATTGCTTACATGGGCCCATTCTTCGGCCTTTCAGGTGCAGGTAGTGAAGTTTTCGTGCAAGTTGGTTACAGTTTTGCGGATATTACCGCTAAAGCTGGGTATGGCTTAATGATTTTTGCCATTGCCAGGGAAAGGACATTGCAGAATTACTCAGAATCTGAGGCGCAAGCTGCATAATTGTTACACTTCCTTTTAAGCAAAGGGGAATTATCCCCTTTGCTTCTAATTTTTTCAAACGGATTTTTTTACTACAATATAATTTTAAAATAGTTATCCTCGAATCTTTCTTAAATATTGTTATTATTATATTAAAATTTTGTGTTTTAAAGAAATTTATTTTTATTACTATAAATTTTTTTAAAAAAGCTTAATTTTATATATAAGGTAAAATCAAAGGTGTTTTTCAATTACATGAGAATTTATCCTAGCTCAAAAAGCAGGATATTTTCGGCATAGGGCATAATAGAACCCGAACTTGAGCATGCTTGCGCACCGATGGGACTGGAAGGCTGGCGCTATCCGACCTATTCTTGGCCTCGATTAAGAAATGATTACTTTCCAAAATCATATAATTGCTTAGAAATACATGCAAGTCAAGAGATACCATTTATTGTGGCAGCGTTAAAAAGCGAGCCTGGGTTTAAACAGCTCTTGTGCTCGAGCGGAAATTATTGGTGCTTTTTATAAAAAAGCTTAAAGCAACTTTTGATACACCCCTGCCTGGATTGAGTGGATAAAAGCAGTATGCTACCTAACCCTGCAAGGAGTTTCAAAAGTATTTTTGAAAAGCCTTCCTTTAGCTAAAAGAATTTTAAGCATATCCACCACAAACGCTTCAACAACCATCTTAAAGCTTTTAGGAATTTTGTTCAAAAAAACTTTTTTGTTCTTAGTAAATCGATCTTCTTCTTTACTTCTCGCCTTTGTTATCACCAATTAGAGTAATCTACCGAATTAAGCTAGATCATCTTAATGTTAAAAGCGGTCAGTTAATTTTCCTTCAGAAATTTTGGGCTAAGCAAAGAACGAACGTATAGGTATCCCTAATTTTTAACTAAAAAACTTGAATCTTTTTAAAGGAATAAGAATTGTTAAGAATAAAAGCATCAATAATTGGCCCTTAAAATACCACACTCGCACCTACGGTTCTTAATGCTTGAAGCCCTAACTCTAAGGTTTATAATGGGAAGTTGACTAACCTAGGTCCGAAATATCTTGGTTTCCCTATCACCCTAGTGAGCAAGGAAAGCAAACACTACTTAGCCTCTTTATTAGCCCATCATACCATTAATAAGGCTAAGCATCCCAGTAGGATAGACTCCATACCAAACTACCAATACGCCTAAAATGGCAAGCGCCAAAGTATTGAAAACATTGAAATGCGGTTTTAAAGTATTGGCTTCTGGTTCAGGTTTAAACATGGTAGCAACAATACGGAGGTAATAGTATAGCCCTATGATACTGCTTATAATAAGCGTTAAAACCAAATACCAAAGATTGGAATCGATACCGGATGTTAAAACGTAATACTTTCCAATAAAGCCTGCAGTCAAAGGTATACCTGCCAATGAAAGGAGCATTGCAGTAAATACGAGGGCCAGCAAAGGGCGGGTCCAGAATAAACCCTCATAATTACTTATATCTTCTGCATCGGTTTCACCGCTTGACATTACAGCAATTACACCAAAACTGCCGAGCGTTGTAATAAAGTAAGCGATCAAATAAAACGTAGCCGCTTTTGCTCCTAACTGGGTACTGGCAAGAAAGGCCACTAAAACATACCCAAGATGGGCAATTGAGGAAAATGCTAGCACGCGTTTTACATTATTTTGCAAGAGCGCCAGGATATTTCCTAATAACATAGAAGCAATAGCAATGACGCTAAATATTGTTATTAAACTGGCGTAGGCCCCTCCATCAATTTCCATGTAAAAGCGTAACAGGACAGCAAACATGCTTCCTTTTGATATGGTAGCAATAAGGGCCGTAACGGGGGCTGGTGCTCCCTGATAAACGTCTGCGGTCCACAGATGAAAAGGAACCAGGGCTAATTTGAAACCAATACCCACAATCATGATGGCCAATCCTCCAATAAAAAGCGGATCCAGGGAACTTAAACCATCAAGCCGGGAAGCTATCAGACTAAATTCCATGGTTCCCAGAACGTTGTAAATCAAAGCCATCCCAAATAACAATAATGCAGATGAAACGGATGCCATCACCAGGTATTTTGTAGCCGCTTCAAGTGCAGCCCCTTTATGCCTTAAATAAGCAATTAAAACATACAATGCCACGCTAAGGACTTCCAATCCTAGAAACAGGGCGATAAAGTGATTGGCTGTTGCCAAAACCAATGCTCCTAAAGTGGCTATGAGCAGTAGAATGTAATATTCCTCTTTTTGCTCCGAATACTGCTCTAAATAGCCAAATGACAGCATGGTTACCGTTAAGCTACATCCTAGTATAATTGCACTATATATAAGCGTGAAGCCATTAATTTTTAGTAAAGCAATACCTTCCCCGACTAAGTGGCTACTAATAGCTTGTGGAGCTACACTATTGGATCCTATCACTGATATAAAAGCTCCACCAAATAGAACAGCACAGGAAGTGGCGACCAACCCATGAGAGCGGTAGAAGGCAGTGAGCAACATGATTAACAATGCTCCTGCAGTAGTTACAAGAATGGGAAGCAAAGCCAAGTAGTCAGTTGGCGTCATGAGAAAGCCTTTTGTTAATTAGGGCCGGATTAAGATCCACCAGTTCATGTTTGAATTTCAACGACTGCTTCTTTTTGGCTGATTTCTTATCTTCAGGTTCAACAGTTGTTGCTGTAAGAGACTGAATCGTACCTTTAGCGGTAGAAAATACAGGCTGAGGGTAAAATCCCAATACAACAACTGCCATGATAAGGGTCCCCATTACAATACCCTCTGTTGGTTTAATAACAGGCTTTGTGAGATTTTTAAAGTTATCGGGAACCTCACCAAAAAAGACTTTTTGCATCATCCTTAGGGCATAAAGGCTTGAAAGCACCAAACCCATTGTAGCAATTACAGCTAGTAGGACATCCGCTTGATAAGCGCCCATTAATACTAAGAACTCAGCAATAAAATTGGCTAAACCGGGCAACCCCAATGATGCCATGATAAAAATCAAAGCGACTCCGCCCATAACAGGGTTACTAGTGTACAACCCGCCCAGGTTATTAATATCACGGGTTTCAAAACGAGATTCAATAAGGCCGGTAAGCGCAAATATTGCCGTTGTACTAATGCCATGGGCTACTATCTGCATGACCACACCTTGCATAGCCAATTGGTTAAAAGCAAAAACACCTAAAAGGATGTAACCCATATGGCTGAAGCTGGAATAAGCTGCAATTCTTTTTATATCAGTTTGGGCGTAAGCTAATTTAGCACCATATAAAATACCGATAACTCCTAACAGCATTCCTATGGGGCTAAAAGATGCCACGGCTGAGGGAAAGAGTGGCAAAACAAACCGCAGTAGAGCATACGCAGCTGTTTTGACCATTAGGCCTGATAAAACAATGCTGGCGCTCGAAGGCGCTTCCGTGTAAGTATTGGGTAACCAAGTGTGTAAAGGAAAGGCAGGAAGTTTTACCAATAATCCAGCTAAAAATCCCAACATCAGTGGATAAGCGTAAGCTAATCCAATTTTGGTGTTTAAAAGCGCCCTATAGCTGAAATCAGGCGATCCGGTTTCCTGCCAGTGTAACACCTGAAGCCCCAAAATCGAAAGCAACATCAGCAAACCACCGGCCTGCGTGAATATGAAAAATTTAAATGCAGCATTGTAACGGTTTTCACCTCCCCAAATACCAATCAAAAAGTACATAGGGATCAGCATTACTTCCCACAGGAAATAAAACAGAAAAAGATCCATTGCCAGGAAAACACCCGTTATTCCAGCTAGAACCCAAAGCATATTAAAGTAGTAAAAGCCTTCTTTGTAGGGGTAACGCCCCCAACTGTACAGGATGGTTAAAGCGCCTATGAAAGTTGTTAGGACAATCATCAATAGGCTTAAGCCATCAAGGGCGAGGTAAAAATCAATTCCAAACGAAGGGATCCATTCAACCTGGAGACTCATAAGCCAATTACCGGTATGACCACTTCCTACAGGAAAACCAGTGTTGACCCAAAAGCCTGTGGAAATGAGAAAAGGGATTAAGGCAGCAACTAAAGCAACTATCCGCGATAAAACCTTACTCCATTGACTAAGCAACCAAGCTACACCACCACCTCCAAGCATGATCAATAATATCCATATCAGCATCATAAGAAAACCATTATCGTTAGGGTCAATATGGCACCCAAAGCTAAACCAGTGGCGTACCATCGCAACCGGCCGGATTGGGTTAGGCTAAAGAGGTAATGAAAAGCTTTAGCAACAAAGACAATAAAAGCAAAAAACTTATCGATCACATCAGATCTGTTTATTCTAGCGATAAAACCAAAGGGTTTAACCAGAACTGTATCGTATAGGGCATCAAATTGCCACCCTTTAGTCAGGAAAGTATGAAGCCCATTGGCTACCTTACCTTCCGATAACGATTGAAGATTGATGGTTTGTTTTACGTACACTTGGTACGCCATGAATATGGCTATTAAGGCCATTAATGATGTAAGGACCTGTAGAAGAATTTCAGTACTCAAGCTTCCATGCGCCTCAAAAACCGGTAAGGCTCCGTTTACAAATCCTGAAAATACATGGATTCCTCCAATCGAGTGCGGCGTTTCTATAAAACCTCCTACCAGGGATAGAATAGCTAATACGATTAGCGGAAGCTTAATTACCATGCCCGGTTTGTGATCAACTTCTATTTGCGCTTTGCCAAAAAAGGTGACAAACACCATTCGAAAGGTATAAAAAGCGGTGACAATAGCCCCAAGGAAGCCAGCTATCCAAAGTAATGAACCTCCCTGATCACTGGCAAAAGCTGCCCATAAAATAGCATCCTTACTGTAAAAACCTGCTGTTATTAATGGAATAGCTGCTAAACAAGCTGACCCAATGAGAAAGGTCCAGAAAGTAACCGGGAGTTGCTTCCTTAATCCCCCCATTTTGAAAATATCATGTTCATCGTGGAGCGCATGAATGACCACTCCGGCTCCTAAAAACAGCAAAGCCTTAAAAAAGGCATGGATAACAAAGTGGAAAATACCAGCTGACCACGCTCCTACTCCCAAGGCTAGGAACATGTAACCTATCTGGCTAATAGTGGAGTAAGCAAGGACACGTTTTATATCTCGCTGCGTAAGTGCACTGAAGCCTGCCACGAGTAAAGTAACTGCTCCAATAATTGCTACAAGCATCATAACTGAGGGTGCCAACGTAAAAATAAAGTGGGTCCTTGCGATAAGATAAACCCCAGCCGTCACCATGGTAGCAGCGTGAATAAGTGCACTGACCGGCGATGGTCCGGCCATGGCATCCGGTAGCCAGGTTTGAAGCGGTAACTGCGCTGACTTACCCAATGCACCTATTAGTAAAAGTGCTGCCGCACTGATAGCAAGCGGATCACCCACTTTCCATGATTGCTCAATAGCTTGTGGCAACTCCCTAAAAGTAAGCGTGCCTAAGCTTGCAAACAACAGGAACAAGCCAATTCCAAGGGCAGCATCACCAATTCGCGTTACTACAAAGGCTTTTTGGGCTGCTAGGGTGTTCTTGGTTTCATTGTAGTAAAATCCTATTAATAAATAACTGCAAAGGCCTACACCCTCCCAACCTAAATACAACAGGGCCAGGTTATTAGCCATTACCAGGATGAGCATGGCACTAACAAAAAGGTTCATGGCTGCAAAAAAGCGCCCAAAGCCTGGCTCATGGTACATGAATTCAGATGAAAAAAGATGGATAAAAAATCCTATAACAGTGATTACAAGTATAAAAGCCACGGTAAGCGCATCCACTCGAAATCCAAACTCAGGTTGAAAACCGCCTACGTTCATCCATTGCCATAGTACAACTTCAAAGCTCTGAGCATCGCTACCAAAAAAAAATAAAGCTGCTATGACACTAAAAATAGCTGATAAGCCTATAGATCCAACTCCTAAAATAGCGGTTAAAGGCTTAGTTAAGCGTAAACCTGTCAGACTGAGAACTAAAAAGCTAAAAAAGGGAATGGCCGGAATAAGACCAATTAAGGCGTGCATGCAATTGGGTTTTTATTAACCTTTTAACTGGTTAAGCCCATCGGTATCGAGGGTTTGGAAGTGTTGATAAACTTTTATGATAAGGGCTAGTCCAACCGCCACTTCAGCGGCTGCCACTGCAAGAATAAAGAGAAACATAACTTGCCCCTCAACGGCTCCGTGCTTAGCGCTACCCACTACAAAAGCTAACCCGGAAGCATTCAGCATCACTTCAATTGACATCAGCATAAAAATAATATTCCTGCGCACAAGAACTCCGATTAATCCTAACATCATGAGAATACCGGACAAGGCGAGAGCAGCGTTAACGGGTACTTCCATCAGTAACCTCTTCTTTCATGTAACGATGAACGGCTTGTTTTTTCTTACGGCCAATATGGTAAGCCCCTACAATACCGGCCATCAACAGAATGGCTGTTAATTCAACACCTATTAAGTAAGGACCATACAAAGCTTTTCCAATGGCTTTTGGATTTATTTTGGCTGGATCAAGCCCTTCAGGGGTACCTGCACTTAAGATATAAAGAAGTTCAACAAGCAGGATTAACGCAAAAAGAGATGGCATGACCCAACTCTTAGGTGTAAGCCACTTTCGTTCGGTTCTAACCTGGTCCTGACCAAGGTTGAGCATCATGACCACAAAAATGAAAAGCACCATAATGGCTCCCGCATAGATCACTACTTCAAGCGCTGCTAAGAAGGGCGCTCCGAGCGTGAAAAAAATCATGGCCATTGATAAAAGCGATAATATAAGCCATAAAAGGGCATGTACCCCATTATACCGAGTAATCACCATTATAGTGGAAAAGATCGAAACGGCGGCAGCTGTGTAAAAGACAACGCTGAGGTCCATTAATAGCTAGGGTTTAGAGCCCGAATTGAAGTCGCGAATTTAGGGGATAAGACTTTTGGTATCAACGGGCTCTTCTTCTCGCTCAGCTTGCCCTTTATCTTTTCCACCAATTGCCATTCCAGAAACCTTGTAATAATTGTAACCATGGTGTTTACCCTGCCCATTGATTAGCAGGTGTTCTTTCTCGTAAACCATATTTTGACGGTTGTATTCAGCCATTTCGTAATCAGGTGTTAATTGAATAGCGTAGGTTGGACAAGCTTCCTCGCATAAACCACAATATATACACCTTGAGAAGTTAATCTGGAAGGTCTCAGGGTAGCGCCTTCCGTTTTCATCCTCAGTAGCCTGAAGAGCTATGCAATCAACTGGGCAGGCCACCGCACATAGATAGCATCCCACACAGCGCTCTCCTCCATCCGGATCACGGCTAAGGATAATTCGGCCGCGATAACGAGGCGCTAAATAAGGTTTAGTATCGGGATACTCAATGGTTTCTTTCTTGCTAAAGATGTGCATGAAAACCATTGCTAAACTTCTGAATATACTCCACATAAGGTCAATTTTCTTTAACCTACCTAAGCAATTTAAGTCAACAGGGTAAAAATTCCTGTTCCTAATAAATTCAGGAGTGCCAAAGGTAACATGATTTTCCATCCATACCCCAATAGCTGATCATAACGGGGCCTCGGAATAGATGCTCGAAGTAAAATAAATAACAGAATGAAAATAAAGGTTTTGCCCATAAACCAAATGATGGGCGGAATTGCATTAGCCCAGGCCATGTCAACCGGGGGTAGCCAACCTCCTAGAAAAAAGGTCGTGGTAAGAGCGGATATCAGGACAATTCCCATGTATTCACCCAAAAAGAACATCCCGAACTTCATCCCGGAATATTCTGAGTGGAAGCCCGCTCCTAATTCACTTTCTGATTCCGGTAAATCAAAAGGCAGACGATGGCTCTCCGCAAGTGCAGCTACCAAAAACAGGAAGAAACCCAGGAACTGCGGGAAAACATACCAGCCATCTTTTTGAGCTAAAACAATATCCTTAAGGCTCAAAGAGCCACTTAATATCACAATTCCCATCAAGGACAGGCCCAGGAAAACTTCGTAAGTAATCATTTGTGAGGCGCCCCTCATAGCTCCTATCAGCGAATATTTACTATTAGAAGCCCAACCTCCTAAGACTAAACTATAAGCCCCGAGGGAAGACATGGCCAAATAAAACAACACCCCAATATTAAGATCTAGCACCACCAGATCGGGAGTAAAAGGGATAATCATGAAGCTCATCAAAATGCTTATAACGATTATCGTGGGTGCCAGGATAAAAACAAACCGATCAGCAAAGGGTGGCGTCCAGTCTTCTTTAAAAATAAGCTTTACAGCATCAGCTACTGGCTGAAAAATCCCTAATGGTCCTACCCTATTAGGCCCTTTCCGGTCTTGCCAAAAAGCCAACATTCTACGCTCTACCCAAATAAGGGCAGGGGAAATTGAAAATACAATCAAAAGCACGACCGAGATGGTTGCCATGGTTAGGGAATTTAAAATGCTTTAAACTTCGCTATGTACTGCGGGCTGTGCTGAAATAGATGGAACGGTACTTTCGGATTTCTTTAAACCAGCCTGCGATGGCAAGTTAAGTTCCGGTAAACCGGGTAATCCACGCGGATAACCCACCAATCCCTTTGGCAAGTCAGACCTAAGATGTACCGGTAAACTCAACTGTACTTCATCAAAACTTATATCCACAATGTCATCCTCAAGAACTCCGATTTGCTTTGCGTCTTCTTCAGATAAAGCTAAATAAGGACCTGCAGCTCGCTGTTGTACGGCTGGTGCGTTCATACTTTGTTCTTCTGAGCCGAAAATGTGATAAAGTGGCACAACTTCAAAGGTGTTTTCATGCGGCATAAAAGCCTTCGGTGGATCTTGGTAAAACTGCCATTCCTCAATCGAAGCAGGCTCTATAAGTCGCTTGCCAGGATCTCCGCCATGAAGCTTGCCCCCTACCTCAATTTGAAATTTATTCACGGACTGAATTGAACTCCAGCCTGGAGACCAAAAGTAAGATATACTCGATGAGGGCACCGTACCCCTAAATCCCTCCATTGTAAAGGAGAGGGGAGAATCCTCATCTTCGGGTGGCTTTTCTTCACTAACATTTTTGTGAGCGCCAATAGCTGTTCGACCACTGTACCGGTGAGATTGCCGGGGAATTTTCTGACCATGGATACGAAAGCCCGGTGGTGGCGCAATGTCTTCCATAGGCTTGAATACGGAGTTGGATTGAATGACCCGCTGCGTGAAGTCATCAAGAGACTGGAGATCTTCAACAACATCACCCCTACCTAGCGCATGGAAAATTTCACGGAGCCAACGCCAACTTTCATGGATATCATTCTCGGTCACATAAACCTGGTAAAATCGCTGCGCCCGGCCTTCATTGTTAATAAGCGTACCATCCGACTCAGCAAAACTACCAGCCGGTAGCACCACATCTGCCTGACGGGTAGTGGCATTTGCTGTATGATCAATTGCTATAAGGTGAGCCGCATCACTTAACGCTTTGGCTATTTTATCATGACCTGCTCGCCTGTAAAGGTCGTTTTCCAGAGAGACGATAGTATCAGCTTCCCGGTTTTGGAGTGCATCAAGCCCTTCAGATAAAGGCTTACCATCAAGCATTGCCAGACCCATCGAATTTGCTTCTGGTACAGTTAGCGCAAGCTCAGCTGGCTCCTCACTGGTAGATAGCGCGTAAGCAATATTAGCAGCAGCCTCCATAACTGCCTCACTACCTGCGCTGGTACCTGAAACCACTAGGGGGCGCTTTGCATTTTTCAGGTTGTCAGCAATTTTGTCGGCTTTGGCCTGTTCTTCTACTGTCAACCCTTCAACCGAAGGTGCATTGGAATTGATAAGGTTTGCAACGGCATGGCCAAGCCTTGCAATGCCTTCATTAGAAGCGTGAATTGAAGCAGAGGCGACATCTTCTAGCTTAGTCCACGTGTGAGTGGCCAGGTGTAGCGGGCCATATTGATTGTAGGTGGCATTCTGAAGGGCTAATTCCTGCCAATCAGGAATTCCAGCTTGCTCCATCGCCTTTTCACGGGGTTGAGTCTTTACAACCTGCCGTAAATAAAGGGCTGCTAAAGGAGCAGTATTAGTTATATCCTCTCCCAAAACAAAAGCCGCATCCGCTTCTTGAATTTCCCGAAGCCCTGGTGTTCGGGCAGGCCCATTCTGCAGGATATCGTAAGCTTTACGTGTCAGATGATAGTCCTTATCAGCCATGCCCAGATAGAAATGTTCTTCTCCTACTAATGCTTTTAACATTTGGTTGGATTCCATCGAAGCACGCGGTGAGCCAATTCCAATGGGCTTTTGACTATTCTCAAGGATATTGCTGATTTCACTAAGTGCCCGCTCTTTAGGAATAGAATGCTGATTACCATCTTGTTCTTTTTGAAGGGGGTAGCATAGCCGCTCATCATGGTTTACGAATTCATAACCAAAACGTCCGCGGTCACATAAGAAATACCCATTTACCTCTCCATTGTAGCGTGTTTCAACCCGGCGAAGCGAGCCATACCGTTCACCTGCTATGATGTTGCAACCTAAGCCGCAATGATGACAAACGGATGGAGCTGTGGTCAAATCCCATTTGCGGGTATAATGCTGACGATAAGTTTTATCCGTGAATACACCGGTTGGGCAAACTTCCACCAGATTACCACTAAACTCATTTTGAAGCGGACCATCCTCATGGCGGCCAAAATAAGTTCTTACTCCGTTGGCTTGCTCTTTCAAATCACGGCCACCTGCATAATCCCGATAAAACCGAACACAGCGATAACAAGTTATACACCGGTTCATCTCGTGATGGATGAAGGGCCCCAGATCCTGATTTCTGAAAGTTTTTTTATTGAAGCGAAAACGCCGGTAGTTATGGCCCGTCATGATTGTCATATCCTGAAGGTGACAGTGCCCACCTTCATCACAAGTTGGGCAATCATGCGGATGATTGGTCATCAATTCCTCAATAATGCTTTTTCGGAACTGATCAGCTTCGGGATCTTTAATTGAAACCTGCGCCCCATCGGAAACTGGTGTCATACAGGACATCACCAGTTTGCCCTGCGTATCGTTTTCGTCTTTGTATTGCTTAACGGCACATTGCCGACAAGCACCTACAGAGCCTAATTCCGGATGCCAGCAAAAGTATGGTAGATCTAAACCATTTGACAGGCAGGCCTCTAGCAGGTTCTGCCGGTCTCTGGCCTCATAAGCTTCATTATCAATATAAATCGTTGCCATAGCAGCAAGGTTTCTTAAGCAGGTTCAGCGATGCAGGCTTCAAAATCTTCTCTGAAGTATTTTAGAGCACTTTGTAAGGGCTCCATAGCCCCCGGTGCAAAAGCGCAAAAGGTTTTACCTGGCGCTAAATAACTGGTATGTTCTTCAAGTATTTCAATGTCGCCGGGCTTGCCGTAGCCATTGTACATGTTTAACAGTGTTTTCTGCACATAAGGTATTCCATCGCGGCAGGGTGTGCACCAGCCACAGGATTCTTGCGCAAAAAACTTTTCAAGGTTGGCGACAAAGCCAACGACTGACGTTTGATCATCCAGAACAATGAGTAATCCGGTTCCTAACCGGCTTCCATTGTCCATGACCGTTTTATAATCCATCATATCGTCCATGTGATCAGTCGTCAGAAAATCAGTAGAAGCGCCACCAGGAAGTGCGGCCCTGAATTGATGACCATTTTTCATCCCACCGGCATATTCCTCAATGATGGTGCGCATAGAAACGCCCAAGGGAAGTTCCCAAACACCGGGATTTTTCACATTTCCACTAACCCCGTACAGTTTAGTGCCCCCTTCATCGGATATACCAAGGTTCAGAAACCACTGAGCTCCATTGTTCACGATGTGGGGGATGTTACATAACGACTCCACATTGTTAACAATAGTGGGCTTACCAAAAAGTCCGACTGCTTGAGGAAATGGGGGCTTAGCCCTTGGCGTTGCCCGTTTACCTTCCAACGCGTTTATGAGTCCCGTTTCTTCGCCACACATGTAACGTCCCACGCTTGTGTGAATGTGCATTTCTAAACCCCAGCCCGAGCCCAGGATATTTTTACCCAGGTATCCAGCTTCTTCGGCCTCTTTAATAGCATGCTTTAGCCGAGCTTCGGCCTCTCTGTAAGCCCATCTAAGGAAAATAAAAGCAATATCAGCCCTAATGGCATAAGCTGCAAGGATCATCCCCTCTATCAATTGGTGGGGATTACCTTCCATAAGGAGCCGGTCCTTAAACGTACCGGGTTCCATCTCATCAGCGTTAGCGATCAGGTATTTAGGATGAGGGGCATTATCGCTAATATCTACAAAACCCCACTTCATGCCCAGTGGGAACCCAGCGCCACCACGACCTTTTACATTGGCCTGTTTCACTTCTCCCGTCACCTCACTGGGTTTCATATTGGCTAAGGCGTATTTTAACGCCTCATAACCGCCTGTTGCTTCATATTCCTTTAGCGTAAGTGGTGTTCTATCTTCCCGAATATCTTTAGTCAGCGGCTTTTCCATTTCTCCTCATTTTTAAGTGTACTGCTTTAGTATTTCGTCAATACGATCCTCTGTCAAATCCTGGTGAAGGTTATCATTAACCATCATAGCCGGACCATGATCACAATTCCCTAAGCAAGGAATGGTTAACAGGGTAAACCGGTTATCCGGTGTTGTTTCTCCAAGGTCTAGATTGAGCTTTTGTTTAATGTAGCTCATCAATCGCTCATAGTCTAATACCCAACAACTGATGCTTTCACACATCAGGATAACGTTCCGGCCAACAGGCTTGCGAAAAATCAGGTTGTAAAAAGTTGCTACACCCTCTAGCTCATCAGGGGTCATCTCAAGGTATTCAGCTACGCTCTTTAGCGCATCATCTGAAACCCAATTTCGGTGTTTCTGAACAACCTGAAGCGCCTCCAGACAGGCATTTTCCTTTGCTGGGTAAATCGCAATTTCTTCGTCTATTTCTCGTTTCTCCTGGTCACTTAACATGGCCGTATTTTTATATCGAAATGATCCCTCAACGGTCTACATCGGATAACACATAATCAATACTTCCCAAAATTGCGAGCATATCGGCAATGGTATAACCCCTTGAGATATAGGGCAGCATTTGAAGGTGTGGGAAACATGGGGTCCGTATCCGGGTCCTGTAGGAAACAGTACTACCATCACTGACAAGGTAATAACCGTTATTTCCTTTCGGAGCTTCAATAGATACCAAGGATTCCCCAGCTGGAAATACTGGCCCCCAACTTACCCCCATAAAGTGATCTATCAAGGTTTCGATATCATGCATGGTGTTATCCTTGAGCGGGGGCGTGGTAAGTCTGTGACGGGATTTGTGCTCTCCAGCCGGCATATTATCCACGCATTGTTGTATGATCCGCAAGCTCTGGCGCATTTCCTCTATACGTACAATTGCCCTATCAAAGGCATCTCCGTTTTCTCCTACCGGAACATCAAAATCAAAATGCTCATAACCAGAATAAGGGCGCTCTTTTCTGAAATCCCACTTGTAACCGGTAGCCCTTAAACCGGGGCCTGTAACGCCCCATTCAATGGCTTCTTTGGTGTTGTAGATCCCTACTCCTTTGGTTCTATCACGGAAAACCCGGTTTTTGACCAACATTTTGTCATAGTCCTTCAAACGCTTTGGGAAATCATCAAGGAACTTTTGAACCATTGACTCCCAACCACTTGGAAGATCCTGGGCAACGCCACCGATCCTGAACCAATTCGGATGCATCCGATCCCCACAAATAGCCTCACAGATTTCAAGCACTTTTTCACGGTCTGAAAACATGTAAAACACACCTGAGAAGTGGCCAATATCCTGAACAAAAGTGCCATACCAAACCAGGTGACTTGAAATCCGGTAAAGCTCACACATCATGACCCGGATGTACTTTACCCGATCGGGCACCTCAATCCCTGCTAACTGCTCTAATGCCAGCACATAGGGTAAATTGTTATTGGTACCGGCCAGGTATTCAACGCGGTCCGTATATGGGATGTACGTGTGCCAGGATTGCCGTTCACCCATTTTTTCAGCCCCTCTATGATGAAAACCAATCTCCGGTACTGCGTCTACGATATCTTCACCATCGAGCTGTAAAACCGTTCTTAAAACCCCATGGGTACCCGGGTGCTGAGGTCCCACATTGAGAAACATAAAGTCAGAGTCGGCTTTTTGCCGCTCCATTCCCCAGGCTTCAGGATTAAACTTTAGATGTTCTTCCTGACGTTCTTGTTCATCATCTGGCAGCGTGAAGGGTCCAATCTCTGTTCCTCTTGCGGGATGTTCTTTACGAAGCGGGTGGCCTTGCCAATAACCCGGCATGAGAATTCTTTCATGGTAGGGATGATCTTCAAAAGTTATCCCAAACATGTCGTATACTTCCCGCTCATACCAGTTGGCATTGTACCAAATGTGGGTTATTGTGGGTATTGAAGGGAATTCACCTTCTAGTGCGACCTTTAGCCGCACATCGTGATTCCGCTCAAATGACATGAGGTGGTAAAATACCGTAAAATCGGAGGGAGGCTGTCCTTTTCGATTGGCACGTGAACGCTCATCGATAGCGGAAAGGTCATAAAGCAAAGTATAAGGTGCTGGAACCCCATGTTTCAGGTGATAGACTATATCAACTAACTGGCTTTTAGGAACCCATAAGGTTGGAAATTGATCAGCGGTTTCTTGCTCTAGAAGGTTTTCAGTGCCAAAAGTATCTTGTAGATGCGCAACAATATCCTGGTCCAATGCAACCGTACTCATATTATGGTTTGGTTTACCCTACTGTTTTTAAACATCATCCGGTGGCCTAAGCTCAGTCATTTCCTGTCGCTCGGCCAGCTTTTCATCCCTTCTGGAACGTTCTTCAGGTTTTTCTACCCCTTGCGGTCCTATGACCCAACTCAGGGGCCTGCGCTCTTTACCAACAGCGTCACTCAACATTAACAAGCCCTCCATAAAAGCGTTGGGGCGCGGGGGGCACCCCGGTACATAAACATCCACAGGCAATATCTTATCAACGCCTTGTACAACACTATAAATGTCGTACATGCCCCCGGAATTAGCACAGGATCCCATAGAAATAACCCAGCGCGGCTCCATCATTTGTTGATAGAGCCGCTTGATAACGGGAGCCATTTTTATAAAAGGAGTTCCTGCAATGATCATAACGTCAGCCTCGCGGGGCGTACCTCTCAATACTTCAGCCCCAAACCTGGATATGTCATATTTACTGGTAACGGAGGTAGCCATTTCCACGTAACAACAGGATAGCCCAAAGTTGAAAGGCCAAATGGAATTCTTTCGCCCCCAGGCAACCATGGATTGCAAACTGGTGAAAACCACATTTTGTTGAACGGTCTCCTCAAAAGAGCCCGTACCTTTAGTTGCCGTTTCCGGCTGTTCTGCACGACTTAACCACCACTTCATATCAATGAAATTCTATTGTTCATTAGGTAAAGCATTCGGATCTAATCGTTTGTAAGCCCTTATAATTCCTTTATTATCCGGACCAAAATCAAGTGCTCCAACTTTCCATTCATAGATCAAAACGGCAGCTAGAATCAGGATAAATGCTCCTGCCGCTATAAATCCGGTAATTCCTACTTGTTGAAATGCCACCGCCCAGGCAATGATAAAAACTGCCTCAAGATCAAAGATGACAAATAGCATAGCAACAAGGTAAAATTGGGAGGAAAACCGAAGCCTGGCTTTTCCAACAGCAGGCACACCTGACTCGTAAACTTCTCCAGTCAGTGCGTTGTCATGCCGTTGGCCAAGCAGATAAGATAGTAACAGTATAACACCCGCAAGTCCAACAGCTATTCCAGCATATATAAAAAATGTAGAAAGCCCGTCTGTTTGAGGGCCAGACGCCACCGCGTAAATTGGTTCAATTAACAAACCCTCCTCCATATAAATGAGGTAATTTAGGCTAGCCTATTTTATTTATGCAATATTACGGATTCAACCTAACTGAAGCAAATCAACAGCCTTGTGGCGGATGATTTGGCACTAAATTGGGAAATTTTAGAACACTTGGATCCAATTGAGGTTTAGTGTGGCCATAAAAAATGCCTTGATTCCTTGCTTTTAGGAGAAGGCTTCCAAGCACAATACAATAAGGAAATTGAGATCCCGGAATTGAGTGAAAGTTTAAGGCTTCATCACTTTTATTGCCTTGGCATGTTCAGGTTTTTGAAGATGGAGAATGTACATACCACTAGCTAACCCATTAGCCTTGATTTTGTATTGATCATTGGCACCCTCAACCTTCTGCGCGATAACTTGACCACTTAAGGATTGAAGGGTGATGGAAAGTTGCTGAACGGGGCTTTCCAATTCTACCAGGAATGCCTGATTGCGGTAGTAGCACTTCGGATCCCAACCTTTTGATGTTTTGGACCGGTCTTCCAACCCCAATTTCTGGGGATTAACAAGGCCACTAGTACCAAGGATGTTTAAAAGCGTAGATTGGTGTTGACCATTGTACAAAACACTATCTGCTTGTAAAACCAAGCGGGCACCATCGTTCATGGTCATATTCTTGCTAAAGGCATTCAGTGCTGCTAAAACCAGTTCATCAGTAGTCTGCCTACCAAGCTTTTCCCAGACTTCCATTAGAGTACCGGCCCAGATCTCGCCATCTTCGTATTTGGCACCCGTTAAATCTTCTGGATACTGCTTTTCAGTAGTACACCATCTACCTTTCCAAAACTTGTTATTCTGCTGCGGCTTAATGCCAGCATCCCAAGAAAATAGTCGCTTCCATTTGTAATTATCAAGGTGCCGGCCATAAGAACAAGCTAAGTAATCACATAAGCCTTCTTCCAAAGCCTTAGATTCTTTTCCACCATTATAGGAGCCCGGAGAGGCATATGCTGAAATGGCATGACCGAACTCATGGATAATGATCTCAGCATCCTCAGCATCATCTACCCCACCTTCCCCAAAGTATAAACGACCTTTATTCGAATTTCCGGCTAAGGAAAAGCGGGAGTTATCTTGGTTTGATAATGAATGAGCATCTACCGGTAATTGGTAATCGAACATGCTATCAAGCTCAATTTCTCCCAGATAATCTTTGAATCGCTGGAGGTGATAAAAGGAATTGACATCCTCGAAAGCACTTGAATCCCGCGTAAAATTGAATGCTGTACTATTACTGTAAGTTACTGGGGTTTGAGGAGGTGAGAAGTTGGTGACTTTAAAAAACGGGGATTGCAGGGTAAATGAATCAGAACTTGCAATATTGGCATTGATTTGCACTTTTTCTCTTTGACCTTTTAGAAAAAGGTTAGTTTTATCTCTATTATCCCAAAATGGCTTTCCATAGGGATTTTCGGAAGTTATAAGGGGGTTGGGGTAATATACATAGGCCGTAGCTGTCGTGTCCTTGGTTAAGCCCAGGTAACGGTTCATATCACGCTGGTGTAACGTATCCCCATTATGATCAAAAACATACTGATCATGGGTTCCTGAAGGCTTATGTATTAAGCTCACAGCATAAGCAAGTTGCGGCTGTTTACGATTTTTAAAAATCACCTTTTTTGTGTGAAGCTTACCTTCTTCCCTAAAATTATTAAGAAAGGGCGGTTGATCCTTTAGCTGCAATGTTTTGGCAGGGAAATTTGAGGGATCAATTGTCTTGTAAAACAAGGATTGAAGCTTTCCTGATTTTGAAATGTTAACCTTTACTTGGGAATTGTAAACCGGAATCCCGCGGTAATTTTGCTGGTATGTAAGATGGAAACCCAAAACACTTTCCCGGTAATCCTGTAGCTTGAGGTAGCTCCCTTCCTTACCAACTGTGGAAAGGTATCCTTCAGCCCATTCAGCCGCCGATTTCTGAAGCTTACGCCCACGCCCTTCCAGCGTTACATCCGGACGACCTATCGAACTCTTGGTAGGCGTTTGTAGCCAGCCATCCTGTGATGCCGAGCAAACGGGTAAAGCTAGAAGTAAAGGTAAAAACAACAGGTTTAGCCGGACATTCCTCATTAAATACAATATTAGTTTTGATTACTCAACCAATTCTCCCAATCATGGGTTTCTTCATATGGAACTTCTATGGTAAAACGACAATTTTCCGAAAAGTATTCTTCATCAACAATATAAACACCAGCTTTTTTTAGCTTTTCCATAAACGCAGAATAATCTTTGTAGGAAATAGACGCTTGCAGTTGTTGGGTCTCTATCTGGCATGTTACAATTGCGTTACCTAGTGCAATTTTAGCACTGTACCTATAGGCTGAAATTAACCCGCCCCTTCCTAGCTTTACTCCTCCAAAATAGCGAACCACAGCTAAAACTACGTTGGTCAAGTTTGACCCTTCTAAGTGGTTTAAAATCGGCTTTCCGGCAGTGTTGGCAGGTTCTCCATCATCATTGGTTTTGGTTTGGATTTGGTGAACTCCCATCCGGTAAGCATAGCAAACATGCTGGGCTTTAGGATGCTGGTTCCATTTATGGCTAATCCACTGCTTAACCGCTTCCTTATCAGTAACGGGTGATACGTAAGCAAAAAACTTACTGCCTTTCAATTCGTAATAGCCTTTAGCCTCTGAACTTATGGTCCAATACCTCATAGTCATGCTAATGTTATGAGCAGAATAGCACTAACAGCCAATAAAAAACCGCTTAAATTGTAAATATTAAGTGGCTCCCTAAAAATGCTGTATGAAATAAATGTGCTCAATGCCACGATACTAACGCTATTGATGGGAAAAAGGACAGAACCGGCTAAGTCGCTAACAGATAATGCCAAAAGCAAGCAGTAAATTGCAAAGAAGTTAACAATGCCGAGGACAATGCCAAATGGGATTGCTCTACGATCCAACTTCATATGACCCGTTGAAAACCGGTAACATATGAATAACAAGCCTACCAGGCCTGCAAACCCAAATAGATAGAGTAAGAAATACAGGTTGGGAATGGACCCCAGGAATTGAACCTCTGCAACTTTAAAAAGGCTGTCGATGATGCCGGTTCCGAGAAAAGCCCCTAACGGAAAAAAATAAGGCCACCAGCGAGCCGGATCTCGAAGTCTATGGATTAAGCCGGGCTCATACAGTGTGAGCATAATGGCCAGAATGGCTGATAGCAGCCCCAAAGCCTTAAGTGCATTAAACACCTCTCCAAACATCCAAATAGAAAAAAAAGCAGGTACAACTAGTGAGATCCTTGCAAGAATGGTTGCTGGAGCCACCCCAAATAACTGAGTAGCTCGCCCCATGAACCAAAAGTTTATAACAAAAAGCAGTCCAATGGCTAGTCCTATTTGAAAGAATTCGGTGGGTAAAGTGTCAATCTCTACGGATTGCTTTGGTACTAAAAATAAGCCCAAGCCTACACTTACCATGTAATTGACCACGATGGCCTGAAACGTGTGAACATTTTGCCGTCCAATAAAGCGGAAAACCACAAAAATTAAGGTAGTAGCAATAATGCTTAAAGCCAGGTATACCATCTACCGATTACTTCAGGATATCTTAAGCAATCCTACGCTTGCCCATTAACATCCAACGTTTCGCTTTGCTGGTAGACCATGGCCCTGGTACACTCCTGGAAAAACTGGTCATGCTGGATGGGTGCCACACCAACACCTTCGCAAACTAATCCCCCGGCCAGGTTCGCCATTTCGGCTATAACGGGCAGGGAACATTGGGCAGCAAGCGCCAGCGTAGCTACGCTCATGACGGTATCGCCAGCCCCGGAAACATCATATATGGTTCGCAAATGGGCTGGAAGCAGGTAATCTTCCTGATAATCTGTAATGTAAACGCCCTGCTCTGATAGGGTTATGAACCCTATATCATTATTGAGGTGGCTTCTAAGTTGTTTAGTTGCCTTATCCATATCTTTCTTAGTAAGGGGATATGGCAGTTCAAGCTCGAGGTTACTTTGTAATTCATTCAAATTAGGCTTGAAAAGGGTAGCTCCTTGGTAAGCAAAGAAGTGGGCTTTTTTCGGGTCTACAGCCGTGGGTATGCCAGATGCCTTAGCTACGCTGATAATCTCCTGGATCAAACCATGCTCTAAGATGCCTTTATCATAATCCACAAACAAGACCGCATCAGCCATTTTCACAGCATCCTTGGCAACCTTTAACAATTCCTCTTGCTCATTTTCTGCAAGCAGTTTCTTCGTTTCGCTATCCACCCGCAACAACTGATGACGCTCACCCATTACCCGGGTTTTAACGGTTGTTGGCCTGCTTTCAGCCTGGATAAGGTGGGCTGAGCTAATATTTTCACTCTCCAGTAATTGCTTAAAAGTAGCCCCTTCCTGATCAGGTCCAATAACACTGCAAAGTAAGGGCTCTGCTCCCAATCGCTGCATGTTCACAGCTACATTGGCAGCTCCTCCCAACCGGTATTCCTTCTGATCAATTTCAACAACTGGAACTGGAGCTTCCGGGGATATACGATTAACCTGCCCCCACCAATAGGCATCGCACATCACATCACCAATGATTAACACTTTTTTTTGCTGGAAAGCTTGATCAATGGCTTTTAGTTGAGATTGGGTGAGTTGGAAGGGAGCGCTCATGGGAGATCTTTTTGGTTATCTGGATTTACAAACGCAAATATTGCCATTAAGTAAGCAGCGCCTGCAGCCGATTAATAGCTGTGGATAGGGCATCTTCAGAAGCAGCAAAAGAGAAGCGAACGCAGTTATCATCTCCAAAAGCCACACCAGGTACTAAGGAGACCTGAGCTTCATTAAGTACCGTCATGCAAAAGGATTCACTGTCGTTAATGGAATCGCCATTGATGGTTTTACCATACAAACTACTAATATCAGCAAATAAGTAAAAAGCCCCATCGGGCTTATTGAAGCGAACGCCCGGTATATCTTTAAGTTTATTCATGACCAGATCACGCCTGCGCTGAAAGGCGTCCCGCATTTCATACGTAGGAGTCAGATCACCGCTAATGGCTTCTTCGGCTGCTATTTGTGCCATTCCATTTGCACCCGAAGTAAATTGGCCCTGAATTTTTGTGCAGGCGTCTGCGATAGCCTTTGGAGCAGCCATGAATCCTATTCGCCAGCCCGTCATTGCAAAACTTTTAGATACACCGCTCACTAGCGCTGTGCGGTCTTTAAGACCTGAGAATTGGGCAATGGAATTTACCTGATGGGTAAAGTTGATGTAATCGTAAATCTCATCCGAGATCACATATAGCTGCGGATAGCGGCTTATAACTGCGGCTAGCTGTCGCAATTCATCCCCGCGATAAACACTGCCCGTGGGATTATTAGGCGAGCAAAGCATAACCACCCGAGTTCGGTCTGTTATAGCATCCTCCAGTTGCTGGGGTGAAATTTTGTAATCAGATTCCACGCTGGAGGGAATAGGTACCATTTCTCCATCTACCATCTTAATCATTTCCGGATAAGAAACCCAGTAAGGAGCTGGAACAACCACTTCATCTCCAGGATTGACAACAGCCATCAGGATGTTGATCAAGGTTTGTTTAGCTCCAGAGCTAACCACGACCTGGCCGGGATCATAATTTAGACCAAGATCCTGCTCATATTTACGGGTAACAGCTTCCCTTAACCCTTGAAAACCAGCAACAGGTGGATAACTGGTTACCCCATCCCTTATGGCTTGGATGCCGGCTTCTTTGATATGCTGAGGGGTATCAAAGTCAGGCTCCCCAAGGCTGAGGTTGATGATGTCCGCCCCTTGATCTTTCAGTTCACGGCTCAGGCGTGCCATTTTTAAGGTAGCGGATTCGGAAAGACGCTCAAGGCGATCGGCTAGTAGGGGCATAAATAACATTTAAATACAGTGAGCAAAAATAGCGTGATTTAAACGTACACCGGTAACCAGAGGTTGGCTTGAAAGTGTTGATCTTTCTTAGATAAAAAAGATAGAAGGACTAGACCATATCATGGCTGTAAGCTGCCTCATTACAAAGGTTGTATAAAATGCGGCTGCCTACATTTCCATCCCATTCATCATTTTTATGGGTAGCAGGAGCTACTTCAGAAAGGTCAAAACCTATGATCTTTCTTCCGCTTTCCGTTATTTTATGTATTAAATAGCGTGCTTTATCAAAGCTGAGCCCTCCCGGAACAGGTGTACCTGTGTGAGGGCACAGGGCGGGATCAAGGGCGTCAATATCAAAGCTTATGTACACCTCTTCGGGCAATTCAGTTATAACCTGTTCGCATAGGGCGTCCCAGCTAGTGCCTTTCAATAAAGCATCCTTCAAAAAAGGGTCCGAATAAGGTTGGATTGTTCTGCCTGCTTCGTGCATTTTTGAAACCTCAGCTTCTGCATAGTCCCTTATGCCAACCGATACCAGCCGATCAACTAAGCCTTCACTCAGGGCATTGTGCATAACCGAAGCATGAGAATAAGTTAACCCCTCGTATGCAATTCTTAGATCACAGTGCGCATCTAATTGAATGACCGCTATGGCTTGTTGACGATGTTTTTTCAAAGCCCTTAAATACCCAAGCATTACGCTGTGCTCACCACCAACTAATCCTACAAGTTGGCCCTTCTCCAGGTAATGTTCAGCTGCGAAGGCAACCGCTTGATTAAGGTCTTCACAATCAGCATCAATACTTGATGGATCAATGCTAGGATCACCGGCCTGTAAAGCGCGTACCTGTTGACGGCACTGCTGGTTTTTTTGATACCATTCGTTATTAAAAGCTCCCATGGCGTAGCCTGCCCTCCAATATCCGGGTCTTAGCTCATCGTAAAGGTCTATTTGTTGAGAACCTTTCCAGATGGTGTAGGGCCCTTCTGCTGCTCCTTCTCCGTATGATACCGTAGCATCCCAAGGTACCGGCAAAATCACAACTTGCGCCTCTTCAATATTAAATGGAAGACCAAAAATCCCTTGATGGTAATGCCCATTCGTATTGGGGTCAAAGGTTGCTATTATATCATTACGCCTACTAGAAGGTTGTGATCTCATGCTAAAAGAAAACAATTTTCGGAATGAAAGCTAGCTGGCTGGTTCGGAAGCTATCATTTGACGAACAAAATTGGGCAAGGCAAAGGAAGCGCGGTGCACCTCAGGATTGTAATATTGAAGACCATGCTCTTGGGTAAATGACCATGCTTTTACATCGTCCAGATTTTCCCAGGGATGTGCCTGGCCTTTGGAAGAATAAGAAAAACTCCACATACCGGTGGGATAAGTAGGTATGTAAACCAGATAGCTAAAAACTGACCCATTCCCAAAAATACGATTGAAGATGCTGTACACTTCCTGGTAAACACGGACGTTAAAGCGGGGAGACTCACTTTGCGTAACCATCACCCCGTTACTGTTCAGGATGCGATAAATATCCCTGTAAAATGCTTCGGTAAAAAGCCCTTTGGAAGGTCCCACGGGATCAGTGGAGTCAACTATCACCAGGTCAAAGGTTTCAGATGGCGATTGCTGAACGTATTTGATACCGTCATCAATGATCAAGTGAAGCCTTTCATCCTCCAATGCTGTTGACAAAGTTGGCAGGTGTTGCTTACTGGCTTCAACTACCCGTTCATCGATCTCTACCATTACCACTTCCTCTACCTCGCTATGTTTAAGGACCTCTCGCACAGTGCCACCATCACCACCACCGATAACAAGCACTTTCCTGGGGTTAGGATTTGTTAGCATGGGCACATGAGCGATCATTTCATGGTATACATACTCGTCTTTTTCAGTACACATGACCATGTCATCACAGGCTAGCATTCGCCCGTAGGCATACGTATCAAAAACTTCAATCTTCTGATAAGGGCTTTCTTCTCTGAAAAGACTGTTTCCCCGGTGCCGTAAGGAAAGGGCGATATTTTCATCCCGGTCTGTAAACCAGACGTTTCGCTTTTGTTTGGGGGCTTCTCCTTTTTTGATCTTTTCATCCCGCATGCTGCCAAGGTCGAAATCCTCCTTCTTTTCCAACAAGTTTAGCTGCCCTCTGAGCATTTCCATAGAAGATGCATGCTCGGACTGGAGAACCCTTTTGAGGTAATTGAAAGCCGACCAAGGATCTACTGTCTCCCCGCAAGTAAATATATCCATAGAAGCGAATCCATACTCCGGCCAGGTGTGAATTGCCAGGTGGCTTTCCTCAATCACCACTACCCCGGATACACCAAAAGGAGAAAAATGGTGAAAGGTAGAATTTACAACAGTTGAATCAGCCTCTTTGGCAGCCTGGACCATAGATTCCTCAATTAGGCTTACATCATTCAACACTGTAGTGGAGCTATCGTAAAACTCTACTAGGATATGTCTGCCAAGGGATCCCCGGTTCATTTACAATACTAGTTTTAATGGGGTGCCAAAATTTCCAAATGCAAAAGTAAGATGGTTACAACCTTTTTACCACTTTTACCACGCACGAACTTGCTTTTAAATTAACTTCTACCCTCCTCATGAAGTCGGGATTTGATATTTTTGAAGGTGTAACATTAATTACCGTTATAGTGAAGGACTCTTACCGTTTAAAAGGGCTTCGTAGAAAGCTTATTCAACAGCTTGAGGAAAAAGGCATTGAAGATCAGGCAGTACTCAATGCCTTTGAGCAAGTGCCCCGCCATTGGTTTTTAGATACTGCTTTTGCTGAGCATGCCTATGAAGATAAACCCTTTTCCATTGGGGAAGGGCAAACCATTTCCCAACCTTTCACGGTAGCGTATCAAACCCAATTACTACAGGTTCAATCGGGTTTAAAGATCATGGAAGTCGGAACCGGATCTGGCTATCAAGCCGCAATTTTAGCGTCAATGGGAGCTACTGTTTACACAATTGAGCGTATGGAAAGTCTTTTAGCCAAAGCTGAACAAACCCTTACTAGCATAGGGCTTTCTTCCCAAATCCACTTAAATCTGGGGGATGGTACCGAAGGACTGCCCTATCAGGCTCCATTTGACCGAATCCTGGTAACGGCCGCGGCTCCATCTATTCCAAAGGTTTATTTGGACCAACTAAAACTAGACGGAAAAATGGTAATACCAATTGGTAGTGAAGATGGTCAACTCATGTACCGGATAACAAAAACAGACTCCAAAAACTATCAAAAGGAAACTTTTGACCAATTCAGGTTTGTCTTATTAAAGGGTAAACATGGCTGGTGATACCAAATAAAACCCGGAAAAGTGATTTTCCGGGTTTTTAGGAAGATTCATCCTTTGTTTCCGTTTGCTTCATGTCCTGTACCTCCGTTCGGATTTCCTGTGAAAGGGACTTGAGATCCTGTAATCCTTTTCTTACCCTTGTACCAGCTGTTTTGTTACCTTCTTCGTAGAACTTTCGAAAGTCGGTTTCTAGCGATAACAAAAGTGATCGGAGTTCAGCGTAGCGATCCATAACTGCCGTTTTATTGGTTTAAAAAAAACCTAAATATTTTAAACGGAACAATTAAATGGACCGGCAGTTTAAGTAATTGTTCAAACTTCAGCTATTTCTATTAAACGAGATTTATCGTATTTTTTGTTATACAAGTTTTTAGCTACGTCTTTGAAAGCATTAATGGTCAGCGTCACATCCTCATCCGTATGAACAGCCGTGGGAATTAGTCTTAGCAAAATGGTTCCTTTTGGGACAACCGGATAGATAACCACTGAGCAGAAGATTCCGTAATTTTCTCGCAGGTCTGTAGTAAGGTTGGTGGCTTCTTGAACAGTTCCGTTCAAGAAAACTGGCGTGACGGGTGTTGTGGTATTTCCAATATTAAAACCCGCTTCTTGTAAACCTTCTTGGAGGTTTTGGACGTTATGCCATAAATTTTCGTTGTGAGACGAGGAACTACGTATTAAAGACAACCGCTTCCGGTTTCCAATAACAATAGGAAGCGGCATGCTTTTCGCAAAAATCTGCGAGCGCATGTTGTAACGCAGGAAGTAAATAATGTCTTCATCGCCAGATACAAAAGCCCCAATGCTAGCCATTGATTTAGCAAACGTGGAAAAATACACATCCACATCCTCCTGAACACCTTGCTTCATCGGAACACCACTTCCGTTTGGGCCCATTGTTCCAAAACCGTGGGCATCATCTACCAATAAACGGAAATCGTATTGGTGCTTAAGCTGTACGATTTCTTTTATGAGCCCCTCATCACCAGACATCCCAAAGACGCCTTCAGTTATAACCAAAATTCCACCTTCATCCGGGTTCAATGAGCGCGATGCTTTCGCAAGCTGATTTTCCAGATGTTGTATGTCATTGTGCTGAAAGCACATATGCTTCCCATTGTGCATCCTGATGCCATCAATAATACAAGCATGGGATTGGGAATCGTAAATAATAATGTCCTTACGATCAGTAAGGGAATCAACAACCGAAAGCACACCTTGGTAACCGTAGTTCAGTAAGAACGTATCCTCTTTTTGGATAAAGGAAGATAATTCCTGTTCCAGATTATCATGTTGATCAGTGTTTCCCGTCATCATTCGGGCACCCATAGGGCTAGCAAGGCCATTTTCTTCGGCACCTTTACGATCTGCTTCCCGAACTTCCGGATGGTTTGCAAGCCCCAGGTAATTATTCACGCTCCAAACAACCTTCTCCTTGCCCCTGAAGTACATGCGGTTACCAATAGGTCCTTCCAACTTAGGGTAGGTGAGATATCCATGCGCCTCTTTAGCGTAAACGCCCAACGGGCCCGGATTATCCAATAATTTTTGAAAAATATCCATCTACTTATCCTTTTTCACAAGTCCAAATTTAAAGCTAACCCTTGAATTCTTGGAAAAGTCCAATACAAAAGCACAAAAAATCACGTTACCATGAACAAAGCTCAGCTATTTTTGTGAAAAACCCTTTTATTTTGAATGTCAGCCTGGAAATTGTTGTAAATTTGTTTGATGAAATTCCCCCTTATTAGCTAATGGCAAAAACCTTTCGTTCTTCCCTGAGTCTTACATTGCATAGAAAGAAGCTATCTCCCCGCGCGTTATCTTACGTAACTTTTATTTTACTAATTGCTAACTTGGGCTGTAGCGAATACCAACAGGTATTGAACAGTGAAGATAATGAGAAAAAATTTCAGAAAGCTAAAGAATACTACAACAATGATGAATTTCAAAAGGCTTTAACGCTTTTTGATGATATCCGCACTTATTACAGGGGTACAGAGCGCGGTCAAAAAATTGCCTATTACTACGCTTACTGCCATTACGGTGTAGGTTCATTTAAGGTTGCTGCCTTCCGTTTTAAGACTTACTATGAATCGTACTCCCGCAGTGATAAAGCAGAAGATGCCCTCTATATGCATGCTTTTTGCCTTTACAAACAGAGTCCCAGAATAGAGCTGTATCAAAAGCCCACTCGAGAAGCTAAGAGTGCTTTCAAATTGTTCCTGGATAAATATCCCAATTCAGATAGGGTTCCGGATTGTAACAAGTACATGGATAAGCTTGAATCTAAGCTGAAGCAAAAAGCGTTTGAAAAAGCTAAGCTCTGGTACAAAATTCTGGATTACAAGGCAGCCATTACCTCGTTGGAGAATTTATTGAATAAATACCCCTCAATTCATAATCGGGAGAAGGTTGAGTTCTTGATCGTAGATTCTTATTGGCATGTAGCAGAACGCAGCGTCATTTCTAAGAAAGAAGAGCGTTACCAAACGACCGTTCAAAAAGCAAAGAAATTCCTGGAAACCTATCCTGCTTCTAAGCATAAGGAAGCTGTCAGTAAGATCCTCAATCAAGCTCAGGAAATCCTTTCGCGTTACAACACGTAAAACTTTATTTCTAATAAACCCAATCTAAAAATTTGCAAACATGAGTATCAATAAGCAAAACCTGCAAACCGAAGCTATACCAAGGGATATGAAGCGGATAAAGGCTTTCACTGGCAATATCTATAAAAGTATTGCAATTATAGGCCAACGATCGCGGGAAGTGGGTAAAGAAGAACGCGATGAACTACATGAAAAGCTTGAGGAATTTGCCCCGGCCTCTGACAGTTTAGAGGAAGTATTTGAAAATAAAGAGCAAATCGAGATTTCCCAATACTATGAGCGGATGCCCAAACCTAGTATTGTAGCTACTGAAGAATTCCTTCATGGGGAAGTTAAATTTACAGAGCTTGATCAAAAGACCAAGAAAGAATTGGCGGAACAAGGTTTAACCAAGCCTACTAGCCCTGAGTCTGTTTCTTCAGCACAAAACTCGTAGCCTTTCTTGCTAAAATTATAAACTACAGGCATGGAGGGGCGTCATATTCTTTTAGGAATTTCAGGAGGAATAGCTGCCTACAAGACACCTGACTTGGTCCGCCAGCTAAAAAAATCAGGTGCAGAGGTACAAGTATTGATGACCCCGTATGCTTACCATTTCGTAAGCCACCTCAGTCTGGCTACAGTTTCGGAAAAACCGGTATTTGCAGATTTTTATAATCAGCAGACCGGTGAGTGGATTAATCACGTTCAATTTGCCAAATGGGCCGATGCCTATTTAATAGCCCCATTGACAAGTAACACCTTGGCCAAGCTTACTTATGGTTTTTGTGATAACCTGGTTCTGGCCACTTACCTTTCAGCCACTTGTCCTGTACAGGTTGCACCTGCTATGGATCGGGACATGTATAAAAGTTCGGCAGTACAGTATAATCTTCGAATCCTTGAAGAAAGGGGTCATCAAGTAATAGGTCCTGAGGAGGGTTCACTAGCAAGCGGCCTTGAAGGTAAGGGCCGTATGACAGAACCTGAAGACCTGGTAAACACCCTAAAACGCCAATTCTGATACCTATAGCTGGTTCAACATTCCTGGTTACAGCCGGTCCTACACATGAGCCCATAGACCCGGTGAGGTATTTGGGTAATTATTCGACAGGAAAAATGGGATTTGCTTTAGCGGAGGCGCTAGCCCAGGATGGTGCGCTTGTAAACTTGGTTTCAGGGCCTTCTTCTTGCTCTACTGATCATAATTCCATAGGAGTCTTCCGGGTTCAAACGGCCCAAGAGATGTATGAAAGGTGTAAAGACCTTTTTCCCGATTGTAGAGGTGCCATCCTTTCGGCTGCTGTAGCCGATTACCGGCCAAAAAATCCCAAGAATTCAAAAATTAAGAAGCAAAAGCTCCACAGTTTTGATATGGAATTGGAACAGACGCCGGATATCCTGGCCTACCTCGGCAATAATAAGGATGCCGGGCAGGTGGTGGCGGGTTTTAGCCTCGAAAGTGAGGACCCGGAAGCCAATGCCATAGCTAAACTAAGAAATAAGCACCTGGATTTGGTCGTTTTAAATCGGGTAGACGATCAAGGCTCAAACTTTGGTGACCACTCAATACCGTTTTCGGTGATAGATGCGGAAGAAACCATAAGCACTTATCAAGCGCTGCCAAAGTTTGAAATGGCAAAGGTTATTGTCGATCATTTCAAAAACTGTTTAAGCCCCTCTCCTAACATTTAAGAACCTGTTACCTATGCGTAAATTGGCTTTAATCAGCCTTGCATGCTTAAGTTTTTGCTCTTACCAAAGCCTGAGTGCCCAAGAATTACAGTGTAAAGTGGATGTTTTAGCCAAACAGGTACAAACAACAAATCAATCGCTTCTTCGCTCGCTTGAGCGGACCGTAAAGCAGTTCATGAATGACAATGATTGGACAGATAAAGAACTTAAGCCAGAAGAGAAAATCAAATGCAACTTAGTCATCAACGTCAGTAATTTAGAAGGACAGCAAAATTTTAAGGCATCCGCAAGGATTAAAAGCAGCCGGCCGGTTTATGGCGCCTCCTATTCCACTAGCGTGTTGAATTATTTTGATGAAAATTTCAACTTTAAGTATCGTGAAAACCAAAACATCAACTATACCCGTGGCACGTTTTCCTCAAACCTTTCCTCCCTCCTGGCCTACTATGCCTTTATAATTATCGGGATCGATTTTGATACTTTTAGTCCCAATGGTGGTTCGGATCAATACAAAGAAGCTGAGAGCATAGCCAGTGTCGCCCAATCCAGTCAATTTAAAGGATGGGATCCAAGGGGTGACAAAAGCCGGGTTCGGTTTGTAAATAAGCTTTTAAGTGCTCGGTTTGAGGGTTTCCGGAAAGCCCTCTACCAATACCACAGGAAAGGGTTGGACAAGATGTACGAGAAGACCGATGAAGGGCGCAAACAAATCCTACAAGCCCTTAAAAAATTGGAAAATATCCATAAAACAATTCCGAACTCTTTTCTTATAAGGCAATTTTTTGAAGCTAAACGAGAAGAAATTGGCAATGCTTTCTCCAAAGCCCCGAGCCGCGAGAAGACCCAGGTAATGAATATTCTCAAAAAGCTTGATGCCTCCAATATAAGCCAGTATAAAGAAACCATCAAAGAGTAGAGGTCCTTTTTTTCTAACAACCGCCTTCCGCAAAAGATGTAGTAGTTTTGAATAATAGGTAAATCAGCGCCTTGCGGCTATGCTTACCCATTTAACGGTTACCAATTACGCCCTGATCAGGGATCTTGAAGTGGAATTTGGTGACCAATTCAACGTAATCACAGGTGAAACGGGAACAGGCAAATCCATTATTGTAGGAGCGCTTGGCCTTATTATCGGGCAGCGGGCTGATACTTCCATTGTCAACGCCAATGCCCGCAAGTGCGTGGTTGAAGGTACTTTCACAGTCAGCGGTTATCCCATTCATTCCTTTTTTGAAGAGCATGATTTGGACTATGAAGCGCAAACCGTCCTAAGGCGTGAAGTAAGCCATTCCGGGAAGTCAAGAGCTTTCATTAATGATACGCCGGTCACCCTGAATGTGTTAAGGGAACTCGGCCAGCAATTGGTTGATATTCACTCCCAACACCAAACCCTTCGCCTAAATTCCCGTGAATTTCAGCTTTCGATCCTGGATAGTTTTGCCGGTAATCAATCCTTGCTAGAGGATTACCAGAAAGCTTATAAACGTTACCAGGAATTACGCAACCAATATCAACAGTTGGTAAGCCGTGAACAGCAGGCAAGACAGGATTACGATTACTACCAATTTCAATTAAATGAATTAGTAGAAGCCGATCCTCAACCTGGTGAGTTGGACGAGCTTGAGCAAGAACTCAGCATGCTTAGCAATGCTGAGTCGATCAAAAGTGCCCTGCAGCAGGCCGTTCAGCTCCTACTTCATGACGAGCAAGCCGTCCAAAACCAGGTAGGAGAAGTAAAAGGCCAATTGCAAGCCGTCTCTAAACATAGCGAGAAATTACAGCAACTAAGTGAGCGCCTTGATAGCCTTGAGATCGAATTAAAGGATATTGCAGAGGAAGCCAGTGATCTGGAGATGGAAGTAACCGTTGATAATAACCGCCTTGAAGCTGTCAATGAAAGGATACAGACCCTGAACCAGCTCCTGAATAAGCATGGCGTTCCAACGATTGATCAATTACTAGCCTATAAAGATCAACTGCAGGCACAACTATCATCAGCGGACAGTCTGCAGGACCAAATAGCCGAGACCAGTCAGGCCGTTGAAGAGCAGGCAAGCGCATTACATGCAAAAGGCGATGAAATAACCGCAAAAAGAAAGACAGTAAAAGATCAGGTAGGACAACAGCTACAAGATAAATTGGCTTTTGTAGGGATACCAGAAGCACAAGTGGTATTTGATGTAGAGCCCTTGGGCGGGGAAACACCTTTTTCAGCTACAGGCAAAGATCACATTGAACTTCGATTTACAGCTAACAGGGGTAGCCAACCCCAAAGGGTTGAGCAAGTGGCATCCGGGGGCGAGTTATCACGGTTAATGCTATGCATTAAGAGCTTACTGGCTGATAGCCTTTTCCTACCCACGATTATTTTTGATGAAATTGATATGGGGATTTCGGGAGATACGGCCGTGAAAGTGGGTCAAATGATCCGTAGCCTGGCTCAGCAGCACCAAGTGCTTTCCATTACTCATTTGCCGCAGGTTGCAGCTTTAGGAGATCATCACTTCAACGTCTACAAAGTAACGGAAGCCGAAGATACAACTTCCCACATGAAGGTGCTAAACCAACAAGAACGAATAGCTGAGGTGGCTGCCATGATGGCCGGTGAGCAAGTGACGGAAACCACCTACCAAAATGCGCGAGAACTGATCAATAACAACCAATAAACCTAAAATCAACCACTATGGGAAACAACCTTTTGAAAGGAAAGCGGGGAATCATTTTTGGGGCCCTTGATGAAGATTCCATCGCCTGGTCCGTAGCTCAAAAAGCTTACGATGAAGGTGCCAGATTCACGCTGACCAATGCTCCCGTAGCCTTGCGCATGGGTAAAATCCAGGAATTGGCAGAGGCTTGCGAATCACAGGTGATTACCGCTGATGCCTCCAAGCCCGAGGATATAGAAAACCTCCTGAACCAGTCGATGGAGGCCCTGGGCGGAAAGCTTGACTTTATCTTACACGCTGTGGGTATGTCTGCTAACGTACGTAAAAGTAAGCCTTACACCAATACCAATTATGATTTTTTCCAGAAAACCCTGGATATTTCCGGGCTTTCCCTTCATAAAACCCTGCAAACCGCTTATCAAATGGATGCCTTAAATGAAGGCGGGTCTATCGTTACCCTCAGTTATATTGCTGCACAAAGGACATTCCCGGATTACAATGACATGTCAGAAGCCAAAGCCTTGCTGGAAACCATTGTACGGAACTTCGGATACCATTATGGCCAGGAGAAAGGCGTACGTATCAATGCGGTTTCCCAATCCCCAACCATGACTACGGCTGGTAAGGGAATTAAGGGATTTGAAGCGTTTTACAATTATGCGGATCAAATGTCACCTCTGGGTAATGCACCAGCTGATGCGTGTGCAGATTACTGCGTTTCCCTTTTCTCAGATTACACGAGAATGGTCACCATGCAGACCCTCTACCACGATGGGGGTTTTTCCAATGTTGGCGTAAGCCAAGCTGTCATGGATCGCTTTTCCGGCTCTGAGGAGTAAGCCAAAGCTTAATTTGAAGCAGTAATAATGGTTTGCATTGGCAGGGTTTTGCAGTGGACTGCCTTAATTTTTGATGTTAAATTAACATCCGAAGCAATCCCTAAAATAACCATAACCTCAAAAGCGATGATCCCAAAAGGTCTACCTATACCCGTAGCCTTGGTTCAGCCATCTGATCTTTGGAGGGTATTTGGCTATAATGGAGCCTTTTAAAATCAATCAAGCCACTCCACTTGGAACCTGATACCAAAAAAAGCCCCCATCAAAAGATGGAGGCTTTTTTTGATCAACCTTCCAATCTCATCCTCATTTATCCTCCTTCCCCATCACTAGCTTGAGAGGTTGATTGATCATTCTTCTCTTCTTCGGGAGACTTTTCTGTTCGTTCACCTTTCTCAACTTTCACCTTCAACTCCTTTTGATTGCTGCTCAACTCTACGGCAATTGTATCACCTTCAGTAATTTCGGAGCGAAGGATCTCTTCAGCAATGTTATCTTCTAAGTATTTTTGAATAACTCGCTGCAATGGACGCGCACCAAATTGGGGATCAAATCCTTTTTCAGTCAGGAAGTCTTTGGCTTTCTTGCTGACTTTTACATGGTACCCCATTTCTTTGATCCGGTTAAACAAGATATCCAATTGCAGGTCAATAATGTGGTGAATATCAGCTTTAGTCAGGCTGTTGAACACGATAACATCATCAATCCTATTCAGAAACTCAGGAGAGAAAGTGCGTTTAAGTGCTTTTTCAATAACGCTCTTGTTCTTTTCTTCCGCTTCTGCCTGATTCTTGGCGGTATTGAAACCAACACCACCTCCGAAATTCTTAAGCTCAGTCGTTCCAATGTTGGAAGTCATGATAATAACCGTATTACGGAAATCAATCCGGCGGCCCATGCTATCCGTTACAAACCCTTCGTCAAGGATTTGAAGAAGGATGTTGTAAACATCGGGGTGGGCTTTTTCAATCTCATCTAAAAGCACAACGGAGTAAGGTTTCCGGCGAACTTTCTCGGTAAGCTGCCCACCTTCTTCATAACCAACATAACCTGGTGGTGCTCCAACCAATCGCGAGACGGCAAATTTTTCCATGTACTCGCTCATATCCAGCCTTATCAGGGATTCATCGGAATCAAACAAGTATTGGGTGAGCGATTTTGCTAATTCCGTTTTCCCGACACCAGTAGGTCCTAAGAATATAAAGGAACCAATCGGTTTTTTGGGATCTTTAAGACCGGCCCTTGTCCGGTGAATAGCCCTTGTCAAACGATCAATGGCTTTATCCTGACCTACCACACTATTTTTCAGGTCTTCATTCATGTTCAGGAGCTTGGCACCTTCACCTTCGGAAATTCGCTTAGTTGGCACCCCGGTCATCATAGCAATAACTTCCGCTACACTAGCTTCGGTGACCGTGTAACGCTGTTGCTTGGTCTCCTCTTCCCACTTATTTTTAGCTTCCTCCAATTCTTCCAAAAGTTGTTTTTCTCGATCCCTTAAGCGGGCAGCTTCTTCATACTGCTGACTTTTAACCACTTGGTTTTTTTGTTGCTTGATATCTTCAATTTGCTGCTCCAGGTCTAAAATGTTTTGGGGAACATGAATATTTGTGATGTGAACCCGGGCTCCAGCCTCATCCATGACATCAATAGCCTTGTCAGGTAAATAGCGATCATTGATATAGCGTTCACTCATGCTTACACAGGCTTCAACTGCCTCTGGTGTATAGTACACCGAATGGTGGTCTTCATATTTTTCTTTGACCTGATCAAGGATTTCCCTGGTTTCTTCCGGAGTGGTTGGCTCCACAACCACTGGCTGAAAGCGCCTGTCAAGGGCACCATCTTTTTCAATGTTTTGCCTGTATTCGTCAAGTGTTGTGGCACCAATGCACTGAATGGTTCCACTTGCAAGGGCTGGCTTAAACATGTTGGAAGCATCCAAGGATCCTGACGCACCCCCTGCTCCAATAATTGTATGAATTTCATCAATGAAAAGGATGACCTCAGGATTCTTTTCCAGCTCATTCATGACCGCTTTCATCCGTTCCTCAAACTGGCCGCGGTATTTAGTGCCCGCTACCAATGAAGCTAAATCCAAGGTCAGAATTCGCTTGTTGAATAAGATTCGAGAAACCTTACGTTGAATGATTTTCAGGGCCAAGCCCTCAGCAATGGCTGTTTTTCCAACGCCAGGCTCTCCTATCAGCACAGGGTTGTTCTTTTTACGCCTGGAAAGGATCTGGGAAACCCGCTCAATTTCTTTTTCACGGCCAACAATAGGATCTAACTTGTCATCTTCACCAGCTTTTGTCAAATCACGTCCAAAGTTGTCAAGCACAGGGGTTTTGGACTTAGACTCTTGTTTTTTGCTACCGGACTGACCTTTACCGGATTGACCGCCTTCTTTACTAAAGTCATCTTCAGGAGGCTCTTGAGAGCTCTCTGATTTAGGGGAATAAAAACTGTCTTCCAATTGCTCTTTGAATGTTTCGTAAGTGATAGCGTATTGATTTAGGATTTGTGCAGCAATGTTATCTTCATCCCTAAGGATGGAAAGCAATAAATGCTCTGTTCCAATAACATCGCTTTTAAAAATTTTAGCTTCCAGGTATGTAACCTTGAGAACCTTCTCCGACTGTTTTGTTAGCGGAATATTGCCGGTAACATTCTTGTGCGAAGCCGTGTTTTTGATGGCATCTTCTATGGATTTTTTAAGACGTATGACATCTACATCCAAACCCTCTAATGTTTTAATGGCTTTACCTTCTCCTTCACGGAGTAAGCCTAATAGCAGATGTTCGGTACCTATGTAATCATGACCTAGGCGGATGGCTTCTTCCCGGCTGTAACTGATAACATCACGTACCCGGGGCGAAAATTTAGCTTCCATAAAGCTTAAGTTTTTACTATTGGTAAAGTAATGAATTAATGAAATTTTAACAGAATACCGCTAATCATGTTTTGTCTGGGCTAACAATCTCCCTTTATGAATCGTTTGTCTATACAAGATTTCGTCCAGGGTCTCCATGTTTTTTGCAAATCTATGTTTTAAAAAGCAGCATTTCGTATTTTGAGCTAAATCCATTGCCAATTTACCGACTAAAATCAATCTTTTTAAAAGTATTAGGCTAATACCTTGCCAAAGCAAGTTTGTTTATGACATTTTGTATAACTACCTTCATGCATCCGACTAAACGGCTAATTAACTGACTCACAAGTTTTTCTAAAACGAATTTTATCGGCCCAAAAGGATTTTCCATAAGAAGTAAGGCATTCGCTTTCTTCCTAAGGATGATCAAAATAAATCATACCTAAAATATAGTGCATGAGCGATAAGCCAGAATCTTTCCGGGAACGTGTACAGCAAAAAAGCCAGCAGCCAGGCCTTGAACAAATAGGTAAAATGCCACCCCAGGCAACTGATCTGGAAGAAGCCATTCTTGGTGCGCTAATGCTTGAAAAAAATGCCATCAGCCTTGTATTGGATGTTTTAAGGCCGGAAAGCTTTTACAAGGAAGCCCACAAGGAGATTTATCTGGCAATCATAACCCTTTTTGAGCAATCAGAGCCGGTGGATCTCCTTACCGTTACCAATCAATTAAGATCGGATGGCAAGCTGGAGCTTGTAGGCGGGCCGGCCGTGATCAGTGAGTTAACCAACAAAGTAGGATCTACGGCTAACATTGAATACCACGCCCGCATTGTAGCTGAAAAACACATTCTTCGGGAATTGATCCGCATTTCATCCGAAATCCAGGGAAAAGCGTACCAGGATACGACAGATGTCTTTGACCTCTTGGACAAAACGGAAAAGGAGCTTTTTGATGTCACCCAGGGTAACCTGAGGAGCTCTTATGAATCCATGAGTGAACTCATTGCCAAAGCGATCCGAAACATTGAAGAGCTTAACCAAAATCAGGATAACCTCTCCGGGATCCCATCCGGCTTTACCAGTTTGGACCGGAACACCTCTGGCTGGCAGCCTTCCGATTTTATCGTGACAGCCTCTCGTCCTGGCATGGGGAAAACTTCTTTTGTCCTATCATTAGCCAGAAATGCTGCTGTTGATTTTGGGCATGCTGTAGCGATCTTTTCCCTCGAAATGTCCGCATTGCAGCTTGTACATCGCCTCATTTCAGCAGAAGCAGAGATCGATGCCCAGAAGTTGAGACATGGTAACCTAGAGCCTCATGAATGGACGCAAATGAACGTAAAAATAGGGCAGCTTAGCGAAGCCCCAATTTACATTGATGACACCCCCGCCATCAATATTTTTGAGCTAAGGGCTAAATGCCGGCGACTCAAGGCACAAAATGATATTCAATTGGTGATCGTTGACTATTTACAGCTCATGAGTGCCCAGAGCGATAACAAGCAACAGGGCAACAGAGAGCAAGAAATCAGCTCCATATCCCGCGCAATGAAAGGCATTGCTAAAGAATTGCAAATCCCGGTTATTGGACTATCCCAGCTTAGCCGTGCTGTAGAAACCAGGGGAGGTTCCAAACGGCCGATCCTTTCTGATCTAAGAGAATCCGGCTCAATCGAGCAGGATGCGGATCAAGTGCTTTTTCTATACCGTCCTGAATATTACGGCATAACAGAAGATGAGGAAGGGAATCCTACTGAAGGAATGGCAGAATTGATCATAGCCAAAAACCGCCATGGCAGCGTTACAACCGTTCCAGCTAAGTTTATTAACAAGTTTGCCAAGTTTGACGACTACGATGAGTATAGTAATCAAACTCCCGGAGCAGCCAACATGATAACGCGGGAATCCCGAATAAACAATGAGGACGAGTCAGAAAGCACCGATAATGCTCCCTTTTAGCATTAGCATTTGGTAAAAACCAAATGGTTTTTAAAGCCTTCACCGCAACACATTCAGCTGCCCGTCATAAGTTTGTTGGCCACCATCTTCACTAAGGATCTTGATACGGTAGTGATAAAGACCAGGTTGAACTACCTTGCCTTTATATGTCCCGTCCCACTGCTCACCACTGTTCGTACTAAAAACTTTTTCACCCCAGCGATTGAAGATTTGCATCTGGTAGTTTTTAATGTATAAACCTTCAGGCCCAAATTGATCATTCAATCCAGATGTGGTCTTTGGTGAGAAAGTGTTTGGAATGTAAACCACCGCTGACTGTTGCAAGCAAATGCGGGTAGAGCGGCTGTAATTTTCAGCACCAATGCCTTTTGCTCTTACAAAGTAGCAAAATTTATCAGCCGAATCTACCAGGTTTTCGTCCACAAAAAGATTTTGACTACTATCAAGCGTCCCTAAGCGCTTATAAGTGCTGTCTGTTTGTTGCCTTAAGACTTCGTAGACCTGCGTCCCTTTTCGCCACTTCTGGTAGGAGGGCCAGGTAAGCTCATTTTTAAGTTTTAGAGCTTTACCCTTGAGCTGCATGATACACCCGCGGTTACTGAACTCACTAACGTTTCCGCAAGCATCTTTTACCCTCACAAAATAGCATAGCTCCCGATCACCAATTGCAAAACTATCAGTGTAGGTGGTTTTGGGATGCGCCACCTGTGCTATAGGGGTCAATTTACCGGTGTTGTTGTTTCGGCGGTAAACTTGATACATCCTCGCATCATAGGCTCGGCTGGCTTTCCACTTGAGTTCTACTACTTTGTTAAACACGGATACCGAAGCTCTTTGAAGATAAACTGACTGGGGAGCTGTGTTATCCGTAGCTTTGGCGCTGTCAGTATTTGATAATACCTGAGTGCTCGTATCTTTACCCAGGATAGCGCGTACCTGATAATCGTAGAAGGTATCGCAAACCACTTTTTCATCCCTTAAAAAAGTTTGGGAGTCACTGACTGTGTAAAGCACATCCGAGCCTCTCAACACCTGATATTTTTTAACAGGCTGCCCTTCATAAGCTGTCCAATTTAGGAAAATGGCTTCCTCACTTCCACTGGCGTTTAAGTTGATCGTCAGATGAGGTATTGAAAAGCTGTCACTGATATTGTTGCAGCTATCAATCGCTTTAAGGCGGTAATAATAGGTTTGGTTGTAAGTGTTCAGCCCTTGGTCAGTATAAGTCGTACCATTAATGGTATCCAACAGCTGATAGTTTTGGCCATCTAAACTGCGGTAAATGAAATTGCTTTCGGCATCCGGTGAATTTGAGCGGTTCCAGTTAATCTTGACGCGGCCGTTACCGGATCCGGTTTCCGTTACAGAAGCGCTTTTCAATTCGGGAGGTGTTGGCGACACCGTCTCGAATCCTGTCGCTGAATCGGTATTTGAAAAGACCCGATAACTGGTGTTGACCTCTTCCCCAACTATACGATAAATGTATTCCTCACCGCATTTCACTCCGGAGTCCCTGTAGCTCAGCGTGCTACTATCCTTAGTAGTTAAAGTTTCCCAAGCGGTACCACCTTGCTTTCTTTGAATTTGATAGGTACGGTCATCCCATTTCTGGTAGGCTGACCAGCTTAGCTGAACATAGTTATTCTGAGGTTTGGCCGTTAATGCAATGGTTCGGTGGGTATCGCTGGGCGGGCTAATGTTATTGCAGCTATCAATGGTTTGGATGTAAAAAGCTTGACTAGTATCCGCTGTATTGAATTGGTTAGCAGAGTAGCTCAAGTTGGTTTGCTGGGCTGTCAGAATCGTGTCCAGAGGATTGAAGCCACCACCTCTTTTATACCTGATCACATAGCCCTTTCTGTTAGCTTGTGAAGCCCCATTCAATAAGAGCTCAATTGAACCTTGGTTAACGCTAGTCGTCTTTACGGACGCCTGCAGTAAATTGGGCTGGTCAGGGGGAATGGAGTCAAATCCAATTTTAATAACGGTGTCAGAAGTAGATTGCTGCTGGGGTTTCTTGCCATCGGCAATAATCTTATAGCTATACGCTTCTCCGCATCGAATATTGGAGTCCACAAGCGTAGTATCATTTCCATCTAACGTTGCAAGATTGCGGAAAAGCCCGCCATTTACTGCCTTCTGAACCTTGTATTGTTGAACCGGAAAACCTTGGTAAGTCGTCCAATTAAGCCTGTTAAGAAGATTACCCTTTTCAACGCTCAGATTAATGGTTTTATGAATGATCGATGAGTCTGATTCATTACCGCAGCTATCCACATTGGTTAGGTAGTAGCGGTAATCCTTATCTACCGTATTTAATTTTTCGTGAATAAAGGTGTCTTGTGTGAGGGGTAGGCTATCCGCTAATAAATTAAAATTGCTGGAGTCAGAGGCTTTGTAGTACAGCTTCTGAAAATTGATCTTTGGCTTACCTTCTTGATTGTTCCATTTAATTTTGACTTGGCCAAAATTCTGGCCTGAGACGGTTTTACTAACAGCTTTCAGTGGAGGGGTGTTAGGCCTAAAAACCCTTGCTGTTGTTTTATTGGAACTGGATTTAGCCGCTTGATTAGCTGCGATTGCAACAACTTCATAACGATAAGTAAAACGATTATCCGAAATGGTATCGCTATATTTGGTGGTATCACCTTGAACTGAACCCAGTAAGTTACGATTGTTCCCATCCACCTTTCGGTATAAGCGGTATTGCTTAATACTATCAAAACCAACATAGGCATCCCAGTTTAAAGTCACAAACTGTCTACAACTGGTGGTATCCGAAGTAAGGTACATCGTGCAATGGGTATCGGATGGAAGCGGTGTATTGTTTGAACACGAATCGAGCGGCTTTATGCGATAGCACTGGGAACGTTTGAGGTCATTCGAAAAAACGTCAGTGTAAGTGGTATTTAGTCTACCGCGAATGGTATCTGTGATTTGAAAACCCCCGCTTTGCTGTTTTCGCTCAACGATGTAGCCATAGGCAATGCTTTTTGCGGAAAATGGCTTCCATTCCAGCTTAATGCGTTGGCTGTCCTTAACACTGGCTTGCTTAAAATTTACAGCAGGTGATGGCCTTAGACCCTTTTTATTACTAGTGCCATTGGATGATTGCCGTGTATAAGTGATTTGATTAAATCCAGCGGCTCTGCAACGATTAACAGCTAGCAGGGAGTCTGTAACATTGCCCAAGGTTTTAGGGCTTGCTCCATGATCATTGACTAAACGATAAGTTCCTGAGAAACTATCTGAAGGTTTGTTCCATGTGAGAACAACAGAATCTGAAGTGCGGCTTAGCGTGTCCAAAACGATACTGCTGAGCTCATTGCTTTTTAACACAGAGTCACCACAGCGAGTCTTAGCCGATACATAGTAAGTGTAAGCTACTTCATCAGCCTGTTGAGCGGAGCTATCTTGGTATACGGTGTCTTTGTATTCATTTATTTTAGAAATAGCTTTGAATTTATTCTTGCTAATTGGCTTTCGATAAATGGTGTACTGGCTAAAGATTGAACTTGGTATGCCCGGGCTAAACCTTATTTTAATCACCGAGTCTGCAATAGTTTGAGTACTCTTAAGCAAAGGAGCTTTTAAAAAGCTACTGTCGTTAAAAACATAAACCGTATCATAGCCCGTACATCCAGAGGCTAATGTAGCTCTAAGAATATACTCACCTTTGTTACTAAAACTTGCGGTTCTGTCTTTGTCTAATATTTTGTTCTTTCCTTTTTGATACCACCGATAAGAAGTATAGCCGGAGTCCGCCGTAAATTTTGCAGAATTAAAAAAACAGCTTTTGGTCGGATTTTTACTATTGGCAGAAAGACTATCAACGATGCATTCAGAAAACTTAGCAGCAACACCTCCACCTGATTTAGTCTTATAGGCATTCTTAAGAAAGGAGGACGGGGCACCATTACCGAAACCTCTATAATTATTCCCAAAGTAAACATTGCCATTGTTATCAACCGAAATACCAGCTGTTTCGCCATCAGAACCAAAAGACCATTCTCCTAAGTAATAAGAAGAATACTGGAGCACCCCGGATGAGCTAAACTTGCCAAATACAACCTCGGTATCAATGCCACCTTTTGAAAATGCATCGGGGGTTACTGGGTATCTAGCCCTAAAATAAGGATCTTGTCCTATAAAATGTAACCCTTTTCCTTTTTTAAATGAAACTGCTGCAATTCCCCCATTACCCCCACCGTAGTTAAGAAATGATTCTCCAAAATAAGTTGACCAACCTAATTGACCGGCTGTGCTGATTTTACCCACAACACTAGACCTTTTTCTAAATAAACCTTTGAAAGTTTTCTTGAAAGCATGGGCAGTGGTGGGAAAATTTTTCCCGCCATAGCCGCCAAAGTAAACCTTATCATTCTTGAAACTTATCCCATTTATGACATCTTCTTTAGTACCACCCAAAAGTGTAGAGAATTCAATCAGGTTGAAACTATTGGATAAAACACTAATGAAAGCGTCCTTTCCTTTTAGCTTTTTTTGGTAACTATTTCGTTTTAATATGTTAGAGCTATTGGTTTGGCCGGCAATGGCAAGGTCCCCTTGCTGGTTAAAGTCAATTGCTCTGCCCACGTCTTCTTGGTTTCCTCCAAAGTAACTGCTGTAGGCTAGCTTTCCCTTTTTGTTAAAAATGGTAAAGTAGGCATAAAGACAAGAAGCACAACCATAGCTTTGGTCATAGGCGTTGCCTGTAACCGGGAAGTTTGAGCTTTTGGTTTTTCCCGTGAAAGCAATCCTGCCTTGTTTAGAAATGGCAACATCAAAGCCTACTTCTATTGAACGCCCACCAAAAAAAGTGGCCCATTTGCGGTTGCCAGCGGTATCAAAAACGACTAAAAAGGCATCGTTTTCATTTATACTAGCGCTGCCCCCTATTTTTGACTGATAAGCTCCATTGGAAATCGGGAAATTGCTATTCTGGGTTTTCCCCGTAAAAGCCACCATTCCTTGTTTGACGGCTACACCGAGTCCGGTTTCATTTTCAAAATTCAAACCAGAAGTTTTACCCCCATAGTAAGTTGCCCATATTCTGGAACCACTCGAATCGAACTTAGATAAAAAAATATCCTGAGGACCTTTTGAAACCCCTTGAAAAGCTCCAGGGGAGGGTGTGAAGGTGACATTTAAATTTGAGTTTTCGATATTTCCTGTTAAGTAAACGTTGGAATTTTGGTCAACCGCAACATCATTTACAGTTCCACCGGTTAAAGTAGCCCAGCTTCTTACAAGCGGATCAATGGTTAAGGGCTTTTGGCTGTTGTAGTTCGGACCTACTTGAAGCTTAACCTTTTTACTGCCATTGAGTTTGTATTGGCAGGTTACTTTTGAGCGCTGCCCATCCCGGATTTGGTAGGCTTTTGGGATGGATTCATGAAGCGTATCTACGGGCGTGATAACGGCTAATCCCCTTTTGCCACGGCTTAATTGGATGGACGATTTGGGCTTAAAGTTAAATTGGATTTTATCGGGATTTCCCCTTGGTTGAACCTGAATATCGTACTTCAATTGCCCTTCTTTGAAATAAAAACGGATATCAACACCTTCGTAGACATCCCGGTAAGTCAGGGTTTTGTGTCCTTGAATATCAGTTACACCGTTTGGGCAACGGGGATAATAAAAATTGAATTGCCCACCGGTTTTTACTCCCCCTTCAAGGTGACCTTCTGATGAAGCGTTGTCAAAATTCATGTCCAGGCGAAAACCTTTAACCTTTTCAGGATTGGCCTTTTTATTTTGCTTATAAAGGAGGTTCTGGATAATGCTTAGGGACTCAATTGTTTTGCTACGATCAGCTACGGAAGGTTGAGTATTTGAATTTTCAGTTAAACTATAACTAATACCTTGTTCACGAAAGTAAACCGTAACGTTATTACCCGTGGCGTAAAACTTAACCTCATCTGCTACTTTACCATTGGGTTTGGCTACCTGCCCTTTGTTAGGCAGGAAGACAGGTTCAGCAGAACTAGTAAATTGATCAAATGAATGGGCCTGGACGTTTTGAGCTAAAAGAAATGAGCAAATAAAAAGGCCTAGGCGTGCAGGTAATTGAAATTTCATAAACAAATCATATTCACAAAAAAAAAGAATTTTACGAAAGTTAACTTTTTCATATAACAAAACAATGAGCCATTTGTATCCAATTCCTTTTTTTCCGTAAAAATTTTAAATGTAGTCATGCAGCTTCGCCGTCAACCGTATTACAATAAGCTTTACATGCCTAACTTTTAGACGCTTTTGTATTAATTCTAATAACGTTAAAGCACATTTTTGCCGTATTTACAATTCACCTAAGCCAGTAAATATACGAGAAGGTTTACTTAATTTTTAAAAAACTTTTCCTTCACCACCAGCCTTTTTGCAGACAAAAGCCGCATTTGAAAGGAAATTAAAAAGGCAGGTGGAAAATCATGCTTAGTACTTCCAGAAACCGTCCCTACCTTTGATTTTTCAAATTCAAACCATCTTCACGCTATGGATCAACAGCAAACGTTTACGCCCATTAGTCAATTAGGCGAGTTCGGCTTGATTGAAAAGTTTAAGCAGCAGGGTCCTATTCAAAACCCAACCAGCCTGCAGGGCATAGGGGATGATGCAGCTGTTATTCAAAATGAAGAAGGTACAACTGTTACTTCTACTGATATGTTTTTGGAGGGCATTCACTTTGATCTGGTTTACACCCCTCTTCAGCATCTGGGTTACAAAGCTGTGATTGCCACTATTTCTGATATCTATGCCATGAATACCTACGCCCAGCAGATTGTGGTATCGATTGGTATGAGCCAGAAGTTCTCTGTTGAGATGGTAGAAGACTTGTTCAGCGGCATGCGCGTGGCTTGCGAGACCTATGGCGTGGATTTGGTAGGGGGCGATACGACTTCTTCCTTGAGTGGATTGGTCCTTTCCCTAACAGCCTATGGTCAGGCCAAACCTGAAGCCCTTACGTACCGGAGTGGTGCCCAGGATGGCGATTTAATTTGCGTCAGCGGGGATTTGGGTGCGCCTTTGCTTGGCTTGACCGTTCTTGAGCGAGAGAAAAAGGTGTTTATGGATAACCCGGATAGTCAGCCCAGTTTGGGCGGTTATGATACGATTCTCCAAAAGCACTTGCGACCGGAAGCCCGGCGTGACATGGTTGATATGCTTTCATCCTACAAAGTTAAGCCCAATGCCATGATCGATATTTCCGATGGATTGGCCTCGGATATCCTTCATATCTGCAAGCAAAGCAACTTAGGCTGCCGGATTCAGGAGGCTGAGTTACCCATTCCGGACGAAACCTACAAGCGGGCAATGGAATTTAGCTTAGACCCCACAATTTGTGTTTTAAACGGGGGAGATGAGTATCAGCTTATGTTTACCCTTAGCGAATCAGCTTACGAAGCTATTAGCGGAGTGAGGGACATTTCCGTGGTTGGCACTATGATGCCGGCAAATGAAGGACGCAAGCTAGTAACCCGTTCCAATAACGAATATGAGCTAAAAGCTCAGGGATGGAATGCCTTTACTGAGCAGCAGAAAGGCGAAAGCAGCTGAACAATAACAGGTTTTTAAGGTAACTGGTGCATAGCGGAATCAACTTTTCGCAAAAAGGGCCGTAGGAAAGGCGATACGGCATCAAGATCCGTATCAATCAGCCATCTTTTTTCATACTTATCAGTTTTCAAGGCTACATAATATCCTCCTTGATCACGGCAATCCGGACATCCCAGCTTGGTAGCCGTATCCGTAATAAGCCTTCGGGGAAAGGCTTTTTTTAGTTCTCTTACCTTTTGGTAATGAGGCGTGTCAATTGCTAAAAACCTGTAGGAACTAGTATCATGAGGGTAATGATGAGTTGTGTCCTTATAAACCCTGCCATCAGCCAATTTATAAATATGGACGCAGGAGTCCGGAGGAAAGCAGAATCCGTAGTATGTGCCAAATATTAGAGCGGTATCCTGTAAGGGCGAAGGTTGCGACTTGGCAGGAGGAATAGCTTTATCTTCATCACAAGCTATGAAACCAAGCATTAAAAGGATAAGACAAAAACTAAAGCGCATCATAAAGGCAGGTTTAGAATGGATTGTTCAAAAATGGTAATCGAAGGGTACTTATGCTTAGTCGCATATGTAAGGCAAAGGGTTGCATGTAAGCTATTTAGATTCGTTAGGTAGGCATAACCTACCGGTGACACCTAACAAAACGGCTACGCTTTCAAGGCATTTGCTTGGTTTTGGACCTCAGATATTTTTGCTTTCTTACCAGCTGCTTTGCCCGCTATATACCCGCTGGTCCAAGCATGCTGAAAGTTAAAACCACCTGTAACCCCATCTACATTCAGTACTTCCCCAGTTAAATAAAGGCCTGGATACTGCTTAGCCTCAAAGGTTTCAAGGTTTACCGCTTTTAAATCTACGCCTCCAGCTGTAACGAATTCCTCTTTGTAGGTACTTTTGCCCTTAGCGTAGTAGGGATCACGCACCAGTGTTTCCATTAAACCGTTCCGTTTATTTTTACTCAAATCACCAAACCTGGTTTGAGCATCTATGCCAGCCTTATCACAAAAGGCAGCCCAAAGTCTCTTCGGAATGGCAAATTGTGAATTGCTTTTTACGAGCTTTTTTGGATGGGCATGAATTAGCATTTTTAGCTCTTCCAGGACGGTTTCCGGCTTCTTACCAGCCCAATTGATAAGGAAGGGAAATTGGTATGCCTGCTTATTAAGATACTCTGCGGCAAAGGCCGAAAGCTTAATCACAGCCGGGCCGCTGAAGCCCCAGTGCGTAATAAGAACCGGTCCCTCCTGCCAGTGCTTGGTTCCGGCTAATTGCACCCAGCCACGCTGGACTGATAGCCCCTGCAAATGCGTTAAGCCGGAGTCCGGAACATTAAAGGTGAACAATGAGGGAAAGGGCTTGACCACCGGCAATCCCAGGTATTCCAGCCACTTATAACCTTTGTCATTCGGACTTCCGCCGGAGGCTACCACTACCTGCTCGGTGTAAAGGGTTTCTCCGCCATTCAAGGTAAGCTGGTAACCTTCATCATTTGGTTTAATTGCCTCAACCCTTGATTTGGTTCGAATCGTACAGCCTCGCTCTTTGGCCGCCTCCACTAAGGTGTCAATTACGGTCTGGGCATCGTCAGTGGTCGGAAACATGCGGCCATCGGGCTCAGTCTTAATGGAAACGCCACGGGATTCGAACCAGTCAATCGTATCCTGGGTAGCCCAGGCTTGAAAAGGTTTGTAAAGCTTCTTGCCGCCTCGTGGATAATGTTTGACCAACTGTGATGGATGATAGCAAGCATGGGTAACATTACAGCGTCCGCCACCACTGATTTTTACCTTACTCAAAAGCTTGCCGGATTGCTCTAATATCACCACAGCCCTTTTGGTGCGCTCGGCGGCATGAATGGCTGCAAAAAAACCAGCAGCTCCGCCACCGATTACTACTATTCCAACTTTGCCTTCATCCATACACACAAAAATAAGGGGATTTACAGGCTTCTATGCCAAGTTGATGAACCCATCGTGCAACCATTCCCGAATGAGTTGCGACTAAAGGGTGAACTCCTAAAATAAAACCCTATGATTTTTGCAAAGCATTCGTGTAAACCGAAAGTGCTAATGGCACCACTAGCCGTCATCGTCAGCGGCTTTTTGTTGATGGGATGTCACGAAAACAGCCCCTTAACACCAAAACCTGAACCGCAATCGGGTAATGTCAGCTCTAAGAGCCAATGTTCGGGTAACATGGTCTCCTGGAAAACCTTTAAAAAAGGACAACGTAGTAGCTACAGCACCGATCAAAACCGTGTTATTGTGAATAACCAACAATTGCAAGCGGTATGGGGCAAGCTGAACTTACCCCAATCTGCTCCACAGGTAAATTTCAAGCATTACATAGTGATCGGAGCTTTCCAAGGCCCTAAGCCTAGCAGTGGATTTTGCATTAGCATCCAGGAATTGTGTGGTAATCAAAATCAGCTAACCGTTAAGATCCAGAATACCACCCCCAAAAGTGGATGCGCTGTTCAAAATGTTCAGTTAAACCCCTATCACTTAGTGAAAGTAAAACGTTCTGCCTTACCCAAAGCTTACAAAAATTTGAATGTTAGTTTTAATGAAGCTTCTCAGAAAACCTGCGGAAAATGTTCGAACAACCCACCTGCAAAGCCCTGTAAACAGCTCCCTTACCATGAGATCTACAAAAATCAATTCAGCGGCATCAAACAAGCCCAGGAAAAAGTTATTCGAACTCAAAACGCTTTTGATAAGCTATGGCAGAAGGTTCATCACAGGAATACCAATGGATCAAAACCAAAAGTAGACTTCCAACAACAAATGGTCCTGGCACTTTTTCAAGGGGAGAAAAATCGGGGCGGTTATCGCTTAGCTGTAACCGATGTTTGCAAAAAGAATAAAAATCTTGCAGTAACTCTTGAGCACCGTCAGCCTGGTCAAGGTTGCGTAGGTATTAGTGCTATCAATCAGCCCAGTAAGTTTGTGACCGTTCCCAAAGTCAAAGGATCGGTTAAATTCGACATCAAAACGGTGACCAGGAAGTGCCATAAGTAACCAAAAAATAGGCGAGGATATCTGCATTTGAGAATTCTCGCCTATTTTACTTTAACTTACTACCTCGTATTTGATCATAGATTGATATACAAGGTTATGAGGAAAACCAATGGCTGATCTGCAAAGCCTCGTGAAAGGGTGCCTGAAAGGACATCCAAAAAGTCAAAAACTACTCTACGAGCGCTATGCTCCAAAAATGATGAGCATTTGTGCCCGGTATTGCGCTAACGATGCAGAAGCAGCGGATATCCTGCAAGAGGGTTTTATCAAAGTTTTTAACAATTTGCAAAAGCTGAAAAAACCAGACCAATTAGAAAGCTGGATACGGGGTATCATGGTCAACACGGCCCTAGACACCTTCCGGAAAAAGCAAACCCATCAGGGCTTTGAAATGAATCTAAATGAACAATATGACATCGGAGAAGCTGAAACGATCACAGCCCAACTTTCCACAGACGAACTACTTGAAATCATTCAAACATTACCAGAGGGCTACCGCTTGATCTTTAACCTGTACGCCATAGAAGGGTATTCCCACCCTGAAATCGCTGAGGAACTCAATATCTCCACCGGGGCATCAAAATCACAATACGCACGGGCTAAAAAGCTACTGCAGGAAAAAGTCAAAGCACGCAATCCAGCGTTGATAAATCAGACCTCATGAGATTAGATGAAGAATCCATAAAAAGGCGGTTCGAGGGGCATCAAAAGCAGCCTCCCCGCGGAACCTGGGAAGGCATCCAAAGTCGGATCAAGGCCAGGCGGAGGCGGAGGTATTTTCTGGGATTGGTAATTCCGGTTCTACTTTTAGGTATCACTGGCCTTATCACCATCCTGATCAATACAGACTTTAACCATCCTTTATCATCTTCAAAGCAGGATGCTAATACTTCCGCAAAATCAACTGATTCCTTTCACAATCGTGACCTAGCAAGGGGGCAAAATAAACCGAGCTTACCATACTTAAGGGAGATACTTGAGTATGCGATAGCAAGTAAAAATTCAGGAGCTGATAAAGCTGATAGTCAAGATAACACCCCCCATCAATCTGAAAGTAATATGAGGGCAAACAAAAGCGGACCTGCTCAGAATAGATCCGTAGCGGAGACAACTAAATCACAGGATGAACAGGCCTACCGTAGATCCTCATCAACCGATAAGCGACCTTCGATTAAACGCCAACTTCAAAGCTATCCTTTAATAAGCGCCCATTTAAACCCCATTAAGCTGGGGCAAAATCCCGGACCTATGCCAACGGTTAAAAGCGAGCAGCTTGCGGATTCATTCCAATCAGAGCCTGATGTAAAGGTGAAAGATTCCATTAAAAACCGCTGGATGGTAGGGTTTAAAGCAACACCTTTTGTAAGCCAATTCCAGTATCAAAACAAGGAAGAATTTAACGGTGCCTCACTGGAAAAAGCCGGTTCAGCAGAAGCTAATGGGAAAGGGTTTAGAATAGGTGCCCAAATTCACTATAAGCTCAACCAAGCCTTAAGCTTAACAGCTGGGTTGGGTTACGAATACCAGCAGCAGCAATTTAACCATGATTACCAGGAAATGACCATTGACACCGTAACGCCTGCTCAATTGGACACCACGGTTTTAAGTCCCGGGGATACGATTATCAATCAAATTACACCTCCACAAATTGATACCACTTTCCAGGGAAAAACGCAAACGCATCTTAACCAATATCACCGTTTTAGCCTGCCTGTCGGCTTGCGCTACAAGGTGAGCAGTAATCAGCATTGGGAATTGTTTATTGAAGGTGGGGTTCGCCTTACTTATTTGTTCAGTCTGAATGCCCGTCAGGTAAAACTTAGTGAACCAAACCGTAAAGGAAAAAGGCTACTATCAGTTAAGCAGGATGCCGTTGAAGGCTTAAACCTTCGTTACCGGATAAAGGCGGGTATTGGCTATAAGTTATCAGATCAATGGACGATAACAGCAGCCCCTAACTTGGAAGGTCAGGCTTTTTCTAATATCAAGAGCGGGGTCCTTCCAAAAAGAAGAGCCTTGCATTGGGGGTTGTCTCTTGGTATTAACAAGTCCTTTTAAGATTATTTGAACTTATGAGTAGTAAAAAGGCAACTTCATGGGATGGTTGACTAGGAATGTTACTAACAAAAAATGCTTCTCTTTATTTTTCTATAAAGGATATGACTCGCAATGAAAGATTCGAAGGGAACCACTTCAGCAAAACCTGAAATAACCTAAGTTATCATTTTTCATAGCCTAACCGCTAAATAAATAAGCTTACAGCTATATAGCACTAGCCATCAATACCATTTCTACCATAATTCCCGGAATTGAGGTTCAGGATTCGCCATGAAATAATGCTGACCCCAATGTTCAACTCCTTTATCTGCCTGGTTTCCGGCCTTAATAAAACTGCATAAAAAATCTTTTGCCTGCTAATTGACTTTATCGCTATTATTTCTCCATGGATGACAGTTGAGGGAAGGGATTACCAAATCACAGATCTGGATGCCACCATACAGGTTAAGCAACATGGTACAACGACCGTCAGCGAAAAATATCTTCAAACTGGTAGATATTTTTATTTTGTCTAACGGTTTTCCCTGTTACAAGGCAGTTTTGATTTTTACACCATTGGAATAAGCGTAGAAAACAGGAATATCAACTGGCCCAAACTAATGAGCGTGCACCATAATGCTTGACACCCATGATCCGCAATTAAAAGCAACTGCTTATTTCAAGGCTTGTAATACTACGCGGATTTTGAATTTTCTTTTGAAATAGAGAAGGCCATCATAAGCTATCAGATCCCGCAAATGAGCAGGTAACGGTCCAGAATTTTTTGAAGAGGGGATTCGAGGTATCACAAAAGACTTCAAAAATCATCATTGATTTGACTATACCGCCAAGTAAGGCCGGGTCATCGGAATTATTAAGGATGCTTTATGATTGTTATGCTGATGGTTCTGACTGCCTTGCAAAATTGGTAGACCATGCTACTTGCGGGGTAGCACGTTACCATTGTTTATTGGCCTCAGGGGGCGATGGTGGCCAGGATGGGCTGTTAATGATTGCTTAACGGGTCATGACCACGTAATCACGCGATAACTGTTGAAGAAAGGTCTTCGCTGCTTGTGCGCCTCTGTCAATTTTAAGTTTTTCCTCGATTAAGCCCGCCAGTTCTTCCAAAGCCTCCAAGTGGGCATCCGAAGGATAATTTCGTGCGCGTTCAAGGGCCTCGTTTACCATCAATAAATCATTCTCGGGCAAGCGCACCACTTCGGGAAATACCGCTTGGTAATCTGCAGACGTTTTTCGGGCTAAAAGCCCTTTCAGGGTAACACGGTAAACGTTTTGTTTTTTTGCCACTACGGTATTAGCCAAGATATCACCAAGGCGTTGATTCCGGTCGGTTGCTCCAATAATCAGGGAACCCAAAGTTCCCAATGTCATAAGCGCCTCTAGGAAAAGAAACAGATCCCTTAACAGGGCGTCACCCGGCTGCAAAGCTTGTCCGTTGTACTTCATCACTTTCAGGTTCATGACCCGTTTCCCCAGGGTTTGGCCTTGCAGCTTAAGGGTTGTTATCGTAAAATAAGCAATGAATATAAACGGAAAACCTCCCCTCAACAAGGACATTATTGAAGGTGGTCCTAAACTTAAAACCAGGATAAATATCACCAACCAAAAGATCCCATAAAGCAAAAAAGCCGCAAGCCAGGCTGAAACAAACACAATAAAAAAATCCAGTATAAAGGCTAAAATCCGTTGCCATAGAACCGCTAAATCATAGGTAATGGTCACATTCTGGGCTGTATTGATATCGACAGTTTTCATAACAAGCAACTTTAATAATAATAGGCGTCAGCCAGTATTAGCCATTCCCAACCCAACCAATGGAATTTTTTAACCGTCAAGGTTTGATGTAATTTAGCAATCAAATCTGATAATCGCATGCGGGAAAACCGATTTATCCACCAAAACAAGCAAAATTGGGAGGAATGCGAAAACCTGCTGCAGCAAAAAAAACCCGATCCTGGCCGTTTGAGCCAGGTTTTCATACAAGTTACGGATGACTTGGCTTTTGCCCGTACCTTTTATCCCAATCGCCTTATTCGCGTTTACCTGAACCAACTGGCAAGGCAATTATACGGGCAGTTTCAGCAATCTAAAAGTAAACGTAAAAGTCCTTTTCGGCAATTCTGGACGGAAGAGTTGCCCCTCACCATTTACCAAAGCCGAACTGCTTTTCTTATTTCCTTCCTGACCTTTACCCTAGCCATGATCATTGGTATCTTCTCTTACAGTCAGGATTCGGATTTTGCCAGGGTTATACTGGGTGACGCCTATGTATCCATGACAGAAGAAAACATTGAAAGTGGGGAGCCGATGAAAGTATACAAGGAAGGGCAGCCCACTTCCATGTTCTTAAGTATCACGCTTAACAACCTTAAAGTAGCCCTTCTGACTTTTGTCTCAGGTGCTTTGTTCGGAGTTGCCTGTATCGGTTTACTCCTTAGCAATGGCATCATGGTGGGAACCTTTCAATATTTTTTTGTGGAAAAGGGCCTATTCAAAGCATCTTTCCTGACTATCTGGCAGCACGGGACTTTAGAAATTTCGGCTATCATTATTGCCGGTGCTGCAGGATTGGTGATGAGCCAGGGCTTAATCTTTCCGGGGACCTATAACCGGTTACAGGCTTTCCGAATTACGGCATTGCGAGGTTTGAAGATCTTCCTGGGTACAATCCCGCTTTTCATCATGGCAGCTTTTATTGAAGGTTTTATAACAAGGTTTACCGGTTTACCGGACTTTGTACTTTTAAGCACCATTTTGGCGTCCCTCGCCTTTGTCCTAACCTACTTTGTATGGTATCCAAGGAAGGTAGCCTTAAGCAGGGGCTTACCTAAAATTCCAACAGGTTATCAAATACCCTCGCAAAACCCTTTTCAATTAGTTTTCTACCGCATAAAATCGGCTGGTCAGGTTTCCAATGACGCCATTCAGTACATGAGGCAAAATAGCCGTTTCTTTTTTAGGCTAACGGTCGTAATTGCCATCCTTCAAGTATTGATCATTCGATTTATATGGCATCCCTTAGCCAACTCCGGTGCTTTCATTGATGAAGCGTATAGCCTTTGGTACTTGGGTAACCTGCAGCAGCCATCTTTTTTACTGATAATAGGATTTGGCATCGTAGTTTTAGCTTGGTTGACACAGAGTTATCTTCAGCAATCCTTTATCTCTAAAACCAATCAAGGCTATTCAGTAGGTTTGATCAAGACCGGGAAGCGTCACTTTTTGGGCTATTTTGTGCTAATTGCTCTAAGCTTAAGCCTCCTTTTGATCTCATCTGGTTGGGGCTATGTACTGTTTTTGTTAAGTATAATACCCGTAGGAGTTTGTCTTTTTACCGGGTTACATGACCAGGAAGATGCCATTTACGGTTTAAGCCAGGGCTTTGGCTACATTGCCAATGGAAAATCCATAACCCTTCAATTCTTCCTGATCCTCCTATTTATTGGGAGCCTCAGCTATTTCTTGCTCAACACCACTTTAGCTTATTTTTATGCAGAATTCATCGCCTGGAACATCCCCGAAGGTGCTTACTGGGGATCAGCCTTGATGGATATGATCCTCCTATTTACAAGGATCCTGGTTTTTAACCTGGCCATGGTGCTGGCCTGGATAGGAAGTGGCCTATTAGCCAGCTCCTTAAAAGAGGCATCCGATGCCCCTGATCTGCTGAACCGTATTCAAAGGATGAAAGCCTGATGTTGACCTGGCTTGGCAAACCAAAAATACTTGCCCTTTTAGGGGTATGGGCTTTCGCAAGCTTATCAGTCAATACCAGCTTAGCGCAAACGCAGGCAGATACCACACAACTCCTGGACAAGGCTAAATGGGAAGAATTAACCAAGGATGTATCCTACCAAACCGAAGAAACACCAAAGCAAGAAGAAGCACCAAAACAACAAGAATATACGGATTGGAACTTCCCCTATTTTTGGGGTATAGCCTCAACCAAAGCTTTCAAATACGGGCTTATAGCGGCTGTGGTACTGTTGATTGGCTATGTGATCTATAAGCTGATTCGACCCGAATGGATCGGCCTGCGGGCAAAACATCAAGTCAACCAAGCTCACCACTACTCCGCCTATATCCCGGATGAGGATGAGCCCATTTATGACCTTGAAGGGCAACTACAACAAGTCATGGCCCATAACCAATATGATGCGGCATTACGGATCTATTACCTCATGATCATTAAAGGCTTAGTGGATGCAGGATTGATACAATGGCAAAAGGATAAAACAAACCGCGCGTACTTACAGGAATTAAATGGGCAACCCCAGTTTGAGCCTTTTAAAAAAGCCACCCGCACGTTTGAAAAAGTGTGGTATGGCACCCTGACATTGGATTATCAGCAGTTCAAAAACTACCAGGACCAGTTTGCTGAATTAGCTCAGCAGTTAAACATGAAGCTCCATGCGTAAAAGGCTAGCTATCATTGGGACTGTGAGCTTTGTCCTATTGGCAGGACTCTTTTACTACCTCTACCTTAACCGTGGCCATGATTGGCGGTTGACCTATGATCATCATTCGGAAGAGCCCTACGGAACCCAATTCATCAAAACCTTACTGGCTGATCTGCACAAGGATCAAGCGCTTACCGTCACTGATAAACCCCTCAAACATGCCATCAAGGATAGATCCGATTCATTTAATTACGTGCGAATCCATCAACATGCGAGATTTGATCAAGCATCCATCAAGCAGCTGGTTCAGCATGTATTTGAAGGGAATCAAGCTTTTATAGCCACGTCAGCAATTCCTAAAAGGCTCCTTGGTCGTGTATTGGATCCCGGGAATAAGGAGTATTATTACGAGTGGCAGTGGCGCGAATCCGACTCAACTCAATACCCTATTGCTGATTTTTCACATTATGATGATACGGGGGTTCAAATGCGCATCCTCCAACCACTTTTAAATGATTCGCTAGATGTGAATTTTTACCACCAAAAGCGGTATGCTAAATCCAAACTCCACTGGCCATACCTTGATAGCCTGAAGGATATCACTGCCAAAAACCGTATAACATACCTAGGCAGTATTAACAAAACGCACCCTAATTTTTTAAAGGTTCAATTTGGTGAAGGGTCGTTTTTCTTCCACTTTAGTCCTATTGCCTTAACGAATTACCATATCAATCGCAAAAAGGGTTTTACTTACGCACAGGAAGTTTTTGCAGTACTGGACAAGAAGCCGCTACTATTTGATGCCTTTGAACCCCGTCCGGAATCAAAACCGCCCGATAAAGAGCGTTTTGGGGAATCACCGCTTCAATTTATCCTGCGTCAGAAATCCCTTCGCTGGGCTTGGTATTGGGGGCTGTTAACGGTGCTCTTTTACCTCCTATTCCGGGCTAAAAGGCGACAGCAAATAATACCCGTACGCCCCGGATATAAGAACGAGACCATGGCATTTGTCAAGTCAATAGGGCGTATACACCAGCAGCAGCAAGACGTGAAGGGCGTTTCTGCTAAGCTAATGGGGATATTCCAGAGCTATTTACGGGATCACTATAAACTCAACACCAGGACTGATGAAGAGCAGCTAGCCATCAATACCGGCCGCCTGGCAGGCCTGGACCCCCAGCTTGTGCGGAATATCTTTACAAAATACCATGAGATCCAGCGGTCATCCAATCAAGAGGAAACCGAGGCTGATCTTCGAAATTTTTACGCTATGATTCATAATTTTTTCAAAAAATCAAAATAAGGTTATGACAGAAGAAGAAGACGAACTCAACAATATTTACACTGATAATGAAGAAGCATTAACTCGCCTTGAAGAAACGGTCAACCAGATCAAATCCGAGATCAGCAAGGTGGTGGTAGGGCAGGAAGCAATGGTAGACCTGCTGTTGGCAGGTATGTTAACCGGCGGACACACCCTAATTGAAGGGGTGCCAGGCATTGCTAAAACCCTGACTGCTCGCATGCTGGCACGAACCCTTTCAGTGGATTTTTCCCGTATCCAGTTTACGCCGGACCTTATGCCATCAGACGTCCTGGGTACAAACATCTACAACATGAAGAACTCGGAATTTGAATTCCATAAGGGGCCCATTTTCTCCAATATTGTGCTGATCGATGAGGTTAATCGCTCACCGGCCAAAACGCAGGCAGCCCTTTTTGAAGTAATGGAAGAAAAGCAGGCTTCCATTGAAGGCCACACCCTGGACATGGATTTTCCTTTTTTCGTGGTAGCTACCCAGAACCCTATTGAGCAGGAAGGCACATATAAACTTCCCGAAGCTCAGCTTGACCGTTTCCTATTCCGGATTCAACTCACCTATCCCAGTTATCAGGAAGAGGTCAACATCGTGAACCGGTTTAAAGCCGACTTTAAACAAAATGCTGCTAAAGAAGTCAATAATGTGCTAAGCCAAGAACAATTAGGGGAGTTTCAGGAAACCATTCAGCAAGTGCACATTAGTGATGACCTGGTCCATTACATTGCTACTATCACCCATGACACCCGTAATAATGGTGACCTTTTTCTGGGAGCCTCACCGCGGGCAACGCTTGCTATCATGAAAACCGCAAAAGCCATAGCTGCTATCTACGGGAGAAATTTTGTTATTCCGGAAGACGTCCAGTTTGTAGCCTACCACGTTCTGAATCACCGCATTATTCTGGCCCCCGAAAAAGAAATGGAAGGTTTCCAACCGGATGATGTCATCCGAGAGATTCTGGAACAAATTGAAGTACCCCGATGAGCTGGTTTTTTAAGCACCTGTACCTGACGAACCGCTTTTTCTGGATGGCGGGGGCCTTAGTGGCTGCTTTTGCTTTCACCTATGCCCTGCCTATCATGCTGCCATTGGTGCAGGCTTGCTTGGGATTAGGCCTTATAGCGACCATCGGGGATGCGGTTTTTTTATTCAATCGGAATATGCAAATCCATTGTAGCAGGGAGTTACCAGGCTTGCTATCGCTAGGGTGGTCCAATGGAGTACACCTCCAGGTACGGAATGAAACAGATGTAAAACTTAGCCTGACCATTATTGATGAACTTCCCGAACAACTTCAGATCCGTGATTTCAGAATGAAAGAGGTACTGGAACCCCGTAAAACTTGTGAATTGGATTATGAAGTCACCCCTTTTAGCAGGGGTAATTATGTTTTTGGAGCTACCCGTATTTTTTGCCAATCCCCCTTGGGATTAGCTGAAAGGCATATTCCGTACGATCATTCACAAACGCTGAAAGTTTATCCTTCCATTAAGGAAATGAGAGCGTATGAAATCAAAGCAATTTCAAGAATCTCACGCTTTCACGGAGTTAAGCAGCTTCGCCGGATCGGGCATCAACACGAATTTGAGCAGATCAAGCCTTACGTTCAAGGCGATGATTACCGCAGTATCAATTGGAAGGCCACAGGCCGGAAGCACGCCCTGATGGTGAACCAGTACCAGGATGAGCGCTCCCAGCAGATCTACACCTTACTAGATAGCAGCCGGAACATGAAAATGCCTTTTGGCGGCATGACGCTGTTGGATTATGCGATCAACAGTGCTTTGGCTTTTAGCAACATTGCCTTGAGCCGGTACGATAAAGCAGGGCTCATCAATTTTGCTGACTATCCCAGCCATTTTGTAAAGGCCGAGAACCATCCATCCCAACTACAGGCTTGTCTTGATACCTTATACCAAATGGAAGTTACTGATAAGGAATCCCATTTTGAGCACCTCTACCAATTCCTACGCAGACGCGTGCAGGGCCGTAGCTTGGTGATGCTTTTTACCAATTTTGAAAGCCGCCATGCTTTTGAGCGGGCACTGCCAGTGTTGCGAAAAATTAATCAAGCGCACCTATTGATCACCGTTATATTTAAAAACGAGGAATTGGAGGCTTATGCGAATGGCGCAGCGTCAGATATGGAAGAAATTTACACACGGACCATTGCCAGTACTTTTGTGGACGAAAAGAAGGAAATGGTTCATGAGCTGGGTAAGCATGGTATTCAAACAGTATACACAACACCACAAGGGCTTACTTTGAACACCATCAACACTTACTTAACGTTGAAAGCCAGAGGGTTGATTTAATAAAGAGCACATTTCATAAGGCCTGGGATAAAAACTAGTCTGCGTATAAGCGTAACCAACTTAAATAGGCACTATTAAGTATAGTTAAATTTTGGAATTCGGACTAAATTAGCGCAAACCACTAATTGGCTCACCCTTAATTCAAAAATTCTAAGAAAGTAAAACATCCAAATATGGTACGCAATAATTCATTTAAATAAGTGTGTTTAGCTACTAGTGTGGCTTCTCTTACAATACTTTCCGGATATTTAGCAAACCTAACAAATGGCAGTTCACTGACGGCTAGGAAATAATCATGGTATGGAATTAAGGCCATTCAGGGCATAGAAAGTAAGGGCAGTTACCACCCGAAAAATAGCGCGGAGTGGGTTAATTGATGACGCTTCCAAATCGAATCAAAAAAATCCACTTTACGTGATTAGGGTTATAAGTTTAAACTTGAAAAGTGAACCCTTGGTTTGTATGGCTTTCACTCCCAAGCTAGTATTTTTCGGAGCATTTTATAAAAGGGCTTTAAGCTGATTTTGATATAGTTTTGCCAAAAGCGTAAGAGGTAAATCCGGATCCTACTTGACCCTGTAAAAAGTTTGTAAATGATAGTTTATACGCCTACCTCTCTCATATTTTTATAAAAATGGCCCAGTGATAAACAACCATATTCACCGTTTTAAGATATTTTATTATATTAAAATTAATCTAAAGATTTTAAATAATAAAATTTTTTATTTATTTATAAATTCTCATCTTCTAAAGTTTGCCATTCCCTTCGCTTTCAATGAACTAAATAAAAAACGTATACCATGCAAAAATGAATTTATTTTCATACTTTCAAGACTAGCATAAGTCGTCAGCCTTTCAAATAAAGCGAAAACCAATCCACCTTCTTTATAAAATTTTAAGAAAATTTAGATTTTTTGTTGAAAAATAAAATTTTATTGACATATTTGCGCAAAATAATTGATTTGTCTAAGTTAGCAGAAAACCAGTTACCGCATCAGTGTCCAAGCTGTCATCAGGAGTTTCAGGTAGATCAATTGCACTGCCCCTCGTGCGAAACGGAAGTTTTCGGCAATTTTAAATTGCCTTTCTTGGCTCGGCTTACCGGTGAAGAACAAGCGTTCATCAAAGAATTTATTCTGCATAGTGGGAGCCTTAAAGCCATGGCTCAGCAAATGAACCAAAGTTACCCAACCGTCCGTGCATACCTTGATGAACTTATTAAGAAGCTTCAGCATTTAGAGGAGCAGAACAGTGATCAAAAAAATACCTCAGGCACCTAGGAATTGATGCACTTGCACTGTTCTTTGTGGAGAATCCTTCTCATGGCCCTATTGTGTAGTTGTATGGGAGTATATGAAAATAAAATTTAGGTTATTAATCGTAAAAGTTCGAGGATTGACCGGTAGCCTTGGATTGCTATCAAAGGAAAAACCAATGCTTGCATGCCGACCGCTATTGATGGGGCCGTCTTGTATTGGGAAGGATAAAAATTACATTGCCTGTATTTCCCTTACTGCCAAGGTGTGGCGGAAGTGATCTGATAGTTTTAATAAGCGCTTAAAAGCAAATAAAAAAAAGGGGGCGACACCCTTTGCACAAGCGTTAATGTCAATGGTTCAACTCTCGTTTATTAAACTTATCAATTATTGATCTTTTAAGTTCGGGCCAATTGGTCATAATTCTTAACTATACACACCTAACTGCAACCACACCCAGTATCTCCAATGCTCAAGCTTGATAATTGGTTTCTTCATTTCATCATTGGTATTAGCAGTGAGCCAACTTTAATTCTAACAGGTCCAAAAACGCATCGTAGAAACTTTTCAATCTACCTACCAAGGCAGCTAGCCTATCCATAAACTTTCTATTATCCTTTTTTAGTAATACCTATATTTGACCAAAGACTTAAAAACCTCATAATGGTTAAACTTATCCCCTTTTTGCTCGCAATAAGCCTGTTAGCGGCTACCGCTTGTAATACTGATAATAATTCCAGGGAACAACAAACTTCATTAGTGGTTAAGCAGGCCGCCATTCCTAAAATGGATACGCTCTTTCAAAAATTAGTTGATAACAATAAAATGTTAGGAGCTGTTGCCGCTTCTAAAAAAGGCGAGTTTGTGCATAATAAAGCTTACGGTTATGCTGCTATCAAGGATGGGGACACCATTCCGGCTACTCACCAGACGGCCTATAACATCGGATCCATAACCAAAACCTTTACTGCTACCCTTTTTATGCAGCTAGCGGAGGATAACAAGGTAAGCCTTACCACCTCGCTCGCTGAATTCTACCCTGACATGCCCAATGCGGATTCCATAACTATGGAAAACATGCTGCGGCACCGTAGTGGGTTGCACAACTACACCAATGATTCGGCCTACCAAAGCTGGAGCCACAGTAAGCGGACCAAAGAAGAAATGCTTGCTTATTTCCGGGATTTGAAAACAGAATTTTCGCCAGGTGGGAAATTCCAGTACAGCAACACCAATTATGTGCTATTGGCTTACATCATAGAGGAAATTACGGGTAAATCCTACCCCGAGCTCCTGAAAGCCCGCATCATTGAACCTTTGGGCCTGAAACGAACTTATTTTGGCAAACAGAAGCTAAAAAAGCAGGAAGCCCAATCCTTTGAATGGCAGGGCAATGCTTGGGAGCACGAAGACCCTACCCATCCCTCAACCTCGTATGGGGCTGGGGGTATGTATTCCACATCCGCTGACCTGGTAAAGTTTATCCATGGCCTCTTCCATGGCCAATTGGTGGACTCCCAGCGTTTGGATCAAATGACCACCATGACAAAGGGTGTAACCTCGAAAAACCCGTATGGCCTGGGTCTGTTAGAGGCGCCTTTCGGCAACCGTAAAAGCTATGGGCATACTGGCGGCATTGACGGTTATCGCGCCCAGGTTGGGTATTTCCCAAATGATAGCGTAGGATTTGCCGTAACAGCCAATGCCCTGAATTACACTTTTAACAAAGTAGGAATAGGCGTCCTGAATATCTTATTTGAAAAGGATTACAAAATCCCAGAGATGGAAACCAGAAATATCAACCTTAATCCCGAACGGATTGCTAAAATGGCCGGAGAATACGCCTGTGATGACCATCCCCTGGACATCAAGCTCCGGGCGGAGGGTGACGCCCTGCTTGCCCAGGCTACCGGGCAGCCGGAATTTCCGCTAACGCCAACCTCCGATACCTCTTTTGAATTCCGCCAGGCCAGATTGGAAATGATATTTAAAAGGCCTGAAAAAGATCGTTTCCAGGAATTTTACTTGCTACAGAATGGCAAATATTTGTTCAAACGGCAGTGATCGGGACTGAAATCACCGGAAATTTTAAAAGCGCATGATAGCCTGTTAAAATGCTCTTAAAGTGCTTTTGCTTTAGAGGAATTGCCTATTATTTGGTTTCTACAAGGCATACCCGATAATGGGTTCCGTGGTTGTTTTACATGCAGGTGCTCGTTCAATTCGTATTTCTCAGACTTGTAAATTTGTATTCCTAAACACCAAAAAACGCCCTGTTATGAAAAAAGCACTGTTTTATTTCATGGTTGTTGGCTTCATAAGCTTTCTGGCAGGCTGTGGTGGCGGTAGCGAAAGCAACAACATTGTAGAAAGCGGAACGTATGAAGGAACCATCAAGAAGGTGAAACCGGATGAAAATGAGATCTACGTTAAGCATAAGGACAAAGAGCTGGAACTCTATTTTACCGACAGCACGCAACTCATGCAAAACGGGAAATCCGTTCCTTTTGATAAGCTTAAGGCTGATCAGAACGTCAGTGTGAAAGTAGAAAAAGTGGGGAAACGCCTGAATCCCTTGAAGGTTAAGATCATAGAGTAACCCTGGAATGCCGATGAAAAGGTGATTGATTCATGCCTGAAATTCCTTCGATGTGGCGAACTGAGCTCCTCCACCCTCAGTTCGTCCATTTTACCGTAGCCTTGTTGATAGTTGGCAGTCTGCTGTGGTTATTGGGATTCCTGTTGCCGAAAAGCCAAAAAGCTTTCCTGTCCAAAGCCGGCCAACTGTTGATCATCGGGGGTTCTGCTTTAACGTGGGGGACAATCTATACCGGATCACTGGCGGATTCCGAAGTGGTTCGCACGCTATGTGACCCTACCGTATTAGAAGAGCATGAGCATAAGTCCTATACGGTGGCTTACATTTTTTCGGGGCTCTCTCTCCTATTGCTTATTAATCAGTTCACCACTTGGCTGAAACGTTTTCAAAGCATCGTTTATGCCCTTTTGGTAATCGGGCTATTGGCAGGCAATGCCTACTTGGCTTATACCGCGCATCTGGGCGCTAAAATCGTATACCAACAAGGCGGTGGCGTTTATGAGCCTTCCGAAGATTGTGAGGAGTTTGAGTAGATGAACATGCAAGATCGGTTGGTATACGTTTTTATAAAAATTGCCAACCCCTTTCAGGAAACAGGGTAAGCCACGAATGCTTTTCCGAATTTTTACAATTTTTTCAAAATCGACTAATAACAGCCTTAATCCTAAGGACCTCTAGGGCCATCTCCTCCAACACTCCCCCGAGCGCGCCCTACCTCCGGCAAGTTTTACATGAATTCAATTTAAAAGCCTAATAAAAACCGATATCACCCTACTTCTTAACATTAGCGGTTGTTACCGGCCATTTATTTAGCGCAGGTATTGGTTTCTAAAAGCCTTGCCTTAGGGCAAACTTCATGTTATCAGGGGAGCCGCAAGGATGTCTTCCCTGATATGCGGCTAGATTAACGGCAAACCCTTAAGAATACTTGTCAGTTATAGGATTGAAAAGAGGGAGGATCAAAATTTGTTTAAAAAACCTTAAACAAAATTTAATCGATTAAAAAAAGGGTTTTAACGATATTACAGCTATTTTAATCTTCATTTTTAGGCATTTATCATAAAAAATAGATGCATATTTTTACTTTTTTAATGTTTAAAAAACTTTAATTGCTAAAGTTTGTTCAGTTATAAATTTATTTTAAAATAAAAATTTTGCTTAATCTTTAAAAGAGTCAAAATATGCTACAAAAATTACCGGTCTTTATAATGATGATTTTGCTTTTGGACTTGACCACCACAGTTCAGGGTCAGGTGCGAGGAGATGATATTGATCTTACCGGAACCAGCGATGATGTCCAATTTTCCTCGGATGCCGGTTTTGAGCAGCAAAGCAGCTTTACCGTATCTTTTTGGTTTGATGATAATGGAAGTAACTCAAATAATGATGTGGGGTTATTTTCAAGGTGGGGGAATAGTGAGCAATCTTATATGATCTTTGAAAACAGTAGTGATAACCTTCAATTCAAGGTAACGGACGGCACCAACACTGTAACTATCACCAATTCCACTACCGATATCCAAAATGACGTCCCGCATTTTATTGTGGCTGTCTTAGATGCCTCTAATGATAAACTGAAGTTGTATGTGGATGATGACGTTAGTACTAAGGATATTTCCGGTAGTAATTTCGATGCGTCAAATATTAATTACAGTGCTTCACAGCAGCTGAACTTAGGAACCTATGATAAAAACAACAGTAACACTAATAAAAACATCTTAGGAAAATTTGATGAGCTGAAATTCTGGAGTGATGCTCGCACCCAATCCGAAATCGAAGAGTACAAGCACAGAAGTACGCCTGTAAGCTCTGTTAGCAATTTGGAGCACTACTACAACATGAATAACAATAATGGCAATAGTAGTAATACTGAAGATCAAGCAGGCTCTAATAACGGAACTGTTAATAGTGGCAGCTTTGTGAGTTCTTCAGCCGTTATTACCGATGCTACTGAATTAGATGGTGGAAAGTATTCTACTGAAGTAGAAGCTGTGTGGGAGGCAGATAACGATGCGGTAAGCAAAGGCTTAAGAGTTTTCGAAAGTAAAAGTAAATTTAACAAGGATGGGTTTTTAATAGTTGGTCATGATGGTGGAACTGGTATTGTAAGTGACTATGAAGACAACAATAATAACACTGATAACAGACTAGGCCGAGTATGGTATTATGATAACCAACTAGGCAACGCAAAGCCTGATTTTACTTTCAACACAGATGAGGCCCAGGCCGGGTCATCGTCTGGGTCTGTGAGTGATTTTGACATAGTAGAAGGAGAATCAAGTTCTAATTTTCAAGAAGATGTAGATGGCGCCACTTCTGCTACTTTTGCTGATGATAACATCAGATTTGATGGTATAAATTTTGGGAGTGGAAATAACAAATTAAACTATAATGAAATCACCTTAGGCAATGACGAGCCAAATAACAGCACCCTCCCGGTAGAACTAACGAGCTTTACAGCTACGGCTAAGGACGGCTTTAATAAACTAAAATGGGAGACGGCTTCTGAAACCAACAACCGCCACTTTCAGGTGCAGAAGCGGGTAGCTGAGCAATGGCAGAACATCGGCCGGGTTGACGGCCACGGCACCACCACGGAGCCCCAGACCTATACCTTCAAGGATGCAGCCATCCGGAACGTCCGCACCAGCTATTACCGGCTCAAGCAGGTGGATTTCGATGGTAGTTACGAGTACACCAACATCACCGTGGTCAACCGCGAGGCTTCTGAATTTGACAGCGGAAACCCGAGCTTAACGCTTTTCCCCAATCCGGTCACCGATAACCTCCGCTACCAGCTAGCCGGGCAGGTAGAAGGGACGGCTGAAGTGACCATCCGTAACATGTACGGCAAGGAAGTCTACCGCACCTCGCAAGCGGTAGAGCCCGGCAGTATCCAAAACCTCCCGGTTCAGCACCTGACAGACGGCCAGTATGTGCTGATCTTCCAAGACGAAGATATACGCCTTCATAAGCGGTTTGTAAAGGTGGATTAACCTTTTTCGGCGTACCCCGGACCTAACTCCATTACATAAATCCCTCCCAGGTCGCATAGCCGAGAGGGATTTTTTATACTGACCGGGTATGTTAGCCCGTGTCTTTTAATTCGGGAATTGGCCCTTGTTTCCTGCACAATAGGTGCCTGGCGGAACGCTTACCGCTTTCCTTTGCAAGCTCTTGCCATACGATGAAAAGTGAATGGGTCAGCCATATCATAGAAGAAGTCAACAAGCATCATGGGGTAAGGGCAAGCATGAACTCCGATCAAGGTGCTAAATGCCCGATTAAGCCTTACTTAAATGTATTGAAGGCTCAGGATGTCAAGATTTCTATGGCTGGAAAAGGCCGGGATGTTAATAAGGTCTTTGTTGAACAATTGTAGTGAAGTGTCAAAAATGAAAAGATTGCGGCCAGACCGGCAGGTGACAAATTATAACTTTATGGTAACCTGAAAGCCTATTTCAGGCGATTTCAAGAAGATTATCCGAAAGAAACTTTAGAATCTCAAATTGGCTAGTAGTGACTATTATTAGGCAAAAGCAGCCTGAAATGCATTTAAAAATTAGAAGCAAACTTAATTTTGTTCAATCCTTGACCTAAAATTGGGCCCGGTTAACTTAAACTCCATTCTTTCTCCTACGAGGTATGGAGTAAATGCGGTATTTCCATTTGGAGAAATAAAATATGCCGAGGTAAAGGAAAATCATTACAAGAAATAACTGAAAAATTCCAAAATCTTTCCAGAAGGCGAAAACTCCATCAAAAGCTAACCTGATAAAAGGCTGAATACTAAAGTACATTATTGCAAACATAAAAGCGGTTGCCATAGCATGAAGCCGGAGCTGCTTGGTTAACGAATTTTCGACTTTGTCTTTAGCCATTATAAACAATAAAGCGCTCAACAGAGCAATACTTTTGAGCGCGGTAAAAACTTCAGCACCGGCAAATTGTCCTAATCCCAGCTTTCCCATGACCAAAAGGATAAGTGCAGTAACAGGCAGCAGACTAAGAGCCACCAGCTTTATATAACGGGGTAGTAGTTTTAACTCCAGCTCTTGCATAGGATCACGTCTTTTAAGGCTACATCAATTAAGTTTCTAAGCTAATAAATTTTGGTAGTTGTTTAAAGATTTTTGAACCCTATACCAAAGGCTAAGCACTAAGCTTCCACCTTCCATAAGGCCTTAACTAATTAGCAATTATGGCTAATGGCAAGTTTAGAAAGGATTGCCACAGGCCTTTACGGGGCTTTTAACCGGTTGGATGCCGCAAGCTGGTTTCCTTTATCCGGAAAGCAATTGAATAAAGTTTTTGAACCCGTTTTATGCGTATGGTCATGGTTTTAATGAAGGATGCGCCAATACTTTTCCAAAGCCGATTCCGCATATAGGGTGATGCAGCAAACTAAATGGGCCTTAAAAAAAAGTTAGAGAATTGTTTCTTTGTAATGGGTTATAGTGGGAGCGCTATCTCCCAAAATTAGCGTAAATGAAAAAGCCACAAACGCCTTCAGATGATCATGAGCGGGTAAGTGCGCTGGCCGATTATGCCATCAATTACCGCTTACCAGACCAGCATTACAATGATTTAATCCGGATAGCTGCCCAGCTGAGCAATACGCCTGTGGCATTTATAAGCCTGGTAACCGATGAACGCCAATGCTTTGTTTCTCAACTGGGATTTCAATTAGATGAGACACCACGGGAGTACTCATTTTGCGCGCATTTAGTTGCCAGTACCGAGGAATTTATGATGGTACCGGATGCCCGGGAAGACGATCGATTTCATGACAACCCCTACGTCACCGGATACCCTTACATTGTCTTTTATGCCGGTTTTCCCTTGAAGAATCCTGAGGGGTACCGGGTTGGAACTTTATGCGTTGTCGATAAAAAGCCCGGTAAGCTAAGCAGCGAACAGGTTCAATCTTTAGAAGCGCTTGCTAACCAGGTGGTGAACCAGATGGAATTGGACAAGCAAAAAAAGGCGCTTAACCAGGCTAATCAAGCGCTTGAGCAAAACAATGCCGAACTGGAAAAATTTGCTCATCGAGCGGCACATGACATCAAGGGGCCCCTGAAAAATTTGTCGATGCTGTCGGATTACCTTATGCAGACCCAGCAGGAAAACCTCGATGAGCAGGGATCCGAAATGCTACAGATGCTTGGGCAGGCTTGCCGGGAACTTGAAAACCTGGTACAGGGTATTCTTCTTTACAGTAAGAATGACAAGGCTTTACAGGAAGGTTCGGAAGCTATTCAACTTCCGGCTTTTTTTGAAGAATTGAAGCGCTTACTGGATATGAGTGAGGTTTCCCGATTTGACTACCCGGAAAACTCCCATGTGATTTATACCAATAAAACAGCCCTGAAGCAAATTCTCTTAAACCTGCTGACCAATGCTATTAAATACTGTGATAAATCCGCCATCAATATAAAGCTTGACTTTGAGGAGGATGACAACCAGTACCACTTTTGGGTAACGGATAACGGCCCGGGAATAAGTGAAGCTTATCAGGAGCAGATATTTCAGATGTTTGAAGTCCTCAGTAACAAGGATCGTCATGGAGGAAGTGGAACCGGGATCGGCCTGGCTACCGTGGAAAAATTATTGAAAGGATTAGGAGGGTATGTTCAAGTTTCATCAACGGTTGAGGAGGGAGCCACCTTTAAGGTATCCCTGCAAAAACCCCTCTAGCGATTGATGATGTTAATTTGCTGGTTTTTTATAAATACCTGTAATTGTATTAAGTTAGGAGTGGCTATCGGGCAGGTTTCCTTTGTAAGATTTTAAACCCGCGCATTGCAGGTTAAGGCTACCCTTAATTCGTAAAAGTGGAAATTATAATCTTTCAAATTTTATCAGCATCATTCTGAAGTATGAATATGGGTTTTACAGTAGGTGGCTGGACATTGATAGTATTCACATTTTTTCATAATGTTCAAGGGCTATGTGTTTTGGGCTGCATAAAAACTTCTCTTCTTTCGACCGATACCCTTCAGCCCCTTGGGAATGGTTTTAATCAAATCAAACACCAACTTACACAATCCCAGGCATCCCCAATTTGATACGCCTTAATTCATTAAAACATGAAGTCTTGATGTTTATTAACCCAACTATAATACATTTGTTTCTCAAAACTAATAG